>QHXQ01000084.1 GCA_003223935.1 Acidobacteriota bacterium | reverse complement strand
TGTTCGGCAATTTCACCGCGCAGCCACAGCCGCAAGCAGGACAGGCGAAGAATGGCTTCCTTGCTCTAGCTTGGTACGACAAGCCAGCACAGGGCGGCAACGGTGATGGTGTGATTGACAAGAGCGATTCCAACTTCACCTCTTTGCGCCTCTGGCAAGACACGAATCATAACGGCATCTCTGAATCGAATGAACTGCACCCGCTGCCGTCGCTCGGTGTCGTGCGAATTGATCTCGATTACAAAGAAGCCAAACGAATTGATATGTATGGCAATCGTTTCCGTTACAGGACGAAGGTCTATGACGCGCACGGGGCGCAGCCCGGACGTTGGGCGTGGGACGTGTTCCTGCAAGTGGCTGCCTCATCTGGCGCGCAAAATCAGGCTGTTAGTGAATTCAGCGCAATGTACGGGTTTGTTAACAGATGGTCTTTACCGTATTCCAACTTCACTAAAATTCTAGCTGCACAAGCAAAGCCTATCGGACTAAAGGTCGGCTCAACTATCCCACTTGCTGGCATGAATTGGGCGCAGAATAAGCAGACCCTCTTGCTTGTGCTGCGCGATGGCTGTCACCTCTGTTCGGACAGCGCCCCGTTCTATCAACGATTGGTTAAAGAGCAAGACGCGCAGAGCGACACCGAGTTGGCCGCCGTCTTGCCCGGCACTGTAGCCGACAGTCGCGCCTATCTAAATCGCTTGGGCGTGCCAATCAAAGATGTCAGGCAAACCTCGCTCGGCGCACTTGGCATAAGCGGCACGCCGACGATTTTGCTGGTCAACGATCAAGGCGTGGTGACACAAGCTTGGGTCGGAAGATTGCCAACCGATAAGGAAGTTGAAGTCATTACCGCCTTGCGCAAGTAGCACCGATGCAAACTTGACAGGGTTATGCTTCACGGCGTATAAGCGCCAATGACAAACGTGGTGAGTTAAGGCGACTTGCGGCCACGTAAAATAAACAGCTAAACAGCTCGGCACTTTTCAGCCACCAACTTCGATTTGTTCAGAAGTCCCGCGTTGTTTAGCGCGGGAATTTTTATTATGGATGACTTCCGCGAAATACTGGCCAGCGATCAGATCACGGTCTTCGATGGCGCGATGGGCACGATGCTCTATAGCAAGGGCATCTATATCAATCGCTCGTACGACGAGTTGAATCTGACGAATCCCGATCTGGTGCGCGAGGTGCACGAGGAGTACGTGCGCGCGGGCGCAGAGGTCTTGGAGACCAACACGTTCGGCGCGACCACGCACAACTTGCAACAGTATGGCCTCGACGCACGCTTGCGCGAGATCAACATCGCCGCCGCGCGTCTGGCGCGCGAAGCGGCCGGCACGCGCGCTTACGTCGCGGGCGCAATCGGCCCTCTGAGCTTGCGCATCGAGCCTTACGGGCCGACCTCTTTCGATGAAGCCAAAGAGATGTTCAAGGCGCAGGCTGAGGCGCTCGTTGAAGGCGGTGTTGATCTGTTCGTGCTCGAAACCTTCTCGGACATCTCAGAGATCAGACAAGCGATCCGCGCCGTCCGCGAGTTGTGCGATCTGCCCATCATTACACAGATGACGATCCAGATGGACGGCAACACTTCTTATGGCACGACGCCTGAAGTCTTCACCGCGCGACTCGATGAATGGGGCGCGGACGTGATCGGCCTCAACTGCGGCGTCGGCCCAGCCATCGTCTTGAACGCCATCGAGAAGATGCGCGACGTCACGAATAAAAAACTCTCGGCACAGCCAAATGCGGGCCTGCCGCGCGATGTGCAAGGGCGACAGTTTTATATGTGCTCGCCCGAATACATGGCGAAGTATGCGAAGCGTTTGATACAGGCGGGCGTCAAGTTTGTCGGCGGCTGCTGCGGCACGACGCCAGCCCACATTAAGTTGATCGCCGGTGCTGTGCGCGCCGTCTCACCGCGTCGCCAGCGCGTCTCTTTCCATGCGCCCCAACCGGCGCGCGGCGAAGAACTCACGCCCGCAGACATACGCGTCGTACCGCTTGAAGAGAGATCGAATTGGGCGCGCATGATCACGCGCGGCGAGTTTGTCACGACCGTCGAGGTCTTGCCGCCGAAAGGCTGCGCGCCGGAAAAGACGCTTGAGTCAATTCGGTTGTTGAAGGATGCGGGCGTCAACGCTGTCAACATTCCCGACGGCCCACGTGCGCAGACGCGCATGGGCGCACAAGCGACGGCGCTCTTAGTCGAGCGCGAGATCGGGCTTGAGACCGTGCTCCATTATTGTTGTCGTGATCGCAATCTGCTCGGCATGATGAGCGATCTGTTGGGCGCGGCGGCTCTGGGCTTGCGCAACCTGTTGCTCATCACGGGCGACCCGCCAAAGATGGGGCCATACCCGGACGCGACCGCCGTCTTCGATATTGATTCCATCGGCTTGACCAACATGGTCAACAAACTGAATCACGGGCTTGATCTCGGCAACAACCCAATCGGCTGCCCGACCTCTTTCTGCATCGGCGTCGGCGTCAACCCCGGCGCGATCAATCTGGACGAAGAGATCAAACGCTTCGAGTACAAGGTCGAAGCGGGCGCGGAGTTTGCGATCACGCAGCCGGTCTTTGACGTCGAACAACTGCGCACATTTCTCAGCCGCATCGAACACGTGCGCATCCCTGTCGTCGCGGGCATCTGGCCGCTCGTCTCCTATCGCAACGCGGAGTTTCTGCACAACGAAGTGCCGGGCGTGCGCGTCACGCCGGAGATCATGGAGCGCATGCGCGTCGCTTCGGACAAAGGCAAAGAGTTCGGGCGTGAAGAGGGTTTGCAGATCGCGCGCGAGTCGCTCGTTGAAGTCCGCGATCTAATTCAAGGTGTGCAGGTCTCCGCGCCATTCAACAATGTCCGCTACGCGCTCGAAGTCTTCGAGGCGTTGCCGGAGTTTGCCGCGCGCAAAGAGTCTGTGGCCTCTTAATTGAACTGAACCCATCAATCATCTTCAGCCAGAGAATTTGCGCAGGGACGACAGCTTCAGCCCTTAAATTACTGCAAGCAAGAATTATTGCTTGCGTTGCGCAATTTTTTCCTTGACAGTCTAAAGCAACGGAATTACTCTGCCCGCGCCCCAAAAGCTTTTCAACTCACCTGCATGTTTTTGATCTCCTCGAAAAGCGCGTGCTGTCTCTGGCCGCGCACCCTAATGGAGGGAGCGCTTCCCTTCAAAGCTCTTTAACTTTGCTCACCTATGGAGGCTTGTCATGAAGTATTTCCCCTATACCTTCCGCCGCGCTTTTGTCTGTACGCTGCTTGTCTCCGCCTGCGCCCTAGCCCTCGGCTTAACTCTAGCGTTCGCCCAGTGGCCGCAGTGGGCGCATGACCAACAACACACCGGCGCGATCAACGTGGCCGGACAGAATCTCAACAACGTGCTCGCCAACATCGTTTACGACCCCTTCGTTGACCAAGAAAAAGCCCCTGAGAATGGCGACGGCGATCTGCTCGTGCACTACCAGACGCCGCTCGTAGATGGCAACGACGTGTACATGGAGTTCAAGTCAGGGACTTACACCTCCATCACCACGTGGGAGACCCAAACATGGCTTGAGAAGAAGCTCAGTTGGGTCAGTGGTCAACTGGTCACGCAGTGGAGTTTCCAGAGCGACTGGAAGCCAGTGCCGTTCGGCAGCCCGCAGTGGGAGCCGGTCTTTCACGCCGCATTGGCCGGCAATGCTGTCTATGTGCCCGGCGGCGGCGGCAGCGTCTATAAACTCGACAAAGCGACAGGCGCAGTCCTTGCGCACTACAATCCACTCGGCGGTGATACGAACATCTTCCTTTGCGGCCCGCTCACTGCCGATAGCGCAGGCAACATCT
>QHXQ01000083.1 GCA_003223935.1 Acidobacteriota bacterium | reverse complement strand
GGCGAGTTGGGGCCAAACGATGACTGTGAAGTCGGCTTTAGCACCCCGCCACCGTGGCCGCCGAGTCCGACGGCAGTCGCGCCGACGATCAAATGCAACACGATCCGGCCGGGCATCAACGTCGCGCCGGCAATCGGGCCGGACGGCACGATCTACACCATTGGGCGCAATCACGCCGTCACACGCTATGGCTATGTGATCGCGGTCAATCCAAATCTAACGCCGAAGTGGACGACCTCGATGCACGGCATTTTGAACGACGGGTGCAACGTGCAGATTCCGCCCAACGGGACGCCGGGCGGTTGCAGTGCCGGCGCAACGACGGGCGTCGCGCCCGACACCAACAGCCTGCCTTCAGGTCGTGTGCTTGACGACTCGACCTCTTCGCCCGTGGTCGCGCCCGATGGCAGCGTTCTCTACGGCTCTTACACGCGCTACAACTACGCGCAGGGACACCTGCTGCGCTTCAGTTCGACGGGGCAGTTCCTGAACTCTTACATCTTCGGTTGGGACGATACGCCGGCGATCCGCGGTCACGGCAACACCTACTCGATTGTCACCAAAGACAATCACTACGGTGGTGTCGGGTCTTACTGCAACGACGACACGGTCTGTCCGCCCGACCGGAATGCGTCGAACCCCGGTTACCCGGAACAGTACTTCGTCACGTCGCTCAGCCCGAATTTTACTGTTGAGTGGCAGTTCCAGAACACTAACACGCTGAGTTGCACACGCAATCCAGACAACACGGTGACTTGTGTGAGCGATCACCCGTCGGGCTTTGAGTGGTGCGTCAATGCGCCTGCGGTTGACTCGCACGGTATCACCTACGCCAATAGCGAAGATGGCAATCTCTTCGCCATTGGGCCGAACGGCATGTTGAAGCAGAAAATCTTCCAACAACTTGCCATCGGCGCGGCTTACACGCCCGCTTCGATTGGCGGCGACGGGAAGCTCTATTCACAAAACGACGGCCATCTCTACGTGGTCGGCAACTAAGCCGCTTGCGTCTTGCCGTCTCAACATTCCGGCCGCGTGTGAGAGCGCACGGCCGCAATCAAAAGCGGGCCCAAGTAGAAACACTTGGGCCCGCTTTTGTTATGCCGAACTAAACTCTTAACTGCCTTTAGCGGGTTGCGCTTGTTTCTGGCTTAGCCTTTCAGCTTTTGATTGATAAATGGCGGTAAGCGCGAGTACTTGCTGAACTCGATTTCTTAGCGAGTACGCAGCTTGCTCAGTACGAAATTCATCTTTGCGAGCAAGTTGTTTGAAGATGTTCATATCAAAGACTGTCTGCCCCTGCTCCGCATCTATAGGATGAGCGTTGGTCGCAGACACCAACTCGTTCACCATGTCGAACGCCAAATCAGCATTGTAGGGAAAAACTTCTAAAGCTAGTTTGGCAATGAACGATAAGACCGGATCAACTCTTTGGTCGCTCACAACTGCCGAAGCTGGAATGCCTTCTGGGCTGACCGGTGGAGAGAGGTCAGAAGTTTTTATTTGTCTTAGTGCTTGAGACACTAGCGTATTCGCGCATAGTTGGTCTTTTTTAGCGAAGCATTTACTGATAAGCGTCGGATAGACCCGTGTTATTGAAGCGACACTATTTAATTTTCCAGCCAGAGTTTCTGCTTCATATACCTTTCCTTGCGCCGCTAGACTGATAGCCTCCTCAGCGTTCACAGTGTCGCTCAACTGTTTCTTCTTACTCTCATCTGATAGCTTATCTATCAGCTTTCTTGCTTTATCAAAGTCGCCCCGGCTAATGGCCGAATAAATTGTGGCCACAGCAGGCTGATCGCCATTTAATCCATCCTTAATGCGCCGTTCATATGAACTGCGTCTTTCTTCTTCTAAACTCGCTGCCGTCGGAAGTGATGAAGGCTCTCCGGGCCGCCTGCTATGGCTTTCCAGATTTAAGAATGCAGTTACCAAATCTGGAGCATACTGTTGTAAAGGAACCCAAAGCGACAAAAGAATCCGTCGTCTCATTTGCAAATATCCGGGTTCTTTTTGCTCTAACATGCTGAGAGTTTCCAGCATATAGCCAATATAAGCCCTCATCACCTCTGGGCCGGGAGGGTCTATTCTTACAGGCTCACTATTTGCGGCGGGATTAAATAAATATGGTCTTACAAGGCCCGAAAGAATGTAAAAGGTTCTGACATCACTCTGATTGCCCGAACTGAGCGGAAACCTTCGCAACTCGTCAATATAACGAAGAATAAGGTCATCGGCTAATCTTCGATCCCGAAGAGCTAAACCATTAATAAGATAAGGGGCAGTACCTTGTGTCGGATCAGCTTCGATTCCTTGGATAATGTAGTCGGCGGCTGCTTTGGTATCTCCGGCCATAAGTGCTTGATCGGCAATGATGGCGGAAGCATAATGCTTTCCATAAACTCCTAGACTTTTCTGTTCCAATTGAATTAATTCACTGGTAAAGTCCTTATCCCTGCGTGCGATCTCTAGCACTCGCCGCCGAACTCTTTGCCGCGCACTATCCGCAGCATTCGGCATTGGAGGTATTGACCCTGCCGGTCTGTCCTGTCCCGCGCCCTGCTCCGTCTTCGGGAGAGCTAGCTCATATGCTGCCCGTAACAGTTTCTTCGCCCAAGCTCGATCAAACTGCCACGCAGCATCTGCAATTTCCGCTTTTGCTAATGCTTCCGCCAATGGATCATTGAATTTTGCTGTTTCTCTTTCTAAAGACTGTAAATCAGTAAGCAGTGAGGCAATCTCTGCTGCGACATCTTCCCGATTTGAATCCTGCTTAGTAAGAGGAGCCTTTGTTGCTTGCGCAAACCCAAGAGGCATGATGAAGATGATTAAGATAAAAGCTCCAAGTTGTCTTAGTAATAAATCTACTTTCATAGTCATGTCACTCCAGCTAATTATAATTAAGGATCGCGGAGTTCATTTAAGTCTGATGATTCAGTGGAAATGCAAGCCAAGCTATTCTCTTTAAAAGGAACCCCGCGATCCTATAATCACGTATCACAGAAGCAGCACCAGCACCATTAGTTAAAAGTCGCACTGAAAAATTAACAAAATAGAACTGCCCGTTAGTTTATAAAGACTGACGGGCAGGCAAGTGTGAGCGGTCTTTACGACATCAATCTAAAAAACTTCGATAATAAGACCACACTCACCGTTACAGCTATACAACCAGAAAGTTCCACAACCCCTTGTCGCCTGACAATTACCTGCCAGACACTCCGTTTCGCCACTACACCAATCAGAACGGGTGCTACAGGTGCAATCTCTCTGTGCGACACTGCGCGAAATCGGCTTAAATGCTGGCAAGTCTTTTTTGGTTAGCATTAGGTTTGATTCTTGCTGTGGCTCTGGCCCACCCAGAAATGTTAATAGTTCCCGAGCGACTTCGCGTGGAAACACTTCAAGAATTTTTCTCATGAGGCGTTGTATTGGTTCGTGTACATTCGTCTGCCAGTCAGGGCTGTCTTGAGGAATGTCGAAAAGTCGAGGCGTTATCAAAGCGATTGCGCCCTGAACAGCCGCTCTCTGTTTCTCAGTGAAGTCAAGGTGCTTTGATAGATACAGCCTCAAGTGCGCCTTCCATAATTCGCTCTTTAACTCTGGGGTCAAGCCATTGAAAAGTGCCTTTCTATCTCTCATCGAAAGAGAAGGGAGAGTAGTGTAAAGCCTTGCGGCTTCCTGTTCATCCTTACTTTGGGCATATTGGTCAACGCCTGTTTGCGCTAAGGAAGCGGTAAAACCAAGACCTAAACTTACGCTCATTACGAGCGTTACAAAAAGACCCGAGATGTTTTTCCGCACGTCAGTTTACTTCTATCTAAGAAATTGTTTAAAGCCGCTTAGTAATCATTCACATCATATTGTGCAGCAACGCCCGCCTTCCATGCTTAACCCTTCTCATCTCCAATAGTAGGTACATACTCAGCGCGGTTCGACATGAGTTGTAATATATCCTCAGGAGAAAGAACTGCCTCCGCCTTCTGACGCAACGCCTCAACCTCTTGCTCGATCTTGTCAAAGACACGCTCCGTCTTGTACCACTCCGGTGAGATTGAGCCGATGATCTCCTCGACTATGGCGACCTGCTCATGCGTAAGCCTGGAGCGATTAGCCACTAGCCACCGCTCAGCATGGGTCTTGATTAGCAGGGCGCAGTTCTCAGCGGAAATCTGGTTGAAGATTTTGACGCGCTCCTGAAGCGGCTTGAGAAAGAACTGGTCATAGCCAATTGTTGGTTGCTCTTGATTCATCGTCTCCACTAACAGTTGCTCTTAGGTATCTAACAGATATGCGGTTTTCAAACTGATACGCTCACGATATGCGACAAGTGGGCATAGAATATATCCCTTCATTAAAGAAGGAGCGATACCAAATGTCACAGTTTGAGAATTTATTTTCGGACAAAATTCAGTTGCCTTGCGTTAGCAGACAACTGCTACAGATGCGAATCGTTGAGCCAGCAATTTTGACACTATATACTTTGCCTTCTTCGACGTAGCGATAAATAGTTTTGCAACTGACATCTGCAAGTTTCGCTGCCTTTATGATTTTCAGCAGATAAGCATAATCCTTGCAGAGAGGGCACCAGACTTGGTCGTTGCGGACAATGGGGTGAGCCATTTTCTTTCCTTTCTTGATTACTCCATCGGGGTTTACCACAAAGCGCCCGACATACGAATTTGCACCTCTCTAATGCTGTGGATTGGGATGGCTGCTCAAGCAACTATCTTCTGAAGCGGTTCTGCTGTCGCGCTACCTTCTATCGGCCGCATTCAACAACCGCTCTATAGTTTCAGCCAGTGCGGCCAACCCTTCCGGTTTCCGCAAAAATGCATCCACGCCGGCGTACTCTGCTTCTGGTTTAATGTCGCTGGCCGAGAACATGATGATGGGCGTGCGCCGACGGTGCTCAAGTTGCCGCACTGCGCGCACAAGCTCGACGCCCCTCACGCCCGGCATCTCGTTATCCAAGAGCAGCAGATCGAAACGTGCGCTGCCGTTCAACTGCTTCATGGCCGTCACGCCGTTGGTTGCGATCTCGACGCTCCAACCTTCAAGTTCCAATAGCTCTTTCACTGCACCGGCGACCAAATCGTTATCTTCAATATACAGAACCCTGACCGTGCGCATTCGTTTCGCTTCAACTCTGGCCATATTGCGCGGGCCGTGGATGCGGATGATGCTCCGGTTTCTTTTTCCGGCCGGCGTGCGCAAATGTGCTAAACTTTTGTGCCGTCTCTGTAACAGCGCAGCGAGCGAGGCATGATGTTTGATACCGAGCAGACGCGCCGCCCGACTGATGCTGCCCTGTGCTTCAATCAGCGCACGACGGATATAACGTGCTTCGTAGGCGCGGACGCGCTTTGCCAGCGAGAAGTTGGCCCAGAAATCCGTGCGGCTACGTTTCGGTATGGTCGGCAAGGCCGCACGGCGAGCCATGATGAGCCGACGGGCGCAAGCGCGCAGACGTGCGATCGTCTCTGCGTCCTGTGTTGCTTTAAGCAGGTCGTCGGCGCGCCCGTAAGCTTCGAGTTGTTCCGGTTCAGCGAGCCTTTCGGCGTGCTCTTCAAGCAGAGCCAGCAGCGCGCGCCCGGCATCCTCGACCGCGCCCGCCTGTTCGGCCAGATCGGCAGCTTGGCGGAATTTCTTTTGCGATGCGACCGGCTCTTTCAGACGCGCCAGCACGTGCCCTTGCGTCGTCAACGCCTCGGCCAGCAAACCCTGCTCGCCGCCCTTTGAGAGCGTCCGCACCGCCCCGTCAATCACTCGCGCCGCGACATGCACTTTGCCCTCCGCCAGTAGCACGCGAGCGAGCGTCTCATCAACCTGTGCAACGCTGCCGGTATCTTTCAAATCGAGAAACAACCGGCGCGCATGATTCAAATGCTCGCGCGCATCGGCATAGCGGCCGATGTTGTAGAGTAGGAAACCGAGATTATTTTCTGTGCGAGCGCGGTATCTGGTATGTCCGGCTTGCTCAAGGTGATATGCTGCGGCGGTGTACTCAAGAATAGCGCGATCTGTATAATCTTGGCGATGCTCTGACTTGCCTAGAACTGTAAGCACACAGCCTAGATCAAGATGGAATTTACCTTTTAGCGCATGGTTAATGCTCTTCTCAAACAGTGGCGCAGCGCTGGTCAATATACGAAATGCGTCATTATGCCGGCCACTGTATACCTCGACCATCGCACGGCGTATTAAAATTTTCGCTCTTAGCTCTGAATTATCGTTGTTCTTTAATTTCTTTAGCGCATCGGCGTAGAACACGCGCGCATTGTCATACGCACCTTCTCGCCAATAGCAGTAGCCTAGCTCACTCTGCGCAGCGGCTGCTCTGGTTAGTTCACCGAGAGATTGGAAGCTGGTGTCGCTTTCACTGATTAAGTCTTTCGCCGCCGCTTGTGCTCCCTCAATCTGTTGGGCGCTGCCTAAGAATCCGGACAACGAACCGGCGCGCAATAATAATTCTGCGGCCGTTAGGTCGGTCAGTCCTTCAAGCTTGGGGCGCTGGCCGACACCCTGCCACAGTTCGGCAAGTGCATCGCGTGCAGCCTCATACTGCCCCCTGTCCTCCAAGTCTTCCGCTATCCGGCAGCGTAGGCGTGCCCGCTCATCGTAGGTCAGAGCCTGATCGTCCAACTGCCTCAATAATGTTTCGGTTGATTTCATGTGAGGGCTTCCTTTCGTTGCGCTTGCTGATTTTTTTCAAGCATGGTAAAGCCGCGTCTTATCAAGCGGATAAGGCGCGAATTAAAACCAGAGCGATCTGGTTTCACTGAATTACCTCAAAGGAGAGGAATCGAAATGAAGAACAACTGCCGAAAAGCTCTTGCTGCGCTCGTGCTGGTGCTGGCGTTCTCGTCTTCCGCATTTGCCGATGACGGGATCATGATGGGAGGTATAGCACCTCCACCGCCACCACCGCCCTCAACGAACAGCACTATGAATACCAGCGATATAGCATCAACGACTGAAGCCACGGGCGGAATCATCCACACCGACGCGACGGACACACTGACCGAGGTCGGGTTGAGTCTGCTGCGTGATGCGCTGACGCTGCTCTAAGTGTTCTAAGGCAACGCGCTTCTCTTTAATTTCAAAGCTGCCGTGAGGGGTCTCGCGGCGGCACGGGTGTAGTGTGCTCGCGCACTATAGCAAAAATTCTTGCCGGTGGTAGAAAAATTTTACTTGCCTTCTGCGCCCGAAGGTGTAGAATGCGCGCACCTCGCAAGCGCGCCGATGCGTTTCCTCCACCTGCTATCGCATCTGTTCAAACCATCGCGCGCTTAGTTCAATTGTTTTCTGCGAGTAGATTTTTTCGAGCCGGCTAACAGGGTTCGTCTTGTTTGCCTCTTCCCGTGTCGTTGCGCGCCCGGCGCGCCACGCGGAAACAGGAGCGACACTCATGCTTCCTCATTACAGACAGCTTGTCATTCTGCTCTGCTTCGCACTCGTCGCCGGCCTGTTCGTCCGGCTCGCACATTCACAGACCAACGCACCGCGCCGCATCACCAACACGCCAGAGCAGGCGCTCAATCTCAATCCCACACTTAGCGGCGACGGCCGGCACGTCGCCTTCGAGTCAACCGAGAATCTGGCGCAGACGGACGGCCCCGTCGGTTTTCATGCGTTGCGCGTGGATGTGGACGACGCTGCGCCCGCGTTCGTGCAGTTGGCCGCGTCGCGCGCTGTTGCGCCCGCTATGTCGCAAGATGGCGCGCGCGTCGTCTTTGCCAGCACGAACGACCTCAACACGGGCGGCAACACAGACGGCAACTCCGAAATCTTTCTGTCTGACAACACACAGTTACAGCAACTCACGCACACCGCACCGAACGACGCGGCCGCGCGCGTGCAACAAGGCAACTTCGCGCCGTCCATTTCAGACGACGGCCGGTTTGTCGCCTTCGCTTCAAACCGCGATCTGACCGGCGCAAACGCCGACGCGAATCTCGAAATCTTCCTCTACGATGTCGCGCAGCACACCTTCACACAGATCACAGACACCAACGGCATCATCGGCTCAAGCAGCGCGAAGCTCAGCGGCGACGGCACGCATGTCGCCTTCGTCAGAGACAAACGCGCGAGCGCGGACGAAGTGCCGGCCAAACTTGATCTGTTGCTCTATGATGTGCCGGCCGGCCAGACGCGCGTCATCGCGGCAAACATTCAGGGCTTGACGCTCACGCTCGGTCGCGCCATCAGCGACGACGGCGCGCGCGTTGTCTATGCGGCCGAGACCGCGACTAACACATCTCAACTCTTTCTCTTCGATGGCCGCAACGAGGTCACACGTCAATTAACCACGCTTGGCGCGCGCGTCACCGAAGTGCCGCTCAACCCAACGATCAGCGGCGACGGCTCACGCATCGCCTTCGCCACCCGGCGCAACGTCACGGGCGGCAACTCCGATGGCAGCGTCGAGCTATACGTCTATGATCTGCCGACCAATCGTTTCACACGTCTAACCAGCGCGCCCGCCGCCGCTACCACCGAAGTCATCTCATCGCTTAACGACGACGGCTCGCGCATCGCCTTCAACTTCCCGCGCGTCCTCTCCGGCGCGGTCAGCGATAGCGCTCTGGCTAACAACTCTGAGATTTACCTCGCAGACATCGAAGCTCGCACGCCGTTTGCCAACGACTTGCAACTTACGCACGGCGCGTCGTTCGGGCACGAACCGGCGGCGTTGAAAGGTGTCGCGCCCGATCAGATCGCCATCGCTACCGGTCACAATCTCGCGCTCAGCGCGAAACAAGCCCTGCGCCAAGCCGACGGCACATTCCCGCGCGTCTTCGCCAACGTGACTTTGAGCATGAACGGTCGCGCCGCCGAACTGCTCTACGTCTCGCCCGCGCAGATCAATTTCGTCGTGCCGCCGGACACAGAGCCGGGCACAGCGACGGTCGTCGTTCGTAACCATGACGGTTACGAATCGCACGGCTCAGTTACGATCCTTCCTTCTGCGCCCGGCATCTTCACCGAAAAAGGCGACGGCACGGGCGCGGCCGTCGCGCTCGAAGCGACGACCTTGTTGCGCACGCCTTTTGATCCGGTGGACGAGCAGAACAATCCGCGCCGGCTGATCATCTTTGCGACCGGCATGCGTCATGCCGCGAACGTAAGCGTGACCATCGGCGGGCGCGCGCTCACGGTCGAGACGATTACGCCCGTGCCCGAGCTATCCGGCCTTGATCAAATTAACGTTGTGTTGGCGCGGCAACTACGCGGCGCTGGCGGCGTGCCGCTCGTCGTGCGCGCGGACGGGCGCGACAGCAATCCAACGACGATCCAGATCGGCGGCATCCGTCGTGCCGCGAGCATCGTCCTATCACCCGCGAGCGCACGACTCGGCATCGGGCGTGCGTTGCATCTGACGGCCACGGTGCTTGATGAAAACGGCGTTGCGCTCAACGACGCGCCCGTCTCATTCAACTCCGACGCGCCGGAGACTGCGAGCGTTGATGCGAGCGGCGTTGTGCGCGGATTGCATGCGGGCACGACGAGCATCAAGGTCTCTGCGGGCGACATCAGCGCGACGGCACAGGTGCAGGTCTATCCGCTCACGCTCGTCATCAACGAAGTGCTCGCCGATCCGCCCGAAGGCGCGGCCGGCGATGCGAACCGCGATGGCGTGCGCAGTGCTGCGCAAGACGAGTTCATCGAGATCGTCAACGCCTCAGATCAGGACTTCGATCTCGGCAGCTATCAACTGCTCACGCGCGCGAGTAACGGCGCGGATACTCTGCGCCACACGTTCGCGGCTAACACCATTTTGCCGCCCGGCACGTGCATCGTCGTCTTCGGCGGCGCGCAAGTCTCGACATTCAATCCGAACGACCCGGCATTCGGCGGCGCGCAAGTTGTCACCGCTTCAACCGGCGGACTATCGCTCTTGAACGGCGGCAGCACCGTCACACTGTCGGACGCGAGCGGCGCGATTGTCGAACAGATGGCTTATGGCGACGCGACGGGCCTCTCCGGCGACGACAATCAATCGCTCACACGCGCGCCCGATGTCACGGGCGACTTCGCCTTGCACCGACAGGTCGCAGACAGTCTGGGCCGCACCTTTTCACCCGGCACACACACCGACGGCACGTCCTTCAACACAAACGCGCCCATCGCGCGCATCACACTCGATCCAGCCGAAGTAACTATTGAAACCGGCGCGCAACAGCAGTTCAACGCACATGCTTTCGATCAAGCGGGACGCGAACTGACCGGCGTGATCTTTCGCTGGCAGACGAGCGATGCGGGCGTGGCTTCGATTGATGCAAGAGGCTTGGCGCACGGTCTCACAGTCGGCACGTGTGAGATCACTGCGCAAGCGCGCGGCGTGAGTTCCGCGCCTGCATCGCTCATGGTGCGCGAGCCTGTGCCTGTATTGACGCGCATTGAAATCACGCCGAACGAGTTGACGCTGCCTATCAGCGTGCAGCAACAGTTCACTGCGCGCGCCTTCGATCAGCGCGGGCACGAGATGAGCGGCGTCGTGTTCGCTTGGGCTTCGAGCGATCAGAGCGTCGCCAAGATCGATCAGACGGGACTCGCAAGCACAGACGCACAAGGCACGACGACGATCACAGCGACAGCGCAGACTGCGAACGGGCAGGATGTAGTTGGCATGGCTATGCTCCACGTGACAGCGCCTGTGCTCGTCATCAACGAGGTCTTGGCCGATCCGCCGGACGGCGCTGCGGGCGACGCGAATCACGATGGCACGCGCAGCGGCACGGATGACGAGTTCATCGAGTTGGTCAACGCTTCGAGCGCGCCGCTTGATCTCGGCGGTTGGACGATTCGCACGCGCACGTTCACGAGTTCGAGCGAGACGCTGCGCCACACGTTCGCGGCGGGCACGACACTCGCGGCGGGCGATGGCATCGTCATCTTTGGCGGCGGCAGTTTCGCTGCGAACAATCCTATGTTCGGCGGCGCGCAAGTCGTCGCGGCTTCGACGGGCGGGCTGTCGCTGACGAATAGCGGCTTGAACGTCGTCGTGCGCGATGCTTCTAGCTCTCCTGCGGCGCAGTTCGCCTACGGCACGGCGAATGATGATTTCGGCGGCGATTCCGTCAATCAGTCCATCACGCGCGCGCCCGACAGCACGGGCGCATACACACGCCACACGCTCGCCAACGGCGCAGCCGCGCGCAAGTTCTCGCCCGGCACAAAACTCGACGGCTCGTTCTTCGTGCCGCGCGCGGGCCACTTAACGCGCGTCGCGCTTGAACCGGCGACGGCAACAGCCAACGTCGGCGACACAACGCAATTCACCGCACAAGCTTTCGATCAATTTGATCGCGCGCTGCCCGGCGTCGCGTTCAACTTCACTTCGAGCGACACGAACGTCGCTACGATTAGCGACGTGATAACTGACAGCAATGCCGGCCGCGCTGTTGCAACCGTCAAAGGACTAAGCACCGGCGCGGCGCAGATCAAAGCCACGGCGAGCGACGGCGCGAACAGCGCGCAGAGCAATGAGGCGACCGTGCAGATTGTGCCGCCGCCGCCCGTCGTGCAGCGCGTCGTCGTTAGTCCGGCGAGCGCGAGCATCAATCGCGGGCAGACGCAGCAGTTCAACGCGCAGGCATTTGATCAGAACGACAATCTTGTGCCGAACGCTTCATTCACTTGGACGACGAGCGATGCACAGCTTGCGACAGTGAGCAATGATGGATTGGCGCGCGGCGTCGGTCTCGGCGCGGTCTCAGTTATTGCGATGACGCCGAACGGCACGGGCGGCACGGTCACGGGCCAAGCTGCTTTGAATGTGCTTGCCCCGCTCATCATCAATGAGCTTCTCGCAGATGTGCCGCCTGACAATGCGAACACACAGATCGTTGAAGGCGATGCCAACCGCGACGGCGTGCGCAGCGCAGATGATGATGAGTTCGTCGAACTCTTGAACAATTCAAATGCGCCGCTCGATCTGTCCGGCATTGTCATCGCAGATTCGACGAGCAACCGCTTTACGTTTCCGCCGAACACGACGCTTGAAGGGGGGCGCAGCGTCGTCATTTTCGGCGGTGGCGCGCCGCCGACAACCGACCCGGCATTCGGCGGCGCGCTCATCTTGACCACGTCTTCGCTCGGTCTCAACGACGGCGGCGACACGGTCACAATCAAGCTGCCCGCGAGCGTTGGCGACATTGTGATCGCCGCGCAAGCTTACGGCAGCGGCGCGCAGGGAGCGCCACCCGCGCCAAGCGATCAGTCTTTGACGCGCGCGCCCGATGCGGAAGTCGGCAACGGCGGCGGCAATTTCGTTGCGCATGCGAGCGCGCCGAACTCGGCCGCGCGCGTCTTCTCGCCGGGCACGCGCGCCGACGGCACGCCTTTCGGTTCGTCGCCGCTCACGCGCATCGAAGTCGCGCCCGCATCAGCGCAAATTGAGATCGGCGCGCAGCAAAGTTTCACCGCGCACGCCTTTGCGCTGACGAACGGCGCAGAGACGGAAGTGCCGAACGTCTCTTTCATCTGGGACGCGAGCGATGCGACCAAAGCAACGCTCAATCCCGCGACCGGCGCGAGCACAAAGGCGACCGCTCTGGCCGCAGGCACGACGAACACCCGCGCGCAAGCCGGCGGCCGACAAGCCACAGCGACGCTCATCGTCAACCCGCCGCCGCCCGTGTTGACGAAGGTTCAATTGACGCCGACATCAGACGCCATCATCGTCGGGCAGACGCGACAGTTCACAGCCCGCGCGCTCGATCAATTCAATCAGCCGTTCACTGGCGCAAGCTATAGTTTCAATTCTGATGATCCGAACATCGCGCAGATCATTTCGACTACAAACAATGCGGACGGAAGCGCCGGCGCAACTGTGAGCGGGCGCGTCGCTGGCACAGCGCACATTACAGCGACGGCCACGAGCGGCACGACCGTTGTGATGAGCGACGCAGCCGCGCTCACGGTCAATCCGCCGCCGCCGATAGTCACGCAGATCGTCGTTAGCCCGGCGAGCGCCACGATCAATCGCGGGCAGACGCAACAGTTCACCGCGCAGGCATTCGATCAGAACGGCCAGCCGTTGGTGAACGTCTCATTCACTTGGACGACGAGCGACACACTGGTTGCGACCGTCAATGCAGACGGTCTCGCGCACGGCGTCGGCATCGGCGCTGTAAACTTGAGCGCGACAGCCGCCGACGGCGCAGGCGGCACGGTCAGCGGTCAAGCCACACTGAACGTGCGCGCGCCGCTCGTCATCAATGAGATTCTCGCCGACGTGCCGCTCGATAACGCAAATACGCCAGCCGTCGAAGGCGATGCCAACCGCGACGGCGTGCGCAGCAGCGACGACGATGAGTTTGTCGAGTTGTTCAACTATTCAGATGCGCCGCTCGATCTCTCCGGCATCGTCGTGGCGGACGCGACCGCGAACCGCTACACCTTCCCCGCGAACACGACGCTCGCTGCCGGCCGCGCCGTCGTCATCTTCGGCGGCGGCAATCCGCCCGCAAATGATCCCGCCTTTGGCGGCGCGCTCATCTTGACGACAGGTTCGCTTGGACTGAACGACGGCGGCGACACAGTCACCGTCAAACTACCAACGATGAGCGGCGACATAGTGATCGCTGCACAGAGTTTCGGCAGCGCCGCGAATAACATGCCGCCCGCGCCGAGCGATCAATCGCTCACGCGCGCGCCCGATGCTGCTGTGAACGATAGCGGCGGCGCTTTCGTCGCCCATGCTTCGGCCGCAGACGCGAACGGGCGCGTCTTCTCGCCCGGCACACGCGCCGGCGGCACGCCCTTCGGCGCGCCCGCGCTCACGCGCATAGAGATCACACCGACTTCGGCGCAACTCGACATCGGCGCACGCCAAACTTTCAGCGCCCGCGCTTTCGGCAACATCAATGGCGCGGAGATGGAAGTGCCGAACGTCTCGTTCATTTGGGACGCGGGCGATGCGACCAAAGCGACGCTTGCGCCGCAGACGGGCGCGAGCACAGAGGCGTCGGCGCTCGCAGCAGGCACGACGACAGTGCGCGCCCGCGCCGGCGCACAACAGATGTCTGCGACCTTAACGATCAACCCGCCGCCACCTGTGCTCACGCGCGTCGAGTTGACGCCGACCTCGGCCACGATCATCACGGGGCAAGCGCAGCAATTCACTGCGCGAGCCTTCGATCAACTCAATCAACCATTCAACGGCGCGACCTACAACTTTACTTCAGACAATCAAACCGTCGCGCAGATCGAAGCGGTCAGCAATAACGCTGACGGCAGTGCCGTCGCCACAGTCCGGGGCGCAGGCGCAGGCACAGCGCACATCAACGCGAACGCTACGGCCGGCACAACCGCAGTCAACAGCGACGCGGCCATGCTGACCGTCAACCCGCCGCCGCCGATGCTGACGCGCATTGTCGTGTTGCCGTCGTCGGCCACTGTCGCGGCCGGCCAGATGCAACAGTTCACAGCGCAAGGTTTCGATCAGAACGATCAGCCGATGGGCAATCTGACTTTCACTTGGGTGTCAAACGATCAAAGCGTCGCTACGATTGATGCAAATGGGTTAGCAACTGCGGTCAATGGTGGCGCGACGCAGATCACCGCTTCGTCCGGCAACGTCACGAGTGCGCCGGCCACTTTGAACGTCACCGCGCCGCCCGTTGCTACCGCCGGTCAAGTCATCATCAACGAGGCGCTCGTCTCATTCGCCACATCGGGTACACAGACGCGCAACGATTTCCTTGAGCTTTACAACACGACGACGCAGACGCTCGACATCAGTGGCCTCGTCATCTCCTTCCGCACGTCGGGCACGAGCAACACGCCGAGCACAGTCACGCTGCCCGGCGCGACGGGCAGTCTCACGACGCTGATTAAGCCGCACGACTATTTCCTGATCGTCAACGGCGCAAGCACATTCGGCGTCGCGAAGGACTTTGATGCGTCAGGTACAGGCTTTAACTTGAACGACACGACCGGCGGGATCAAGATCGAAATCAACGGCGTGAAACTTGACGGACTGACCTATCAGAGCGGCAATGCAGCGCCCGACGCCACCTTCATTGCCTTTGGTGAGGGCACGCTATTCAAATTTACGAGCAGCACGACCAACGATCTGATCCGCAGTCCTAACGCAACAGACACGAACAACAACGCGACTGACTTTAAACGTGGCGCAACAGCCAATGTCACGCCGAAAGCGGCCAACCCGACGTTGCCGTGAGCGGAAGTTTTCGCTTGTCTATTTGATCGTGCCGGTCAGCGGACTCGACGCGCTGGCGTAGAGTCGTCGGGGCATGCGCCCGGCGAGATAGGCGAGGCGACCGGCTTCGATGGCGAGGCGCATGGCTGTGGCCATCTGCGCGGGATGTTGTGCTTCGGCGATGGCGGTGTTCATGAGGATTGCGTCTGCGCCTAGCTCCATCGCAATCGCGGCGTCGCTGGCTGTGCCGACGCCCGCGTCCACGATGATCGTCGCGTTGGGCAACTGCTCGCGCATGATCGCCAAGTTCGCCGGGTTCTGCACGCCGAGACCTGAGCCGATGGGTGCAGCGAGCGGCATGACGGCGGGACAACCCGCGTCGAGCAACTTTTTCGCCATAATCAGATCGTCCGTGAAGTAGGGCAGCACGATGAAGCCCTCTTTGACGAGCGTGCGCGCGGCTGCGAGCGTCTGTTCGTTGTCGGGAAAGAGCGTCGTCTGATCGCCGATGACTTCGAGTTTGATCCAGTCTGTGTGCAAAGCTTCGCGCGCGAGCCGCGCGGTGCGGATGGCGTCTTCGGCGTTGTAGCAACCGGCTGTGTTGGGCAGGATGGCAAGCTGTGGGTTGAGATGATCGAGAAAAGATTCGCTGCTGCGATCAAGCGGCACGCGCCGGACGGCAACCGTCACCATCTCCGCGCCCGACGCTTGATGCGCCGCCTTCATCTCTTCATAACTGCGATACTTCCCTGTGCCGATGATCAGACGCGACGTGAACGCGCGCCCGGCGATCTCGAATTTATCGGTTGTGGCTGGTGCGACTGTGGCCATGATGTTCAACTTTGAGTGTCAAGCGAGACTTTACAACGGAACAGATCAAAAAATGAAATCGCGGCGGCCGTTGCGAAAACAGCCGCCGCGTGTTGTTGTGTTTGATGCTTGGGTTAGCTCTTGATCGTTGCCTTCGAGCCGTTCTCGGCCGGCAGGTTCAAACGGTCGCGGAAGAGGTTCAAGAGCAGGAGCGTGCCTAAGCCGCCCCCTGCGCCGTCGCCTGAGCCGGAGGCCATCACGTCGGGTGTGATGCGGACGCCCTTCTCGCCGATGACCTTCAAGGTCTCGATGAGCGCGACGCCCTGCGGGCCGAGCGCGTTGACCTGTTCGTGATAAGCCACGCCCTGCGCCTCGCCCATGAGCCGCACCTTCTCGGCTTCGGCCGTACCGGTGGCGCGGATGTAGTGCGCTTCGCCCTCGCCTTCGGCGCGACGTTGCTCGGCGCGCTTGGCGGAGATTTCGACGCCGACGGTGGCCGCCATCAGGTCGCGTTGATTGTCGGCCTGCGCCTTGATCTTTTCGAGTTGGATGCGCTTCTCTTCCGCCTCGCGTTGCGCGTCGAACATGTTCTGGCGCTGCTCGGCGAGAATCTTTTCGGTCTGCGTCTTCATCAACTCTTCCGGCAAGTGTATGTGGCAGATGAGCACGTTCACCACATCAACGTGATACTTGAGCAGATGCGCGCGCACGCGGGCTTCGGCGCGCTCCTGCTCCTCATGCCGGTTTTGTAGGTAAGCCATTGCGGACGACTCAGAGGCTTGATTGCGGAAGATCGAGTCAATGAGCGGATGCATCACGTTCTGGATCAGCCGATCAATGCCGCCGATCTTGGCGACCATGAACGGCGCGTCTTCCGGCTTGACGCGGAACACGACGCGCACCTCAAGCTGCATCGTGAAGCCGTCCTTCGAGATGACCTCGAATGGGTTGAAGGTGTTGACGACTTCGCCCGCAGTCCACTCGACTGTCTGGTTCGTCGTCGGAATGATGATCGGCGTGATGGCCAAAGTGTTCACGTAATAGCGACCGGGGCCGACGACGGTCTCTTGAATGCCGCGATAGCCTTCAGGCACGACGTAAGCCTCATGCGCGCCTTCGTCCAAACGTCGGTCGGCCGGATCGCCTGCCATCAACTCGGCTTTGATCTCGTCCGCCGTCTTGTGGTCTTCGATCTTGTCGAGGCGCGCGGCCGATTGCTCGGCTTGCTCCTGCTCTTCGCGCTCCATGCGCTGGCGCACCTTGCGGGCCATCTCGCGGCGGATGTCGTCGCCGGGGTCTTTGCCGACGTTCGAGACGACGACCGCAACCTCGCCCGGCTTCACTTCTTTCGCCGTTTCGGGGATGACCTTGAAGAGCAGCGGATTGATGTAGTACGTGCCCGGCAGCAGTATGTCTTTCTGCGGCCCGCGCTGCCCGCCGCGCCCGATGAACTCGTGCCCGTCCTGAAAGTTGTCGTGCCCTTCAACGGTCGTGGCCACGTAATCGCGCGGATCGAGTTGCGCGCCGTCCAACGCCTCGACGAGACCAATGCTGTTTTCGCTAATCACGGTCGCATCGTAGAGGCGCACGAAGAAGAGACCGGGCTTGACGGCGTTCGCATCCTCAACGCTGATCGAGTTGGTCAGGATGCGATACGTGCCGGGCGTCAATATGTCCACCTGCGGCCCCTTCTGCCCGCCGTGCGCGATGAACTGCTCCGCGTTCTGGAAGTTCACGTGCCCTTGAATAGCTTTGCCAAGCAGCCGACCGGGATCGAGCGGCGCGCCGTCGGCCGCCGTGATCACGCCGACTTTGCCTTGCGGGATGGTCGTCGCCTTCGACACGGAGACGCGGAATAGATAAGGGTGGATCGGCCACAGACCGGGCGGCAGTGTTCGGAGTTGGATGCCTTTGACGCCGCCCTGTTTGATGAAGGCGATGGGGTCTTGGAAGTTGTTGTGCGCGTTCTCGGCACGGTCGGGCGCGAAGATGCTGCCGGGCTGCATCGGCTCGCCGTCCACGGCTTCGATGATGCCCATCTCGTCCGACCCGATCTCGATGAGCGGCACTTTGCGCACGACGCGCTCGAACGGGTACTTGATGAAGTGCAAGCCCGGTTTGAGCACATCGGCTTGGATGCCGACCTCGCCTTCGGTGGCGACGACACGACCGGGCGGCATCTTCGCGCCGAAGTAGCGTCGCTCTTTGATCGCGATCTCGCGCGCGCCGACATTGACGAGCGTCTTGCGCAAGACGACGAGTAGGACGATGAAGCCGATGCCGGCCACAATCAGCCAAGGGAGATAGGCAAAGAGATTGATGTTCATGTTGTTCCTTCTTTCAACAAAGCAGAGGTTAGAGATCAGAGATCAGTTCTGACCTCTAACCTCTGATCTCTGACCTCTAACCTCTGTCCTTAACATCTGTTTCAACCGCGCGCTCGTCGCTGGGCGCTGCCGATTCGTGTGCGGCTGATAGCTCAGCCCGTAGGCTGCCGAGTTTCTGTTTCAGCACGAAGCCTGCGCCCGTGCGGCGCGCGTCGGCCGAGAGCAACCAATACTGGCTGTCAACCAGTTGGCGCAGTTCTTCGCCCTTGAACTGCGGCAGTTGCCCGCTCTGCCAGAACAGGCACGCGATCTCAACCGCTTTGCGAAACGTGTCGGCGTCGTCCGAGAGCGCCGCCAGTTGCAGCATCATGCCGGTCGTCGTGCGATCAGGCGACTGCTGCCAGAAGGCGCTGTAGGCTTCGGCCAGCTCCACGCTCCCGCGCAGTTGTCCGTCGCCCGCGACGAACGATGCGAGGTCGCGCAGCCGATCATCCGCCCGCGCCGAACGCTCGACCAACTCTTTGAGCACGATGCGATAGAGCGCGACGTCGTTCGTGCGTTGCGCATCTTTGAGCACAGACAGATCGCCCGTCGCGGCGCGCGCCATGAAAGCTGTGCGCTGCTGCATGTACCCTTGCGTTGACTGTTGGGGCAACGCGCGTGCGCTCTCGTCGAGCGCCTGCTGCGTGTCGGCAAACAGGCTGCGCGGCTGTCGCGGACGCAGTTCGCGCTGGGCGCGTGCGGCCAAGAGCTTTTGCTGCCTGCGATAGACGACGGCGATGGCGGTGGCGGTGGCGACGAGCAGAACGAAGATGATGAGAATGACGATCAAGATTTGCGCCCAACGCACCTGCTATCGGCTGCGCATTCGGCTGGCTAAGTCCGGCGCGGCGATGCTGGTGACTGTCAATTCACTATTACGTTTTCCGCCGCAGTCCGGTTTCTAAATTCGCGACGGCACAGGCAAGATCACAAACAAGCGTTAACTCAAAATTACATGCCCAGCTAAGAATTGGTGTATTGATTGTCGGTGGCA
The DNA here is from genome assembly GCA_003223935.1 of Acidobacteriota bacterium. Lineage (GTDB taxonomy): Bacteria > Acidobacteriota > Blastocatellia > Pyrinomonadales > Pyrinomonadaceae > QHXQ01. The sequence goes on along the minus strand of QHXQ01000083.1, from coordinate 4,325 downwards.
ATTTTATCCGCCGCCGACGAAATGCACGATCTCGATCTGATCGCCTTCCGCGATCTCTGTCTCAGCCCAGCGCGCGCGGCGCACGACTTCGCGGTTGCGTTCAATCGCCAGACGCTCCGGCGCAAGTTGCAACTGCGCGAGCAGATCGCCGAGCGTCGTGCCGACAGTCAACTCGTGCGTCTCGCCGTTCACTTGAACCCGCAACCGCCCGCTCCTTTTATCAGTGGTGAATGACGCGGCGCAACTCGGCCGCGTAGTCGTCCTTCGTGGCCCGGATCAAAACGGCCGCGCGCCCCGCGTTGAAGCGCGGCAGCCAAGCGTGCACAATGGCCACACCGTCGTTGTCCGTCTTGCTGCGCAACATTAACGGGCGGAATTCCGAGCCGAGGATTTTAACCGTTACTTCTGCATCCAGCACGGCGTTGCGATCATCCTCCGGCCCACGACTGACGCGCACACGGATCGTCACCACTTCGCCCGCGCGAAACTCGCGCTCCTCCATCAGATTCAAGTGGAGCGCCTGCTCAGCTTCGACATAGACGACCTCCGGTTCTGCCGGCTGCTTCGGCGGCAGTTCCAGTTCAACCTGCGCCGTATCAGGCAACACATGTACGGGGATGTCCAACACGGGCGCGCCCGTTGCCACTTCAGCCGGTGCTTGCTCGACTTTGGGTTGCTTGCGTGGCGGCGCAACGGCTTCCGTCTGTGGCACGGCCTCGCGCTGTTGCAGGCGCTTGAGGTCTTCGATGCGCCCGGCGTTAATAGCGGCGCAGATCAGTTTATGTTGCCGTTGCAGCCGCTCGGCGAGCACCTGCGCGTTGTAGCCTGCTGCGACCAGATCGTCATAAGGCGAGCGCTTGCTGGCGAGGATCGCGCCGCCGACATAGACGAGCGACAGAATGATGGGCGCGGCCAGTCCTTTATCTTCGGTCTGAACGTGATAAACCGTCCCGTTATGTTCGATGTCTGTGTTGAATCCGGTAATCACGGCGGTATCGGGCCAGCAGAACTTTGGGCAATAGAGGCGACGAGCGCGGAGTCAGGCCCTTGCAAAGCACGACCCAAATGAACAGTAGCACAGCCGTTTGAAGAGGGTCAATCTCCTTGCAAAAGAGTCTCTTGCATCGCGCCAAAGAGTTGCTTGACACTCCTTAGTCGTTGCACTACCATGCGCTTGTACCATGATTCTCAAACTCTAATTTGAGCTTGGCGCGGCACAAGCTGACGGGAGGCCAGTGTGCATAGCTTTGCATTGATGGATTACCTGCCGATCCTTTTGATGTTTGTCGTGGCGGGCGTCTTTGCGGGCGGCAATATACTCCTGTCGCAGTTCGTCGGGCAGCGTAAGCCGACGCGCACAAAGCTGATGCCCTACGAGTGCGGCAAAGACCCGGTCGGCTCGGCGCGCGAACGCTTCTCGGTCAAGTTCTACTTGATCGCCATGATCTTCATCCTGTTCGACATCGAGTTGATCTTCCTGATGCCTTGGGCGGTCGTCTTTCGTCGGCTCGCCGCTTTGGGTGGGACAATTCGCCCCACCATCTTCGTCGAGATGATGCTGTTCATCGTGTTGTTGTTGGTCGGCTACGTGTACGTGTGGCAGAAGGGCTTGTTTGATTGGGGGCAGCGAGCGCGGCAGGAGGCTGAAGCAGAGGCGCGGGCGCTGGCTTTGCAGGAAGGGCGCGCGGCTAAGATTAAACGCGCTGCCTGAGGTTCTCGGAGGTTTTATGGGTCTCGATAATGTGTTAGCCGAAGCGTTACCGGAAGTGTTGACGACAAAACTTGATTCGCTCGTCAACTGGGCGCGCAAGTCTAGTCTGTGGCCGGCGACTTTCGGACTCGCCTGTTGCGCCATCGAGATGATGAACGCGACGAGTGCGCGCAACGATCTAGCGCGGTTCGGTTCGGAAGTGTTTCGCGCCAGCCCGCGACAGGCCGACGTGATGATCGTGTCGGGGCGCGTCTCGCGCAAGATGGCTCCGGTGCTCAGGCGCATCTACGATCAGATGCCTGAGCCGAAGTGGGTCATCTCAATGGGCGCGTGCGCCACCTCAGGCGGCGTGTTCGACAACTACGCCATCGTGCAAGGCGTGGACAAGGTTGTGCCTGTTGACGTGTACATACCGGGCTGCCCGCCGCGCCCGGAGATGTTGATTCACGCGGTCATGATGCTGCAAGACAAGGTGATGAAAGAATCTCTGCGCGACCGCCATGATGTGCAGCGCGAAGAGGCGCGCGAGGCCGTGCCGCCCGGCACGCTGCCCGCATCCGGCGTCTCCGCAACCAACGAAGCCGCCGCAGACCATCCGGCGCAGACGCCGATCTCGCGCCCCTACACGATTCCATCGCGGCACGAGCGGCGGAAGAGCCATTGACGATTAGTCATTAGCTGTTAGCTATGCCAGACATCGAACGCGAACAAACAATCGCAGAGCAGGCGGCGTCGCCGCTTGAGTATCCGGGTCTGTTGCCGCTCATCGAGACGCTGCGCCAAGAGCACGGCGATTGGGTGCGCGATGTCGTGCAAGCGTTCGGCGAGATCACGCTCATCGTGCCGCGCGAGCAGATCGTCGCGGTCTGTCAGTACATGAAGACGACGGCGGGGCTTGAGTTCAATCTGCTCGCAGACATCTGCGGCGCGGATCGCGGCCCGGAAGAAGAGCCGCGTTTTGAGGTCAACTATCATCTGTTCTCGACGACCAAGTATCATCGCCTGCGCTTGAAAGTTTTATTAAACGAAGACGATCCGCACGTGCAGACGGTGACCAGCGTCTGGCGCACGGCCAATTGGCACGAGCGCGAGACTTTCGATCTGTTGGGCGTTATCTTTGATGATCATCCCGACCTGCGCCGCATCCTTCTGCCCGACGACTGGCAGGGCCACGCGCTCCGCAAAGACTTTCCGCTGCGCGGCTACGAGCCGTACAGCTTAACTTGAGTTCAAAGTTCAAGGTTTAAGGTTCAATGTTTCCCGAACCTTGAACCTTGAGCCTTGAATCTGAAACTCTGAACTTATGTCTGTCACTGTGCCACCACAGTTCGAAGTGCTTGATCGTCCGCTCGACACGCAGATGACGATCTCGATGGGCCCGCAGCACCCTTCGACGCATGGCGTGCTTCGGCTTGAGCTTGTGCTCGACGGCGAGATGATCGTCAAGTGCACGCCCGACATCGGCTATCTCCACACGGGGATGGAAAAGCTGTTCGAGTACAAGAAGTATCAGCAAGGGATCGTCATCACAGACCGGATGGATTATCTGAATCCGCTCGGTAACAACCTCGCTTACGTGATGGCGGTCGAAAAGCTCCTCGGCTTGGAAATTCCCGAGCGCGCGCAGGTCATTCGCGTGTTGATGTGTGAACTGCAACGCATCGCTTCACACCTCGTCTGGTTGGGGACGCACGCGCTCGACATCGGCGCGATGACAATTTTCTTTTACTGCTTCCGCGAACGCGAGAAGATTTTGAATCTGATCGAAGCCGCGTCGGGTGGGCGTCTGACGCCCTCTTATTTCCGCATCGGCGGTTTGATGATGGACTTGCCCGCCGGCTTCGAGCGCCGCGTCCAACAGTTCATTGACGGCTTCCCGGCTGCGCTCAAGGATTTTCAGAACCTGCTTACTGGCAACACGATCTTTCACCGGCGCACGAAGGGCATCGGTATCGTCTCGGCCGAAGATGCGATTGATCTGGGCTTGACCGGCCCATCTTTGCGCGGCAGCGGCGTCGCCATTGACGTGCGGCGCACGAATCCATACACGGGCTACGAGACTTACGACTTTGAGATTCCCACTGAGCCAAACGGCGACGTGTGGTCGCGCTACATGGTGCGCATGCGCGAGATGCACGAGTCTTGGAAGATCACGCAGCAGGCGCTCGACAGATTGAAGCCGGGGCCGGTTAAAGCGGACGCGCCGAAAGTCGTCCTGCCCGACCGCGAAGCGATGAAGACGCACATGGACGCGCTCATACATCACTTCCTGATCGTGGCCGAAGGCTTCAACGTGCCGGCCGGCGAGGTCTATCATCCGATTGAGGCGTCGAAGGGCGAGTTGGGCGTCTATATCAAATCGGACGGCGGGCCGAAGCCTGCGCGCGTGCACTTCCGCGGCCCGAGTTTCGTCAATCTCTCGGCGCTGCCATACATGGTCAACGGCGAGATGCTCGCCGACGTGGTCGCCGTCATCGGCTCGATTGACATCGTGCTGGGCGAGATTGATAGATAAGAGACGGCGTGATGAGAAAGAGCACTCTGACCATCCCCGAAATCGTTTTGATCGGCGGGACGCGCGCGGCGCTCGGCGCGGGACTGGCCTTGCTGCTCG
>QHXQ01000016.1:2348-9617 GCA_003223935.1 Acidobacteriota bacterium | reverse complement strand
TGGCAGGAATCGGTACTTAAGAAGATAGTCAAGGTGCTTCAGATGATGGCTGCACCTGCCTGTCAAGTCTTAAGTACGCACTCAGGTTATTAAGCGCGTGTGTCTGAAACGTTGAGTGTGGCGCACAGTCGGCATCCGACGCGCCATGCTGTTCAATCTTGATTGGTGGGCATATATCCACCGCGCTTAATTATGTCGCCGATGCCGCCGATTACGATGCCGCTGGATCAGGTAGCCCGTACCAGCGCCAGCGCCAGCGCCAATCGCCGCACCTTTGCGTCCTCCGATCAGTGCGCCACCGCCCGCACCGATACCACCACCGATCAAAGCCCCTTTAGCGCGGCTGTGATGATGGCGGCGATGCCGATGATGTTGCGCCGCTACGCTGCCACACAAGGTCAGCAGTAAAGCTAGGCTCAAGATAGCTGCGATCACGCTCTGCTTTGTTCCGCTCTGTCTCATCTCTACCTTCCTTTCAACTATTCATTTGCCTTTGCGCGCACGCTTCACTGTTTTGTTTGTACCTATCCCAGTGTTGGCGGATTTAGCTTTCGGCTTTGGGCCGGGCTTTGGTTTGATGAAGCCGACGAGATCACACGCTGGTATCAAGTAATAATCGCCGCGCGGGTGCTCGACAAGCCGAGCACTAGGAAAACGTCCCTGCTTGCACCATAGACGCACCAAGCGCGGCGACTCGCCCAACTGCGTTGCCGCTTGGCTTGTGGTCAATTCTTTCGGTTCCATGACCACGAAGATTACCCCACACGGAAAAAATAATCAATGGAATTCTTTCCTCAGTAGGTAGAAATGTGTTGACAATCTTTTCCTCGTGAGGTAAAATCTTAGATAGCTAGTTAAGCCACATCGCAGGAAGGAAATGCATTATGCAGCAGAAGAAAGAGACGAAACGGACTAAGCACCATGAGAGGCAGGAGCGCGAGAACGAGCGGCAGATGTTGACCAAGCATCAGCACCCGCCCGTTGTGACGACCTTCAAGACGCGCACGGGCGTCGTCGTTCGCTTCTAAAGTCAAAGGGCTTAGGAAAGTTCGCAGCTTCCCTAAGCCCCGCCCAAAAATCAAGCCCCTTCCCGTTTCAAAAAAGGAGACCGACTTTTATGCCGCAGCATACCACAACTCGCCCCGTGCGTGGGCGTCCTTTTGTCAAAGGCTACGACCCGCGCCGTCACCAATTCACGCCGGAAGAATGCCGCGAAGGTTTCTATGCCGCCTGCGCGGCCATTGCCACCCGCAACCCAAACGCCACCTTCTACAACATCATGGATTACTTCCAAGCCAAGCGCGCCGCTGAGAAAGGAGCTTGCCATGCGTGAGCGTTGCGACAACTGCACGATCAGCTTTCCCGAAGAATTTGCCGAACATTGCAGCCGGTGCGGCTCTGTCTTGTGTCCGCTTTGTGATGAGGACGGCCACGCATGCACAGAATCCAAAGCCGAACCGTTGCCACTGGCAGCCTAAGACCAAGACAAGGGGCGCGCCCCTCGCCGCGCCCCACCAACGAAAGGAGACCAAGACATCATGACTGCAAGAGAACTGTTAAGCCTAGCGACGCCGACCGCCGACCAATTACCAGCACGGATCGAAGCCTTGCAAGTCTGCGCCTTTGACTTGTGTGCGGAAGTAACCCAACTCAAGGACGATGCAGCTAGACAGGAAGAAGAAGCAGCAACGGAAGCCGCGAGCGAGAGTAATGAGACCAAGCGCAAAGCACGGAAATGTGAACTGCTCCGTGCTAATGGCTACTACCAAGAGACCAAGCAGCAGATCGCAACGCAAGAGCGCATCCACTTCCAACTGTTAGAGCGCACCGCACGTTATCGCCGTGAGTTTCGCTTACACGTCGCGGAGACGATGAAGGAGACGCTATGAACACCGAGAACTGGACGAACTTGCTCACCGCCGCCGTGACGACGCCCGGACTACTGCTAGAGGCTTATAGCGCATTTCACGACTACAGCATAGGCAATCAGCTTCTCGCGTTGATTCAATGCAAGGGCCGCAGGATTCAGCCCGGCCCGATTGCCACTTATCCGGCATGGCAAGCGAAGGGCCGACAGGTGCGCAAGGGCGAGAAGGCTTTAACCCTGTGCATGCCGATCACTGTTAAGGGCAAGGATGACGAATACCCAGACGCACGTTATACACGCTTCGTCTATAAGCCGCGCTGGTTTGTCCTGTCACAGACTAATGGTCAACCCGTAGAACCGACCTTGCCGCCCGACTGGTCGAGGGAGCGCGCTCTAGCAAGTCTCAACGTCACAGAGACGCCATTCACCGACACATCAGGCAACACGCAAGGTTATGCCGCAGGTCGAAGCGTTGCGATCAACCCGCTCGCCCAACTGCTGCACAAGACCTTGTTCCACGAACTCGCGCACGTCCTGTTAGGCCATACCGCAGCAGGGCAGACGCACGACGGCGAGAGTTTGCCCCGTAGCTTGCAAGAGGCAGAAGCCGAGAGCGTCGCGTTGATTTGCTGTGAGGCGTTGCAGCTTGCGGGTGCGGAGTATTGCAGAGGCTACATTCAGAACTGGCTCAAAGGCGCACCCATCCCCGAACGGTCAGCGCAGAAGATTTTCCACGCCGCAGACCAGATCATTAAAGCGGGGCAGCCGCAGGAAGGAACGCCCGCCCATGCCTAAGAGTGCCAAGCAACGCGGGCGGCCCTTCGTGAAAGGCTATGATCCACGTCGCCACAAGTTCACGCCGGAAGAGTGCCGCGAGGGTTTCTACGCGGCACTCGCGGCCATTGCTGAGCGCAACCCACTAGCCACTTTCTACAACGTCATGGAGTATTTCAGGTAGCGCCGAGCGGCGCAGAAAGCGAGGCTGGCATGAGTCTAGCGAAGCGAATGCTTGAGCTTGCGACCAATCAGCCCACGGCGCAGATCACACGCTTGCGCCAGCTACTAACCACGCTGGGCCGCGACCTCGACGCGGCCCACCTTGACGCCGAGACGGGCGAACAGATCGGGCGCACGCTCTACACGGTACAGCAGACGTTGACCGAGCTTGGCGAGACGGTCGAAGCCCTGGAATGCGCCGCCGTCTTTTAACCGCCAACAGCAAGGGCGCGGCTACGCTTACCACGTCGCCGCGCCTTTGACCCACACCGCACCGAACGCCAACTACTGCGAAAACCCGTTCAGCGTGGATAAGCTTTTATGGATATTCAGCATGTACAAGATTACTCAAGGCGTAAAGCTTTGTATCATCACTGAGGCGGGCAGGAGTGCCACCACGATTCTGCTGCCGAGTGAATGCTGATGATTAACCTCTAAATTTTGCGCCTTAATACTGGCTATGTTAACGTGCGTCCATAAGGCGATACTCATGCTCTACATTTTCGCCTTAGGTTTTCTCTCAAAGCAATTTGATGTATTTGTTTGCAGATTTGTGAATAGCACTTTGTCAACGTGTAGGTAGGAGTGAAAAGCTTAATGTCAAAATACGATGGGCTAGATGCATCTACTCAATTGGAGCAGGCTACTTTTGAGGATTTGAAGGCTGCTTTGGAAAAGCGCGGTTGGAGAGTAATTCATAATGGCTCACCGACAGGACATGCGCCTGCTGGACTGCCAGATGTTGTTGCTACTAACAGACAGTATGTGCTGACGATTGAAACCACAAAGAGCAGAGGCGCAGCCCAAGATAGAGAACTGAACTCTATCCGCGACCACCTTTACAACGTCAAAACGAATAACAGTAATAAGAGATGTTTCTGTGTTTTTGTTGCGCCAGATACTTCATCACGTATGCTTGATGGCATACGTGACCACAATCATCAACGAGCCAGTGAGGGGGTTGCAGACTTAAAGATACTTCCTCTCAACTTTGATTCTTTGGAATTATGGACAACCCGCCTGCGCGAAAGTGAAGCGGACTTATATCCTGTTAATTCCTTCCTAAGATTATTTGACCATCATACAGAGTTCATTGATGACCTCAGAATCCGCAAACTGCTCTATCAAAATGTTTTTCCAAATGATTTGGCACTGGCTGATGCTATAGAAAGGGAAGAAACAGAACGAGACCAGCGTACTTTGGAAGCCCTCATTAAGGACTTAGCTCGAATGGAAAATTACATGCGTGAAAACGGCATAGCCGTAGGTCACGCGGCAATTGATACTCTCATTTATTTGGTGTTCCTGAAACTCTATGAAGAGAAGCGCGAACGCGCAGGCGGCACAAATCGCCTGCGTTCTCCTGAAGCATTTGAAACCTATCAACAGGATAGCGTTGATGCTCCAACACGCGCAGCTAAACGTGCCATTCATAGACTCTTCACTGACATCAAGCAAGAAGGCGAGTTTGTAACCTCAAGGATGTTTACTCCGGGGGATAATCTAGTTGATTCGGTCAACGATGATTTCATAAAAGACTACGCAATTCCTATCTTTAGCAAATACACTTTTCTCGGCACTAGAATAGATGCCCTTGGCGCGGTCTATGAAGTGCTCGCCTTACGCGCTGAGAAAGATGTTAAGGTCGGACAGTTTTTTACTCCTGAAAATGTCGTGCAATTCATGGTGAAACTTGCCGAACTAGATTACCAGGAATTAGTTCTTGACCCTGCATGTGGTACAGGACGGTTTCTTATTTATGCCATGAATGACATGTTGCAGAAGGTTGATAGATCAAGTGCAAGAAACAAGGCGCAGGAGCGAGATAAGGTGCGGCTTCATAGCTTATTTGGTGCGGACATTGACCATCGGATTGCGAAAATCGCCAAGATGAATATGTGGATACATGGCGATGGGAAATCTAATATCTTCGGGGGTAACGAGTATAACGGTCTTATATTGCATAAGCGCAGATTCAACGGACACGAGACGTTCGACAGTGCATTTGATGTCATACTTACAAATCCACCACTAGGCGAACTGAATTATCAAGTTATTCCTTTCGTTGACCCTGAAGATGAAGATTCACCGGAAGCAGAACTACGCACACTACTCAAAAAATTCAATCGTATGCCCTTCTTTCCGCGTAGGAATCTCACAGAAGAGCGTTTAAAGGCTGTGCGGGAGCGTCTTGAGAATTACAGAAATGAACTAACAGCGTTAGAAGGTGAGCTAGAGGTTCTGAGAAATGACATTCTCGTAGTTGAATGGCTTCCCTTTGCTGAAGGAGCACGTACCAAAGACGAGCGGGCACTCAAGCGTGAGTTGGAGCAAACCGAAGCGGTAAAATTATACAAAAAGATTTCTTCTTCAATAGCAAACAAACGCAGAACGATTGAACAAAATGAAGCACAAGAAGCTGACCTAGATGCTAAGTTACGGACGGGGCAAGTACAGTGGGAGATTACAGGGAACACAATGAAGGGTGGCGCGATGTTTATAGCGGCGATTTGGCACTACTTAAAGAGCATTACCTATCCAGATAATCCACCAGAATGGCGCGGCGGTAAGATGCTTATTATTCTTGATGAGGGCATTCTTAACACTGATGATTATAAAGACGTTCGAGAGTTTCTACGCTCTCACTTCTACATAAAGGCTGTCATATCTCTCACCCGTGACACATTTGTTCCCGTCTCAAAGACTTCGACCAAAACATCAATCGTTTATGCGGTGAAGAAGACTGATTTCAGTGCCATACAAAGAGAACCCATTTTTTATGGTCACGTTGAGCGGGTAGGATTAGACACAAAAGGAAACATCTCCCCTAATGACCTTGAGCCAATGCTTGAGAAGTATTTTGAATTTAAACGTAAGGTATTAAACTCTTATGTTGGCATGGAGTTTCGTAGAGATAGATTTATCGAGGAAGGATTCACTAGCGACAATTTATGATTGCGGAAACGTCAAATTATTACTACAGCACACCTTCTTGGATGGAAGGTAACAGGCTAGACTTTGTTTTCCACCACCCAGAGCTTGAGCCAGTACGTCGCTTTCGACAATCCGATGCCGTCGTACCCCTCATTTCAGTTGTCACCAGACCAGAGTATGGTTTGAGCAAGAGCGGTTTACCCGAAGGCAGCGTTGGTTTTCTTAATGTCCAACACTTAACTTTCAACGGAGAGATATTCTTTGAGCCGCCTACCTACCTTGCTTCGTGTGACGAAGAGAGTCTTCTACGTGAAGGCGATATTTTGATTGCACGAACAGGACATACATTGGGGAAAGCTGCCCTGATAACAGCAAGATATGACGGCTTTACGTTTGGCTCATTCTGCTTACGATTTTCTATACTGCCCAATGCTAATTTCAGTAATGAATTTGTGACCCGATTCCTTAACTCACGAATGGGTCAGTTGCAAATTCTTATGCTCAAAAGCGGCTCAGGAAAGTACAACATAAACGCCGAGCAAATCCTTGACATACGAATCCCTAATTATGATATTGACCGGCAAAACGAAATAATTGCTACTGTTAAAGAAATCGAAGCAACGGCAGTAACGCTGAGGCGACAAGCAGAAGGGCATCGCTCAGCCACTCAAGATGTTCTGCTTCAGGAATTAAATATACCGTTCGCCCACAATGACAACGTTACTTATTTCTTCAAGTCAGGAGCAGAGAAGCAAACAATTTGGTTTAATGTATTTCCAGATGAGATAGCAGACCGGATGCAGTATTTATTTTATCATCCTCGGTTTGAGGCTTTGGATAGATTTACTCACAACTACCGAACCGCATCCTTAATTAGCATTTGCACAACTCCCATAATACGTGGCGAGCAGCCTTCCTATGATGAGGAAGGTGATGTAACAGTTCTAAAGACTATTGACCTCAAGAACGGATACATTGACTATGAAAGCGCCCTCAGAGTCTCGGCAGATTTCTTTGAGGCACACCCAAATGCTCAAGTCCAAAGGGGCGATATTTTAGTTGCTTCTACGGGCTATGTATCATTAGGCAAGGTAGATGTATATGACCGCGACGAGCCAGCGATTGTGGATGGACATATCTCAATTGTGCGTGTAAATGAAAACTATAACCCGTATTTTTTGGCATATTTCTTACGCTCTCATTTAGGGCAGTTACAGTTTGAAAAATGGTTTACTGGTTCCTCAGGGCAGATTGAACTCCAACCACCCGATTTAGCGAAGTTCATTGTTCCAGCCTGCGGTACAGGTAATGGATACGTCTCCATTGAAGAACAGAATCGCATTGCTGAGCGTGTTGCTGAACAGTTAGAAAGAGCGCGTGAGTTAGAGAGTTTGGTTAGGGCTAAGTGGCAAGAAGCTAAAGAGAGGTTTGAAGAACTAACTACAATTTAAGGCTTGCTCAAATTCAGCAAG
>QHXQ01000016.1:0-2306 GCA_003223935.1 Acidobacteriota bacterium | reverse complement strand
GTAAGTCGAGCCAGCAACCCAAAATTTTAATTGCAAAAAACCTTGCAAGGCGTTAATCTCTCGCGCTGTGAGTGTCGCCTCGCCGGACATTTCGGCTTCAGACATTCTCACGTAAGCACACAAATAGTAGGCCGCCGGTAAGTTCGACTTTGCGACAGCATTGAAAACTAAAACTGGAGCGCGTTGACTAGAGCAGCGTCAGCACGCTTTGCAACAGGCTCGACGCGATCTGCGTCGCTGCGACAGTCGCTCCAGATGCTGATTGAGTTTTGTCAGTATAAATAATCCCGTCCGTAGCCACCGTTTGGCTAGTTGTCGGCGGTGGTGGCTGAGTCTTGTCCGTGTACATTATGCCGTCGTCGGCGAAAGCGGGCGCGGCAAAGGCAAGCGCCAGCACGAGGGCGGCGACAACTTTTCTGTAGTTTCTCATCTCGATTTCCTTCCTTTGAGGTTTAGGTGAGTCTAGCTCACCCGAGTTTTAGAAAGCGCCTTATCTGGTTGATAAGGCGCGGCTTCGCCGTGCTTGATAAAAATGCAGCAAGCACGAGAAAGGTGATCCTCAGATGACATTAGCTGAAACATTACTGAGGCAATTAGACGACCCTGCTCTGAGTCCCGACAAGCGGGCGCAACTGCGCTGCCAAGCGGCTGAAGCCTTCGAGCGTAGAGGCCAATACGAGGCTGCGCGTGACGCGCTTGGCGAACTGTGGCAGGGCACAGGTCAACGCCCACCGCTCGAAGGACTGAGCGAGTGGACAGCCGCAGCAGTGCTCTTGCGCGTCGGTGCGCTCTCCGGCTGGTTTGGCAGCGTCCAACAGCTTAAGCACGTGCAGGAAGCCGCCAAAGACTTAATCAACGAAAGTATAGCGCGTTTTCAAGCACTAGGAGAGACAACGAGGGTTGCTGCCGCACGGAGCGAACTCGGACTCTGCTACCGCCGCGCCGGGTCTTATGACGAGGCGCGAGTGATGTATCACGAGGCCCTGAATGAACTAAGCCATAACGGCGATAAGGAACTACGGGCTGAGATACTCAAGCGGCTGGCAGTAGTCGAGTCTGCTAGTGGTCGCTATAACGAGGCGCTACGCATCCTAACAGACGCAGCCAAGTTATTCGATGAGATCAGCGACGATGCTTTGAGAGGGAAATTCCATAATGATCTTGCCTGTGTGTTCGTGCATTTAAGCAGAGCGGAGCGCCGGCAGGATTACACCGACCGCGCTATTATCGAATATACCGCCGCAGCATATCACTTCGAGCAGGCAGGACATACCAGCTATCGAGCACGCGCCGAAAACAATATCGGCTTCCTGCGCTGCACCATCGGGCAATATCAAGAAGCGCACAAACACCTAGACCATGCACGCCGCTTATTTGTCAGTCTGCGAGATCAGGGCGGAGTGGCACAGGTTGATGAGACACGCGCTCGCGTGCTTTTAGCACAAGGAATGATTCGCAAAGCCGAGCGCACGATCCGTGAAGCCGTGCGGACATTGGAAAAAGGAGATGAGCAAGCAATACTCGCAGGCGCACTCACGACGCAGGGACTCATCCTAGCGAAGCTAGGTCAGTTCCATGAATCACGAAACGCTTTGAAGCGTGCCGCTAACCTCGCCGAAATAGCTGGCACGGTCGAAGATGCCGGACTCGCTCTGTTGACGTTGCTTGAGGAGCATGGCGACCGCATTACCGAGTACGAACTGCTGGAGACCTATCAACGAGCAGATAGCTTACTGAGAGAAACGCAGGACGCCGAGACGATTGCGCGGCTGCGCGCCTGTGCGAATCGCATCATGTCTGCTCGACTTGCTACCGTCCAACCGCGACGAACTCGCAGCCTCGTTGATTTCTGGGCCAACTTCAACCTGCTTGAACGAGCACGCGCATACGAGGCGCGCTACATTAAGCGCGCCTTGATTGAGGCGGAAGGCAGCGTAACGCGCGCCGCCCGCTTGTTGGGTCTCGCTCATCACGCCACACTCACTTCTATGCTGGCCAGAAGGCATCGGGACTTGGCACATCTACGGACACCGCCCGAAAAGAGACACCGGAGCATTCTCCGCATCCGCGCCTCGCGCAAGATTGGCCAGTGCAGGATAGGTAAAGCAGTACGACCTGCTGCGGTCTTGTACGTCGAAGACAATAACCTAGTGGCCGATGTGGTGAAAGACATGCTGGAACTAGAAGGATGGCGCGTTGAGATTTCTACGAGCGGGACAGCCGGACTAAAGCAGCTTGAGAGCGCCACCCATTATGACCTGCTGATTGTTGATAACGAATTGCCCGGAGTGACAGGGACAGAGCTT
>QHXQ01000082.1 GCA_003223935.1 Acidobacteriota bacterium | reverse complement strand
ACATTGTGCGTTTGCAATCGCGCGCATGCGCGAATTAGACGATAGAGAGCGTGATTGTACGCGGCCGGCGGATGCGGCTGATAGCGCGCGCCGTCAACCCAATCATCCCAGTAGCCTGTGCCCCAATCTTCGATCACGTAAAAGCCGCCGGGCTTTAAGTGGCGCTCAAACAGATGCCAGAAGCTGACGCGCGTGAGCACGCCGATGTGCGAACAGTCGTCTATGATCACGTCGAAGCCATCGGGCGCTGTCTCGCGCGCGATCCGGTCGAGCAGTTCTGTGTCCTGCTGCGCGCCTTGATAGGTGTGTATGCGGCCCGTCGGATCGTCAAGTTGGACTGGCTCAATGTCCAGTCCGACGATCCGCCCGTGCGGAAAATAATCGCGCCACAACAGCAACGACCCGCCACTCTTAATGCCCAACTCAAGCAGACGCACTTCGCGATCAATCAAATCCTTGAACTGCGCCTCATAATTCCGTAGGTAATGCGCGTGCGCCAGCTTGTCCGTATCATATCGCGCCGGATCAAGTTCGATCTTAAACATGCGCCACCTTCCGCCGTCCGCTTCGGTCGTAGCTCAACGATACAACAACACACGCGCCCGCGTGCGCCGCCACTCTTCAAGCGCGGGTTGCCACGCACGCACGATCTCTTCGGGCGTATCGCCGCGCTTCACACGTTCAAGCGCATCGGCGTTCGCGAGCAGATGCCCGTATTTGTCCACCTGCCAATCGTTCGGATAGAGCCGTCTGAGCGCGACGGCGATCTCAATGCCGACACGGACAGGTTGAAACTGCGCGCGGTCTATGACGATCAGGTTGATGCCGCCACACTCTTCGCCTTTGAACACGGAAGCGCTTGGCGTGAAGCGCACGGGCACGAAGCGCACGCCCGCGATGTGGCGCTCGTTCAGATACGCGGCCAACTTCTGCCCGTCGAGCCACGGCGCACCGACGAGTTCAAACGGCGTGTCCGTGCCGCGTCCGACCGAGAGGTTCGTCGTCTCAAGTAGGCCGATGCCGGGATAGAGCGTCGCCTCTGTGAGGCTGCGCATGTTCGGTGAAGGATTGACCCAGACGAGATTTGTCGCATCGAACCACTGTGCCCGCCGCCAGCCTTCCATTTGAATCACGTGCAGGTCGCAACCCGTCTTGCGCTGCTCGTTGTAGAGTCGCGCCAACTCGCCGATAGTCAGTCCGTGTCGCACGGGGATCGTGTGATAGGCGGTGAACGAGAGCTTGTCTTGATCCGCGATGGGGCCTTCCGTCTCCATGCCGCCAATGGGATTCGGGCGATCAAGCACGAAGACCGGCAGATGCGCTTGCGCCGCCGACTCCAACACATAACCGAGCGTCGAGATGTACGTGTAGAAACGCGCGCCGACATCTTGTATGTCATAGACGAGCGCATCGAGGTCTTTCAACTGTTCAGGCTTCGGTCGCCGCGTCTCGCCATAAAGCGAATAGATGGGCAGGCCCGTCTGTTCATCTTTCGTGTCGGATACTTTCTCATCAGCGATACCGCGTATGCCATGCTCCGGCGAAAAGAGCGCGATCAGCTTCACGTTCGGCGCTGCGCGCAGCACGTCAATCGTCTGTCGTCCACGACGGTCGCGCCCCGTATGATTCGTCACGAGGCCGACGCGCATCCCTGCGAGTTGTTTGAAACCGTCGCGTTCAAGCACGTCAATGCCGGTCAACACCTCTGTATCCGTCGTCGCTGTGCTTGCGCTGCTCGCTGCGCCGGCCGTTGTCGCGTTCGCGCCCGCGAACTTTGCCAAGCTCGCCATCAACTCCGCAGAGAAACGCGCCGACTCAGCGCGCGCCTGCTCGACGCTCGTGTCCGTGATCGCAGAGGCAACGATTGAAGCGATGCGCGCGCGCAAAGGCGTCACGTCGCCTTTGCCGTCTGGGTGTACGCGGTTGCTCAAGAAGACCACGAACGTCTCGCTCGCTGGATCGATCCAAATTGATGTGCCGGTAAAACCCGTGTGCCCGAACGAGCCGAGCGGGAAGATGTCGCCGCGATTCGAGGAGTAGCCGCTCGCAATGTCCCAACCGAGACCGCGCGCCGTGCCGTCTGCTTCGACCGCGCGCGGGCGCGTCATCGCTGCCACACCCAACGGACTCAAGATGCGCACACCATTGTACGAACCGCCGTTCAAGATCATCTGACAGAAGATGGCGAGATCATCTGCGGTCGAGAACACGCCCGCGTGCCCCGCGACACCGCCCATGCGAAACGCCGTCGGGTCGTGCACCTCGCCGCGCAGCCATTGCTCGCCCTCATTCGCCGTGACGCTCTCCGCACGGCCGCCGAGATACGCAGCCTGCGCGCGGCGCTTCTCGGTCGGCGCGATGCGCGGGCGCAAGGCGGCGGGCGGATGAAAGCCCGTCTCGCGCATGCCGAGCGGCTCGTAGATGTTTCGACGCGCAAACTCGTCGAGCATCATGCCGCTCGCGCGATGCACGACTTCGCCGAGCGCGATGTAGTTGATGTCGCTATAGACGAAACGCGCGCCCGGCGGCGTGCGCAAACGCTCGGTCGCCAGATGCTTGATTGCTTCCGTATAGCCTGTCCATTGCTCGCTCAGATCAAAATCCGGCGCGAAGCCCGAACGATGCGTCAACAACTGCTCGATGGTCACCTGCTCGCCGCCCGCGCCTTTCATTTCCGGCAAGTAGCGCACGAGCGGATCATTCAAGCGCACCTGCCCGCGCTCGACTAAGATCATGATGCTCGTCGCCGTCGCCACGATCTTCGTCAGACTCGCCAGATCGAAGATCGTATCCGTCGTCATCCCTTCGCGCGCCGGTTCAACTGCACGCGCCCCGTAAGCCCTGCGCCACACCACACGCCCACGCCGCCCCACCAACACCACCGCGCCCGGCGTCTCCTTGCGCTCGATTGCCTGCTGCACAACTTGATCGATCTGCGCTAGTCGTTCAGCCGACATGCCGACCGTCGCAGGCTGTGCGGTGGGCAGAGTTGCGGCCAAAGTTGGCGTGACGATTGTCAGCAGTAAGAGCGAAGTGGCGATCTTGTGCGACCGTTGTTTAGCGCGAGCAGAATTGTTGACGAGAGAAAAGATAGACATAGTGGCTAACGATTACTTGTTTGCGGTTGCGCTGCTTTTCGTTTCAACTTGTGCGCGCGTCTGCGCCTTCAGTTGAATGCCTGTGCCGCGCGCGTAGAGTTGCGGGAGCGAGATGGGCAGTCGGCCCACGACGTCAATCTCGCCGAGCAGGGCGCGGGCGGCGGCGCGTTGCAGGCTGGGCATGTCGCCGTAGGCGACGAGGTAAGTTTTCAGTTCGGGAAAATTCATCAACAGGTACGGATTGCCGAAGCTGATGCCGACGAGCGGCGCTTTGTGCTCGATCAGTTTGGCGAGCGCGCGTGCGCCGGGTTCGGGCAGCGCGCCGCTATTTGATTGGCCCGTGCGGACGCGCCCGTACATCGAGACGATGACAAGGTCAGCCCTTTTCGCGCGTTCCACCGCCTTCTTCACTTCATCCTCAGACGAACGCTCGTCGAGTACAACGGTTTCGACTTTACGACCATCGTGCGCCAACGCGGCGATGAACGGCTGTGCGATGAAGAGCCGGTCTTCGCCGTTCGTGATCGCGAGATTGAAGATGCGCGCATCAGGTTTGAGCGCAGCGATGGGCAGCAGATGTGCATCGTCGCGGACGAGCGTGACGGCGTGCTCCGCGATCTCCTGCGCGAGTTGCACCGCTTCGTTGCTTGAGACGATCCTGTCGATCTGCTCAAGCGGCGTGATGCGTTGTTTGACCAAACCGAGATCGTATTTCGCCGCGAGGATGCGACGCGCGGACTCTTCGATGCGCCGCTCGGTCAGACGCCCCGACTGCACAGCCTCGCGCACGCCTTTCAACACCGCGTCTGGATCGGACGGCTTCAACAACATGTCAGCGCCCGCTTCCACGGCGCGCACGCCCTCTTCGCCCTGCGTGAAATAGATCGTCAGCCCGCTCATGTCGAGCGCGTCTGTAACGACGATGCCATCGAAGCCGAGATCGTGACGCAGCAATTCATCAATTACCTTCGGCGAGAGCGAGCCGGGCAGCGTCGCGTTTTCGACGATGATCTCTTTGTCAGCGTAAGTACCAGCCTGCCGGTTCTCGCGTGGCGTGATCGTGGTCGGCTCGATCTGCGGCAGACCGATGTGGCCCGGCATGACCGCGCCGACGCCTGCGGTAATCGCCGCGCGGAATGGTACGAGTTCAACTGCGTCGAGTCGTGCGCGCGACACATTGATGACGGGCAAGCCGCGATGCGAGTCAACGGCCGTGTCGCCATGACCGGGAAAATGTTTGGCAGTGGCGATGACGCCCGCGCTTTGCGCGCCTTCGATGAAAGCTGCGCCCATCGCGGCGACAGCCTGCAGGTCTTCGCCGTAAGAGCGCACGTTGATGACCGGGTTCGCGGCGTTGTTGTTGACATCAACCACAGGCGCGAAGATTTGCGCGACGCCGAGCGCACGCGCCTCGCGCGCCGTCAATGCGCCTTGCCTGCGCGCGTACACCGTGTTGCCGGTCGCGCCGACGGCCATGTTCCAAGGGAAATTGATCGTATCGTCGAAGCGCATGCCTGAGCCAGCTTCGAGGTCGGCGGAGACGAGGAGCGGCTCGCGCGCGAACTGCTGCATGCGGTTGACGAGATGGACAGACTCATAGACGGGGCCGCGAAAGAGGATGAGGCCCCCGATGTGATTCTGTTCAACCTGTCGGCGTAGCTCTTTGAATTCCGCGCTCTCTTGATTCAAGAATGTCGCGTTGATGCCGACCGCGATCATCTGCCCGATCTTCTCGTCGAGCGGCATGCGCCGCAACTTCGCATTCGCCCAAGCCAAAGCTTTCTTCGACGGCTGCCGATGATAAGGCGCGAAGGAGACGGCTGGCTGCGCGCCGTTCTTCGTCTCCGTTTTTCGTTTAGCTTGCTGCGCATGCAATCCGCCGAACGGCGCGAGCATTACGGCGCATAGCACAAACCATGCGAGGATGACGGGAAGTTGGCGTTGCGAGTTTGTCGTTCTCATTGTTTACTAAAACTTTTTCAGCCAATGCGCTCAACGCTCGACATCGGCGGCGAGCGCGGGCGCTGCTGCTTGCTTGGTCAGCATGCTCACCGTATAGCCAACCGCGAAGCAGACGATTGTGCCCATCAGCACGTACCAAGTCCAAGCGATGGCGGTCATAAATTTAATCAGCAACATGAACACGAGTGACACGGCCATGCCGGTCATTACGCCCGCTTGTGTTGCGCGGCGGGTCAACACGCCGAGCAGGAACGCGCCGAGCATCGGGCCATAGACGAGCGAGGCGATGGTCAAACCGGCCGTGAAGACAGAATCCACGCGCCGCGCGGCGATAGCGATGCAGATCAGCACAATGCCCCAACTCGCGGTGAACCAACGCGAAATTTTCAAGTAATGCTCGTCCGATTCGCGCGGGTTGATAAGTGGACGATAGAAATCAATCGTGGTCGAAGACGCGAGCGAGTTGAGTGAGCCGGACAGATTCGACATCGCGGCGGCGAAGATGGCGGCGATCACAAGTCCCGAGATGCCGTGCGGCAGACGTTGGACGATGAAGGTCAGGAAGACTTGATCGTTACTGGCGAGCGGCGTGATGAACGGGAAGAATTTGTAGTAAGCAAAGAGCAGCACGCCGATCAAGAGAAAGAGTGCGAATTGAAAGAGCACGACGAAGCCGCTCGTGATGAGCGCCTTCTGACTATCGCGTTGGTTGCGACAAGTCAACAGACGCTGCACGAGCAGTTGATCCGTGCCGTGCGAAGCCATCGTCAGAAACGTGCCGCCGAGCAGGCCCGCCCAAAATGTGAACGGCACGTGCAAGTCCCAAGCGAACGAGAACATCTGAAATTTGTTGTTGGGCGCAGCCTGCGCGACGACTTGCGCCCAGCCGCCGGGGATGAGGTGCAGCAGTTCGTAAGCGGCGAGCAGTGAGCCGCAGATGTAGATGACGAGTTGGATCAGGTCTGTCCAGATGACTGCGGCGATGCCGCCCTCGAAAGTGTAGATGAGCGTGAGCAGGCCGACGATGATGATTGACCAGAGCCACAGGCTTGGAAAGCTCGGTAGGCTCGCGCTCAAGACCGCGCTCAAGACGAGCGACGCGGCAAAGACGCGCACGCCTTCTGCGAGCGCGCGCATGATGAGAAAGAGCGAGGCGGCAAAGTTTTTCGTCTTCACGCCGAAGCGCATCTTGAGTAGCTCATAAGCTGTGAGCAAGTCGCCTTTGAAGTACGCGGGAATGAACAGCAAACTGATGATGAAGCGCGCGACGATGTAGCCGAAGACGACTTGCAGATAAGTGAAGTTGCCGCCCTGTTCGGGGCGCGCGTAGTTGGCGTAGGCGATGGCGGGCACGCCGATCAAGGTCAGCGTGCTTGTTTCAGTCGCAACGATTGAGAGACTGATGACGAGCCAGTGCGTGTTCTTCGCGCCGACGAAATAATCGCGGACGGTGCGTTGTGAACTGCGGAAGCGCGTGCCGAAGATCGTGATGCCGACGAGATAGAGCAGCAGCACGAGATAATCTATGGCGGAGAAGCCCATGCGTCTTTATCGGAAAATCAATTGACTGCGGTAGAACGGGGAGCGCTAACAATATCACCGCGCGCCGAGCGCGGCAACGGCCCTTTGCACGACGCCGCCCGCCGTCTGCAAGGCTTGTTCTGCCTCTGCGCGCGAGCAATTCGTCTTGCGCATGACGAGCGCGACGCGCAAGTCGCCGCCGGCCGCTTCGAGTGCTGCGCGCGCGTCCGGCTCGCTCAATCCGGTCTCCGCTTGCAGGATGCGCAAGCTGCGTGCGCGCAGTTTTTCGTTGCGCGGCAGCAGATTAGTCATGCGATTGCCGGTGACGTAGCCGAGCCGGATCATCGTCGCGGTCGAGAGCATGTTGAGCACCAACTTCTGCGCCGTGCCGGCCTTCAGCCGTGTCGAGCCGGCGATGACTTCGGGGCCGACGACCGGCGCGATTGAGACATCAACTGCGCTTGTGATCGGTGATGCAGGCGCGCAGGTCACGCAAGCTGTGAACGCGCCAAGCGCGCGGGCATGCGCGACCGCACCGATTGTATAAGGCGTGCGCCCCGAAGCTGCGATGCCGACGACTGCGTCTTGTGCTGTCGCGCCCCGCGCGTTCAGATCACGCGCGCCTGCATCAGCGTCGTCCTCCGATGCTTCGGTCGCGCGATACAGCGCCTCGTATCCGCCCGCGATAATCCCCTGCACCAACTCCGGCGCGACACCAAACGTCGGCGGACACTCCGCCGCATCCAACACGCCGAGCCGCCCAGACGTGCCCGTGCCCGCGTAGAACAAACGACCGCCGCCGCGCAGACGCGCAACGATCCCTTCAACCGCGCGCGCGACAGCCGGCAACACCACACGCACAGCCTCGGCCACGCGCGCGTCCTCTTCATTCATCAGCCGCACTATCTCTGCGACCGGCAGCCGCGCGATCTCCGACGTGCGTGGGTTCTCCTGTTCAGTGATCGGTAGTTGTTCAGCCATCTGCGTTTCGAGTTCAAAGTTTAAGGTTCAAGGTTCAAAGTTGAAACACCATCATTATTAACTTTGAGCCTTGAACCTTAAACTTTGAACATTGAATTTATCCCGCCAGCGCGAGCCGTTGCAGTTGCGCGTGCGCCATGCGGGTGGCGGCAATAGCGGGCGCGAGTTGTGGTGGCGCGAAGTAGGCTTGCGCGGCGACGCGCGTGACGACTTCGCGCAAAGGGTTGAGGATCAATTCGCCCGCGCGGAAGACGCCGCCGACGTACGCGACCTGAAAGCGTTCCTGCTCCATCTGCAATTTGCGTATGACGGCCACAGCCGCTTTGCCAAGTTCGCGCCCCGCTTCCGTGATGATCTCGCGCGCTATCGCATCCTTCTTCTGTGCCGCTTCGACGACGCAACGACCAAAGCCTGCGATGCGTTCGTTCGTCATGCTCGGCGCGTAGATGGCCATTGAGAGGTCATCCGGCACGGTAACGTTGAAGTAGGCGCAGGCTGCTTGACTTAATGTCGTCGCAGGGCCGCGCCCATCCGACGCATGCGCCACCGCTTGCAAAGCACGCCGCGCCAGCCAAGCGCCGCCGCCCTCGTCGCCCGCGAGCGGCCCCCAACCGCCCGCGCACACGCGCTTGCCGCGCGCGTTGCGCCCGCAACAGATCGAACCCGTGCCTGCGATCAAGACGAGACCGGGCGCACCGCCGGTCGCGCCGTACAGAGCGATCTCCGCGTCTGTGACGACCTCGACCGAGTTGATGCCCAGTCCCATCAGACTCTCGCGCATGCGCTCGCGCAAGTCCGCGCGGCGCACGCCTGCAAGACCGACTTCGGCCGCGACGATGTCTGCGCGCTGCACGCCCGCCGCATCGCACGCCTGATCCACCGCCTCGCGCACGGCCGCTGCCGCCGTGTTGACGCCCACGCGCAGAGGGTTTGACGGCCCCGCGAAGCCTTCGCCAAGGACGCGCCCGTGTTCGTCTGCAATGACGGCGTGCGTCTTCGTGCCGCCGCCGTCCACGCCCAGCACATATTCGGGCGCGTGTGTGCGCGGCGATAGTTTCACGGTTGCGCTTTTGGCTTTCATCAACTGTCCGCAGTCATCAGGCGCGGCTTACCTTTTATGGTTGCCTCGTTGTGCATCTCGCTTAACGTTGCAATTTTAAGCGCGGTTTGACGTATAATTGAAACTAAAAGATTTTATCCGTTCGATAACCACAACTGATACCGGAGTCAAGGATGGAAATACGCCAGTTGCGCGCGCTACAGGCGATTGCCGAGACGCACACCTTCACGGCCGCCGCCGAGCGCGTCCACGTGACGCAGGCCGCGATCAGCATGCAGATTCGCCAACTCGAACTAGAAGTCGGCGTGCCCGTGTTCGTCCGCACGCCGCGCCGTTGTGTGCTGACGCACGCGGGCGAGTTGTTGCTCGAACGTGCGCAGCGCATCCTGCGCGAGCATGATGCGGCGCTCGAAGAGTTGGCCGAGCTGTCGGGCGCGACGCGCGGGCGCATGCGTCTGGGCAGCGCGTCCGTCATGTTCAGTAGCGATCCTTTGCCGACGCTCTTGCATGAGCTACACGAGCGCCACCCACAGGCTGAAGTGACGGTCGTGTCGGGCACGAGTGAGGCGCTGGTCAAACAGATTCTTGCGGGCGAGCTTGATCTAGCATTCGTCTCGCTGCCGGTCGAAGCGCGCGGCATCCAGACAGAGTTGCTGCTTGAAGATGAGTTGATCGCGATTGCCAATCCGCAGCACCCGCACGCGCACCAGCGCGTCATCAGCGCATTCGCGCTCGCGGGCGAGCCTTTGATCTTGGGCGAACGCGGCGGCAACACGCGCCGCTTGATTGATCGGTTCTTCGCCGAAGCGGGCTTGCATCCGAAGGTGATCATGGAGTTGAGTCGTGTGGCTTCGATCAAGCGGATGGTGGCGGCAGGTTTGGGCGTCGGCATCGTGCCGGTGCGGTCTGCGGTCGAAGAGATCAAAGAAGGGCGGCTCGCGCGTTGGTGGATCGAAGGCGCGCAGATCAACTCTGAGCTTGGGCTGGCGCGCCTGCGCGGTGGCTATCATTCACCGCTCACTCAAACTTTCGCCCAACTCTGCCGCGAACACTTCGCCGCAACCACTGAAGGATTGAACTCGCTCAGACAAACAGCGCCGCGGCAAACAGCGAAGCGACCGACGAAGGGCAAGAAGCGGCGCTGAGTTGAGGATGCGCGGCGACGTGTTCGCGCCGGTTTGATTTACTGCTGCGCCGCATCGGCGTTGTAACCTGAGCCAACCACAAGGACACAAAAACTCGAAATTGCTCGGCGGCAGATGCTATGCGAACGAAGCCGGTCTTGAGCGCGGTTCGCGCGGGCACAAGCTCAAGGTCCAGACCGCTTGGGGCACGCTCTCTTCGCCGACCGTGATCGTTTACGACCCGCACACGGGCGTCGCCACGGCCGGCTCAGACCCGCGCCGCAGGCGCTACGCAGTCGCTTGGTAAAGCTTGGCTGCGACCAATCTACGACTTAAAAATCAGAAGCGCGCTGGCCTCCACGGAGGCCAGCGCGCTTCTGTGTTGAGCCGTGAACTTCCGCTTAGAAGAGGAATTTCAAAGCGAACTGAATCTGGCGCGATGAGCCGGAATCGCCGGTCGCAAAGCGCGTGTTGCTGATCACGCCGAAGGTGGTGCTGCCCGGTTGCGCGGTGCGGCCGGGTTGGCCGAAGTTCGCGTGGTTGAAGATGTCGAAGATTTCGGCGCGGAACTGCACGCGCGTCGTCTCCGTGAGCTTCGTGTTCTTGATGAGCGAGAAGTCTGTGTTGTTGAAGCGCGGGCCGATGATCACGTTACGCCCCAGACTGCCGAAGTGGAAGACAGTGGTGCTACCCACGGCAGAAATCGGCAGGATGAAGGCGGCATTCGCGGGACAAGAACCGCCGGGGCGGGGATCGCACACGGCGGCGTTGAACCACTGTTCGGGCGTGCGCAGCAGCACAATGGCCGCGCCCGCGTCCGGTCGCAACGTGGCGAGACCCGTCAGCGAATTGGCGTTGGCTGCGCCTGCGCCGCCTGTGATCGCGGCCGCGTTACCTGCAAGGATGTTGACGGGGTTGCCGCTCTGCGCCTGCGTGATCAAGCCAATCTGCCAACCCTCGGTCAGCCGACGACCCTTGAACGGCAGATCGTAGATCGCGTTGACGACGAAGCGATGACGCGCGTCGAAGTCTGATAGCCCACGGTCGCCGCGCAAGTTGTAGCTGTCTTGCAAGGTCACACCCTGCGAGCTTTGCGAGTTGTAGTCAATAGACTTCGAGAAGGTGTAAGAGGCATTGAACTGCAAGCCCCGCGCCAAGCGCTTGTTCGCGGTCACCCACAGTGCGTTGTAGCTCGAACTGCCTGTGCCCTCGCGCTCGGTGA
Source organism: Acidobacteriota bacterium (assembly GCA_003223935.1). Classification (GTDB taxonomy): domain Bacteria; phylum Acidobacteriota; class Blastocatellia; order Pyrinomonadales; family Pyrinomonadaceae; genus QHXQ01. The sequence goes on along the minus strand of QHXQ01000082.1, from coordinate 13,146 downwards.
TATTGAGGAGCGACGTGCCGGGCAGGATCGGGCTGCTTGATGACAACGCTTGGAACGGCCGCACGCCGTTGACCAACTGGTTGATGTTGCGCGACAGACGCAGGTGCGTGCCCTTCGAGCCGAAGTAACCGACCGTCACGCCTAAACTCGGAGTAAGGGCGCGCTGGACGTTCAAATTCCACGACTGAACGTAGGCGTTGTCAAAGCCGGGATCGACCGCGCTCGGCGAGACTGTTGCGGCAGCGCGCGCGTCTGTGATCGCAGTCCCCAGCGTGGTGGTTCGGCCTGACGGCAAGGCGATGGGATTGGCGAACGGCGGGTTCGAGGCGTTGCCGGTGACGAGATTCGTGATCGGCTCATCCGTGAGTATGGCATAGGCTCCACGGATCGAGGTCTTGCCGTTCTTGAACGGGTCCCAAGCAAAGCCGAAGCGCGGCTGAAAGTTCTTACGATTGGTCGCGTAGATGGGCGCAGTGCCGTGGTTGACCTGCACGAGCGAGTCGGTCTGCGGGATGAAGTTGACGAAGCGGTTGAACCGCTCGGTCGGCGACATGTTCCAGTCGTAGCGGAAACCCAATTCGAGTGTCAGGTTCGGGCGCAGTTTGTAGTTGTCCTGCACGAACGCGCCCAAAGCGCCTTGACTGATACTGCTCGTCACGTCGCCTAACGTGATGTTGAAGGCGTTCGCCGTGCCCGCGAGGAAGGTGGTCATGCTGGCGAAGTTGATCGTGCCCGTGTCGCTGTTGAAGTTGTTATTCAGGAAGCGACGGAACTCGCCGCCAAATTTGAACGAGTGCCGACCGCGCAGATAGTTGAGCGTGTCGGAGAAGACGAGGGTCGTGTCGCCGCGCCCTTGCGGAAAGCCTGAGGGGCCGCCGAAGTTGAGCAGCGAGCCGGTGACGTTGAGCTGCGGCAGACCGTTGGACGTGGTCACGCCGTCGTTGATGCCGAAGTCCGCCGGGTTGACCTGCAAGTTCGGCGTGAAAGTGATGTGGATGCGGTTGAAGCCGAAACGCGCTTCGTTGACCAAGTTCGGCCCGAACGTATGCGTCTCGTTCAGGGTGTAGATCTGCCGGCGCGACTGGCGCGTGTCGCCGAAGCCGGGCAGCGTGTTGCCCTGCAAGGTCGGTTCGCCACGCAGGTCGCGCTGGAAGGCGTAGTAGCCATGCAGGCGGTCGTTGGTCGTCAAGTTGTGGCTGATGTCAACCGTCCACTGGTCAATGTTGACGGGCGCTGTGCCTGAGCCGCCGAACTTCGTCGTGCCCACGTTCGCGCGCGGGATGAGCGAGAGCAGTTTTAACACCGACGAATTGGTGACGGCGGCGCGTTGTGCGTCGCTCGGCACGTCGGCGTTGATCGTCAAGCCTTGACGCTGGCGCAAGCCTTCATAAGAGAAGAAGAAAAAGGTCTTGTTCTTGAGGATGGGGCCGCCGATGTTGCCGCCGAATTGGTTGCGTTTGAATGGCGGTGGGTGTGGGTTGCGATCAAAGAAGTTGCGCGCGTCGAGCGCGTCGTTGCGGAAGAACTCGAACAGCTCACCGTGAAACTGGTTCGTCCCAGACCGCGTGGCGATGTTGACGATTGCGCCGGAGTTGCGCCCGTACTCGGCACTGAAGGTCGAGTTGTCAACCTTGAACTCCTGCACGGTGTTGATCGACGGCTGGAAGGTGATCTGGTTCTGGACCATATCATTTAAGTTGATGCCGTTGATCTGGAAGTTGACCGTGTCCTCGCGATTGCCGGCGGTGTTGAAGGCGAACGAGCCTTGCCCGCGCAACGGTGCAGTTAGAAAACCGTTCTGCGGCGGCGTAACCGAGCCGGGGATGAGCAGCCCCAAGTCAACGAAGTGGCGGCCGTTCAAGGGAATCTCTTGCACCGTCCGCTGGTTGATGACCGTGCCGACCGAAGTCGTCGCCGTCTCGACGATTGACGTGTCGGACGTGACCAGCACTTCCTGTGTGACGTTGCCGACCGTGAGTTGGAAGTTCTGCACGGCGGTCTGCGCCACTTCGAGTCTGAGGGCAGCCACAGTCTCCGCTTGAAAACCTTGCGCTTGCACCTCGACGCGATAAGCGCCGACGGGCAGAGATGCGACTTGATAGTTCCCTTCTGTGTCGGTCTCGACCGTGCGCTCGATGCCGGTGGCTTGGCTGCGCACAACGACGCGCGCGTTCGGCACGACCGCGCCTTGTTGATCTGTGACCGTGCCCTTGAGCGTAGCTGTTGATTGCGCCGCAGCCGCAGAGGCCAGCGCAAGCAGCAGGACGAACAACAGTAGCGAGGTTGAAACGTTTCGTGTACTTGCTTTCGTGTTCATTGGGCTCCTCCTGTGTGGTGAATAGGCAGCGGCTGTTTCGGATTAAAAGAAGCTACAGCCGCAGTCGCTCATAGTTGTCTGTGTGAACGAAGTTAAGCGGTTGACAAAACGAACACGCCCATGTCCGTTGTAGGAGGAGAACGCCCGCGTAGGTGAACAGTTGTTTGGCTCTCCCCAGCAGATACTAGGCGCTCAACGCGAGGCAGCTTTGGGTTTTGTTTATGCAATGCCGATGCCATCTTTAAGCCGCCTGTCTAGGCCGCGAATTGGCGCGACTTCGATGCGTGCGTCGTCGCTCGATCCAAAATTTCGGGCGGTGCGCACACGAAAATTTGTACACCGCTATTTTTATGACCAACGGGTCAGGTAGTCGCGCACGGTCTGATACATCGCCGCGAACGAGTCGGCGCAGAAGATGACGGGTTGATATTTCGTCGGATCGAAATCGAGTTGCACGGCTGCGTCCAAATCCAAAGGGCGCAACTCCGCGCTGTGCATCGCTTCGAGTTCGCCCGCAGACGAGAGCAGCCCCGTGCCGTAAGCCTTCAACGCGCCCGCTTCGCGCAGCACGCCGAACTCGATGGTGAACCAGTAGAGCCGGCCGAGTTGCTTCAGCTTCGTCTCTGAAGTTGTGCGCTTGACCGCTTCGCCGACCAGACGGTTCAACTCGGCCATGGGTTCGCTCGCCAGCCAGACGGCATGCCCGACCAGTTCATGCACTACGTCCGGTTCAGGCGTGTAGTGGGGCGTCGAGTGGTGGCGTATGTACTGCGTGCAGAGAAAGACGCCGCGCGCCAACGACTCAAGAAAGACGCGCGGCTCAACCAACCCCGCGACCGGCTCAAGGCGAAACCCGCTGATCGCTTCGACCCGCGCGCTCACCTCGCTGAGTTGCGGTACGCGCTCGCGCGGCAGACCGAGCCGACCGACGCATGCGAGATATTCGGCGCAGGCGTGACGCTCGTGCGCGGGTTCGAGCGCCGTCCAGATGTCGCGCCAGAGTTGTTGCTCTTCGGCCGTGTACGGCGCGTCGGGCACGGGCGCGCCCGGTTGATAGACGAGCGCGATGCGTGCGATCTCGTCGCGGCGAGCGCGATAAGCCGCATCGCGGAAGCCGGGATGATCTGGGTCGAGTTCGACGAGCGGGAGCGCGGCTGCATGCACCTTATTCGTCAGCGTCTCCGTTGGTGCTTGCGCTGTCATAACAAAAAACCTCCAAATAATTTTGCAGACAAAAAAAGCCGGTCGCTGTTCTTCCGCGTTGGAAGAACAGCGACCGGCACTTCGGAATCTTGTCTTAGTTCGTGCTACTCAATGAGCGCACGCCGACAGCCCGCTGCCAGTTCGCTCTCCCACGCGGAGCGCGAACCGTAGTAGTAATAATAGCGATAGCTGTTAGCGTGTTCGATCATCTGGCACATCAAGCGCCGCCGCTTGCGGCGCTTGGGGCACACCCTAATATCTTCCCGCCCAATCTGTCAAGCAGACCGGCCGCGGGAATCACTAAGAGCCTGTGAGAGTTGAAAGACTCACTTGCCTAAGCTAGTCTTTATCGCCCCCGTAATCAGCGCTTGCGTCATCTGCGGTATCTTCCCCTGCGTTTCCCTGTTCGCTTGCAGCCTCATTGTCCCAATCCGCTTCTGCGGGGGACGGAATCTCGTCTTCATTGGCAGACATAGTGGAGTCTCCTTCTTTAGATTGTGGCCAATATATCAGAGTGAGCCGTTTACCAGCAATACACTATCGCCCCACTACCTAATCTTCTGTGTAGCGGCGCATCAACTCAGCCCAACGTCCCTGCGCTTTGAGGAGCAACTCGCAGACTTCACGCACCGCGCCGAAGCCGCCGGGTAGTTCGGTGACGTAGTGCGCGGCGGCGCGCGTCTCGGCGGTGGCATCGGCGACGGCGATGGCTAACTCTGAACGACGCATGAGTGGAATGTCGGTTACGTCGTCGCCCACGTAAGCCGTCTCGCGCTCGCTCACGCCTGCGGCGGCGAGCACCTCAGCGTACTCGACGATCTTGTTATGCGTGCCTTGGCGCACGTGCGCGATGCCGAGGTCGCTGGCGCGGCGCACGACGACGGATGAAGTGCGCCCGGAGATGATGCCGGATTGCAGTCCGGCGCGATGCAAGAGGACAAGGCCGTGACCATCGCGTGTGTGAAAACTCTTCTGTTCGTCGCCATCCGCGTGGAGCGTAATGCGCCCGTCGGTCAATACGCCGTCGCAATCAAGCAGCAGCAGACGCACACGCGCGGCCCGACGTTCGACATCATTGAAGTCCGGCATGTCCTCTTTAGTGCTCCTCTAAGATCGGAATTTCGGCGAGGCGTAGTTGATTGCCCACGCGCGTCAATATGTAAACGCCCGTTTCCGTCTTGTCGCGTCCTTCGAGCTTGGCCGTGATGGTCACATCGGCGGCGATGCGGTCGCCGCCCAACGAGTCAGTCCGCAGCACACGCGTCTGCCACACGTCGGGTTGCAGCGTAATGAAAGCTTTCGTGAAACTGATCAACTCGCCCGGTACGACTAACTGATCTAGATCGGCTTTGTGTCCACCATGAATCGCTTGGTCGAGTTGCGTCATGAACTGCTTCACGGCCTCATCAACGGGCGGTGTTGGATCAGCTTTGAGTCGTGCCGTGCGAGCGGCGATGGTCGGCGGCGTGCCACCGTCAGCGCGCACCGCCTCGTTGTACAACTTCAAAGCCTCACTCGTCTGTCCTTTGCGCTGCGCGATCTCTGCGAGACCGAACGCGCCCCACGCCTGCGTTGCCGGCAACGGCAGTTTGTCGTCCAAGGCGGCGCGGAACTCGCGTTCGGCGTCGGCGAGCTTATTCTGTTCAAGGAATGTGCGCGCCAGTAGGATGCGCGCTTCTTGCATTAAAGGTGCGACTTGCAACATCGCGCGCGCTAACGTTTCGGCTTTGCCGTAATCGCCGCCACGCAGGACGCGCGTCGCTTCTTCGAGCGCCTCGTCGAGACCGGGTTCGCGTGGCGCGATGTCGTTGGCGTAATCAATCTGCGGATAAAGTTTCTCTGGATCAACTTCGACGCGCGCGAGCTTGGCGGCTGTTTTGAAGCGCGCCTCGCCGAAATCGTGCGCGGGGATCGTGGTGTCGGTCGTGAGCGTCTGCCCTGCATCGGTCGTCGCCAAAACGCGCACGTTCACGTCTTGGCTGCCCGTGTTGCGCAGGGCCGAGACCCATTCGCCGCCGCGTTGTTGCGGCAAGCCGACGAGCAGATCGGTCTCGGTCGGCCCGTCGAGTTGTGCGTCGAGCAGAGTCTTGAGCGGCGCGCCGCCGCGCTCGTTCAATGTTGCGCGCAGAGCTACGAGCGTGAGGCCATTGTCGCCTGCGGCTTGGAGTTGCGCACGCAGCAGATTGATGAACGCATCGCGGCCCAAGCTGCGCTCGACGAGTCGCCAGACCATCGCGCCTTTATCTGCGACGGAGGTGAAGTAGGTCGCATCGAGCGGCGAGGTTTGGGCAAGCGGCGCATCGCGTTTGGCGATGGCCATATAGGCGATGCGCTCGCGCAAGCGTTCGGCATCAGCCGCGTCGTGCCCGAACTGTTTTTCGAGAAAGAGCGTGGCGAGATAACGCACCAAGCCTTCGCGCAACACGCCCGCGCCCTCATTGCGTATGGGCGTCGCGCCGCCGAGCCACAGGTGCGCGACCGCTTCAGTGATGGCGAGCACGCTCGTCGCGTCCGGTTTACCGCGCCGGAACGCAGCCGCTTCCAAGAGCACTGTGCCACCCATATCGTAGCCAGCGCCGCGTCGAACTGCGATGAGACGTATGGGCGCATCGGGCGCGGGGCCGAGCAGTGATGCGAAGTAAGCGCGCGCCGCAGACGCAAGCGCGATCAGAGCCTCTGCTTGTCGTCGTTCATCTGCGCCGCCGCCCGTGAGCATGTAGGCGCTGATACCGCGCGCGCCGCCCGTGCCTTCAACCGTCTCCCACTTGCCGGTTAAGAAGAACGGCTGCGCGTTGAGCTTCTGATCGAAAGTTTGTCCAACGGGTAATCTATTTCCTTCAATGCCGCCGGGCTGCTGTCCTGTTGAGACGACCATCTCGCCGCTTGGCGCGTTTACGGTCAGATGGACGGGCGCGTAGTCTGCGCCGCGCGCGGCGTAAGGCGTGTTCGGTGCGGGATACCAGAAAGAGAGCGGCAGAAACTGCGAGCCTTCGGGCGAGATGGCGGCCAGCCCTGTGTTCTGTCCGGTCAAAGGCAGACGATAATCAATCGTGACCTTGAGCGTCGCGTTGGGTGGAAAGTCGGCGGGCAGATTGATCTGCGCCAACGGCAACTTCGAACGCGCATCTGTGCCTTTGCTGAACGTGGCCGGCGCATCGCCGACCGTGACTGTTTTGATCTCAGCCGCCGTGTTGAAGCGCACCGTGAACGTGCGCCCAATGCCCGACCCGACGTTGCGCGCGCTGATGTTAGCGCGCCCCGTCAGCACGCGTTCAGTCGCACCCGATGCAGGGAGCGTGGCCGTCACGTCGAAGCTCGTCACCTGCCAGATGACGACGCCTTCGGTCTGCGCGCGGGCGAAGGCGACAGGAGTGGCGAGCAGAATTAAGCCGCAGAGAAATTGCAAAGCGCGAAGTTGTTTCATGGTTGACGATTTAAGTGTCAGGCTTTCACCAGCGCGTCGCGCCGGACGAGCGCGTGCACATCGCGGAGCATGTGCAAGAGCGGCTCAAGGCGCGCGAGCGGGAGTGCGTTCGGGCCATCGGAGAGCGCCGCCGCCGGATTGTTATGCACTTCCATGAAGACCGCATCCACACCGCAAGCCACACCGGCACGTGCGAGCGGTTCGATGTACTCAGACTGTCCGCCCGTTGCATGACCGAGACCGCCCGGCAGTTGCAAACTGTGCGTCACGTCGAAGACAACCGGCACGCCGAAAGATCGCATGATCGGAAACGAGCGCATGTCCACAACCAAGTTGTTATAGCCGAACGAGACGCCACGCTCTGTGAGCAATAATTTTTCACCACCGGCGGCGCGCGCTTTGGCGACGATGTTGCGCGCATCCGTCGGCGCAAGGAACTGCCCCTTCTTGACGTTGACCGCGCGACCCGTGCGCGCCGCCGCTTCGATCAGATCGGTCTGCCGGCAGAGGAACGCGGGTATCTGCAACACGTCAACCACCTCAGCCGCCGGTTCGACCTGCGCCACGTCATGCACGTCGGTCAACACGGGCACGCCGACCTCCGCTTTGATCTGGCGCAAGACTTCCAACCCTTGCTGCATGCCGAGACCGCGAAAGCTCGCGTGCGATGAGCGATTGGCTTTGTCGTAAGAGGCTTTGAAGACGTAATCGAGACCGGCGGCGCGGGCGCGGCGGCTGCATTCGCGCGCCATCATCAACGCATGCTCCGGCGATTCGATCACACAAGGGCCGGCGATGATCGTCAGCCGCCCGTCGCCGAACGTCACCTCACCAACGCTGAACGTTTGCATTTGCGTTTCGTTGCTCATTGATATGGACAGCCATTAGCGGCTAAAACGGGTTCTTGAAAATCTTCTTTAGTTTCTTCACGACCGTCCCAAGCGTCGAATCTTTCCGTTGTCGGTTCGGACGACGCGCGGGTTTCTTCTCTTCATGTTTCTTGTTCGCCTCATCCGGCGACGGCGACGGTGTGGGTGTGGCCGTCGCCGTCGGTTGCGGCGCAGGTTGCGGCGGCGCGCCGTCTGTCGCTTGCACGCTCTCCGGCTCGCGCATGAAGCCGGGCTGCATGAAGGCCGCCACGCCGACGAGCAGCATGAGCAGGATGAACGCGCTGGCCAAGACGAGCGGCGAGATGCGCCGTATGTGATGCTGCCGCTGCTGCTGCTTGATGAAGATGCGCAGGCGCGTGAACGCGCGTGGATGGAAGCTAGTCGAGTTCGTGTGCGCTGCGACGATCTGATCTGTGGTCGCGTGCGCGTTACCGGAAGTGTCCGTGAGCAGCGTCGTCTCGCGTGGGCGCGCGGCAGCAGCGCGTTGCTCGCGCAGTCGTTCGAGGCTGAGCACGAGCCGACCGGAAGGCGTCTCAGTGCCGGCCTCGCGCAGCACGTCTAAGGTCGGCGCGTTTGCTCCGGCGGCATGCTCAAGCCCGAGTTGCTGCGCGGTCGCATATAACTCGCGGCGAAACTCGCCCGCATCCGCCGGTCGCGCTTCCGGTCGCTTCGCCAACGCACGCAAGACGATTGCTTCGAGCGCCTCTGGGATGACTGGGCGCAACTCGCGCGGCGGCGTGGGCGCTTTCGACGAATGCTGCACGGCGACGGCGAGCGGCGATGTGCCCGTGAACGGCGTCGTGCCCGTCAGCATCTCGTAGAGGATGATGCCGAGACTATAGACATCGGCGGCGGGCGTGAGATGCGCGCCGTCGCATTGTTCGGGCGACATATAACGCGGCGTGCCGATCATCACGCCGGTCTGTGTCAGCGTGTTCAGCTCGGCGTCTTCGGCCCGCTCGGCGGCGAGTTTGGCGATGCCGAAATCCAAGACCTTGACGACGGGCGGCGCGTGGCGGCGCTGTACGATGAAGATGTTGCCCGGCTTGAGATCGCGATGGATGATGCCGGCCTCGTGTGCTGCCGCGACCGCCGCCGCAGTTTGCAGCATCAACGAAACGGCGCGCGCCACATCGAGCGGCGCTTCGAGCATGAGCACTTCGCGCAGAGAGCGCCCTTCAAGCAACTCCATCACGATATAGACCAGCCCGTCCGTGGTCTGACCGAAGTCTGTGACGGCGACCGCGTTCTGATGACGGAGGCGGCCGGCGGCGCGCGCCTCACGCCGAAAGCGCGCCTGCGCGGCTTCATCTTCAACGAAGCGCATGTTCAGCACTTTGATGGCGACGGGGCGATCAATTAACAGGTGCGTCGCGCGATAGACCGTGCCCATGCCGCCCTCGCCGAGCCGTGCGTCGAGCCGGTACTTATCGTCGAGCACGCGCCCGACCAACGGGTCAACGGGGATGTAATCGGCCACCGTTACATCGGCCTGCAAAGGTGTCCCGTCCTCCGGGCATGTTCCCATTCCCGCCGCATAACGCCGGCCGCATGTTGGGCACTCAAGCATAAAAGTAAACGATGAACGCTGAGCGCTGAGCGCTGAATGAAAGACCATTGCTTTTTGTTCATCGTTCAACGTTCTGCATTCATCGTTCTCTTATTTTCATGCCTCTGGCGCAAAATGTACAGCGAAGCGTCGTGGCAGAAATTCAGGGCTTGATCGAGTGGTCAATTGAGTTGCTTGGCTGCGCCGCCGAGTATATTCAGACCTTCCGCGCGGCGTCACAAGTGATGGATCACACTGGTCACGACGCCCCAGACCTCGAACTCCATGTCAGGTTGAATCTCAAGCGGCGGATAGGCGCGGTTGTCGGGCACGAGATAGAGTTTGCCTTCGCGTCGGGCAAGGCGCTTGACGGTCAGTTCGCCGTCCAAGACGGCGATGACGACGCTTGCGTCCTTTGGTTCGAGTGCGCGGTCAACGACGAGTATGTCGCCGGGATGGATGCCGGCGTCAATCATCGAATCGCCGGCGACGCGGACGAAGAAGGTGGCGGCCGGATGCTTGATCAAATGGCGGTTGAGATCGAGCCGGCCTTCGATGTAGTCCTCTGCGGGCGAAGGAAAACCGGCCGAGACCGAGACCATGAAGAGCGGGCGCGCGCAAGAGGTCGCGCGGTCGGGCCGGTAAATCGTCGCCACTCTTGTGTCCACCTGTCTTACCCCCAGACTGTTCGCCATGTTGCCCCAACGAAAGGCGAACGCGATTCTACTCGCGTTCGCCAGCCTGCGCCAAGAAATTTTGGGCGCATGTAGCCAGTGAAGTCCGAACTTTCAGCCCACCCAAGCAACAGAATTGCGGCTCTTGCATCTATTTGTCAGTTGCGCTAACTGCCCTTGCACGTTTGTCTTTCGGCAGATTCTTGGGTATAAATCTGCGTACATGATTGGGTTTTAATGAAGGGAACATAGGCCGACCCAATCAAACATCTCCACCGATTAAATCAAACAATTAGCTTCACCGCTAATTAGACCGGGCTGAGCGTGTGCTCAGGGGCCGGACGCTGGGTCTTTGTGCTCCGGCGTGTCGGGGTTGCTGTGCGCTGTCCTGCTGACAGGCGCACGGTGCGACCTGTAGTCAACAACTGTGTTCAGTTTTGAGGAGAGTAATGAGACGAGTTCGATTTTGCTTTGCAGCAATCATTTTCACCTTGCTTGTGAGTGCGCCTGCTTGGGCGCAGAGCGTGGTGGTCAACAAATATTTTAACTCCGGCACAACCGCTGATGTGGTCGAACTGTTGGTCGTGCAAGACGGCCTCGACATGCGCGGGATGATCCTCAAGGATTTTTCCAGCAACATGGCCAACGATGGCGGCGGCAAGTATCAATTCTCGAACGATGCGCTGTGGGCGAGCGTGCGCAAAGGCACGCTTATCGTCTTGCGCAATGATAACTCTGCGGCCGATACGAGCGTCGGCGGTAGCGACTATAACCTCGATCTGGGCTTACAAAACACCACTTACTTTAGTTCGGCCGGCGGCACGTTCGACATCGCCACGACCGAGATGGTCATGATCAAAGCGGCCGGCAGCGGCGCGGCAGGCGTCACCGGCAGCATCCACGCGCTCGCAGGCGGCACGGCCGGCGCACAGTTCACTGCCGCCCCGTCGCCGAAGCTGCGCGCCACAGGCACTTCGGCGGGCGGCCAATTCGTCTATGCGAACAACTCGACGCAGAGCCTTGCAGACTTCGATGGCACGGACGCGACCGGCGCGGCCACAGGTCTGACTTTCGGTGTAGGCAACAACGCAAACAACACGGCCTTCATCAATTCGCTGCGCACCGGCGGCGGCACAGGCGAGCCGACTGTACAGGCTTCAAACGTCAATTTCACTTTGGTCGGCGCAACCTCTCTGCAAGTTAATTGGACAAACGGCAACGGCGCGAGCCGCATCGTGCTCGCCAAAGCGGGCAGCCCCGTTGATGGCAGTCCGGCCGACGGCACGGCCTACACGGCCAACGCCGCGTTCGGCAGTGGCGCGCAGATCGGGACGGGCAACTTCGTCGTCTTTAGCAGCTCAGCCAGTAATGTTGTCGTCATCAACCTCTCGCCGAGCACGACCTACTTCTTCTCAGTCTTTGAGTTCAACGGCACGGGCGCAACCACCGACTATTTGATCGCCGCGCCCGCCAACGGCAGTCGGGCGACCACTGCCGCCTTCACCATCAGCGGACACGTACAGCAGCAGGGCGGCACGGGCATCAGCGGCGCGTCGATCACGCTCAGCGGTAGCACAGCAGAAGTGTTGACGACTACGGACGCGAGCGGCAACTACACATTCACGAACGTGACGGCTGGGGGCAACTACACGGTCACGGCCGCCGCTTCAGGCTTCACCATCACACCGGATGCACAGACGTTCAACAATCTGAGCAGCAACCAGACGGCCGATTTCACCGCCACGCCCAAAGTCATCATCAGCGAGTTTCGTTTTCACGGCACAGACCCGGACGGTGCAGGCGCACTGACGGCTGCGACCAATGAATTCGTCGAGCTTTACAACCAGACCGACGTGACCGTTGACATCAGCGGCTTCGCCGTCGTCATATCAGACAACACGGCGACGGCCAAATTCGTCGCGCCCGTCGGTTCGATCATCCCCGCGCGCGGCCATTTCCTCGTCGCCGGTGCGGGCTATGGACTCTCAACGGCCGCCGCGCCCGACGGCAACTTGAGCGCGGACATTCCAGATGGCGCGGGCGTCGCGCTCTTCAACAGCAACGCGAGTCTCCCGGCCGGCACTGTGCTCGATGCGGCGGGCTTTAGCGGCGTGGCGAACGCCGTCTATCGTGAAGGCGTGGGGCTTGCGCCCGCAGGCGGCGTTGCAACCGATGGCGAGTACAGCTTCGCGCGCAGACTAGCTTCGGGTTTGCCGCAGACGACGGGCGACAACGCGGCTGACTTCATCTTCATCGCCACAGACGGCGGCACTTACGACGGGCTGCAAGCCTTGCTCGGCGCGCCCGCGCCCGAAAATCGCAACAGCCCCGTGCAACGCAATGCGGAGATCAAGACCGCGCTGATTGACATCGGCGCATCATCCACCGCGCCGCCCAATCGCGTGCGCGACGCGAGCGACACAGGCACAAACAAGCCGCTCGGCACGCTCACCATCCGGCGCAAGTTCAAGAACTCGACCGGCGCATCCATCACACAGTTGCGTTTCCGCATCGTGGACATCACCACGCTCGGCCAACCCAACTACAATGTGCTCGCAGACCTGCGCGCTTTAACTTCGTCTGACGTAACCGTGACCTTATCCGACGGCACGACGCAGTTGCCCGTCAAAGGACTGACGCTCGACGAGCCGCCCGCGCAAAGTTCGGGTGGCGGGATGAACTCCACTCTGTCGGTCGGTTCGATCACGACGGGCACGCCGCTCGCCGCAGGCGATTCCGTGTCCGTGCAGTTCGTGCTCGGCGTCGTGCAGGGCGGCAGCTATCGCTTCCTCGTCAACATCGAAGCGCCGCCGCCGGCCGCGCCCGCTTCGACGAGCGAACATCTAACGATGGGCAATCCGTCGAACGCCGTCGTGGACGTAAACGTCCCGCTCAATTACCTGCTCGACAAACCGCAGTACGCGGTCTCTTACAACCGCGACCGGGGCACGCCGAACTGGGTTAGTTGGCATCTCGATCCTAGTTGGCTCGGCAGCGCGCCGCGCCAGAACGATTTTCGCAACGACCCAAGCCTGCCTGCCGGCTGGTATCAAGTGCAAAGCACGGACTACTCCGGCTCAGGCTTTGAT
>QHXQ01000081.1:25967-31885 GCA_003223935.1 Acidobacteriota bacterium | reverse complement strand
CATGGGCGGCGGCAGATCAAGGCACGGCTCAATGGGCAGGAGGCGATCAAGATCATCTGGCTCAATGAACGTCTCGCCATTGACGGGGCGGTGGGTGGTGATGAGACCGCCTACATCAATCACTCCTGTGCGCCCAATGCTTTCATGCGGATTGTGCCGGGTAACAAAGTCGCCTTCTTCGCGCTTAGGGACATTCAGCCCGGCGAGGAGATTACAATTGATTATCGAGACGCTGAATATCCAGAGGTCTGCCAATGCGGGGTGGACAAGTGCCGCTCTAATCTCCGGCAGCACCGACGGTCACGCCAATCGTAGCTGTTAAAACTCAGTGCATGAGTTACACACGCTTCTTTTTTCGTCCCTTTCTTTTAACCCCTTCGCTCTTGGGCTTAGCTGGCAGGTCAATCGGTAGATCAATATCGTCATCGATCATTGCTTCGACTGATACATTAGCGGTTCGCGCATATGCTAGTAATACCTTTAACCGTTCTGAGATAAGCCTAACGCTCTTCGGATATGTAACAACTTTTCGGCTAGTCGCGCCGGCCTTTCCCGCACCGCCCTGCCCATCAGGATTCCCCTCCTGAAGGGCCACAAAGCCGCGCGACCAGCTTGCAACCAATAATATTTGTTGTTAGCCTAGCGCCTCTAATAATAAATATTATTAGAGGGTGGCTTATCTGATTCGTCGCCGGGAGTCCGCAGTTATGCTTCTCCCTAACGACGCACATCAGCAGTGCCGCCGCGTTAGATAAACCACATTCTTACTAGCCGCTCGTTCTGCTATCGCTCCGAGCTAATTTATAATTGTATGCCAAGCCTCCAGCTAACATTCGCGCTGCATTATAAGCCACAATGGGTGTATGCCTTCGTCATTTCTTTCTCGCTCATTGTAGCTTCTGCATGTGGGCAAGCTGATGGGCAGAACTATTTCCCATTAGCTGACGGCGCTAAGTGGGAGTACACAGGTCGCTACTCGTCTGCGGACGGTCGTCAGTTCGCCGTTCGCGGCGAGATTCGCGTGGACGGCGAGACGCTCATCCACGGTCAGCGTTATTTCAAGTATGTGATCACCACTGACCTCTCAAGCGTGCTCGGCACGCCTAAGACGCAGGAAGATGCTGCCGGTGCAGATCGGTGTTAAGTGGCTCAACGGCGCAGCAGAGGGAAGAGTTGAGCGCGCCGGCACGATCAAGGTGGGCGACCGTGAGTACGCAGACTGTGTGAAGGTCACGTACACGGAGCCGAGCGGCGTCCATAGCACAGAAAACTACCTCGCGCCGGGCGTAGGTATCATCAAGTCTGTTTACGTGAATAATACCGAACCGAAATCAACCATCGAGTTGACGCTGGAGCAGTATCATCTCTGAGTGCGGCGCGCTCAACAGGCGCAGACTGCATCCTTCGTCCCATCTTAATGAGTCTAGGGCATACCACTGCGAATAGCACATGAGCACGCATCCGATAACGGCATACATCCACCAAACTTTCGGGCAGCAGTTCGGAAGTCTGATCTTGGCGGGCTATGGTCTAGAGCCGGGCAAGCAGGATAGGAAGCTACAGCTAACCGAAGTAGAAGAGGGCGTAAAGATCGATTGGGTAATTGAACTCGTCGGTGACGATCTTCCATGTCAAGACGCACCGCTCGTTCTGGCTGCGCTGCTCAAGCTGCTGCTCTGTCAACCAAGCATCAGCCATAATCTTGAGTTCGAGGTGAAAGAGTTACTGACTATGCTTCATTGGCCAGATGAGCAGGACAAGCGCCAGCAAGTGGAGAAAGCCATTATCAGCTACGTGCGCCTCCTCTACGATAAGTGGGTAGATGCACGCAGATCGGTGATTACGGAGGGAGGATGTTATCACTTGCTGGTGGGATATTTCAGAGAAACGAAATTGGGCACTGGTGGTAAGCGCGTGCGGACTCACAGCGTCGAGTTCGATACCAGCTTCATTGCAGGACTGAAGCGCGGGCGCGTTTACTTCGCGGGCATTGACTTCGGGGCGTTGAATCAAATGGGCAAGAAGACTGCAAAAAGCCGTTAAGTCGGATTCAGAGCTGCGGCTTCGCCTTGGTTATAAATTTCGCTAGTCGCCTCAACGAAAAAGATGGCGGCTGCAAAGTAACTACAAATGAAGACCATGGATTTCTGGCTTATGAGATTTCATCTCTATAAGAATTGATCGCCTTGGTATAACACTTTGTTGGTTTCCGGTTTGTGGTGCGGCGACAATAAGTAAGTTGTCTGTTATTCGCTTTGCTTATGCAAAATTGTAGGCAGCATTAAAGCCACCTGTCGCAATCTTTGCGCGATGAGGATGCGGGTAAAACAGCTAAATTAAAGGTAAATTAAAGAGAGTTAGAGACTGAACTATAACGGCTATGACTTTGATCCATCTTTATTAGTGCCACCTATCGTGAGTATCCGAGCATAGCACTCCTCTATCTTGCTAGGTTTCCGGTTTGTGGTCGGTAATCAAAACGACTAAGCATACTCACCGACACCAGAGCTGCTATGATGCTTTGCCATAAACCGGAAACAAATGAAATTAAAGAGTTTAACTATGAAAGCGATGCAGAAAATTTGCTTTACAAAGACGCAACGTGGGTGTATAGAGATAACCCTCATTGCAAGTATTTGTACTGACAGAAAGTGAGAATTATGTAAGCAGACGAAAGGAGTTTATAGAGGTAATCTTCACTTCAAGCACTTGTAAATGCCCAAAAATGAGTTTGGCCTGAAGCTTGGTTGGTAGCCGTTCACTTCAGGCCAAAATCTTAACATTATTTTTTGCTCGTTTGTGGCGAGCGGGGATTTGTTTACCCCTTTGACCGTGGCATTGTAACAGTCTCCACTCGCTTGTCAAGCAAATAATACATATTTCGTGCCGGTCGGATTGGTGTGCCTAGCTTGATGGGGTTGTGTGAGGCTACAGATGACGAGTTTCAATGAAGATGCTCTCAGCCAAGCTGCGATCAAGATCGTAGCGTGTGACCAACGATTAACCCGCAGTAATCGCGGAAGTAGTGGCATCGTAGGTAAACTGGCCAGCATAAAAATGCAACGGGTCGTGTGCTGGTGGACGCAAGCAGAACGTGACTGCCTGTATCTGCTAGAAATTGACGACGACATATTGAGCTATCAAGTAAGACCTTTCAAAATCCTCTATACTTTCAGAGATAAACCTCACACCTTCATCCCTAATTTTCTACTTCATCGTCCAAATGGGGAACAGCTCATAAAAATTACATTGGGTAAACAACGAGAAGACGGTGACATCGAAGAGCGAAAGATTAACTTCCTGCGAGAACGATGCCTAAGCATCGGTTATGAATTGTGCGTACTAACGGAGCCGGAAATCAGAGAACAGCCTCGCTTAGACAATGCCAAGGCGCTATTGAAGTACGCAACTACGCCAGTTGATGCACCAATCTTTCAACTCTTCTGCCTTGAGTTGTTCACACAGCAACCCATCGTGCCGTTGGGTCAGTTGATCCAATATTTCGAGATGAAGGGAGCCTCGAAGAGGCATGTGTATGCCCTAATGTTTAGGAAGGTCTTACAGATTGATCTCACGGCACAAATCACTGCCCAAACGCCAGTCCGGTTTACGGGCCCAACCATTTTCCAATGAGGAGGAAAGTCATGCCAGACTGCCGACTTCGGATCGGGATGCGCTTCATCAAGCAAGGCAGAGAATTTGTGATCGAGCAACGGCTCAGCGATGGGCAACTGAGAATCAGGGACATAGCTAGCGATACCTGTTCTGCTGAAGCGCCGGAGGCGCTCATCGAAGACCTGTTCGCCGGCCGCCTAGAGCTGATTGGTGAAGAGAACTATCGGGCCGATCTAAAGCAGAAGATAACCAAGTCCCGCGTCAGCGATCTGAGTCAATTGTCAGATGATGATCCATTGAAGATAGAAATCCACAGGCGGCTGAAGTACGTGAATGCATTGCTTAAAGCTCAACCATGCGCGAGGACAAAAGATACGTTGCTGCCTTTGATTGCCGAGATAGGTCAGCGGATCAGTGAATACGCGCTCTAACCCCAGCCTTCAAAGCGCGTGGCAATAAAAGGCGGAAAATTTCCGGCCAACTTATAAGTAAATACACCGAAGAGGATGATGAACGAGCGAGAGTTGTACTAAACATTATGGAACGGGTAATAAATACGAAGTATCTCAGCAAAGAACGCCCCTCTGTGCAGTCCGTTCATGACACATTAGCCGCACGGATCATCGAAGAAAATCGGCACAGAGATGCTGATGATCAATTGCCGATCCCTCACATCACCACGCTACACAAGATTATCAAGACTCTTGATCCATACGATGTGGACAGCGCAAGGTATGGCAAGAAGTATGCTGATGAAAAGCACCGTGCTTATGGACAAGGGCCGCGGCCAAGCAGACCGCTCGAACGAGTTGAATGCGATCACACAAGAATCGATCTAATGGTTGTGGACGATGAGACGCGATTGCCTCTTGGCCGTCCTTGGCTGACATTACTCATTGACGTTTTCACAAAAATGATCCTCGGCTTCTATCTCGCTTTCCATAAACCGGGAGCGTTGTCTGTAATGCAAGGTCTCTTGCACGCAATCAGACCAAAGAACTATTTGAGAGCTGAGTATCCACAGATTGAGCATGATTGGCCAACATTTGGCATTCCTGAGTGGGTGGACGTGGACAATGCGCCGGAATTTTGGGGCGATGATTTAGATGATGCCTGCCTCCAACTCGGGATGGATGTCGAATATTCGCCGGTCAGACGCGCGTGGTTCAGGCCAAGCGTCGAACGTTGGTTTCGCACTTACGCTAAAAGCCTTCACGAAATACCGGGCACGACCTTCTCAGATATATTCGATAAGAAAGGTTACGATCCAGGGAAGCATGCACTTATCTCTTTCCGTGCTGCACTGGAAATTCTGCACATTTGGATCGTTGATATATATAATCAGCGCGTACATCGGGGGATAAAAGACATTCCATTTGCCTCCCAATTCTATCGAGCTAGACGTGCTGATCGGATTTGTAGAATACAGGACTGTCAGCAAGTCAGGTATCGAACTCTTTACGCTGCTCTATAACAATGCTGCGCTCAGCCTCATTAGACGTGCCTTGAAACCGGGCGAGAGAGTAAAGGTCAAATATGACCCGAACGACATTTCCGTAATCTACGTTTGGGACAAGACGAACATCAGATTCATCCCCGTGCCGGCATTGGATCAGGATTACACCAGACGACTCACGCTCTGGCAGCATAACGTCATTAAGAAATATGCCCAACGCTTCGTGCGCGGGCAACTCGATATGGATGCTTTATATCGAGCTAAAGAGCAGATTCAGCTCATCATCGCAAGGGAGCGACAGTTAAAACGGCGGATCAGCAGGTCGGAAAAACTCGCTCGATACCTGAATATCGCTCAGCCAATCTTTGGAAAAGAAGATGGTGATGCTCATGATTCCTTCATGCGAGCAAGTGAGTACGCTTCGTTAGCTGACGATTCTCAGCCGCAATTGATAGGAGAGCATTTGCTAACCTCGACTGACTTTACGGCTGAAAGCAGCAATAACGGAAACAGTAGAACCGATTCAGCGAAGAACGCCAAGGCTGCGTGCCACGCAGATAGCGTAGCTGACGAGGCAGTTGATAATGATCAAATCCAGCCGGATGGGGGCTGGAACGCTAGTTATAAATTGCCGCCGGGAAGGGAGTATGAAAATGAGCAAGCATGAATTCCCGCTTAGCCCTTCAAAGCGAAAGGAGTTGGTGGAACAAATCTACATCACCTTCCCACGGTACAATCGCATAATAGACAAGATCAGGTATTGTCATAAACACTCGAAGATCGCCGCCGAGCCGGAGTGCTTATTGGTCAAAGGACAAACCGGGGCAGGAAAAACTACTCTTTACCA
>QHXQ01000081.1:24586-25962 GCA_003223935.1 Acidobacteriota bacterium | reverse complement strand
GTCGATACCGGCTCCGGCAACGCTGAAGAAATTAACTTCTAAACTCTTAACCTCACTGGGCGACCCGGCCGCGGAGAAGGGCACATCCGGCACACAGACATTGAGGATCGGAAAACTCACGACTGATTGCGAAGTCGAATTGTTCATCCTCGATGAGTTCCAGCACTTCATCGACCTAGACTCCAACACGATTCTCTATAACATCTCGAACTGGCTCAAAGTTCTCATCGACGATATGAAAAAGCCGGTGGTATTGATCGGCATGCCGAACTCAGAGGTGATTCTGAAGGCCAACCCGCAACTGGAACGGCGCTTTTCGATGCGAGAGACATTGGAGCCGTTTTGCTGGAACGAGCCAAACAAGCAAACTGAGTTCCGAACTTTTCTCCAATACTTGGATCAGGCGCTGCCGTTCCCAAATAGAGCGCACCTGAGCGACAAAGATACTGCCTACCGTATTTTCGTGGCGACCGATGGCGTCATCGGTTACGTCATGAAACTCGTTCGGCGCGCCGCCATCCTTGCTATCGATCAGAAATATGATCGCGTGGAGATTGAGCTATTAGCCAAGTCATATGATGAGCGATTGGCCTCACGCGCACCTGAGCGTATCAATCCCTTCAAATGCGATGTAGAGGACATACAGCCGGATATGATTGATGGAGATGGGGCAAAGAAGCGGCGAAGAAAACGGAGCCGAAAAAGAGACTAACCCAAATCAGAAATAGACTGAACTCATCTATGCAGTGGCGCCGCGTAAGGTAAACAAGAAAGAATCTATGATCGAACCATGCGATTGTTGCGGACACCACGACCACAAGTTGACGAGAGCGTCATCGGTTACATTCTGCGGCTGACAGAAAAGAACGGTTATGATACTCCGTCATGGATTATTAACTTTGCGGGGTTGAAAATCCTCCCGCGTGCTGGCGGCGTTTTAATCTCTAGCGGTAACGTTATTGATCTGTCTCGATTAGGGGAATTGGCCGGGCTAGAACCTGCTGAGATTGAGAGGCTGGCGTACCCGTGGGCTGAACACGAGGTAGGGGCAAGCGTCCGCGGGCTTACTGCTCCCATCACCTTCACACGGCTGATCACGCCGCAAGTGTGTCCCGCATGTTTGAGCCAATATGGCTATTGCAGCAAACTTTGGGAGCTACTTCCTTTTACAGCTTGTCCTGTTCACGAAACAGTGCTGCTCGATACGTGCCCCCAATGTGGCGAAAGTCTCAGTTGGCTGAGAAAAAAGGTATCGGTCTGTCGCTGTGACTGCGACTGGCGGTACATAGCGCCAATTGAAGCTAGCACCTCAACGGTAAAGTTGGCGCAGCAGTTCAAGCGACTATGCGGATTAGACTTTGCCAATGAGCTTCCGA
>QHXQ01000081.1:0-24386 GCA_003223935.1 Acidobacteriota bacterium | reverse complement strand
AACGTTCTTTACACTTCATGGTAGTTGCTTTTGAAGATCAGTTGGATAAAGCTTGCTTCTCTGATAGCAACTTGATTTTGCCCTTTCATCGAAGGTTCATCACAAAGGCGGAGGCTTGTGCCCGACTCAATGTTAGTCAGAGCTGGCTGGAGAGCCTGATCGCACAGGGACGGCTGGAGACTTTTCGCCGAGGGCCAAGTGAAGCCGAATGTTTGATTGACGCTGAGAGCATAGATCAATTTAAGGCTGAGATACGTTTCTTTATTCCTGCTGTTGAGGCCGCCGAGCTATTAAAAATAGATGTTTATGACATATATGATCTGGTCAGGCATGGATGCTTAAAGCCACAGAGCGGGCCTACGGTTGACGGCTCAATAGAATGGAGATTTGACATGGAGGAATTGATTGATTTGCTCATGAGAGTCTTTGAAAAGACTTCTGCGACGATGAGCACCGTAAAAAATAGAGAAATGATGGACACGCGCGATGTGTTTCAGTATTTGAATGCTCATCAGCTAAGCGTAGGCCGCTTTATGCATTCAGTTTTCGATGGTGAAGTGACACCGCAGGCACTGCAACCGAGACGAGGGTTATTACACTTCCTGTTCCTGCGAAAGCAGATTGTTGATTACAAACGACGATTCTGTCCAATGAAAGAACATTCTCCGGTGAGTGTTAATGACGCATCAGATGGAAAACACTATTCAGATAAGGCAGGAGACCGCTATAAGGATGCAAGCTCGACGAAGCAAACCAACGAAGATATGAAGAGGCTTTCTGTTATTGTGATATTCCTAGAGACGCAATGGGAGCTTAACGACAGAATTTATACGAATAATACGAATAAAAGGATCGTCCCATATGAAGCTAATCAGCTAACATACAGTATGAAATTATTCATCTGCTCAGTATCAGACAGTGCCTCGTAAATACTTATACCTCCGAGTTGTATAGAAAACTTAATTAATGACTATAGCCAAGCTGCGAGCGCATCTATTACAGAACGTAACCCTTCCAGAAGAGCCATTTCTTCTCTAACTCAAATTTCATCCCCGAATAAAAAAGGCAATCATCCCGCTGTGTTAATGGAATGATTGCCTTAATTGAAACAAGCTGTCCCTTACGTCTTATAGGCCGGCTTGGTTGTAGTCTATGGGTCTATATACTAGAAAAGAAGCCCATGACTTTTGTTGCCTGTAGTTCTCATCAATCACCTGTTGCAGTGTCCAATCATCATGAGGATTACTCTGTGACGCGATGTGAATCCGGTTATAAGGATTCCAGACGAAAAGAGAATAATCTATCTTCCAAACCATGAGGACATGATCGATGATGCCGTTGTTATGCCAACTACAAAAAATCACATCGCCCGGCAACAGACTGAACGGACTAAGGGAGCGGCGGGAAGGTGTATCGGAGCCGATAAATTGAAAATGTAGCCCCTTGTAACTTGATCTGTTGTAATTGGCATAAACATACATATCATTTGCGCCCGACCATGCAGGCCCGCGATGATTTATGTCTAAGAAATACCATCTGGGCGTATATGCGGGCGCACTTTGGTCAGCCGCGAAATCAGCCCGCCGAGCGAACACATCCGCAGGCGTTGTTTTCAGTATCATGCCTGCGATAATTCCCTGACTAATGAAATTTGCGCAGTTGTTGGAGAAATTGAAGAACGGATTTTGCCCACTGCCTGAGCCGTATGTCACATACGCATTGTTATGCACATAGGCGGCGGCGGTTGAGCCAGAGTAATAAAAGTGTTTCAGCGTTGCGGCAGAAGCAGCACTGCAAAGAAAAGCCAGCACTAGAACCGTTTGCATCAGATTTCGAGTCTTCATACAACCTCCTGCATAAATGCGGAGCGCAGTAGAGCAATTTATGTGCCTTGCAGAAATGGCATCAAATATCACTAAAATGAAGGGCATTGACGAAACTGATTGTTTAGATGGCTACAGAAAAGCGGATTCTTACCCAATTATTTGGATTTTAAGTTGGAGCTGCTGAAAGTTAAACCACACTGAGAACGATAAATAAACAATAGTAATAACCCTGTCCTGTCAGTAGGACAATTCCAAAAAACATTTTCTACCTATTTTGCCTCGTGCATTTATACCTCAAAGTATGCTATGTTTAACAAGGATAAACGATAGTAGGCAGAGGACATAAGGAGATTACAAAGGAAAGTTCCAATATATAGTCGAGAAATTCGGGTTTAAATCATTTTATAAGGGAGGATTGAACTATTTTATGGTCTAGGCATTTCTGTAAATTGTTGATTATTGGTGATGCCTAGAATCAATTTATGGTCTAGCCGACATGTGTATCCATCAGAATATGATATAAAAGGAGCAAGGAAGAGAGCTGAAAAGCGTCCTGTAAGGGTCATTAATGAGACGAGAGCGAACCAAACAGACCTTCAACCTCCAACTGCTAGCCTTGGTGCTGGCGCTCGCGCTCATCTGGTATAGCCTCAATCCTGCGCCGCGACCTGTCATTCGTAAGAAACGAGAGGCAGAACCGCCTGATGAGAAGAAACGAAATGTAGCGCCGCAGAGTATGCCAGCCACTTTCCTGATTACGTTTAGGCCAACGGGAGGGGCGGCAGAACTGTTGCCGTCTCCTGACGAAGATAAAGACGATTTAGACTGGCCTGAGTTCATTGACGGTTGAATTGGAGAAACTATATGAACACCGCCGGCCAGAGTACTGCCCTCCAGCCTCGCGAGCCTGATTTACAGGTAGCCCTCCGAGGCGCCATCTCACTCTGGGCTGCTGCTACGACGAGTGAGAGCGCGCGCCGGCAGGACCTGCTGCGCGACAAGCAGCGTATTGTCCTCTCCTTCTTCCAGCATACAAAGAAGCTGCCATCAGAAGTTGAACCATCGGATGTGCAGGGGTGGTTCAGAGACTTGGAAGGGAAGGGAACTAAGCCGGGCACTACTTATCAGCACGCCTGTCTGCTTTCGTCCTTTTACTCCTGGGCGATTCGCGACCCGGAGATAGGTCAGCACCTGCGGAGTAACCCTGCGCGGCTGGCACGCCCGAAGGCGCCGAAGCCTTACCAGACCGAGAGCGTGAAGGCGCTGTCGGATGAAGAGGTGGGAGCACTGGTCGGGGTAGTGCGGAGGCGGGCGCTTGATGGAGATATTGTTGGTAAGAGAGATTACGCCCTGTTGCTGCTGTATCTGGCGACTGGACTGCGCAGACAAGAAGCAATCAGTCTGCGTGGGAAAGATGTGCACATGGGCGAGACGCTTGTGCTGGAGTACCGAGCGAAGGGCGGGGACTACAGGAGCAGGGAAGTTAGGGAACCGCAGGTGAAAGAGGCGCTGCTCGACTACCTCTCGGCGGCGAAGAGGCTACATCTGTTGAAGACGGACGCGCCCGTCTGGACGAGGCACGACCGGGCGGGGAAGCCGGGCGAGGCTCTGACATCACACTGCTTCGTCAAGAACCTGAAGAAGTACGCGAGAGAGGTGGGCGTTGAAGGTTTTCACCTCCACCGCACGAGGCACACCTTCGCCCGGATCGTGTCGGAGTTTACCGGCGACATAACGGCCACCCAGAATGCGCTCGACCATCAGAACAGATCTACGACGCGCGTTTATGTGCAACGAATTGCGGTGAAGCGGGATCTATATAGTGAAGAAATTTCCAAGCGGTGGGATAAGTAACTGAAACCCGAGTCAATCCAAACTTGGAGAAGATTACGATGAAAGCCTTGCCATCGAGATGGCAGGTTGAGCGAGTTGTTAGAATCTGCCGTCGGCTAAAATCTGATTGCCAGAGGGTGTCAGGCTGATTGTGTAAACGGCATAACTGAGTGCAAGCTATGGCTTGCGGAAAGGAACTATGATGCCGATTACACCCGAACTCTTAGACGAACTGCTGAAAGACTACAAGTCGCCTGACGACATGTTCGGCGACGACGGACTGCTCCAGCAACTCACGAAAGCTGTGGTCGAGCGTGCGCTGCAAGGCGAGCTGACGCACCACCTCGGTTACGAACGCCACGGCCCCGCCGGTAAAAACAGCGGCAACTCCCGCAACGGCAAGTCCTCGAAGACGATCAAAGGCAAGCGCGGCCAACTCCACATTGATGTCCCACGCGACCGTAACTCCGAGTTCGAGCCGCAGTTCATCAAGAAAGGGCAGACGCGCTTCGACGGCTTCGACGACAAGATCATCTCGATGTACGCCAGAGGCATGACCTTCCGGTAAATCAAGGCGCACTTGCAAGAGATTTACGGCGTAGAGGTCTCGCCCGATCTCATCTCCACAGTCACCGACAGGGGTGCTCGATGAAGTCCGCATTTCTATGTCATAAAATCCCCAGCAACATCCTTTCCCAGTGTTTACTGTTGACAGTAAATCTAAATTAAGATATAAATGCGGTGTGATGAAGGGTGCGCTTGAGAAATTACAACAGCGAAAGTATGTGGGTGTTGCCGAGTTGGCCGATATGGCGGCACGGTTGCTGGCCGAGGCGCGGCTCGTGCAGGAGCGTGGCACAGTCAGCGAGGTACCGGACGAGCGTACGGTGCGTTATTACTTGACGGAAGGGTTACTTTCGCCGGCTGAGGAGAAGCAGGGCACGGCGTCGGTCTTTGGTTACTTGCAGCTGCTGCAACTGCTCGCGGTCAAGAATCTGCAAGCGCAGCACCTACCGATCCGTAAGATCCGCGAGCTTGTGGAAGGGCGCAGCGAGCGCGAGTTGGAGCGGTTGCTTGGCGTTGATGCGAAACCGGCCAACAAGCATGCCGCGCTTAGTTATCTTGAATCGTTGCTAACACAGGCGCGCGTTGCGCCGCCTACGCCGCCGCCGCCGAAGTTTAGTCCCAGCGCCGCACAGTCGAGAGCCGTGCAGAGCGCAGCGCCGCAAACGACTGCGCAAGGCCGAGTGACAGGCACATGGGAGCGGATCGAACTTGAACCGGGGTTGGAGTTGCACATACACAGTGCGTACCGGCCGCCTGCGGAGGCAAAACGTTTACGCCGACTCGCGGCGGCCGTCGTACACGTCGTCACGACTTATAGTCATAAGCTGACAGGAAAGCGAGGTAGGTAAATCATGGCTTCATCAACGCCTAAAATCGAATTCATCACCGAGCGCGCAAAGCTCGTAGCTGATCGCGAACAGACCCTTGACGTGCTCATACGCATCACGCCGCCCGACGCGCCGCAAGCGACAAACGCGCGCCCGCAACTCAATCTCAGTCTCGTGCTCGACCGCTCCGGCTCGATGCAGGGCGAGAAGATGGTGCGTGCGCGCGAGGCGGCGCAGTATTGCGTCGAACAGTTGTTGCCGACCGACCGCATCAGCGCGGTTATCTTCGACGATCAGATTGAACTACTCATCCCAAGTCAACCGGCCGCACGCAAGGACGAACTAAAGAGTCGGCTCGCGGAAGTCTTTGCGCGCGGCACGACGGCGCTACATGAGGCTTGGGTGCGCGGTGGCATGCAGGTCAGCGAACATTTCATCGAGCGTGCGATCAATCGCGTGCTGCTGATCACGGACGGCTTAGCGAACGTGGGCGAGACGAACCCGGATCGGATCGTGGATGGGGCGCGCGGACTCGCCGAGCGCGGCGTCTCAACATCCACCATCGGCATCGGTGCGGACTTCAACGAAGACCTGCTCATGCCGATGGCGCAGGCCGCCGGCGGCAACGCTTGGCACGTCGAGCGGCCCGAAGATATGCAGCGCATCTTCGCCGTCGAGCTTGAGGGCTTGATCGCGCAGGTCGCACATACGGTCTCGCTTGGCCTAGTCCCTTCGGACGGCGTGAAGCTGTCCGACTTGCTCAACGATTTTGAGTTGACCGAGACGGGCCGCTATCAGTTGCCGAACCTGCAAGCAGGCGCGCCGCTCGAAGTCGTTGCGCGTCTGCGCGTGCCGACTCAAGCTGCGGGCACGCGCCGGCACGTACTCGATCTGAAACTCGGTTACACGCCGCAAGAGTTGCGTGCGGCTGAGGTCTTGAAGCAATCGTTCGAGATCGAATACGAACGTGAAGCAGTCGTGAATCAACTGCCGTGCAACGATGAAGTGCCGCGCGCCGTCCAGTTCTTGATGAACGCGCGGGCGCGGCGCGAAGCCATCAGACAGATGGACGCGGGCAATTACGCGCAGGCGCAGTCGGTGTTAGTGGGCGCGAGTCGGGCGACGATGACGGCGGCGCAATGCGCGCCGGCAGCCAGTGCGCCGCTCTACGCAGAGGAGCGCGCGCAGTTAGACGAGTTGGAAAGTTCTCTGCGTGATCGCGCGCAGGACAAGATGAGCCGGAAGCGTCTGGCTTATCAAGATTACTCGCGGCGGCACGGCAAAGAGCGGAAATAGACGACTAGGCAGAGCGCTTCAACTCGCAGGCGGCGGATGCGGCTTACGCTTCGCCGCCTGCGTGCGTTTCGTCTCGCAGAAACTTGTCCGCGCGCAAGATCAGGACGCAACTTGAGCCGTGTGTGATCTCGTTCACGTAAACCAGCCGGCACGCTTCCGCCAGTGAAACTTTGACGATCTGAATCTGCTCGCTGCCTTGCTGTTGCGCCTCTATGAATTGCAACCGGCGCGCGAGAAACAGATGCGACGGCGAATCAATGAGCGACTCCATTGGGTCAACGCGGCCGAGCGGAATTAACTCTCGCGCCTCGATGCCAAGTTCTTCGCGCAACTCACGCCGCGCCGCATCTTCGAGTCGTTCGCCATCGTCAATCGCGCCGGCGACTACCTCCAAACTTTCGCGCCCAGTTGCATAACGGAACTGGCGTGCGAGATAGACGTAGCCGTCTTCATCCAAAGCCAACACGGCCGCGCCCGGCTTAATCTTGACGGTTGCGTAAACGCCGGGCGTGCCGTTCGGGCGCGTCACTTGCTCCTCATAAACCTCAAGCAGCTTATGTTTGTATTTCAGCGTCGAGCCGTTGATCGTCCACGGGCCATGTGTTCTTGGTGTCATGGTTGATTAGAGAAAACTACGATGAAAATGATGCGACTGCTATCTGCGCTCACGCGCGCTCAAGAATGTAGAGCGCCGCTTGCCAGCCGGCCAGATGAACGGCCTGTCGTTCGGTTGCATGCTCCAACTGTGCCGGTGGGGCAGGGAACTGCGCCGCGCCGCCGTAAACTTGATCGCCGCTCCAAAGTACCAAGCGCCAAGCATCGGCCTGTGACATTGAACCAGAGATCGTCTGCGCTTCATCGGAGAGATTACAAAGCAACAATGCCGCCGAGCCGTCTCTGTCGCCGCGCCGGATTGTCAACCAACGCCGCGCTTCATCGAACGAAACATCAGTCAACGCTTTATCGCAGTTCGACAGGCAAGAGTGCGCTTTGCGCAGGGCGAACAGATCGCGATAACAGCGTAAGACTTCCGTATGCGGCGATTCTGCGAGGCGCGACCAGATGAGTTTCGAGTGCGCGAACGTCTCCACAGCTTGCGGGTCGGCGAAGCCGCCGACAGGCGCGACCGTCTCGCCCTCTTCTTTCACAAACGCCGCATACTCCTTGCGCCGTCCCTCGCGCACGCCTTGCGCCAAGTCTTGGTCTGTGTGGCTCGTGAAGTAGAGAAACGGCGCAAGCTCGCCCCACTCTTGCCCCATGAAAAGCAACGGTAGATTCGGCGCGCAGAGCAACAAGGCGGCGGCGAGTTTCTGCTGTTCGAGTGTGATGAGCGCGGCGAGCCGGTCGCCCCAATAACCGTTGGCGATCTGATCGTGGTTCTGTATGCAGACGACAAACTGCTCGCCCGGTCGCTCGACCGAAGACGTGCCATGCCGCTTGCGTCGAAACACAGACGCGCGCCCATCGTAAACGAAACCTTCTTTGATCGCTTTGGCCAGATCGGCCAGTTGGCCGAAGTCTGCGAAGTAGCCACGATCAGTCTTCGTCAACAGCGCATGCAGCGAGTGATGAAAGTCGTCGCTCCACTGCGCATCGAGTCCATAGCCGCATGCTTGCGCGGGTCGGATCACGCGCACATCGTTCAGATCGCTTTCGGCAATCGTCCAAGCTGCACGGCCCAACGCTTGCGCTTGCGCGCGAAACTCTGTGGCGATCTCGGCGAGCAGGTGGCGCGGGCTGATGTCAATGATGCGATGGACGGCATCGAGGCGGAGCGCGTCCACGTGATACTCGGTCAACCAATAGAGCGCGTTATCAACGAAGTAGCGGCGCACGCCGTCTGCATCGGGGCCGTCGAAGTTGAGCGCGTCGCCCCAAGGCGTGCGGTAGTTGTGATTGAAGATGGGCGCGTAGTCGCCTAAGTAATTGCCTTCGGGGCCGAGGTGGTTATAGACCACGTCCAAGACGACGGCGAGACCTGCCGCATGACAAGCATCAATCAGACGCTTGAAACCAAAGGGGCCGCCGTAAGTGGACTGCGGCGCGTAAGGGTGCGTGCCGTCATAACCCCAGTTGCGCCCGCCCGGAAACTCTGCGACCGGCATCAACTCGACAGCCGTCACGCCCAACTGCTGTAAATGATCAAGTTTCGGAATTACGCCCTCGAACGTGCCTGCGGGCGTGAACGTGCCCGTGTGCAGTTCATAGATCAGAAACTCTCTGAGCGGCCGGCCGCGCCAACTTTGATCCGTCCAAACGAACGCATCAGGATCAACCACGCGCGAAGGGCCATGCACGCCACGAGGCTGCCAACGCGAGACCGGATCGGGCCGCTCCTTCTCGTCATTAATAACGAAAAAATAGTCAGCGCCCGCCCTCACATCGGGCACGACGACCTCGAAGATGTCTCCGTCGCGGCGCTCCATCATGACGGACTGCGGCGCGGCGTCGATAATCTTTACAGCCAGACGTTCGGCGCGCGGGGCCCAGACGCGAAACAGCGTGCTGCCATCACGAAGCGGGCGCGCGCCGAATTGCAGTTGCCATGTAGCAGGGTTGGTTTCAACGGCAGTCATGGTTCAGTCACACACGTTCCAACAAGGCTACGGGCAGAGGCGACAGCACGCTCGCGAGCCGCAACTCTTTACCGTTCGTTGCGTCGTGCGCGGTGAACTCGCGGCCCGTGAAGATATCGCGATAACGGGTCGCGCCGAACTGCGCGCCGAGTGGCAGTGCAGTGTCAGCCCACAGTTCAGGTTTAAGGGCCAACTGCTGTGTGTGCGTCGCGCCGAGACCGACGAAGAAGCGCGCGGCAATGGCGATTGCTTCCTGTTCACCTTGTTTGCGCGCGAAGGCGAGGACGTGCTCCGCGCGTGAACCGCGCGCGAGTAAAGGTAGATAATCGCCTTGCGCAAATAACTCGCGGTGCGCTTGGCGAAACTTGAGCGCGCGCATGGTGACGTAGAGCTTGATGCGCCCGTCTTCAGGGTGACGCAAGAGTTGATCGAGCAGAGCCGACGGATCAGCGCCGTCTGCTTGTTGCAGCGAAGCGAGCAGCGTCTGTCTCTGTCCGTAGTCAACCGGACAGCGATTGTCTGGATCGACTAGATAGAAGTGCCATAGCTCCGTGCCTTGATAAAAATCGGGCACGCCGGGCGCTGTTATTTTCAAGAGCGTCTGCGCAAGTGAGTTGAGCATGCCGGCGCGTGCGGTCGTTCGTTGAAACTCTGTGAAGTCTGTGAGGAATGCGTTGTCTGCATCCGGCGTTAACGTCGCTTGCACAAAATCGCGGACGGCGTGCTCGTAAGCCTCATCCGGGTTGACCCAACTCGTGTGCAGCTTGGCCTCTTTCAAAGCCTTGAACATGTAATCTTGTATGCGCCGGACGTAGCGCTCACGCTCTTCGGCGCTCATCTGTTCGAGCGGCCAAGTGCCGACCAGCGTCTGATAGAGCAGATACTCTTCATTCGCGTCGGGCACGTGCGCGCCTTCATAAGTGCCTTGCTTATGGCGGTTCAATTCGCGCCAGCGATGGATCGCGCGATTCCATTCTTCGGGCATCTCAGAGAGCACGTTGATGCGCGCGCGCACGTCTTCGCTGCGCTTGGTGTCGTGCGTTGAAGTGGCGGCGAGCGTGTGCGGCCAAACCTCTTGGCGGGCTTGATTGCGCCGATGAAAACGCGCGACCGGAATGCCGAAGATGGCCGGCTCGCCGCCGACTTCATTCAAAGACGCGAGCGGGTAGTAACGATAAAACGTCGTGTCCTCCAAGCCCTTCGCCATGACGGGACTGGTCAATTGCTGGAAGCGCAGCACAAAGTCGCGGCGCTCGGCGCGCTCGGCCGCCTTCAGTCCTTTCGGATCGTCGAGCAAGAGAAGCGATGCGATGAAGTCGAAGATCGAGGCGCTCATCGCAGGGTTGCGCCGTTTGGCGGCGCGTATGGCCGCGTTGATGTGGAGCCGATCATCTGGGCTGACTGAGGTGTGGCGGCGGCGTATATAAGTGCGATAGACGGGGAAGCAGGCGATCACTTCGCTCAAGGCATCGTGCAGACTGTTGAACGTGAAATCACGCGACCAGCGATGCTGCTCGGAGATGCGGTCAAGCCGGCGCGCGAGCACTTGTAACTCGCTCGACATGGCGACGCGCAGCACGAGCTTCTTCGATTGATAGAGCAGATCGTCGAAGTTGGCGCGCGTGCCGGTGAAGTCGGCGTAAAGCTCGCGGAAGGCTTGCGCGTGGCGTTGCTCGACGAAGATGCCGTTCAAGAGGTTCATGAAATCGTAGCCCGTCGTGCCGTGCACGGGCCACTCGCGGCGCAGCAACTCGTCGTGTCCGAGAATCTTTTCGACCACGACGTAGCACGGGCGTTCATGCGGCCCGACCGACGTGGCACGTGCGACTGTCGTTTCGCTTGTCGCCGCGACGGCCGCCAACGCGCGCCCGCGCCGTTCGGCTGAGGCGGCTACGCGCTGCATGTCGTTCAGGTATTTTTCAGGGTTGAGCAGACCATCAACGTGATCTATGCGCAGACCTGTGACCAAACCTTGCTTCATCAAACGGAAGATGATCTCGTGGACGGCCGTGAAGACAGGCCGCTCTTCGACGCGCACGGCCGCCAATTCGTTGATGTCGAAGAAGCGGCGATAGTTGATCTCGTCGGCCGCGACGCGCCAGTAGCTCAAGCGATAAGCCTGCTCGTCGAGCAGTTGCTCCAAGCGATCAAAACTTGCGGGCCGGCCCTTGATGCCGTTGAGCATGATGAGAGCTTCATGCACCGCGCGCCGCACCTCGCCGCTCTCTTTGACGAGATTGGCGAGCCGACGTTTCGAGACCTCTTTCTCGCGCCGCCGCTCACGCACACGCGCCGGGTCGGTCTCCGTGCGCGGCGGCAGATGGCTGAGCGCGGTGATGATGCTCTCAAGCTCAAGCACGTCTGCGTGTGCGTCGGATAGAGTTTGCTTTAGGTCTGGCAGCGCGAACTTGAGGATATGAGTTGTGGTGCGCGGCGCGATGGGCAGCGACGTTTCGTAGTAGTTGGCGTAGAACGCGCCGCCGCGATAGCTCAGTTTGATCTCTTGATTTTCGAGCACGCGCCCGTACTGTTCGCCGAGGATCGGCAGTAGCACTTTGTCGCGTAGGTTCGGATTGGGCGGTCGCCAGTCAACATCGAAGAAGCGCGCATAGGGCGAGCCGGGGCCGTTCTCCAAGAGGTCGAGCCACCAACGATTGTCTGAACCGGCGATGCACATATGGTTCGGCACGACGTCCATCAACAGCCCCATGTCGCGCCCCCTTAACTCACGCGCGAAGGCGACGAACTCCTCTTCTGTGCCAAGCTCAGGATTGATGCGCGAATGATCGACCACATCATAGCCGTGCAGACTGCCCGCACGCGCTTTTAGGATCGGCGACGAATAGCAATCGCTGATGCCGAGGTCGGCGAGATAGGCGACGAGCGCGCCCGCCTCAGCAAAGGTGAAATGTTGATTGAACTGTAGGCGATAAGTGGCGACGGGGATGCGCGCCTGCGATGTGGGCTGACTGTCCATCATTGCTGCTCAATGTCTAATTGTTGAACGAAAGTGGGCGCGATTGTAAGTGCGCCCTCGCGCCGACGTCCGCACGGTTGCGTACTCAAGTGCAGCACACGAACGCGGCGCATGCATGCTCAGGGTCGTTGCAGTAGAAACCAATAGAAGCCCCACGGCCCGAAGGCCAGTTGATAAGGTTGCGTGCCGATCTGCGGGAAGACTGTTGCGCCCAACATCTCGACGGGGGTTGCGCCGTTGAACAGTTGCAGATCAAGTTCGACCGGCTGCGCAGACTGCGCCAGATTGAAGACGCAGAGCACCGTCTCGTCTTCATAAGTTCTGGTGAACGCAAATATCTTGCGGTTCTCCGGCTTGACGAACTCCATCGTGCCGCGTCCGAAGACGTGATGCTGCTTGCGCAGGTGTATGATCGTCCGCATCCAATGAAGCAGAGACGTGTCATAACGCCGTTGTGCTTCGACGTTGACCGACTGGTAGCCGTAAACCGGATTGCTGATCAACGGAAAATAGAGTTGCTCCGTGTCGGCGAGCGAAAAGCCAGCGTTGCGATCTATTGACCATTGCATCGGCGTGCGCACACCGTCGCGGTCGCCTAAGAATATGTTGTCGCCCATGCCGATCTC
The DNA here is from genome assembly GCA_003223935.1 of Acidobacteriota bacterium. Classification (GTDB taxonomy): domain Bacteria; phylum Acidobacteriota; class Blastocatellia; order Pyrinomonadales; family Pyrinomonadaceae; genus QHXQ01. Next base: position 11,858 of record QHXQ01000081.1, on the reverse strand, counting down.
GTCGCCGTAATAGAGAAACGGGCTGCCCGGCAGACAAAAGAGCAGGCTGTGCAGCAGCTTGATCTTCAGACGGCTGTTATCAAGCAAAGGCGCGAGCCGGCGGCGAATGCCAAGATTCAAGCGCATGCGCCGGTCTTTCGCGTACTCGTTGTAGAGATAGTCGCGCTCCTCGTCCGTCACCATCTCAAGCGTTAACTCATCGTGATTGCGCAGGAACATGCCCCATTGACAACTCTCAGGAATGGCGGGCGTGCGCTCTAAAATTTCGACGATGGGCCGGCGGTCTTCTTGGCGGAGCGCCATAAAGAGACGCGGCATGATCGGGAAGTGATAGTTCATCTGAAACTCGTCGCCGTCGCCGAAGTATGCGACCACGTCTTCCGGCCACTGATTCGCTTCGGCCAATAACAGCGCACTCGGAAAACGCGCCGCGACGTGTGCGCGCAGACGCTTCAAGAAGGCGTGCGTCTCCGGCAGGTTCTCGCAGTTCGTGCCTTCGCGTTCGTAGAGATAGGGCACGGCATCAACGCGGAAGCCGTCAACGCCAAGCTCAAGCCAGAAGTCAACCACGTCGAGCATCGCTTGTTGCACTTCGGGGTTGTCGTAGTTCAGATCGGGTTGATGGCTGAAGAAGCGATGCCAGAAGAAGGCTTGCGCCGTCTCGTCCCAAGTCCAGTTTGAATGTTCCGTGTCGGTGAAGATGATGCGCGCCTCTTTGTAACGGTCGGGCGTGTCGCTCCAGACGTACCAATCGCGCTTGGGCGAGTCGGGCGTGCTGCGCGCTGCTTGAAACCAAGGATGCTGATCCGAAGTGTGATTGACGACCAGATCGGTGATGACGCGGATGCCGCGCGCGTGTGCAGCCGAGAGAAAATCTTTGAAGTCTTCGAGCGTGCCGAACTCTGGCAGGATGGCGTAATAGTCCGCGATGTCGTAGCCGCCATCGCGCAAGGGCGACAGATACATCGGCAGCAGCCAGAGGCAATCAACGCCGAGCCACGCGAGATAGTCGAGCTTCGTGGTCAGGCCGCGAAAGTCGCCGATGCCGTCGGCGTTTGAATCATAGAAGCCGCGCACATAGACTTCATAAAAGACCGCGTCCTTATACCAGAGTGGATCATCGCGCAGTCGGTTCAACTCGTCCATCCGCCGCATCCGCCGTTCTGTGGAATTTGGGGTGTGCAGGCAAGATAGCCGTGTTGCACGCGATAATGCAAGAGCATATCGGATGCTTTGACACATGCCACAGGCGCGTCGTTTGCGCTACAATCTGCGCATCCCCTGAATGAAATCGCCCACGAACGGGTGCGCAAGACCGGCTGCCGCTCGTCCTGCGACAGACTAAGGAGGAGAGATGCCAAACAAGAATCGCAACAAGTTGAATCAACCGCCGACCGGCGAAGGCAAGAAACAGAGTCCGACGCGCGGCGCGCCGAACAAACTCAACAAGCGTTCGATTGGCGTGCAAGCGCAACGCGGGCACGCCGAACTAAATCTCGGCACTGACCGGGACGAAGCCGCCGCCACGCCGCCCCCCGCACAAGCCAAGAACCCCAACCGGCCGAAAGCGGGCAGGTGAGAACAGAAGGCGGTAGGCAGAAAGCAGAAGGCAGTAAGCAGTGAAAGCCAGAAGGTAAGACCGCTGGTTGAACGCGCTCCTTCTAAGCTAAGGAGAAGCGCAGCAATCAACGGCCTTTCGCTTTGTCTTAACTGCCTACTGCCTTCTGCTTTCTGCCTACCGCCTTCTGTTCTCTATTGACAGCCAACACGTCCTGCAATAACTTGACACACCCTTGTCCGGTTGTTCGACCGCAAATTCCCAGCCGCTTGAAGGAGACACCATGACGACCCTGACCCAATCCCCCGCGTGGCAGGCGCTCGCTGCGCACTACGATGAGGTGGCCCCGCAGCACATGCGCGACCTGTTCAAAGCCGACCCGCAGCGCTTTGAAAAATTCTCCGTTCGCTTCAAAGACATTCTGCTCGATTACTCGAAGAATCGCATCACCGAAGAGACCATGCGCCTGCTCTTTGCGCTTGTGCGCCAAGCGAACCTGCAAGACTGGATCGAGCGCATGTTCAACGGCGAGAAGATCAACATCACGGAAGACCGCGCCGTTCTGCACGTCGCTCTGCGCAATCGCTCGAACCGGCCGATTGAGGTTGACGGCAAAGACGTGATGCCGGAAGTCAACGCCGTGCTCGCGCACATACGCGAGTTCACCGAAGCTGTGCGTAGCGGCGAATGGACGGGCTACACGGGCAAGGCCATTACGGACATAGTCAACATCGGCATCGGCGGCTCAGACCTCGGCCCCGTGATGGCGACCGAGGCGTTGAAGCCTTACGCCAGCCCCGATCTCAGCGTCCACTTCGTCTCCAACATTGACGGCACGCACATCGTCGAGACGATCAAAGACCTCGACCCTGAAACGACGCTCTTCATCGTCGCCTCAAAGACTTTCACCACGCAGGAGACGATCACGAACGCGCACACGGCCCGCACTTGGTTTCTCAATACGGCGAAAGACGAAGCCGCGATTGCCAAACACTTCGTCGCGCTCTCGACGAACGCTGCTGAAGTGTCGAAGTTCGGCATTGACACGAAGAACATGTTCGAGTTCTGGGATTGGGTCGGCGGGCGCTACTCGCTCTGGTCGGCCATCGGTCTCTCGATTGCGCTCTACATCGGCATGGACAACTTCGAGGAGTTGCTCGCGGGCGCGCACGAGATGGACGAGCATTTCCGCACCGTCCCGCTTGAAGAGAACCTGCCCGTCATCCTCGGTCTCGTCGGCATCTGGTACAACAACTTCTTCGGCGCGCAGACGGTCGCCATCCTGCCTTACGATCAATACATGCACCGCTTCTCCGCCTACTTTCAACAGGGCGACATGGAGTCGGATGGCAAGTCAATCAACCGCGACGGGCAGTCGGTCGGCGTGCAGACCGGCCCCGTCATCTGGGGCGAGCCGGGCACGAACGGACAGCACGCTTTCTATCAACTGATCCATCAGGGGACGAAGCTCATCCCCTGCGACTTCATCGCGCCGGTTGAGTCGCACAATCCAATCGGGCAGCATCATCCGATCCTGCTCTCGAACTTCTTCGCGCAGACCGAAGCGTTGATGAAGGGCAAGACCGCAGACGAGGTGCGCGCGGAACTGACGGCCGCAGGCATGAGCGGCGACGCATTGGAACAACTCATCCCGCACAAAGTGTTCGCGGGCAACAAGCCAACCAATTCGATCATGTTCCAGAAGCTGACGCCGCGCACGCTCGGCTCGCTCATCGCGCTCTATGAGCACAAGATTTTCACGCAAGGGATCGTCTGGAACATCAACTCGTTCGATCAGTGGGGCGTCGAATTAGGCAAACAACTGGCCAAAGCGATCCTGCCGGAACTGACAGCCGACGGCGAAGTCAACACGCATGATGCTTCGACCAACGGGCTGATCAATTACTACAAAGCGAACCGCTAAGGTTGACCGCGAACGAGCGCGCCCGATCAACGTCAATGATCGGGCGCGCGCTTTGAACTATCAATGAAAGCAAAGATGCAAACCTGCAATTTGGTGCTGCGCCGTCTGACGACCGACGACGGCATCGTCGAGACAAATCTGCCGATCAAGACGCTGGAAGAGTTGTACAACTACTGCGTGACCAAGACCGAGCCGCACCTGATCGAACGCATCCTGCTGACCGGCCAAGATGCCGGCGGCCGGGCGCGCCTGCTGACGTTCGTCTTCCAGTCCGTCGCCGATCATGAGCGATGAAGGCAAAGTGATTCGGTCGCGCGGTGTCAGCTTGACTGTCTGACTGTCAGTTTGACCAACACCCGTGCCCTGTTTCTGCCCGTCCTTGTGCGCTGCAAAATTATTCAGCGCAAGCCAGCCGAATTTGCTAGAATAAATGTGGCCAGCCGGCCCGTCCCACGCTGGCATGCAGATTGCCCGCTTAGCGGCCGAAGGTCGCTATCTCGGCACACCTTCAAATCCAAGCCCCGCTTCACAGAATTTCAAAGTCACAACTTTGATTGCCTCTTTGTCTAAGTAAAGTATGAACAAGCAGGTCTTCAGCAGAAGCTTCAAACAGATCGTCAGCGGCGCGGGCGCATTGGTCGTCGTCGTCGCGTCGGTGCGCTGCATGCAGGCGCAAACTGCCAGCACGTTCCTGCCGCTGCTCTCGTTCACGCTCATCGCCGTCGTCCTCAACCTGCGTTGCGCGCTTCCCGTGCCGCGCGAGCGTTGGCGGCTGTCGCCGAACGAGAGTCTGCTGCTGCTGGCCGCGCTGCTCTTCGACGGCGAAGCGGCCGTGATAGTGGCCGCCGTGACTGCGTTCTGCTTAGCTCTGCGTGCGAGCAAGCACTGGCTGAATCTTTGTTATGCTACGGCCGCGACCGTCATCTTGACGGGCCTCATCGTCATATTTGCGCGCCTGAGATTCGATTCAATGGCCGCGCTCAATCAAACCGGCACGCTCCAAGATTACGCGCTCTTGTTCGCCGTCGCCGTGCCGCTCCATGCCTTATCGCGCTTCATCACGAGCGGCTTGGCGGTCGGCTTCTTTACGGTCGCCGAGCGCCGGCACGCTTGGCCGAAAATCTTCTTGCGGGCGTTACTGGTCAGTCTCGTCGGCGCGGGCGTTGCGTGTTTGCTGGCGCGCGCGTTCAGCTACGTCGGGCTTGGCGGCTTCGCTTATGCAGCGCCGTTTGTGGTCGTCTTGAGCGGGGCGTGGGATGCGTTTCGGCAGAATAAGCAACTGCAAGTGGCCACCGCGAGCAAAGGCGCGGGCGCGCTCGGCGAAACGAACGAGAGCGAGGAACGCTTCCGCAATGCGTTCGACTACGCAGCCATCGGCATGGCGCTCGTCTCGACCGAAGGGCGCTGGCTGCAAGTCAACCGCTCGCTCTGCCGCCTGCTCGACTACACAGAGCACGAACTACAGACCACAGACCTGTTGACCGTCATCCATCACGACGATGTGGGCGCGGTCTTCGAGAGCATCAAGCGTTTCATCAAAGGGCAGCTACCGATGCTGCAAGTCGAGTTGCGCCTGCGCCACAAGTACGGGCGCGAGGTCTGGGTGCTCGCCAGCGTCTCGCTCGCCGGCCACAGCCAGAGTCAACCGCACCTCATCTTCCAGATGCAAGACATCACGGATCGCAAGCTCGCCGAAGAGCGTCTGCAACACGACGCTTTCCACGACGCGCTCACGGGCTTACCGAACCGCACGATGTTCCTTGATCACTTGCGCCTCGCCATCGCCCGCGCGCAACGCCGCGACGGGATGGGCTTCGCCGTACTCTATTTGGATGTGGATCGCTTCAAGGTCATCAACGACAGTCTCGGTCACACCGTGGGCGATCAGTTATTGGTTGGCCTTGCGCGTCGGCTCGAAGCGTGTCTGCGTCTGGGCGACACGGTCGCGCGGCTCGGCGGCGACGAGTTCATCCTGCTCGTTGATGACCTACACGACGAAACCGAAGCCATCACGGTCGCGGAGCGGATTCAGGATTTGTTGCAGCAGCCGTTTGAATTGAGCGGGCGCGAGTTCTTCGCCACCGTGAGCATCGGCATCGCGTCGAGTTGGACGAGTTATCAGAACGCAGAAGACATCGTGCGCGACGCTGACACGGCGATGTATCGCGCCAAGTCCTCCGGCAAAGCGCGCCACGAACTCTTCGACGGCGCGATGCACGCGCAAGCGAACAAGGTCTTACAACTTGAGACTGACTTGCGCCATGCGCTCGAACGCAACGAGTTTGCCGTCCACTACCAACCCATCGTCGCTTTGGAAAACTTCCGCTTGCGCGGCTTTGAAGCGCTCGTGCGTTGGCAACACCCGGAGCGCGGTTACATCTCGCCGGTTGATTTCATCCCGATCGCTGAAGAGTCCGGCCTCATCATCCAACTTGGCGAATGGGTCATGCGCCAAGCGTGCGCGCAAATGGAACGTTGGCAGAAAATCTTTCCAGCCGAGCCGCCGCTCTACGTGGCCGTCAACCTGTCGGGCAAGCAGTTCATCCAGCAAGACCTGATCAGACAAGTGGCCGGCATCGTCGAAGAGACAGGCATCAACCCGCACGGGCTGAAGCTTGAGATCACAGAGAGCATGGTGATGGACAACGTCGAGCAGGCGACCGAAATGCTGCGCCAGTTGCGCGCGCTCGGCTTGAAACTCAGCATAGACGACTTCGGCACGGGCTATTCAAGTTTGAGTTATCTGCACCGCTTCCCGGTCAACACTTTGAAGATCGACCGCTCGTTTGTCACGCGCATGTCGGACAACAACGAGAACCTTGAGATCGTCCGCACGATTGTGACGCTCGCGCAGACCTTAGGGATGGACGTGGTGGCCGAAGGCGTCGAAACCAAGGAACAACTTGCGATGCTCTGCCACTTGGGCTGCGAGAGCGGGCAAGGCTACTTCTTCTCGAAGCCGGTTGATGCGTTGGGCGCGGAGAAGATCATCTGCGAAACCTACGTCATGGGCAGCGCAAGCCAACCAGCACAACAAAATCGCTTCGTCACACCCAGAATCGTCGCCGCCTAGATCAATTCAACAGAAAATCAGCACGCCGCTTTCGTGTAGATGCGGACATTGAACCGCGCCTCTGCGCCCGCGCCGAGCGCGACGACGCCGGCCTCTATGCCGCGCGCTTGCAGATTGAAGGCGTCGGTCGGGCATGTGTTCGGCTCGACGCAGATCGCTTGACGCGGCGCGGGCGGCGTATAGACGACGACGTGCGGGAACTCTTGCGCGTCGAACTCGACGATGGTTTGTCGTCCCGCGTCCTCATCCGTTAAGACGCAACGCGCCAACCCGTCCGCGTCCGTCGTCACACCCGTGTAGATGTCATCCAATTGCAGTTCGCTCACGTTCGCGGCGCTGCGTAGTTCAAACTTGCCGGCCACGTCGAGCAGCCGGCCCGTCGGCAGACTCTCTTCAAGCTCCCAACGCTTATCGGCCGGCACTGCGAGCGTGCCGCGTGCGGGCTTGCGAAAGTATGGATGGATGCCGAAGCCTGTGGGCATGTCCGCGTCCGCGTTGTTGCGCGCGATGGTCTCCATCACAAGCTCGCTATCTTTCAGCCGGTACGTCACGTCGAGTTGGAACGGGAAAGGGAACTGCGTGAGAATCTGCTCGGCGTAGTCTTGTGCATCAAAGCGCGCCGTCAGCCATGCTCCTGCCTCATCCGTTGAGCCATGCGCGACCACGCGCCAAGCCTTGTCGCGCACAAACCCATGACGCGGTGGATTGACCTCGAACGTGCGCCCTTGAAACGTGAACCGGCCATCTCGGATGCGATTTGGAAATGGAAACAGAACGGGGATGCCGTAGCTCGTCGGCTTCTGCCGGAATTCTGCGAACGCGATTGGCTCAAGCACGGCGCTGTTGCGGTCGCTGAAAGCGAAACAGTTGCAGCCGAAGCCGGGCGCGATCTCGGCCGACGAGCCATCGGGCGCGCGCAAAGTATAAACTTCAACGCCGTCACGTTCGTCGGTTGCGACTGAATAGCTTGATGTCATAAGTGTGCTCCTATCTTCGTTGCAAGGTGCAAATCGGGGCGGCGTCAGTGAAGCACAAAGCCGCTCCATTTTTCAAATCAATGTTTGAACAGTTCGAGCAGCCGGCCGTGTTCGAGTGCTAACAGGAAGACCGACAGCCCGGCGAGCGCGTACATGACCGGATGAATCTCTCTGCGCCGGCCCGTCAACAGATAAAGACCCGTGTGCGCGATGAAGCCCCAGAGGATGCCTTGCGTGATCGAGAAGGTGAGCGGGATCAGGATGATGATCAGAAATGCGGGTAGGGCTTCTTCGATGCGCTTGAAGTCAAGCCGCGCGACGCTGCGAAACATGGCCGCGCCGACCAAGAGCAGCACGGCGGCGGTCGCATAGGGCGGCACCATCGCGGCGAGCGGAGCGAGAAAGAAGCAGGGCAGAAAACAGAGTGCGGTGAACACGGAAGTCAGACCCGTGCGCCCGCCGAGTTGAATGCCCGCCACGCTCTCAATGTAAGCCGTGCCCGACGAACTGCCGGCAAGGCCCGCGCCCAAAGTCGCCCACGCATCAACGATCAAACCTTCACGCAGGCGGCGCGGGCTTCGTTGTGCTGAGCGTCACGCTGGTGCTATAAGCCTGCGGGCGATAACCGGAGCCGCCGCTTAAAGCGGAGCACACCGCATGAATCTGGTCGAATATATCTTTCGCGCCGCGCGCGAGCAGGAGCGTTGGGCGCAGACGGCGATCATCTGTGAGCGAACGCAACTCACTTATCGTGAACTGCTGCGACAGACGAAGCGGTTCGCCGGCCTACTCCGAGAATTAGGCGTTGAAGCGGGCGAGCGTGTCGGGATCATCGCGTGCGATTGTCCCGAATGGATCATCGCGTTCTTAGGCACGACGGCGCGCGGCGCAGTGGCCGTGCCCATCAGCACGATGGTGACAGAGAGTGAATTTGAATATGTGCTGAACCATTGCGGCGCGAGCGTCTTGGTGTTGACTTCTGATCAGCTTGACAAGTTGCAAGCTATCCGGCCCAAGCTCCCACAGTTAAGGCACTGTCTGTTGATTGACGGTAACGCGGAAGGCTGGCACGACTTTCGCGCGCTGCTCGCCGTTGCGCCCGAAGCGGAGATTGAAGCGACCGCAGACGATGCACTCGCGTTTCTGCTCTATACGTCGGGCAGCACGGGCCGGCCCAAAGGCGTCATGCACACGCATCGCAACCTACCTTACACGTGCGAAACATTTTGCAGACAGGTCTTGCGCGTGCGCGCCGAAGAGCGCATCTTCTCTTCATCGCGTCTGTTCTTCGCCTACGGCCTCGGCAACAGTCTCTCGTTTCCGCTCAGCACCGGCGCGACCGTCATCCTCTGCAAAGAACGGCCCACGCCACCCGTCATCGCTGGCATCTTCCAACAGCAGCGCCCGACGATCTTCTGCGCCGTGCCCGCAGTGTTTCGTGCCTTGCTCGAATACAAAAGACAGGGCCAGACGCTCAACACGAGTGCGCTCAACTTCTGCGTCTCGGCGGGCGAGAAGCTGCCGGCCATGCTCTATCGAGAATGGCGACAGGCGACGGGCCTCAACATACTCGACGGCATCGGCTCAACCGAGATGCTGCAAATGTTCATCTCGAACAGACACGAACAGATCAATCCGGGCAGTTCAGGTCGCGTCGTGCCGGGCTACGAGGCGAAGCTACTGGATCGCACAGGGCAAGAGATTACGGGCACGGGCACGGGCGATCTTTTGATCAAAGGCGGGAGCGCCTTCATTGGTTATTGGCGTGATGCGGAGAAGACAGCAGCGACGATTGCGGGCGATTGGGTGCGCACGGGCGACATATACCGGCGCGATGAGGCTGGCAACTACTGGTTCGAAGGGCGTAGCGATGATCTGTTCAAAGTCAAAGGACTTTGGATCGCGCCGGTCGAGATCGAAGAGGCCCTGCTCGCTTGTCCTGAAGTCGCAGAGGCGGCCGTTGTACCCGGCACGGACGCCGACGAGATGACAACCGTCGTCGCCTACGTCAAACTTAAGATCGGTTATGCGCACGACGGCGCGACAGCAGAAAGTTTACTGATACAAGTGGCCGCGCATCTGCCTGCCTATAAGCGGCCAGCGCAAATTCACTTCGTCAACGAATTGCCACGCACGGCAACGGGCAAGCTACAACGTTACAAGCTTAGAGAGGGCGCATAGCTTTCACGTCCTTGAGCGACTTGCCGTCGAGTGTAATCTGCGGCCTGATTTAACACAGAGATCACAGAGTAAGTTGGGATGATTACGCTTGGCGATTGAAGATGCGTCTGAGCCGCCCTGAGAGCCATCTCAGGGCGAGCCGAAAAAAGTTGTGTTGGGGCGGTGGCTGCTCCTCATGTGCGGCTTGCGCTTCAGCTTCGAGTGCGGTGAAGAACTGCGCGGCCATCATCTTCGCCGCGCCTTGAATCATGCGCTGCCCGACGCCGGCAATCGTGCCGCCGACCTGCGCGTCGCCCGTGTACTTGATCACAGTCAAGCCATCGCGCTCTGTGAGATCAAGATCGCCCGTGCCTTTCAAGAAACCCGGTTGACCTTTGCCGTCAACGACGATGCGATAATGATCGGGCGCGCGTATGTCTTCGAGCCGCACGTTGCCCTGAAAGACACCTTTGATCGCGCCCACGCCCGCACGCAAAGTCGCCGCAAAGGTGTGCTCGCCCGTCTGCTCCAGCCGCTCGCAGCCCGGAATGCAACGCATCAACACCTCGCGGTCAAGCAACGCCGCAAAGACTCGCTCACGCGGCGCGCGCAGTTCGTGTGTGCCTTCAAGTTTCATAAAGAGGTCAGAGATTAGAGGTTAGAGGTTAGTGCGGACAGCTTTGACTGACCTCTGCCCTCTTATTTTGCTGCGGCCATGATCGCGCGGCGCGTATAGACTTGCGCGAGATGACGGCGATAGTCTGCGGAGGCGAAGAGATCGGCGTTGATCTCAACGCCGTCGGCGGCATGAAGGGCAGCCGCGCCAATCGTCTGCTCGTCGAGCGTTTGACCGTTGAGTGATTGTTCGACGCCCGTCGCGCGATAAGCTTTGACGGCGACGCCGGTGATGCCGACGCCGATTGCGCTGCACGCGCCGTTCTGCCGCGTGAGGTTGACGGCGACGCCGACGACGGCGAAGCCTGACGCCGGATGCGGCAGCTTGAAATAAGCCTGACTCGCGTGCGTCTGCGCAAGCGGCACGCGAATCTCGCGCAGGATTTCGCCGGGTGCGAGCGCTGTCGTGAGCATGTCAACGAAGAAGTCTGTGGCTTTGATCGTGCGCTCGCCGCTTGCACTTGTCGCGACGAGTTCAGCGTCGAGCGCGAGGATGGCGGCGGGCCAATCTGCGGCCGGGTCAGCGTGCGCGAGACTGCCGCCGATGGTGCCGCGATTGCGCACTTGCACGTCGCCGATTGAACCAGCGCAGGCTGAGAGCAAAGGGCAGATTTCACGCACGCGAGCGGAGGATTCAAGCTCGTAGTGTGTCGTCATCGCGCCGATGCGCAAGTGTCCAGCCTCTTCGCGGACGTAGGACAAGTCTTTGATCCGGCCGATGTCAATCAACAACTGCGGCTGCGCGAGCCTGAGCTTCATCGCCGGAATCAGACTGTGCCCGCCCGCTAAAATCTTCGCGTCGTCCTTGTGCTCGGCGAGCAGCGAGACAGCTTCCGCCAGCGTCGTCGGCGCGACGTAATCGAATTGTGTTGGGATCATTGGCAACTCCAAAAATCAGTAGGCAGTAAAAAGCAGTCGTATCTTAACTGCCTTCTGCTTACTGCCTACCGTTATTAATAATTCGCCAGACCGTCTCCGGTTTGATCGGCATGTCTATATGGCGTATGCCGAAGGGCGCGAGCGCGTCAACGACGGCGCTAACGATGGCGGGCGTTGCGCCAATCGTGCCGGCTTCGCCGACGCCTTTGACGCCGAGCGGATTGACGGGGCTGGGCGTCTCCGTGCGATCAAGCTCGAACCAAGGGATCATCTTGGCGCGCGGCACGGCGTAGTCCATGAGTGTGCCGGTGATAAGCTGACCGGCTTCGTCATAGACGACCGCTTCGTAGAGCGCCTGCCCGATTGATTGCACGATGCCGCCTTGCACTTGGCCGTCAACGAGCATTGGATTGATCACCTTGCCGCAATCGTCCACCGCGACGTAGCGCACGAGTTTGATCTCGCCCGTCTCGCGATCAATCTCGACGACGCAGATGTGCGTGCCGAAAGGGAACGTGAAATTCTTCGGCTCGAAGAAGTAGGTCGCAGACAGACCCGGCTCCATGTCGGGCGGCAACTCTTTCGCCAAGTGGGCGGCGAGCGCCACGTCTT
>QHXQ01000080.1 GCA_003223935.1 Acidobacteriota bacterium | reverse complement strand
TCTCTTGTGCCTTTTGGCAAGCCAGATAACGGCGCTTGAGTTCTTCGGTTGTCAAATGAGCTTTGAGTTCGATTCGTCTCCGCATGACGAATTCTTACTCGACCTTAGTTATTTTTGCAATTCGGTATTAGTTGGCTGATTAAGGCTAGGGCGAAATGCTTAGCTCTCAGATCGCGCTGTGCAGATTTCTACTTCGGTGGTTGCGCGGCCTTGTAGCGTAGATTGATGCCGACGTTGCCGGCGACGAGCAGGCGGCGTGCGTCGAAGGAGGAGAAGGAGGTTGGGCTGTAGGTGAGCAGATAGCGCGCCTTGCGTAGTTCGTCGCAGATCGAGCTGGCAGCAGTGCGCGGGTCTTCGAGCGAGAGTACGCGCCCGCCCGTCGCTTCGGCTAATTGTTGGACGACCTGCGCGGGCTTCGGTTGGTCGCGCCGGAGCGCACCGCCCGTGCGGTCGGGAATCTGCAAAGCATAGACGGCGATGTCTTCCGCTTGCAGTTCGGCGAGCATCTGTATGAACTTGGTCTTGCTGCCGCGATCAAGTCCGTCGCCGATGAGCACGATGGCGCGTTTGCGACTGCCGCCGCTCATGGGTCTGAGCGCTTCGTCAATCACGGCGCTGATGGCGTCGAACAGATGCGGCTCGCCTTGCTTGCGCAGCATGTTGAGTGAGGCTTCGACCTGCTTCGGGTTGTCTGTCCAATCGGTGACGATCTCTGCGTTCTCATCGTAGCCGACGATGAGCAGTTGATCGCCTTCGTAAATTTCGTAAATGAACTCGCGCGCAACTTGTGCGAGCTTCGGCACGTCCGTGCGCAGAGACTTGGAGTTGTCCACGAGCAGGACTATGTGCGCGGGTGTGGGGTCAAGTTTGAAACTCTGGACGGTCTGCTCGACGCCGTCGTCGTAGAGCGAGACCTCTTTGGCGCTGATGGGCGCATCTGAGCCGTCTGCGCGCGTGGCCGTGACGTTGAGCGTCGTGGTGCGCTCGTGCGCGGGCATAGGTCTGCGCCCTGCTTGGCTGAGCGCGAGCGCGCACACAGACAACATGAGAACCGTCAATAGAAGAACTTGATGCCGCGCGCGCATGTTCGTGCTTTAATCGCCGCTGGTGTTGCTTGGGGTTTTGGCGGTCGTTCTCTTCGCCGCGTCGCCGCCCGTCTTGGTTTCAGCCTTCGGCTCACTCTTATTAGTCTCAGCCTTCGCCTCGCTCTTAGTCTCTTTCGCGTCCGACTTTTTGCCGGCGTAGTCGGTCACGTACCAACCTGAGCCTTTGAACTGGATGCCGGACGCAGACCACTGTTTTTCGAGTTTGCCGCCACACTTCTTGCAGCGCGTGAGCGGCTTGTCCGTAAGCTTCTGCAAAATTTCGATGTGCGCTTTGCACTTCTGACAGGCATATTCGTAGATCGGCATAACACTTTTCGCTCCGAAAATTTCAGCGTGAAATAGGCTCGAATTCTATTCGATTATACGAACCGCAAAACTGCTGTGCAACCTTGCCACTGTTTGATGCACGCGCGTTGCAAAATGACTGTAACGGTCTTGGCAGCACGGCAGAAAAATTTATTTTCGATGACAATTTTCTTGCAGCACTTCAAGACGAAAGCCTTGCAGATTGACAGACGATAGCCACCGCAACCCCTCTGAACCGCCGTAACCGACCTTCTAACGGTGACTTAACAGGCTGCACCAAAGCCAAACACTATGTGCGTTAAGTCTCGCATTTTCATTGCGTTACAAGCAACTGATATTACATTTCGCCCATCTTATTACCGGTCTCGATTTACTGCTCTTTGTCAGTGGTCGTTTCCATGCGTAGCCCCCAGACCTTTGCGCCGCGTGCGTGTAGTACCCAACAACGCAGGTCCCGCGAGGCCTAGCTCACATGGAGAAGAATTGAATGAGTTTGACCCGTAACGTTCCCTTGTTTCGCTCTTTAAAGCTTGCGTTCTTTTTCGTTTTTAGCCTTTCGATCTTTGCCAGTTTCACCAACGTCACGACCCATGCCTCTGCGCCGACGATGAGCGCAGTTGTTGTTGCTGCCGCGCCCGATCCGAACTATATCCCCTCGGACGTGCCTAGCTCCGGCGATCACAATCTCGATCTGATCATCCTGCGTGCCGCCGAGCAGTACGGCGTCGATCCGCGCTTGCTGCACGCAGTCATCTGGCAAGAGTCGCGCTACAAAACGAACGCTCGTTCAGGCGCGGGCGCAGAAGGCTTGATGCAGATGATCCCCGCGACCGCCAAACGCTTCAACTGCGACAACGCCTACGATCCGCAGGCGAACGCCACGGCGGGCGCGAAGTACCTGCGCTGGTTGTTGGAGCGCTTCGACGGTGATGTAGCGCTCGCACTCGCAGGCTACAATGCGGGCGAAGGCGCGGTGGACAAGTACAACGGCGTGCCACCCTACGCGGAGACGCAAGCTTACGTCCGCTCGATCATCGCGCACTACGGTCAGACCTATCACCCTTTGCTCACGCCCGAACAGGCGCTCGTGCAATTCCATCTCACGCAGGGAACGACTGACGAAGTCGCGGCGTTAGATTAAGTTTGAACTTAAACAGAAATGCGGGCCGATGAATTAATTCATCGGCCCGCATTCTTGTCTTCGGCGTTCAGCCTTGCAGTCCGCGCGCGCGCTTCGTTATCATCTTCGCCTAATTGAAATCCTGTTCGTCGGCAGCGCGTTCGGGCCACGTTTCAAAGTTAGCCGCTCTCTCACGCGCCGTTGAGTTTCGTCGAAGGAGTAACATCGCAAGTTGTCTGTGCAGTCCATGTCTAACACGAGCGCGCAAACGCTCTCGCTCGAACGTAAGAGCCGGATGTATGAGGCGCGCGAAGCGATCATCAATCGCCTCGCGCCGACCCTCCAATCCGAAATAGACCTCGACAAGTTCCTGCAAGCCATCGTCAGCGAACTCGGCCAGATGATGGACGTGGATCGCTGCGACGTGATCCAACTCGCCGGTAGCGGCGAGCTACGCATCAGCCACGAGTGGCGGGCGAACACGGACGTGCCATCGAGTCTCGGCACGACCGTGCCGGTTGACTTGCGCCAACTCGTCGGCCGTTTTGATCTGACGCGGCCAGTGCGCATTGACGATACGGCTGCGCCCGATCTCGATCCGAAAATCCACCTGCTGCCTGCGAGCCTCAACACGCGCTCGCTCCTGATCGTGCCGGTCGTACTTGGCGGTGACGTGCTCGGTCTCGTCGGCTTGCATGCGACGCGCGCGCCGCGCAAGTGGCTCGACGAAGAGGTCTCGTTCCTGCAATCCATCGCGCGCCAGATCGCGGTCGGCTATCAGTACGCGCGGCTCTACACCAACCAACAACGCGAGGCGCATCGCACGCAAGCGCTGCTCGACATCGCCAACGCTTTGAACGCGCGCTCGGACTTCGGCGAGGTCACGTCGTTCGTGCTTGAGCGCGCGCTCGCGCTCGTCGGCGCGGATTACTGCGCATTGGGCGTCCTCGATCCGACGGGTCAAGCGATCAACCTCGCCGCCTTCAAGGCCGCGCCGCGCGCTGCGACCGCAGGCGTGCGCGATCTGATCGAGACGCACGGGCCGTCAATCAATATCGCGGAGTTTCCCGCCGTCATTGAACTCTTCAAACAGCCGAAGACGCTCGAACTGCTCGACAACGATCTGCCGCAGCCGATGCGCGCCATGTTCAATCATATACTCGGCGGGCACGCCGCCATCGTCGCGCCGGTGCGCATTGGCGGGCAGACATTCGGTCTGCTCGGACTTGTGTGGAGCGAGGCGCGCGCGGGATTTGATGAACATGAAGCGGCGCTCGTCGAAGGCATCGCGGATCAGATCGGGACGGCACTCGAACGTGATCAACTCTCTGCCGAAGTGATGCGCTTGCGCTCCGTCTTGCACGAGCGTCACGCCGAAGATCGCATCATCGGGCAGACGCATGCGATCCGCCGCGCGATTGAGTTGGCCTTAAACGTCGCCGACACGCAGACCTCCGTGCTCATTCAAGGCGAGTCGGGCACGGGCAAAGAGTTGCTCGCGAATCTCATTCACTACAACTCGCAACGCCGCGAGCGCACTTACATCAAACTCAACTGCGGCGCGATCCCTGAAACGCTACTTGAATCCGAACTCTTCGGCCACGAGAAGGGCGCATTCACGGACGCGCGCCAACGCCGGCGCGGCAAGTTTGAAGAGGCGGACGGCGGCACGCTCTTTTTAGATGAGATCGGTGAGATGAGTCTGTCAGCGCAGGTGCGTCTGTTGCGCGTGTTGCAAGACGGCGAGTTTACGCGCGTGGGCGGGAACGAAGTTTTGAAGGTTGATGTGCGTGTGATCGCCGCGTCGAACGTTGACCTTGAGCGCGCGGCCGAGCAAGGAAGTTTTCGCCGCGATCTGTTCTATCGGCTGTCGGTCTTTCCGATCAAACTGCCCCCTTTGCGCGAGCGCGCGGGCGACATCCACCCGCTCGTCATCCACTTTCTCGAACACTACAAACAGAAGACCGGCCGTTTCGTCTCCGGCATCTCGCGCGAGGCTGTGGACGCGCTCATCAACTACGAGTGGCCGGGCAACGTGCGCGAACTTGAGAACGCGATTGAGCGCGCCGTCATCATCGCTTCGGGCCGGCAGATCGAGCTGGAAGACTTGCCCGAGACGATCAACCGTGCCGCTTTGCAAGAGCGCGCGCGCACACGCGCCTCGCGCGCCGCCCGCGCAGACCGCGCCGTCAAACTCGAACTCGACGTACCCACCACACTCGCCGAAGTAGAACGCCGCGCCATCGAAGCCACACTCGACTACACCGGCAATGATAAGACCCGCGCCGCTCGCGCCCTCGGCATCGGCCGCAAGACGCTCTATCGTAAGCTGCTCGGTTATAAAAACAGTGCCGAGTGACAAGTTAAAACTTTGTCTTTGCTTGTCACTCGGCACTCGGCACTGTTTTTAACTTTCTTGCGCCGCTTTGCGCGCTTTTGTTATAGTGCGGAGTCAGTTGTAAGCGAACAGTTTCAGCTTTGATCAGTTGCGCACGCCCATGGGGCGTACAACTGAGAAAGAGAGGTCAGTGATGACGCAAAATAGATCGCGGCACGAGGACGCAGACGCGGGCGGGCGGATCGCTTTCTTTCTGCTCGGCGGCATGATTGGCGCGGTCGCGGCGCTGCTCTTTGCACCCAAATCGGGGCGCGAGTTGCGCTCAGACATCGCCGATGCGACGCGCAAGGGCGTGGATCAGGCGCGCGAGAAGGCCGGTGAATACTATGAAGTCGGGCGCGAGCGCGCGACCGAGCTTTACACGACGGCCGCGAACAAGGCGGGTGAGTTCTACAGCACGGCGGCGGACAAGGCGACCGAAATCGCCAACACTGCGCGCGACGCGGCCCTCAAGCGCGGCGAATCAATCCAAGCCGCCATAGAGGCCGGCAAGCGCGCCTACGCCGAAGAGAAGCGGCGCACCGAAGCATCAGCCATACTCGAACAAGCGCCGACCTATTACGAAGAGATCAAGGACGCTAGTAAGTCATAAAAGCTGTCCGTTGTCCGTTATGCTTCGTTGCGACAGTTACCTGTTTCATCTTTGCCGTTCAACTAGCGCAAAGAAAACAACGGACCACTGACCACGGACAAGCATTAGTGTTATGAGCACGCACGATCCGGCTTTTTGGATTCTGGTCATCGTCGCGGCGGCGTTCGTCATCGTCGCGGTGGCGATGGTGGCGATTGCTGTGGTTGTGATGCGTGTCGCGCGCACGGTCAACCGGCTGGAACGGCGTGCCGAGCCGCTCTTGGCACAGGTGACGGCTTTGAGCGCGCGCGTCAATCAGCTCGCCACAGAGGGGCGCGAGGTCGCAGAACAAGTGACGACCATCTCGGATCACATCTCGACCGCAACGCTGCACTTCTCGGAATCGGCCGCGCTCATCAAAGAAGAGGTGCGCGAGTTGAAACAACTCGTCGGCTATTCGACCACGACGGCGAAGGATAAGATCGTGCGCGTCAGTCGTTCGATTGATCAGGCGCAACGCCAGTTCTCTGCGACCACTTACTTCATCCACACGAAATTGATCGAGCCGGCGCGCGAGATAGCGGCGATTATGGCGGGCGTGCGCCGGGGCCTCGAAGTGCTCATCGCGCCGCGCCCGAAGCCGATTGATCAGACCTATAGCGAGGAAGAGATGTTCATCGGTTGAGCCGCTAAACTCGAAACAGTAAGCCAAAGTCCCAAGTCCGGCTTTGGACTTGGGACTTTGAATTTTAGGCCGCAGAAATTTAAGATTCGTCCTTTAAGGTTTACGTCTATGACCACAGAAACACCGCTTGAGTTGAAACAGACCATCAATCTGCCGAAGACCGACTTTGCGCAAAAAGCCAACCTCGGCCAGACAGAACCGGCGCGCCTTGAGCGTTGGACGGAGATCAATCTCTATCAGTTGATTCGTGAGCGACGCGCGGGCGCAGAGAAATTCGTCCTGCACGACGGCCCGCCCTACGCCAATGCCGACATACATCTCGGCACGGCGCTCAACAAAATTTTGAAAGACCTCGTCGTCAAATCGCGCACGATGTTGGGCTACGACGCGCCTTACGTGCCCGGCTACGATTGCCATGGGCTGCCGATTGAACTGCACGTCGAGCGCAAACTCGGCGCGAAGAAAGCGGGACTGCCCGCGGCCACTTTCCGCCGCATCTGCCGCGAACACGCCGCCGCTGCTTTGAAGCGTCAGACGCGCGACTTCCAACGGCTCGGCATCTTGGGCTTGTGGGAGAATCCATATCTCACGATGTCGAACCAATACGAAGCGGAGACGGCACGGCTGTTCGGTTGCTTCGTCGAGCGCGGCTATGTCTATAAAGGCGCGCGCCCCGTCTATTGGTGCATACACGATCAGACGGCGCTCGCTGAAGCTGAGGTCGAATACAAAGAGCACACGAGTCCGTCCGTCTATGTGAAGTTCCCGCTTTCAAACGACACGGTTGACGGCAAGGCGTTCAAGCGCGAAGTGCTCGGCAGTGAAGACGACCCGCGCCAAATCTTCTTCCTCATCTGGACGACGACGCCTTGGACGCTGCCCGCAAACCTCGGCATCGCGGTCAATCCCAATTTCGAGTATGCGGCGATTGAGAACGGCGCAGAGGTTTACATCGTCGCCGATGAACTCGTCGGCATGGTCGCGGATAAATGCGGACTCAACAGACCGCAAGTGATCGCGCGCTTTCCCGGCTCGCGCTTTGATCGACTTGAAGCGCGCCATGCTTGGCTCGAACGTCCTTCGCTTCTGATGCTCGGCGAGCATGTGACGCTCGGCGGCGAAGCGGACGCGGAGACCGAACTCGATGTGAAAGAAGCGCGTGAAAAATCGGCGACAGGCAAGGCCGGCACAGGTCTCGTCCACACCGCGCCCGGTCACGGGCACGACGACTTTGTGATCGGCAAACAGTACGGGCTTGAGATTTATTGTCCGGTTGATAACGCCGGACGGTTCACATCTGAAGTTGAACACTTCGCGGGCGAACGTGTGTTCGATGCGAACCCGCACATCGTTGATTTCATGCGCGAGCGCGGCGTGCTCGTCTTCAGCGAGAATTACGCGCATCGCTATCCGCACTGCTGGCGCTGCAAGAATCCGGTCATCTTCCGCGCCACGCCACAGTGGTTCATCTCGCTCGACGCGCACACGCCCGAAGCGCCGGTCGAAGTGGACGAAGACGGACGCGACCGCACGAACTATACGGAAGACGAAGAGGACGCGCACACATCTCTACGCGAACTCGCGCTCGCTGAGATCGAGCGCGTCGAGTGGTTGCCCGCGTGGGGCGTGGATCGCATGCGCAACATGCTCAAGCACCGCCCCGACTGGTGTGTCTCGCGCCAACGCTTCTGGGGCGTGCCGATCCCTGTCTTCTATTGCGCGTCGTGTCAGTTCGCCGTCACCGATCCGACGATCATCAATCACGTCGCAGACATCTTTGCGACCGATTCGTCCGACGCTTGGTACGCGCGCGAAGCGAAAGACTTGCTGCCCGCAGGCTTCGCATGCCCGAACTGCAAAGGCACGGAGTTTACGAAAGAGACAGACATTCTTGACGTTTGGTTCGACAGCGGCTCGTCGTCCGTCGCCGTGCTTGAACATTATCCTGAATTGCGTTGGCCCGCAGACGTGTACTTGGAAGGCGGCGATCAATATCGCGGTTGGTTCAACTCGTCTCTGATGGTCGGACTCGCCGCGCACAATCGCGCGCCGTACAACACCGTCATCACGCACGGCTGGGTCATCAACGTTCAAGGCGCGAAGATGAGCAAGTCCGAGGGCACGGGCGTTGCGCCGCTCGAAGTGATCAAGCAATCGGGCGCGGAAATCTTGCGTCTGTGGGTGGCCTCGTCAAACTATCAAGAGGACGTGCGCGCGTCTGATGAAATCCTTCAGCGCGTCGGCGACGCCTATCGCAAGATTCGCAACACTGCACGCTTCGCGCTCGGCAATCTCGCAGGCTTCGATCCGACGCGCGACTACGTGCCGCAAAGCGAGCTATTAGAAATTGACGCTTGGGCGCTCGCCGAACTTGATGCTGTGGTCGAGCGTGCGCTTGCGGCTTATCGCGCATACGAGTTTCACACGGTCTATCACACGCTCTACAACTTCTGCACCGTGACGCTCTCGGCGCGCTACTTCGACATCATCAAAGACCGTCTCTACACCGCCGCGCCACACGCGCACGCACGCCGCTCCGCGCAGACCGCGCTCTACGAGATCGCCGACGCACTCGCGCGCCTGCTCGCGCCCGTACTCGTCTTTACGGCCGACGAGATTTGGGAGAACCTGCCGCCGCTCGTCGCAGGCAATGGCGATGTGCCGGTCGGGCGCGTGCCGTCGGTGCATCTCGCGGACTTCCCCGTTGTCGTCGGCGAACGCGATGAAAGTTTGCGCGCGCGTTGGGCGCAAGTTTACGAAGTGCGCGATGAAGTCCTGCGCGCGTTGGAAGCGGCGCGCGTATCGAAGTTGATCGGAAGCGGGCTTGAGGCGCGTGTTGAGATCATCGCGCGCGATCCGGTTTACAGTCTGCTTGCGCAGTACGGCGAAGAGTTGCGCTACATCTTCATCGTCTCGCAGGTCGGCGTGATGAAGACGGAGAACGCGGACGCGCCACAGGTGCGCGTCACCGTTGCGCGCGCCGACGGACAGAAGTGCGAGCGTTGTTGGAACTACTCGGTGCGCGTGGGCGAGTTCACGCGCTACCCGACGGTATGCGAGCGTTGCATCGAGGCGCTCGCTGAGATCGAAGCGGAAGGAGAGACAGCGTGACAACGACGCGCGGGCTTGGCTGGCGCGCGGGCTATCTGCTCGCCGCCTTCGCCCTCTTCATGGCGGATCAGGTGACGAAGGCTTGGGCCGTGCGTGCGCTCCGCTTCGGGCGCGACGTAACGATCATCCCGCGCATACTCGATCTCACCTACGCCGAGAATACCGGCATCGCCTTCGGGCAACTGCAAGGCGGCAGCGACTTCACGCGCTGGCTGCTCGTCGGTCTCGCCTGCGCCGCAGTCGTCGCCGTGCTCATCTACTTCTTTCGCAACCGACGCACAGACGACCGCGTGCTCGGCGCATGCGCGCTGCTGCTTGCCGGCATCACCGGCAACCTCGTTGACCGCATCCGCTTGGGTCGCGTCGTTGACTTCATCCTGCTCCACGCAGGCGACTATCATTGGCCGACCTTCAACCTCGCCGACGCCGCCATCTGCACCGGCGCATTCTTGCTCGCGCTCGATCTATTTCTTGAAGGAAGGCGGGCACGACAGAAAACAGTAAGTCAACAGTCGGCTTAATTTCTAGCTTGTCACACAAAGAAAATGAACCTGACACTAAAGACATTGGTTCTGGAATATACGTCAAAAGACTTCTCCAATCGCCCGTGGCGATTTGATGGCGAATCACTTTTGAGCATGAAGGTGATTCGTACTGACAGCGAGATGCAAGGACAGATTGGTGTTGATCTCGCGCCACCGCTTGATGCCTTTACTAACTTCGTTGGCCAACTCATGCATGAACGGTTGATTAACGCCAATAGGGGAGAGATCGACGATAAATACAACCGAGGGCTTTGGGCAGACGCTTGGGATGGTCTCTTTTATGATGCCGCGATAGAGACGTCATCCTTGCTAGCAGAAGATGAGAGGATCACACTTCTTCCAGAGTACGCAAACGCTCTACGATTCCTAGAGGGACTTCGTGTTTATGTCGAATCCGGGAAAGTATTCTTTCACGCATCTGGAAAGGGAGGTATGACGTTACCTATTGCTACTTTCCAGCCACCACTAGAGGAGGTGGCCGTTAATGAGCTTCGCTACATCTTTGGTACTGTAGGGGTGGATAAAGCAATAGCTTGGCTTCAAGAAAAATGGGGTGGGCAAATTTCTTCCAGAGAAGCGGCAGGCTCTAATCGGTATGACGCCTTTATCAGCCATTCCTCACGAGATGCCGGTCTCGCCCGATCTATCTACGACTTTCTTACCGCCAATGGAAAGTGCGCCTTCCTATCGGAAGTGAGCCTACAAGCCTTGGGCAACGCTCAATATATGAAGGCAATAGATATAGCCTTGGAGCAGTCCAAACATCTGATGTTGGTAGGCTCTTCTATTGAAAATATACAGTCTGGATGGGTTGAGGCCGAGTGGCGACTATTTATCAACGAAATGCGTTCGGGCAGAAAGGACGGCAACTTCGTCACGGTCGTTTCCCCCACCTTGCAGCCTTCCTCTCTCCCTATGGCTTTGAGGTATTATGAGGTCGTCTCTATATCCGAGGGCTATCTTGAGCATGTTCTCAAGTACATCAACTAAATGCCGAACAAGATACTGCGAATACAACGAACCTTTAGCAATCAACACCTAATCTGACAATCAGATGTATCCAGAACTTTTCCGCATCGGCAATTTTCCCGTCAACACCTACGGCGTGCTGTTGGCGACGGCGTTTCTGTTGGCGCTGGTGGTGGCGGCGCGCCTCGCCGGGCGTGATGGGTTGCCGCGTGAGCGCATTTATGATCTCGGCTTGTGGCTGCTGCTGGCGGCGATTGTCGGGTCGAAGGTTTTGTTGCTCGTCGTCGAGCCGGAGTATCGCGCGCACCCCGCGAATCTGTTCTCGCTCGACTTCCTGCGTTCGGGCGGCGTCTTCTACGGCGGCTTCATCTTCGCCGTCGCCACCGCTTACGTGCTCGTGCGCCGCTACAAACTCCCTTGGTGGCAGACGGCCGATGCCTTCGCGCCTGCGATTGCTTTGGGCAGCGCCATCGGGCGGCAAGGCTGCTTCGCCGCCGGTTGCTGTTGGGGCAAGCCTACGACGTTGCCTTGGGGCGTCGAGTTCACCGAACGCGCGCACGAGATCACGGGCGTGCCCTTGGGCGTGCATCTGCACCCGACGCAGCTTTATGAATCGTTCGCCACGTTCATCTTCTTTCTCTTCCTGCTATGGCTGCACCGGCACAAAAAGTTTCGCGGGCAGGTCATACTCACCTACGCGGTGCTCTACGCCGTCATGCGCTTCCTGATCGAGTTCGTCCGCGACGACCCGCGCGGCGACATTCTCGGCCTGACGACGCGCATCGGGCTTTCAACCTCGCAGATGATCGCGCTCCTCGTCGGCGCGGCGAGCCTCGTCCTGCTCATCGTGCGCTGGCGACGCGCGACACACGGCGGCTTGCCGGCCGGTGAGCAACCCGCGCCTGCGCCGCACACGGCCCGCGCTTAATTCGGATGACTGAGCCGGCCCATGATGCAATCAACCTTGAGCCGGATGCGCCGACATTGAGCTTCATCGTCGCGCCATCGGACGCTGGCACGCGCCTCGATGCCTATCTCGCCGCACACGTTCCCACGTTCAGCCGCACACGCCTCAAGCAAGCGATTGAAGACGGCGATGTGTTGGTCGCAGGTCGCACGGCGAAGCCCGCTTACAAGCTGCGTGCAGGCGAGCAGATCGAACTTGAAACACCCGCGCCGCCCGTCGCAGCGTTTCAACCTGAAGACATCCCACTCGACATCGTTTACGAAGACGATGCGCTCGTCGTCGTCAACAAACCGGCGGGCCTAGTCGTCCATCCGGCCGCAGGTGTCTCGTCGGGCACGCTCGCCAATGCGCTCGCGTTCCACTTTCAACAACTCTCAGAGCGCGGCGGCGCATTGCGGCCGGGCATCGTGCACCGGCTCGACCGCGACACGTCGGGCTTGCTCGTTGTCGCCAAAACGGAAGCGGCGCATGAGCATCTCGCGGATCAGTTTCGTGCGCGCGAGGTCTTCAAATCTTACGTGACACTCGTACATGGACAGATACGCGAGGATAAGGGGCGGATCGAGCAACCGCTCGCGCGCGACCCACGCAACCGGACGCGCATGGCTGTCGTGCGGGCGGGCCGGCCCGCACTCTCAATCTATCGTGTGCGGCGACGCTTCGAGCGGTTCACGCTACTCGACGTGGAGATCAAGACGGGGCGCACGCATCAGATCAGAGTTCATCTCGCGTGGCTCAAGCATCCGGTCGTCGGCGACAAGGTTTACGGCGGCGGGCGTGATCAGACGATTCCCGATCCGAAACTGCGCGCCGCCGTCGCCGCGCTCGGCCGGCAGTTCCTGCACGCCGAACGGCTCGGCTTCCGTCATCCAAGCACGGGCGAGTGGCGGCAATTCAACGCGCCGCTGCCGGCGGAATTAACGCGGCTGCTTGAAGCGTTGGAGCATCATGCGCCAGCAGGTTGAACCACGAAATCACCCGAAACGACGCGAAACATGGTCGAGCTTCATGCAGCCATCGTGCCGTTTCGGGTGATTTCGTGGTTCATGTTTTCGCGCACAAAACTCGTCCGCAAGCCGTTGCAAACGCACCCTTGCAGTTATCCTTTTTCAGTCCGCAGTTGTTATACTGTGCCGTTAAATCGCGCCTTGTAAAAAGGCAACGAGAACTCAAAGGAACAGCATCGAACCGAGCGGCGTCCGAAGCAAGGAATCATAAGGCCTGTCTTCCTGCCGTCATCGCTTCCCGAAATTATGAGAGCTTTAGTCTGTGCATTGTTATTGACCGCGCTGGCCTGTGTCGGCGGCGCAAGCACCAACGCGCAACAGCCGTCGCCCGTGCTGCCGCAGCCACAGGGCGAAACGGAGCGCGTCACCGCGCGCATCGTGCGTCTGCCTGTGACCGTGCTCGATAAGAAGCGGCAGCCGATCTCTGGGCTGACCATCAACGACTTCGTCGTGTACGAAGACAAGCAGCCGCAGAAGATCGAAGGCTTCTTCGATGAACAGTCGGCGCTGCCGATCTATGTGACGGTCTTGATGGACACGTCTTACTCGACGGCCGGCAAACTCCGCTTTGAACAGGAAGCCGCGAAGGATTTCATCTACACCGTCATACGTGTGCGCAAGGACAAGGTCGCCTTCGGCACGTTTGACGACGAAGTGCATCTCTTGCAGGACTTCACAGATCAACTCGATCTGCTCGACAAGGCTGTGGACAGCATCAAGAAGCCGGGCGAGCAGACTTCGCTCTACGATGCGATCTGGCTGGCTTGCGACGAGAAGATGCGCAACGTCCAAGGCAAGCGCGTCATCGTCGTCTTAACCGACGGCGTGGACACGAACAGTCGGGCCTTTCTGCGCGACGCGATTGACATCGCGCAGCGCACCGAGACGGTCATTTTCGCCATCTCAACCAAAGCGGGTTTCGCGGGCGTCGTGCCCGGCGTGGCGGCGGGACAGGTGAAGAACGACGTGGACAAGGATTTGGATCGGCTCTGCGCTGAGACGGGCGGACAGGCGTTCTTTACCGGCGACATGGTCGCGCTCGAACGCTCGTTCACGCAGGTCGCGCGTGAGTTGCGCTCACAATACCTGTTGACATACAAGCCGACGCGCCCCTTCGACGGTAGCCGCCGCATCATTGAAGTCAAACTCGCCGACAGCAGCCGCAAGGGTCTCGAAGTGCTCACCCGCAAGGGCTACACGGCGACGGATGACAGCGTGAAGAAATAAGGATGAACGATGAACATGGAATGAAGATAGTTCATCGTTCTGCATTCATCGTTTCTTTGAGAGGTTGAAGTTGAAGTTTATATTCCAGCGTAGTCAGTTCGGGCGCGGTCTCGCATGGGCTTTGGTCGCAGTGCTATTGCTTGGCGGGACGTTCGGCAGCCGCGCCCAGCAGCCGACGACTGACGCAAATCAACAAGCGCCGGCCGAGCGTCCGCGCCGCGCCGACGACGCGCAGCAACAACCGCCGACCAAGAAGACGCCGCCGAAGGGGCAACAGGACGAGATCACTCTGCCGCAGGACGAAGAGATCGAGCGCGTCAATACCGATCTGACCACCATCCTGTTCACGGCCGTTGATCGGAACAAGCGTTTCATCACTACGCTCCGGCAACAAGACATCCGCGTGCTTGAAGACGGCACGCCGCAGCCGATCTTCACCTTCCAACGCGAGACGGATCGCCCGCTCTCGCTCGCCATTCTGATCGACACAAGCATCTCGCAAGAACGCACGCTGCCTGACGAGAAGAACGCCGCACGCGAATTCGTGGACTCGGTCATTCGTCCGGCCAAAGATGAAGTTGCGGTCGTCTCGTTCACCGGCGAGTCAACGTTGGAGCAGGGCATGACGGGCAGCGTGCAACGTATCCGGCATGCGATTGATCGCGTCGAGTTTGTGCCGCCGTCGGGCTACGTCGGCGGCGGTAGTGTGGTGATCGGCACGCCGCCGATCTCGGGCACGAACCAACAGGTCGCCGGTTCAACCGCGATCTGGGATGCGATCATGGCCACGTCCGATGAAATCTTTCAGGAGACTTCCGACAAGACGCGCCGGGCGATGATCCTGATCACAGACGGCGAGGATACGTCGAGCCATTGGAAACCAAACGACGCGATCGACGCGGCGCTCAAAGCTGATGCGATCATCTTCTCCATCGGCATCGGCGACTCGTACCTGTACGGCGTCGATCAAGGTGCGTTGAAAAAAATCTCCGAGCGCACGGGCGGGCGCGCGTTCTTCCCCAAGAATGAGGAAGACCTGCATGCGGCCTTTGCGCAGATTCAAGAAGAGTTGCGTTCGCAGTATGTCGTCGCCTATTCACCGACGAACAAGGCGCACGACGGCACGTTCCGGCAGATCAAGATCGAGGTCACCGATCCCGAACTGCGCAAAGAGAATCTGCGCCTCACCTACCGGCAAGGCTACTTCGCCAAGAGCGGCGCGGATAACAAGCAGCCCAGCCCGCAGCCCAAAACGCGCCGGCCGTAAAGATCGTCTGCGCGCGCCGAACGGGCGACAGAGATAAAAGCGCCGAGACAGAAAAGGGGCACGGTCAACAAGTATTGACCGTGCCCCTTATTTATTTTCGGCTGCCTTTTGTTAGTTGCTTGAAGCGTTCAGCGTTGGCGCGTGCTCTTTGTCGCGCGCGGCGCGTCGTAGTTCAAGACTGTTAGTTTGACGGCGCGGCGGCCGAAGCGCCGCGCCTCGCCTGTGGACGGCATCCAGATGTCAATCCTGTGCCCGCGCACGGCACCACCGCGATCCGCGACGATATACTCGCCTGTGTACGTGCCCGCTTCCAGACGGACACGCGTGCCCAAAGGCAACAGACGACCGTCGGCCGCGATCAAGCCGCGCGCAACCATCCGCCCGCTCGACGTGCGCCCGCGCAACGCATACGCGGTCGCTGTGAACAACTGCGACGCAGCATTCAGCGTGTTCGGCGTGTTCGGTGCGTTCGTCTTTTTTAACTCCGGTGGTGGCGGCCCCAGATCGGTCTCCACGCGCACGGGCGCGTCGGGCGATTTCACATTCGCAGCGACCGTTAGTGCCAGAGGCGCGCCGTCATCGTTTACCGCAGGCACACTTGTGCCCATCGTTTCAGTTTTTATTTGGTTGTCCTGCTTGTTCTGTTGCGCGAGGTTTTCTGCGATTGACGGGTGTGCGAAAAAAATTAGGGAACCTAGCAACAGCGCGCCCGTCACAACAGCGCCGCCGCCGAAGAGGGATTTAGCCATTCAAAGATCGGTCTCCTGTTCCGAAGATGTCTTTCAGTGGCGCGCGAGTCTTAAAAGGGGTCGGGGACTCGACCTCCGGGCTTCAGGAGGCAACCGACGAACTAGCCGGAGTGGGGACTCACATCCTTGTTGCGCCAAAAAACTGAAAGAGCTATAAAACAAAAACAAGCGAACATTGATCAGCGAGGATCGTTCGCTTGTTTTCGTCGGAGAGACTAGCACGAAGGGGTGCATGTGTCCAGCGTTGAGGGGCGACTAAAAGGTGTGAGTTTAACGACGTTGGCAAGCGTCAGCAGCTAACTCTTGCTCATCAATACTGCGCCTGCGGTGGCACACCGACGCCGTCGAGGCGTAGCACATCCACTTTGCGCGCAGGCGTGAGGCCCACGTACAACTCGACGAATGCGGCGTTCGTCCAGCCAAAGCCGATCTCGTTGGACGTGTAACCGAATTTCAATCCCGCACCCAAGTCGGACGCGCGCCGCTCGACGTCATACTTCTCGACAATCGTGCGATGCGCGATGAACTCTTTGAGCACGAGCGAGAGGAAGTTGACGCTGATGCGGTCGGCTGCGCGGTTGTAACCGTAGTGGCGCAAGCCTTGGGCGGCGAGCAACTGCATCGGGGCCCAACCGTAAGGCGCGTCCCACTGATTGCCGCTCGTATTGTCGCTCGTCTGCAATCCGCCCAAGCACTCGAAGCGCCAGAGATTCGCGGCGACGCGCGCCGCTTGTCGCGGCGTGGCAATGCCGACCCAGAGCGGATAGAAGGTGGTGATGAAGTGGTAGCGGCGCACCGCACGTTGGCGAAAATTGTAGTCGAAGTATAGCCCGTCGCTTTCGTCCCACATCAGCCGGTTGACGAGCCTGCGCCGCACGGCGGCACGCTTCGTCCACACACGCGCCGCACGCGGGCGGCCTAAGATGCGACAAATCTGCGCCGCATCCCGTTCCATCAGATAGAGGAGCGAGCTCAAGCAGACCGGATTGTAGTTGGTGATGTCAGCATTGAACGGGCCGAAGCGGTTCGACGGATCAAAACCGGACTCGCGCATCGAGCGGTCACCCGTGTAGAACTGTGCGGTCAACTCGTCGCGCGCGCGGTCGTAGTATTGACTGACATCGTAATCATAAACCTGATGCGTGCGATAGAATTCTCGGACGCGGTCGTAATGCGTCAGCCCTTGCGCGTCGCGTTCGCCCGCGACGACTTCGGGCGCGGGGCCGTGGCCTGTGTCGTAGTAGCGCGCAAGACCAGTCTCCGGCGTGAAGTGTGGCGCGGTCGTCCAATAGCGATAATACTTTTCAATCGCGGGCACGGTGCGCGCGAGCCACGCGCGGTCTTGGTTGTGCCGATAGACGTTCAAGATCATCCGTGTGAGAAACGGCGGCTGCGAGCGCGTGAGATAGTAGGTGCGATTGGCGTTCAAGATTTTGCCGTATTGCTCGATCTCATAGAGAAAGTTCTCGCACATGTCACGCGCCAAATCCCACTCGCCATCGCGGACAAGACCGACCTGTATGAAGTAGCTATCCCAACCATACATCTCGTTGAAGCGTCCGCCGGGCACGACGTAAGAGTGCGGCAGATACAATAACCCTTGCGCTTGAATCTCATCCGTGTTTGCCAGTAACTGCCGCAACTCGATCTGCGCGAAGTCGTGCGCAGACATCTGCGCGCGTAAGTCTTGCGTGATGCGCGCCAAATTTTCGTTGCGCGCGACATAGACAGGCCAACGCGCGTCGTGTGTCGCAGCGAATTTTGGATCGACTGCGGCGGTGGCTAACTGCGCTGGCCCACGCTCCAGAGTGTGCCAGCCCTGCTTGATGTAACGCCGAATGGCTTGCAGGTCTGCGCGGCTCGCGCGCTGCGGCAGAACCGGCGCGCACAACGCCAACAGCAACAGGACAACTAAACCGACGCGCCCTGTCCGTTTCATTCTTCCGCTTTCATCCTTCATGTTTGCTCTTGCAACCACTCGCCGCGATAGATGACCTGCGCCTCGCCGGTCAGCATCACCTCGTTATCCTCGCGCCATTCAACTTCGAGCCGGCCGCCGGGCATGTGGACGCTCACGCGCCGGTCGGTCAGTTCATTCACGCAAGCAGCGACGGCAGCAGCGCACGCGCCCGTGCCCGATGAGAGTGTCTCGCCGACGCCGCGCTCCCAGACGCGCACCTCGATCTGCGCGCGATCAAGCACGCGGATGAACTCGACGTTCGTGCGTTGAGGGAAACGTTGATGCGTTTCGATCAAGCGACCCCAGCGCCGCCAATCAACCGCGTCGAAGGCCGCGACGAAGACGCACGTGTTCGGGTTGCACATTTCAAGCGTAGTGATGGCGACCGTCTCGCCGTCGCCAACGTCGAGCGAATAGTTAATGACGCGCGCCAACGGTTCGTCAGTCAACATTGGAATCGAAGCTGAGGCAAAACGCGGCGCACCGATCTCGGCCGCAAACTTGTAGCGCCCGCGCTCGTCCGCTTCGATCAGTTGATAGAGTTTGACACCCGCGCGCGTGCGCAGACGCAGGCGTGCTTGCGTCCACTGAGCTTCGTAATAGAGGAAGGCAGCGGCCGAGCGCGAGCCGTTGCCGGACATCGCGGCCTCTGAGCCATCCGCGTTGAAGATGCGCAAGACGAAATCGGCCGCATCGTCGTCCGCTCGTTCAAGCGTGGCGATGCCATCTGCGCCCGCGCCGTAGTGTCGTTCACAGACGCGACGGACAAACGCGGGTAGCGCGTCGGCGGTCGGCAGCCCCGCGCTCGCGCAGACGATGTAGTCGTTACCGTAGCCGTGAAATTTAACGAAGCGCATAAGCGAACGAAGCCGCACAACTCGGGCGAATAGATTTGTCTGACGACGCGGAATTAAACCACGAACTCACACGAAAAGCAGTGCCGAGTGACAAGTGCCGAGTGACAAGTTAAAAACTTTGTCTTGCTTGTCACTTGTCACTCGTCATTTGCCACTGCTTTCTCGCCGGCCGAGCGCCGATGGAAGATGGCGACTATTAACTCTTTGATCCTTTAAGATATTTAGTTTTCTCTTTTGGCAATAGTCCCTGAGTTTCACACAAACATTGATCGGCGGCGCGATTTAGTGTATTTGTTAGCCCGCTCGTAAGACCGCAAGGTTAGTTAGCCCTCTCGCAAGACTACAAGGGTTCTTAGCCATCTAGCAGGACTACAAGCTGGCCCTCAAAATCTGCGCTCGTCACGGCTTCTTGTGCCAGTCCTTTTACGTGCCCCTTGGGGAGACTCCGTTGCTCCTCATTTGCCGCTGTTGCCTCCCCCGCACTTATGCAGGCGCAACAGTCGAAAGGAGATTGAGATAACAATATGGGTAAGGAAAATAAAGAACTGACCGGCTCGGCGGCCGGGACAGTGAAAGTCAGCAGAAGAAACTTTGTCAAAGGTGCTGCGACCATCGCGGCCATAGCTGCGACCGTGCCCCTCGAACCCCTGCTCGGCGGCAGAGAGTCGGTCGCCGCGGCGTCGGTCGTAGATGGTAATTCTGTGACGCGCACAAATGCCTGCTTCAATTACCGCAAAAGCATGGCCCAAGCCGAAAAGATTGACGTTGGGACGCAACCAGACAACGGCGATACAGCGAGATTCACAGACTTCAGTTGTAGCTACAGCAAAGCCCTGCGACACGACGGTCTCGGCGTGCCGAATGCGGCCGCTTGGCTCAGTCTGAAAAATGCCATGACGACCGGCACCCCCGCAGACTTCGCCAACATTATCGTCGGGACGCCCGGCGGGGACGGCAACTCGAAGCTGAACGGCCCACAGGTCGCACTGGCATTTGACCTAGAAGGTCTCGACTCGCACGCCACCATCATCCCGCCCGCGCCGAGCGTCGCCAGCGCGCAGACGGCGGCCGAAGAGGTTGAGCACTACTGGGCGGCGCTGCTCGCGGACGTGCCATTCACTCAATACGCGACCAATTCGTTGGTTGGTCAGGCTGTGGCCGACATGAACAATCTGTCGTTCCTCAGAAGCGCCGCGAATGATCAGTTTCCCTATCCGGTCACACGGCAGAATCTGTTTCGCGGGCAGTTCGTGCCGGGCGACGGTAACGTGCAGGGGCCGTACATCTCGCAGTTCATGCTCCAGCCGACATTCTTCGGCGCGCAGCCCCTCGACCAGCGATACCAGACGTTCCAGCCCGGCGGCGCATACATGACCTCGCCCGCCGAGTATCAACTGGTGCAGAACGGCGGGAACTCGGGCCGGCAGTTGGTATATGACAACACCTATCGCTATCTCCGTAGCGGGCGCGACCTCGCCGCCTATACACACGTGGACGTGCTCTATCAAGGCTACTTCACCGCCTTCCTCGTCTTGGCGGGCTTGGGCGCAGCGCCCAATCCGGGCAACCCCTACATCGGTTCGCTGACGCAAAAAGCTTTCGCCACCCTCGGCGGCCCGGACGCAGCGGGGACGCTCGCGGAAATGGCCACGCGCGCACTCAAAGCCGCTTGGTTCCACAAGTGGATCAAAGACCTGCGCATGCGCCCCGAAGAGTATGGCGCGCTGGTGCACGCCCGGAAGACCGGTGCCAGTCCAATGCCCCAAGCGGCCACGGCGCTGCACAACGACGTGCTGGACTCGGCGGTGCTGCCCATCATCCACTCGAACTATGGCAGCTACTTGTTACCGCAAGCATTCCCCGAAGGCTCGCCGACGCACCCGTGCTACCCGACGGGGCACGGCACGGTCGGCGGCGCGTGCGTCACTGCGCTGAAGTTCTTCTTTGACGGCAGCCAGAAGATTCGGTCGCTGCTCACAAGGGCCGGCCGCGATGTGTCCGTGCCGAATACGAACGGCACCGCGCTCAACACCTACACGGGCGCGGACAGAGACAATCTGGACGTCAACGGCGAACTGAACAAGCTGGCCTACAACGTCTCGTTCGGGCACGGGATTCACGCTGGCATACACTTCCGCAGTTCGACCTACTGGTCGATCCTGCTGGGCGAGCAGGTTGCGCTCAGCATCTTGCAGGATCGGGCCCGATCCTACAACGAGCCGTTCACCATCAACATCACGAAATTCAACGGCACGACGGCCACCATCACCAACCAATAACTTGCACAAGTCAGAACCGCCTGCGGTAGCGGGCGGGTCTTAGGTTACGCAACCACGACCCGCCCGCTACCGCAGGCGGTTCTGACTTGTAATCCGTCCGTCTTACGAATGGCCTGCGAAGGAGGCGAGCAGCACGGCGACCGGATCGAGGAAGATGCGCCGCGCCTCCGACTCGTCCGGGTAATGATTAACCATGAGCGAGAAGACCAGACGCTCGCCCGTCGCGCTCGTCACGTAGCCTGAGAGCGACGCGACATTGTTAAGCGTGCCGGTCTTGGCGCGCACATTTCCGGCGGCCGGCGTGTTCTTCATGCGACTGCGCAGCGTGCCATCAACGCCCGCAATCGGCAACGCATCGCGCCAAGCTTGCGCATAACGATGCCGGTTCATGTACGTGAGCAGTTGCAGCGTCGCCTCAGCCGTGACGAGATCGCTGCGCGCAAGACCTGAGCCATCGAAAAAACTCAAATGATCCGCGTTCGCCACGCCCGCCTCGCGCAGAAAAGCGCGCACGACTGCGCTGCCCGCCTCTGCCGTCGTCAACTTCGGATCGCTGGCGGGAAACTGTTTCCCCAAAGTCCGCAGGATCAACTCCGCATACAAATTCTGACTCGGCTTCAACGTCTGCGCCGCCACCTCACTAAACGGCGGCGACTCGCGGCGAGCGATCTCAACGAGCTTAGAAATATCGAGTGGCGCAGTCGCGCCTACATCAACATCAATCGTGCGCTGTCCTGCGCATGTTACGCCGCGCTTGTTCAACGCCTCGCGCAGCATCGAGGTAGACAGATCAGCCGGTCGGGGCACGGCGATGTCGCCTGTGTAGCCTTGATCATCAAGCGGGATCGTGCCCGTCACTTCAATCCAATTATCGTTAAGCGCCCGCTCGATCTTTAGTTCTCGTTTACTACCCGCTGGTGCTGTCAGTGTGCGGTTTGCAATATGGACATCTGGTCTGGGCGGACGATGTCCGGCTTGCACCTCGAAACTAAAATAATCAGCCGGACTTTTAATCTGCGGCAGCGTTCTAATATCAATTGCCGACGAGGCAGGCCCCGTCGTTACCACACCCGGCGCACCGGCCTTTGCGCCCGGCTTGACGAAGAGATCAATCGCGTTGTCATTGATGGTGAGCGCGCTGACCGGCGCGGCGTAGTACCACTGTAGATCGTCCCACTCCCAGCCCGGCCCAAGTTCTGGCCCCGTGAAATAACTTTCATCACCGACAAGATTGCCTTCGATACGCTTGACGCCTGCGGCGGCGATGTTGGCGGCGAGATCGTCAATCGCTTTGTAGTAGTCGCCGCCATTGAAGCGCGTGGCGTAGGTTGGGTCGCCGCGTCCGTAGATGACGAGGTCGCCGTGCACAGCGCCGTTCGCGTCCGGCTTCTGCGCGGCATAGACGGAGGTAACGAAGCGGAAGTTCGGGCCCAAACGGTCGAGCGCGGCGGCGACCGTGTAGAGTTTCATGTTCGAAGCAGGCATCATCAGCTTGCCGGCGTTCGCCTCAAACAGCACGCGCCCCGTATCGAGCGAAGCGACCTTCGCGGCGACAAAAGAGGACGCAAGCTGCGGCTCGTCCATCAATGCTTGCAAGCGCGCGCGCAACTCTTCGACCGTGCGCGGCGCAGGCGCAGACGGCGTCGGCGTCGCTTGGGGTGTCGGTGTCGGTTGTTGCGTTGGCGTCGTCTGCGGCGCGACAACGACGGGCGCGGGTGTCTGCGCGGGCGCGGCGACTCTGCGCTCGCGTTGCCCGCTCGCCTGCGCGTGCGACGCAGGCGCGAGCAACGAACAAAGCAGGAGCAGGCAGAGCAGGCGCGAGGTGGAAGATTTCAGCTTCATAGTTGCAGGACGATTCACAGTCTTACGCAATGGCGCACGGAGTTTGGCGCCGTAGCAGCAGATGATCAAGAGTCCGAGTTGCGGATCAGTTGCCGATAGAACTTGACGATCTGCGCGAAATTCTCGACGCTCAGCCGCTCATTCGTGCCGTGAATTCGTTCGATGTCGCCGACTCGCAGCCAGAGCGGCGCGAAGCGATAGACGTTCGGGCAGACCTTCGTGTAATGGCGCGAGTCGGTTGCGCCGATAACGAGTGAAGGCGTGACGGCGACCGTCGGGAACGACTCGCGGATCGTCCGCTCAAGCACGCGAAAGCCCAGCGCATCAGTGCTCGCCACGGGTGAAGGCTCGCTCATGGCCGTGCCTTTGAGCGGCGCGATCTGCACGCGCGGATCGTTGATCGTGCGGCGCACGTGCTCAAGCACACTATCAACGCTGTCGCCGGGCAGGATGCGAAAGTTGACGACCGCGCGGGCGCGACTCGGCAGCACGTTGTCTTTCACGCCGCCCTCGAAGATGGTTGCGGCCGTGGTCGTGCGCAGCAGCGCATTGGTCTCGCGTTGTGCGGTGAGTTGGCGGACGACGAGCGGGCGCGTGAGCCATAGATTGGCGAGCGCCATGCGCGGCAGAAAGTTCATCTCCGGGCCGACGCGGTCGAACATCTCCTGCGTCACGCCCTTGAATGCGGCCGGCATCTGCTCGGCTTCGAGCCGGCTCGTCGCGCCGCTCAAGATGCCTATGGCCGTTTGCGGCGGCGGCGCGGACGAATGCCCGCCCGTGCCTTCAACTGTCAACTCAACGCTGACGAAACCTTTCTCGGCCGTGCCGAGCACGGCGACCGGACGACTGATGCCTTTCAGAATCCCGTCCGTGATCGCGCCGCCTTCGTCGAGCACGTATTCGGGTTCGACGCCGCGCGCGTGCAGCAGTTCAGCGATAGCTGCCGCGCCCGCAGGCCCGCCAAGCTCTTCGTCGTGGCCGAACGCGAGATAGACGGTGCGCTTCGGTTGATAGCCCTCGCGCAAGAGTTGTTCGACGGCTTCGAGCAGCCCGACGACGGCCGCTTTGTCGTCCATTGCGCCGCGCCCCCACACGAAGCCATCGGCGATGCGCCCCTCGAACGGCGGATAAGTCCATTGACTTTCAGTGCCCGGCTCGACCGGCACAACGTCTATATGACCCATGAGTAGGATCGGCTTCAGACTCTGATCTTGTCCAGTCCACTTGTAGAGCAGACTGTAATTGGCAACCGTCTCATGCGCGAGCGTCGCGTGTGTGCGCGGGTAGGTCTGTTCAAGAAAACTGCGTAGGTTCGTGAACTCGTCGCTCTTAAACTGCGCCGGGTCCGAATAAGAGACGGTTTGAAAACGCACAGCCTGTGCCAGATGCTCAGCCGCCGCGTTCGCATCAATCGAGACATCCGCCGCAGGCGCGACCTGCAACTGCCGCGACTTATAGCGAAACGTCTTGTAGAGCATCACGCCCGACAGCACGATGAGCGCAAGCACAAAGAGGACAAAGAGCAGTCGCAGCAAGCCGAGGATTCTGATGCGCGCCATTGTTGCTTCACGCCTCCGCTTTGAATGAACTGAGCAACTCTTCGGCACTCGCCGTCGCCGTGCCGAGTTTGCCGACGACGATGCCGGCGGCGTGATTCGCAAGCGTCGCCGCTTCGACAAGCGACGCGCCGACACTCAGAGCAGCCGCGAGCGTCGCAATCACAGTGTCGCCCGCGCCTGTCACGTCATAGACCTCGCGCGCCACGGTCTCGACATAGACCGGCGCGCCGTCGCCAGCTAAGAGCATCATGCCGCGCTCGCCGCGCGTGATGAGCACCGCTTGGCAGCCGACGCGCGCGCGCAAACGTCGTGCGGCTTCGGCCATGCCTTCATCCGTGTCGTCCTCGCTGTTCGTCAGACGCAACGCCTCGTGATGGTTCGGCGTGACGAGCGTCGCCGGGCGATACGCATCGAAGTTGCGCGGCTTCGGATCAACGAGCACCGGCAAGTTCGCAGCAACCGCGCGCGGCAACACCGCAGCCAACACGCGCGGCGTAACCACGCCTTTGTCATAATCAGAGATGACGAGCGCATCGGCATTTTCAAGCGCACGCTCAAGCGCAGCGATTAACCCATCTTCGATCTGCGCGGCGACGGGCGTGCGTCGCTCGCGGTCTGCGCGCACGACGAGTTGATTGTGCGCGATGATGCGCGTCTTAATCGTCGTCGGTCGCTCTTCGTCTGTGACGAGCAGCGCATCGGCGCTCGCGCCGCCAACCGCGCCAAGTTCCGCTTGCAGACGCTCGCCCGCACTATCATGCCCGATCACGCCGACGAGCGACGCGCGCGCGCCAAGCGCGACGAGATTGGCGACCACGTTCGCCGCGCCGCCCAAGCGCACAGACTCGCGCCTGATGTCCACGACCGGCACCGGTGCTTCCGGCGAGATGCGCGTCACGTCGCCCCAGACAAATTCATCCAACATCACGTCGCCATAGACGACGATGCGCCGCTCACCCATGCGCGCCGTCAAACGGGCCGCGCGTTCTGCTGTCATTTGCTGCATGCGATTTCAGATAAAGGAAAGACGATGAGATTCTACACGATCAGAGGCGCTACGACAGAATCGGACAGACAAAGCAACGGAAAGTTGTGAGATGCAGAAACGCAGCACAATCTAACGCCACTCACCTTGCAGCGTGAACGCAGCCCAGTAGAACGGCGCACTGAAGCGCTTGTCTCTGAGCATCGAGACCTGCGCGGCTTGCAGCGCCTGCGCCGGTCGCAGTTTATCCACCAACATCCCGCGATAGAAGCGCGTCATCAATTCAGCCGTCGCCGCGTCGTTCACGCTCCACAACGAGACGACCACGCGCGGCGCACCCGCGTACATAAACCCGCGCGTGAGGCCCACGAGACCTTCACCTTTGACATCTTTGCCTAAGCCCGTCTGACACGCGCTCAAGACCACCACATCTGCGTTCAGCTTGAGATTGAAGACCTCATGCGCGCGCAGGAAACCGTCCTGCGCTCGGCCCTGCTCGTCGAACATCGAGAGCATGATGCCTGATAGCTCCGGGTGTTGGCTGTCGAGAAAGCCATGCGTCGCAAAATGGACGAAGCGATAATCGGCCAACGCCGGATCGGTCGCCGCCGCGCGGCTCGCCGCAAAGTCGAGCGCCTCCAGACGCGCGGCGGGCGGCGCGAGTTGGCTGATCGCATCTGCCTCGCGGCGCGTCGCGGGCAGACGCGGAATCCGCAAGTCCGCCGCAGACACGCCCGCATCCTGCGCC
>QHXQ01000079.1 GCA_003223935.1 Acidobacteriota bacterium | reverse complement strand
TCGCGCAAGGATGGAAAGAAGGCCGATGTCTGTCGCTCGCGTTGAATGCGCAAGACCATGACGACATCTGCATCTTCGACCGCCTCTTCGATGCGATGCGCCGTCCGCACCGCGCCGCCCGCGACGAGCGTCGCCAACTCCGGCGGCACGAGCGGCCCCGGCCCTGCGAGCCGCACACGCGCGCCGAGTTTGGTTAACAGGTGCAGATTCGAGCGCGCGACGCGCGAGTGCAGCACGTCGCCGAGGATGGCGACTTCAAGTCCTTCGATGCGTTCCTTGTGCTGACGAATCGTAAGCGCATCAAGCAGCGCCTGCGTCGGATGTTCGTGTGCGCCGTCGCCCGCGTTGATGACCGCCGCCCGACAGATGCGCGCGAGCGCGTGCGCCGCACCCGCCGATGGATGGCGCAAGACGATAAAATCCGGCGACATCGCTTCAAGGTTGCGCGCCGTGTCCAAGAGCGTCTCACCTTTAGTGACGCTTGAAGTCGAGGCGCTGATGTTGATGGTATCGGCGGAGAGACGTTTGCCGGCTAGCTCAAATGAAGTGCGTGTGCGCGTCGAAGGCTCGAAGAAGAGATTGATGACGGTGCGCCCGCGCAGGGTCGGCACTTTCTTGATCTCGCGCTGCGAGATGTCGCGGAAAGTCTCAGCCGTATCGAGCACGTGCACGATCTCTGCGCTCGTCAACTCGCGTATGCCGAGCAGGTCTTTGCGCGCAAGGCCCGTCGGCGCGCGTTCGTCTGTTCTCTGTTCTTCCTTGTCAATCTTCTTGCGCATCCGCTCTCCAGTTCGATTGCAATTGACACAAAAAAGGCGACCACTCAGGGTCGCCCGCGCTCATTCGCCTTCGGCTGTCGGTCGCTCCACGATGGCGACCCCTTCCTCGCCGTCAATGTCATCGAGCATTACCTTGATGATCTCGCTCTTCTTCGTCGGCACAAACTTGCCGACGTAGTCCGCATGAATCGGCAACTCACGATGCTCCTTGCCGCGATCCACGAGCACGGCCAACTGCACACGACGCGGGCGGCCAAAGTCAATCAACTGATCGAGCGCCGCGCGGATCGTCCGGCCCGTGTAGAGCACATCGTCAATCAGTATGATGTTGCGATTCTCGACGCCGCCCGGTAGGTCTGTCCGGCGGTTAACGATAGGGTTTGTGCCGACGGTCGTCAGATCATCCCGGTAGAGCGTGATGTCCACCACCCCGACCGGCGGGCGCTGCCCTTCGAGGTCTGCAATCTTATCCGCCAGACGCTCCGCCAGCGGCACGCCGCGCCGTTGCACGCCGACCAGATAGAGATCGTCCGCCCCGTGATTCTCCTCCACGATCTCCGAAGCCAGACGCGCCAACGCGCGATTGATCCGCGCGCTGTCCATAATCCGTGCCTTCTCGACAAGTTCCATTGGCTGCGGATACTAGCATAAAGCAGTAATAAGTGACGAGTGCTTGCCGCGAATCCTTGTTAACTTCTCTCCCGCGAGCACAAGTAATCATTGACAGTCTCAAGCAGTTGCGCGATGCTGCCTAGCGACCAAAGACCGCTAGGCTTGACTGTTCGTCTGCTGCTCACTGCCAACAATGAAAATTCGATGCGCGCCTAAGCTCTGCATTCAATAAGGAGAACCAACGGTGTCGAGCCTCCCCTACGACGTGTTCATCAGCTACAGTCATCAAGACGCTGATTGGGTGCGCACATGGCTGCTGCCGCGTCTCGAATCAGCCAGCTTGCGCTGCATTGATTCTCGCGACTTCGAGATAGGCGGCCCAATCTTAGACAACATGACCGATGCGGCAAAGCAGAGTCGCAAGACGATTGTTGTCATGACGCCGAACTGGACGGAGAGTGAGTTGGATCAATTTGCCGCACTGGTAACTCAAACGATTGATCTGATCGGCAGAAAAAGGCGACTGCTTCCGTTGCTGTTGGAAGACTGTGACCTACCAGACCGCTTGCAGATCGTTACTCACGCCGATTTCACAGAGCAAACCAACTGGGACACCGAACTCGCACGCGTCATCACCGCCATCGGCAAAGCGCCAACTATCACACAAGCACACGCCGCAACTGGCACGCCGACTTCCCACCTTGTCCACACCTACGCTTTGCAAGCCAACTTCACAGGTCGAGTTGAGGAACGCAAAGAACTGACCGCATGGCTCGCCGACGACGCGCAGCCCATCTGCGCGCTCATCGCCATGGGCGGCATGGGCAAGTCCGCCCTCGCATGGTACTGGATGAAGCACGACGTATTAACTGATAAGCAATCCGCCGACGCTACCGCAATCGCGGGCGTCATGTGGTGGTCTTTCTACGAGGGCGAATCCTCGTTCGCCAAATTCATTGACGATGCGTTCAAGTACGTCACCGGTCAACCAACGATTGACGCGGCGCGCTTCCCGACAACCTACGACCGAGCGCAGGAACTACGCCAACAGTTACAACACAAACGCATCCTCTTCATCCTCGACGGCTTCGAGCGCCAACTCCGCGCCTACGCACGCCTCGACGCGGCCTATCAACAAGACGATGCCGCCGACATATCCGACGACGCGCGCGCCTGCGTTGACCCGATTGCCGCCCGCTGGCTCAGAGATATTTCCTCAGGTACGACCCGCGCCAAAATGCTACTCACTACACGGCTCATGGTGCGCGACATCGAAGACCGCGCAGGCGATGCGCTCGCGGGCGTGCTCAAACAAGAATTGAAAGAATTGCCCCGCGACGACGCCGTCGCTTTCATGCGCGCGCAAGGCGTAGCGAAAGGAATAGATTCTGAGATTGCCAACGTGTGCACTGCATATGGCAATCATCCTTTGAGCCTGCGCCTGCTCTCCGGCTTAATCGCGCGCGACGCGCACACGCCCGGCGACATCGCCGCCGCGCCCCGCCACGATGTTCACGCCGACCTCATCCAACGCCAGCATCACATCCTCGAACAGTCTTACGAAGCATTGCCCAAAAAAGAACGCGC
This sequence comes from Acidobacteriota bacterium, assembly GCA_003223935.1. Lineage (GTDB taxonomy): Bacteria > Acidobacteriota > Blastocatellia > Pyrinomonadales > Pyrinomonadaceae > QHXQ01. The sequence continues at coordinate 34,531 of QHXQ01000079.1, read as the reverse complement.
CCTCCTCTCGCGCATCGCCGCCTTTCGCAATCCGATGACCTACGACGCGCTCACGATCTTCAACACCCTCGGCAACGAGGCGCGGTTCGATGCCGCGCTCGAAGACTTGCGAGTGCGCGGGCTATTGCAACGCGACACAAAGAACAATCGCTACGACCTGCATCCTATTGTGCGACACTATGCCTATGACCGCCTGACAGACAAGACAGGGGTCCACACTCGCCTGCGCGACTATTTCGCGAAAATCCCCACGCCCAATGAGAACAAGGCGCAGAACATTGAAGACCTCGCGCCCGTCATCGAACTCTACCACCATACTGTCCGGGCTGGACGATATGATGAAGCAGCAGGATTGTTCCGTGACCGACTCCGCGCCCCACTCTTCTACCGCTTTGGCGCATATCAAATCTGCATCGAACTTTTGGGCACGCTCTTTCCCGACGGCGAAGACCGCCCGCCGCGACTAAAGAACGAAAGCGAGCAAGCGTGGGCGCTGAACTTACTGGCGGGCTCGTATAGTCTCACTGGTCAGTTTCGTCGCGGCTTGCCGCTAGTCGAGCAACAAAACTCCCTTCAAGAAAAGTTAGACGACAGGGAAAATCTCGTTGTGGGACTGGTGAACATCGCCACAACTCAGAGCAGCCTCGGCGAACTGACAGAGGCGGAACGGCATCTGCGGCGAAGCATTGAGTTATGCCGCGAAGTCAAGAACGAGTTCGGTGAAGCGGTCAGTCATCAAGACTTAGGAAGGCTGCTCACTTATCGCGGTGAGTTCGATGAGGCGGAGACAGAATTATTGCTCGCTCAAGAGATATTAGACCGTAAATACAAAAATGTTGCGAGGAATAATTTCGTATCTGTTGTTCGAGCGTATCGTTCGCTTCGCGCCATCTTGATGGGCAATATCAATGACGCGCTAACTATGGCGCGCGAATCGCGGAAATGGGCGGACGAAGTTGCGAGAACGTACTTCACATTTGAACGCGACTTCATCCGCGCTGAATGGCTATTGGGCGTGGCGTTGGTAATAGAAGGTAAAGACCTGAACGCCGCCGCCGAACACCTCACCGACTCGCTCACGCGCTGTCGCCGCATCAATATGGTTGAGCACGAGCCGAACATCTTGCTCGCGTGGGCGCGCTGGCATCGCGCACGCGGCAACGCACAGGAAGCGCAAGCGCAGGCAGAAGAGGCGCTCGCTATCGCTGACCGTTGTGAGTATCGCTTGGCGCAGGCGGAGATTCATAATTTTCTGGCGCGGCTGGCGTTGGAGGCGGGCAGGCGTGATGAGGCGCGGACGCAGGCAGAGCGCGCTAAAGAGCGGGCGTGGTGTGATGGGCCGCCGCATTGTTATAAGCCGGCGTTGGATGAGGCGGAGGGGATGTTGCGGGAGTTGGGCGCGAAGGAATAGAAGTGAAGGGACAAGCATAGACAGAAGATTGTGTTGAGTGACAAGCGACGAATGACAGGATAGAATCCTGTTCCGGCTTGTTACCTGTCGCTTGTCACCTGTCACGGCTGTTAATGTTCTATCGCTCCATCGCGCGCCCCTTCTTGTTCCGGCTTGAGCCGGAGACGGCGCATGAGTTGGCCTTGCGCATGCTCAAGGTCGCGCTTGGCAGTGAGGCGGCGAGGGCGGCGGCGGCGCGGCGGTTCGGGCGTGAGCCGTTTGGGGCGTTGGCGCGGTTCGGGTTGCGTTTCGCGAATCCGTTGGGCTTGGCGGCAGGATTTGATAAGAACGGTGTGGCCATCAAGCAACTCGCGGCGCTCGGCTTCGGTTTCATAGAGGTCGGCACGGTCACGCAGCACGCGCAAGCAGGCAACGCGCGCCCGCGCCTGTTTCGGCTGCCCGCAGATCGTGCGCTGATTAACCGGCAGGGTTTTAATAACAGAGGCGCGGCGGCGCTCGCCGCAAGATTAAAAGCGCAAGGTCGGCCGCCTTGCGTGCTCGGCATCAACATCGGTAAGAGCCGCGTAGTTGATGTCGCTGATGCTGTGCCCGATTATTTGGCGAGCTTCGAGCTTATCCATCCGCACGCAGACTACATCGCCGTCAACGTCAGTTCGCCCAACACGCCAAACTTGCGCGAACTCCAACGCGCCGACGCGCTCACGGCGCTCCTCGATGCGCTCCAACGACGCAACCGCGAACTCGCCGCGCAGTACGCACGCCGGCCTGTGCCTCTGCTCGTCAAAGTCGCACCCGATCTGGACGAACGCGAACTAGAATTGATCGTTGACGTGGCTCGGCGTGCACAACTCGCAGGCATCATCGCCACCAACACGACCACGAGCCGCGCCGGTTTGCGCACGTCGGCGCGCGTCGTTGCAGCTTATGGCGCGGGCGGCTTGAGCGGTGCGCCGCTCGCTCGACGCGCAACTGAAGTGATCGCCACGCTCTATCGGCTCGCGCGTGGCGCGCTCATGATCATCGGCGTCGGCGGTATCTTCAACGCCGAAGATGCTTGGGCGAAAATTTGTGCGGGCGCGAGCCTCTTGCAACTCTACACAGGTTTCATTTACGAAGGCATCACTGTTGCGCGCGACATCAACGAGGGTCTCGCGCGCCTCGTCCAGCAACACGGCTTCCGCACGCTCGACGAAGCCGTCGGTTGTCAGGCGGAGAAGCTGTTAGCTGTCAGCCATCAGCCGTCAGCTTTAGCCCGATAGCCGCTCGCTGATAGCTGACCTCTGTAGCTCATCTATGAACGATAAACTGATTATCGCGCTCGACGTTGAGCGCGCCGCCGAAGCGCGCGAGTGGTTCAATAAGTTGCGCGGGCATGCGGGGATGTTCAAGGTCGGCGCGCAGTTGTTCACGGCGGCCGGCCCCGCCTTTGTGCGCGAGCTTGTCCAAGCAGGCGGGCGCGTGTTTCTCGATCTGAAATTTCACGACATCCCGAACACAGTCGTGGCCGCTTGCCGCGAGGCTGTGCGGCTCGGCGTCACGCTCTGCAACGTGCATGCGGCGGGCGGCAGCGAGATGCTGCGGCGTGCCGCCGAAGCTGTGACAGAGACGGCCACGCGCGAAGGTTTGCCGCGCCCTAAACTGATCGCCGTGACCGTGTTGACCAGCACTGACGCGGCGACGCTCGCAGAGATCGGCGTAAGCGACACACTCGAAGGGCAAGTCACGCGACTCGCGCGCTTGGCTGATGCTTGCGGCCTCGATGGCGTGGTCGCCTCGCCGCACGAGATCGCGCCTGTGCGTGCTGCGGTTGAGCGTCGCGACTTCCTCGTCGTCACACCCGGCGTCCGCCCGCGCGGTGTTGCACACGATGATCAGAAGCGCGTGCTCTCGCCCGCCGAGGCCGTCCGCGCCGGTGCTGACTATCTCGTCATCGGGCGCGCGATTCTAAATGCGCCCGATCCGCTTCGCGCCGTTGAAGAGATCAAAGAAGAGATGAAGGCTGAGGACTTAAAGGATAGTAGCTAGTAGAAGAACAGATGCTTTTTCTACTGCCTACTACTTACTGGCTACTGTTCTTATCCCTCCCTGCTTTTCGCGCCATTATCTGCTAACATCTTATTTCCGGCCGCAGCTTTCGGAACAGCGCAGAGGCGCGCGGCGTGTAACGAATGTCTGACGCCGCGCGTTCGAGGAGCGGTTGGGCCGAGTCCGCGACAAAGGGGAAGCGACTGTTGCAGCGAAGAGAACGCCGGCTGTCGGCACTGTTAATTGTTATCTGTTTCTGCACCTGCATTGCGTCAGTCTTGGCGCAGCAGCCGACCGGCACACCTTACCAGCCCGGCGAAAAATTAACCTACACCGTCACCTTCTCCAGCTTCGCGCCCGCCGCGCACGTCGAACTGTTCGTCGCGGGGCGCGGCACATACTTCAACCGCGAAGGCGTCGAACTGCGCGCGCACGTCGCTACGGTCGAAGCTGTGCGCGCGGCGCTGCTTTCGATCAACAACGATTACGTTGCTTACGTCGATCCGCGCACGGGCCAGCCCTTTCACACGCAAGTCAGCAAACACAATCCTGAGCCGCCGCCGAGCATCACCAGTGGTTCATTCAGCACGGACGCAGATGTCATCAACGCGGGCACGACGACGGAGAACAACGCGCCCACGACCTTTGACTTTTTATCCGCGCTCTACTACCTGCGCACACAGACGCTCGCGCCCGGCTCGATCTATCCGCTCACTGCGCAACAGCAAGACAAGCAATATCAAGCAGAGTTGCGCGTCACGGGGCGCGAGACGGTCAAGACGCCAGCCGGTTCATTCAATGCGCTCGTCACGCAGTTGCGCGTCCGCGACAACTCTGCGGCTAACGACTATCGCGTGCGCATCTATTTCTCTGATGATGCGCGCCATATCCCCGTGCTCGTCACCGCACGGCAACGTGTCGGCGAAATTCGCGCTGAACTCGCCAGCGTTGACATCGTCGATCTGACGCCGCCCGCAGAGATCGCGGCGCAGGCGACGCCGACGCCGCGCCCCACGCCACGACCGACACCGACACCGCGTGAACACAGCGCTGACCCGACGCAGATCACGGGCCTGCCGTTTCAGGTCGGTGAGCCGCTGGGCTTTAAGTTCTATCTGGGCGCGGGCACACAGCCCATCGGTGTCGCCAATTTTCAAGTGCGCCAGCGTGGCCGCTTCTTCAATCGCGACGGCATCCTCTTGAGTGCGACGCTCAGCACCGCAGGCGAGGGGCAACGCCTGTTTCCGGTCAACGATAGAATCAGTGCTTACGTTGACGCGACCTCGCTGCTACCTTATCGCACGGAGTTGCAGGTGCAAGAAGGGCGACATCAAACGTCCGGCGTCGTCACCATCGATCAAGAGCGCGGCTCAGCCATCGTCACCGACGGTAAATCAATCGAGGTGCCGGTCGGCACGTACGATTGGGTCTCTGTGCTCTACGCGCTACGCTCGTTCGATCTCACGCCGCCCAAGCGCAACGCCGTCTCGCTGCTCATCAATCGCCGCCCGCGCACGCTCTTCATCAGTTCGGTCAAACGCGAGACCATAGAACTCGGCGGGCAACGCATCCCCGCGATTCAACTCGAAATCTCGACCGACGACCCGCAGGGCAATCAAATGAACCTGCACCTCTGGGTCAGCGCCGACAAGCGCCACTTGCCCTTGCGCGTGACCGCGACCACGCCCATCGGACAGGTGCGCGCAGATCTCTCGATCATTCAACTGACGCAGCAGTGAGACTCTAGCGATTTAGACCGGAAACGAAGGGCCGCCGAAAACTTTGAAATGAAATTGAAATCTATTTTCAATTCCGCTATACTCTGGAGCGGTGGGCGAAGGTTCACCTTAGAAATCATCTTTCTTGAAAGGCGCGCCGCGTTGGCGCGATCCCCCAATGAGCACCGCAACACAGGAACTCGTAATCGGCGGCCATATTCAAGCTGCCACGACAGTCCAACATGGCTTGTTGAGTCTGAATACGCTGCCGCATGGCGCGCGTGCGCGCGTCGTCGCGGTCGGTGGTGCGGACGCGGTTGCGCGGCGCCTGATGGAGATGGGCGTTGTGCCGGGCGCGCCGGTCTGCGTGGTGAAGGCTGCGCCGCTCGGCGATCCGATTCAAGTGCGCGTGCGCGGTTATCATCTCGCGCTCCGACGCGCCGAAGCTCAGATGATCAGCGTCGTCACGACTTAAGAGATTTAAGAGGTCTGGTGGCTGGAGTCGAGAGTCTGGAGTCAAAGGGCAAACTGCTTTCGCTTTTGACTCCAGACTCTCGACTCCAGCCACCAGACTTTCTTCTGTCACTGCTTTATGAATTCGTCAACTTCTCTGCCTCTCGCCGCCAGCGCCGCGCGGCCTCTGACAGTGGCGCTTGCCGGCAATCCGAACGCCGGCAAGACAAGCCTCTTCAACGCACTCACTGGTCTGCGTCAAAAGGTCGCCAACTATCCGGGCGTGACCGTCGAACGCAAAGAGGGCGTGTGGCCGCTGACGCAAGATGGGCCGCCCGCGCGCGTCGTTGATCTGCCCGGTCTCTACAGCCTCGACGCAGCCTCGCTCGACGAACAGATCGCGCGCGATGTGATCTTGGGGCGCGCAAGCGTCGTGCCTATGCCCGACGTGGTCGTTGCGGTCGTGGACGCAACCAATCTCGAACGCAATCTCTATCTCGTCACCCAATTGATCGAGACGGGTCGCCCGCTCGTCATCGCTTTGACGATGATCGATCTGGCGGAACGACGCGGCATTGAGATTGATGCCGTGCAACTGTCACGCGCACTCGGCGTGCCGGTCGTGCCCGTCGTGGCTACGCAACGGCGCGGACTCGATGCGCTCGCCGCGGCCGTCGCGTGTGCAGCGGATGCGGAGTGCAGTCATCAGGCAGGTTGGCGTTTGTCGGAAGCAGCCGAGCGTGAGTTGCTGGCGCTTGCGGGCAACGGGCACGAGCAGGAACAAGCGGCCGGCGGAGCGAAGCACGCACAACGCCACGTGGCATTGACTGAGTTGTACGCGGACGAGTTGCCGCCGAATGAAGCGCGGCAAGAGGAGATCAAGGCGGCGCGTGCACGGCTCGCGGCCGCGAACCCGAACTGGTGGCAAGAGCCGCTCGTTGCGCGCTACGACTGGATCGAGCGCGCGGCGCACGGCGCAGTGCGACACAGACGCGCCGAGCACAGCACGATCACGGATCGCATTGATGCGTTCGTCACGCACAGGGTCTTCGGCCCCTTGATCCTGCTCGCCGTCATGTTCATCGTCTTTCAGACCATCTTTTCTTGGGCGCGGCTGCCGATGGACTTGATTGATCAGGGCTTCGGCGCGCTCGGCAACACGGTGCAGGCGCACATGTCGCCGGGTTTGCTGACCGACCTACTGGTCAACGGCGTGATTGCGGGCGTCGGCGGCGTGCTCGTCTTTTTGCCGCAGATTCTGTTGCTCTTTTTCTTCATCGCGTTACTCGAAGACAGCGGCTACATGGCGCGCGCGGCGTTTTTGATGGATCGGCTGATGCGTAGCGTCGGGTTGCACGGCAAGGCGTTCATGCCGCTGCTTTCGAGTTTCGCGTGCGCGATTCCGGGCATCATGGCGACGCGCACGATTGAGAATCCGAAGGATCGTTTGGCGACGATCCTGATCGCGCCGTTTATGAGTTGTTCGGCGCGGCTGCCGGTCTATACGCTGATGATCGCGGCGTTCTTCACGGGGCAGAAAGTTTTCGGCATCCTGTCGGTCGGCGTCGTGATCATCATGGCGATGTATCTGCTGGGCATCGTCGTGGCGATCTGTGTGGCTTGGGTCTTGAAGCACACGATTCTGAAAGCGCCGCCGCCGCCGCTCGTCCTTGAGTTGCCGCCTTATCGTCTGCCGAGCGCGCTCAACATCGCGCAGACGATGCGCACGCGCGCGTGGATGTTCGTGCGGCGCGCGGGCACGGTCATCCTCGCGATCTCGATTCTGCTGTGGGCACTCGTCACCTTCCCGCGCCTGCATCAGCCGACGCCTGCGGCGCAGACCGTAAGCGCGCAAGCGACGACAAACGGAGCAGCGACTAGCGGCGCAAACACAACGAACGCTGCGGCGCAGCCTGCGGCGGCGGACGACAAGGGCGAGCAGATACGGCAGAGCTTTGCGGGCCGCTTGGGCCGCTTGATCGAGCCGGCCATTCGCCCGCTCGGCTTCGACTGGCAGATGGGCATCGGCTTGATCTCATCGTTTGCCGCGCGCGAGACTTTGGTCTCCACTTTGAGCATCGTCTATAACGTCGGCGACGAGGGCGCGAAAGAACAATCAGGTTCGCTCATCGAAGCGGTGCGCAACGCGCGGCGGGCCGATGGCACGCGCGCATGGACGCCGCTCGTCGCGGTTTCGATGATGGTCTTCTTCGTGCTCGCCTGCCAGTGCATGTCAACGGTCGCCATCGTGCGGCGCGAGACGAACTCTTGGCGCTGGCCCCTGTTCATGGTCTCGTACATGCTCGTGCTCGCCTACATCGCTTCGTTCATCACGTATCAGGGCGGACGTTTGTTGGGTTTCAGTTAGTTGTGATTCGCTCTTTGTTTGAGCTTGTGTGTTGAGATGTTGCTTGATTGGCAGAACATTGCTGTACTTCTGATCGTGTTGGCGGCGTGCGTGTACGTCGGGCGGCGCGGTTGGGCGCGGCTGCGTTCGTTTCAGGCGCGCAGGGCTGAGGACGCTGGCTGCGCGACCGGCTGCGGCAGTTGCGGCTCTGAACCACGTACATTGCAACCGCAAGCCAAACTCCTCATCCAGCTCGGACGGGAAAAGCAGAAGGCAGAAGGCAGAAGGCAGTAAGCAGTTCAAGATAGAAAAAGGGCCGGCGATTAAATGGGCCTCGTAAGCTGACGAGGGCTGAATCAATCGCCGGCCTTCTGTTTGTCTTCACTGCCTACTGCCTTCTGCCTTCTGTTTTTACGGCAACGCTTCGACGTTGATGAAGAAGCGATAGTTGCCGCCCTTCGCTACGCCGAGTAGGAATTGCGCGTTGATCTTGTTGCCCGGGCTGAGCGGCGTGCCCAACTGGATCGTGTCGGCCGAGAGCGTCGAGTTGTAGCCGCCGCCGTTGGTTGATTGTGCGGGCGGTTGCTCCAGAGTCGTCCCGCGAATTGTCACCATCGAACCTGTGCCGGAAGGACAACCTTGACCCGTGCTGACGCAGGTCGCGGTGACATCCGTCGAGGTCAACCCACGCAAGTCGGCTGTGCCGGTTGCGGGCAAGGTGGTGATGTCCACGATGCGGAAGCGCAAGCGCGTGACGCTGCTGCCCGTGTTGTTGACGAAGGTGCGACGGATCGAGAGCGTGCCGTTGGCAGTTGGGCTGCCCGGTAGCCCGACCGATGTTGTATCGCGCACGCGCGGGCAAGTGCCGCCGACGGGGTTGCTGTTAACGCCGACGGAGGTCGTGGTGCAGCCCGAATCAATCAGCGCCGACTTGACCAGAGCGTTGCGCTGAATGGGACTCGACAAGTTCTCCGGCCCCGGCGCGCCGAGTCGCTGTCCGGCTTCTGCGACTGTGCCGGCGGTGTCCACGAACAGGAAGTCAAACGAATTGTTGTCCGTGTCCTTCGGCGTGCCGCTGGACAGGTCACGATAGAAGCAGTAGTCAATATTGAACGGCGTGATCGCCGTGTAGCCCGTGCCCTCTTTGTAGAGCATGTTGGCTCCCGCAGTCGAGCCGACCGCGTCGAGCCGATTGGCGAGCGTGAAGTTGGCCGGGTTCGCTGTGTTGAAGAGCGCGATGCCGGCGTTGTCTGCGATGTTGGTTGTGTAGGTGGCATCGCCCGTCGCCGTCGTACCGTTGCCGGCCGGATATGAGCCGAGCGAGTAGCCGGTGGAGTTGACGCCGAGATAATGACCGCGCGCAGGAATAACTGTGCCGTTGGGGAGCGTGAAGCGCGCCGTGCCATCTGAGGCGGCGAGCGCGAAGCCGGCCGAGCCATCGAAGGCATTGACGGTTACATCCGAGTCGCTGTTGTTGTAAATCTCGACGTACTCGTCGGCTGCCTGTTGTGCCGCGCTCGGCGTCGGACTGGGGCCGGGGCCGCGCAGGCGAAACTCCGAGATGATAAGCGGCATCGCGGGCGGCGCAAGCACGTTGTACTGGAACTGGGTCGCGTCCGATGAACTGGTGGCCGAGAAGCAACCGCCGCACGTGCCAGAGTTGCCGAAGATTTCGGGGCCGCCGCCGGAGTGCCATGCGCTGACGATGTACTTGACGGTCGTGCCGGCGGACTGCGGCGGGATGGTGGCGGTCGTCACGTCTACGACCTGACGGCTTTGCATCTGGTCGGAGTAGGTGCAGGTATAACTGGCGACGGAGACCTGCGTCGTGTTGCCCGCGCCGCAAGGCGTGCCGTTGGGCTGTGTGACATTGCCGACCGAGCCGAACGAGCCGCATGGCTGCGTGCCATCGGTCGTGTAATAGACGCGCACCTGATTGGTGAAGAACTGAAACTCGACTTTGAAGTGCAGCGTGTAGGTTTCGGGCGCGAAGATTTGGAAGCCGGCCGAGCCGCTCACGCACGCCTGTGGCGGTCAATGTTAATTTTCGGGTTGTGATTGCAGAGAGATGTACGGCGAGACGCGGGCGCGGATTGATTAAAGCGCGAAGTTGAAATTGATATAACCGGAGACGCGGACGGGCTGCCCGTTGATGATCGTGGGCCGGAACTTCCAACGCCGCGCCGCCTCTTCGGCTGCACGCCGCAATAGTTCGGGGCCGTTCGCCTGCTGCACCTCAGAGACCTCGCCCTTCTCATCAACCGTTAGGAAGACCGTCACGCTACCCGCCACGCGCGCCGATTTTGCCTGCGCCGGATAGCTCGGCGCAAACTTCTCTCTCGCCTTTGTGATCAACGTCGAGCCGAGATTGAGTGGCTGCGCCGGCGCGGCTGGCGCTTCATCAGCCCGCTCGTTCGTCTCAGGCTGTGGCGCAACTACAATAGGCGCGCTTGCGCTCGACACGTTGGCCGGCATTATGGTCGTCGTAGTCGTGGAGGCAGACGGCGCGGAGTTGTGTTCGCTCGTGGGCACGGCGTTCTGTGTCGGCGCAGATTGTGCGGGCGTGGAGTTTGGCGCGGCAGATGAAGCGGCCGGCGCGGCTTGCGTGTTCGTTGGCGCGGTTGCGTGGTTCGCGTCCGTCTGCGGGCGCGCAGACGGCGCGGCGCTATTGGCCGTGCGGCGCGGGTCTGCGCCGACAATGCGCTGGCGCGCGTCCGCCACTTCGCACTGCCACTGTGTGCGCTCGGCAGCGTTGCGCGCGAGCCGCGTGCGTAAGCCTGCGGCCTCTTCAATCAACGCCCACGCTTCCAGTGTCCGGCCGCTCTCTGCACCCAACTGTTTGCCTTGCGCGGCCACGCGCTCAAGCAACCCGCGCAAGTGATCTAGATCGCTTGCAGCTTCAGACGGAAGTGCCGCATCGGTTACGTCTAGGCCGAGCGCGCGATAGCGTTCGATGTGTGCGCGTACGCCGTTGATGACTTGGCCGGCGAGGGCGAAGTAAGCGTGCGTCGCCGTGTCGCGCTGCGCCTGTCGCGCGGTGAAAGTTTCGTTCAGTAGATTCTCGGCGTAGCTGTAGTCGGCCTGTTCGAGATAGACGCCGACTAAGAGCACGAGCGCGATCTCGTGGACGGACTCGTCCACCCCTTGCGCTCCCTTGAGCGATTCGAGTTCGCTGCGCGCCGCCGGCAGATTGCCGACTGCGGCGAGCGCACGCGCCCGCGTGATGCGCTGCTGCGCGTTCTCGCCATCCGATTGCACGAGATATTGCGCATGCGCGCACACACCGCCGCCGATGAATAGGACGAGCAGGAAACTTAGTTTGACGACTAACTTATTGGCGAGACCGGATCGAATTCCCTTCACTAGCAACCACTCCATAAAAAACTAAAGCGAGCATTCAAGCTCGCTAGAAGGTATCGAATTTTCAGCCAGCATTATCGCCCGAATCCGCAATTTGATCAACTCCGAAGATGAGTTTTTTGTCAGAACCGCCTGCGGTAGCGGGTGGGTCTTAGGTGGCGTAACCATGCACCCGCCCGCTACCGCAGGCGGTTCTGACACTAAGTTGTGCGCTATGGCCGGGGCCGCGGGCGTGGTCTTGTCCGACGCGATGGCGCAGCCGGGCGCGGGCGTTTCGGTACGTTCTCATTCGGCGCGACCGACGCGGGCGCGAGGCTTCGCGTGACGCGTTCGCGGTAAGCGCGTGCGTCGCGTTTGATCGTCTCTTCGTCGAGCGTCAAGAGCCGCCGGTCGCGCATCACGACCCGGCCCTCGATGACGACCGTGCGCACGTCCGCCGCTTTGGTCGCATAGACGAGATGCGAGTAGATATTGTAGCGCGGCGTCTGGTGCAGGCTGTCCAAGTCAACGATGATCACGTCGGCGTGCTTGCCTGCTTCAAGTGATCCGATCTCGCGCTCAAGATGGAGCGCCCGCGCGCCGCCGATGGTCGCCATCTCCAGCGCCGTGCGCGCAGGGACGACTTTCGGGTCGCCCGTGAACTCCTTGTGCAGTAGTGCCGCCGTATCCATCTCTTCCCACATATCCAAGTCGTTGTTCGACGCCGCGCCGTCCGTGCCCAAGCCCAGCGGGATGTCAGCCGCCAACATCTGCGGCACAGGCGCGACGCCCGAAGCTAGTTTCATGTTCGACTGCGGATTGTGCACCGCGCCGACGCCGAGCCGCTTCAAGGTGGCGATCTCTTCATCGGTGATGTGGACGAGGTGCGCGGCGATGACGCGGTTCGAGAGAAAGCCGATGCGCGCGAGATAAGCAACGGGCGATGCGCCGTGATCGCGTGTGATGTCTGCGATCTCTTTGTTCGTCTCCGCGACGTGCGTCACGACGGGCGCACCCGTGCGGTCGGAGAACTGGCGTATTTCTCGCAAGTGTTCCTCAGAGACCGTGTAAGGCGCGTGCGGCGCAATCGCCGGTGTGATGAGCGTGTGCCCGCGCCACTTGGCGACGAACTTGTCTGTGTAAGCCATCGCCTCTTCGTGCGTCTTGTTGTCAGCGACGGGAAAGTCAATCACCGTCTCGCCGAGCACGCCGCGCACGCCCGCGCGCGCGGTCTCGTCGGCGACGGCATCCTCGAAGTAATACATATCGCAATAGGTCGTCGTGCCGCCGCGAATCATCTCGGCGAGGCCCAAGCGCGTGCCGACGCGCACGAAATCTTCGGTAACGTTTTTGGCTTCGGCGGGAAAGATGTATTTGGTCAACCACTCCATCAGATCGAGATCATCGGCGATGCCGCGAAACAGCGTCATCGGCACATGCGTGTGTGCGTTAATCAGGCCGGGCAGAACGACGCGCCCGCGCGCATCAATCACTTCATGCGCCGCATACTTGCGCGCTAACCTATCAGCCGGCCCGACCTCGACGATGCGCCCGTGCGCAATGGCGACCGCGCCGTCCTCAAGCACACGCCCTTGCGCATCCATCGTCACGACCGTGCCGCCGGTGATGAGCAGGTCAATAGACCGCGCGGGCACGGCGGCGTAAGTGTTGGCTATAGGTTGGAGCAGCAGTTGATAAGTAAACAGGACAAGCGCGATGGTGCGTGTGGACTTTCGCAGCATGTTTGCCTTTCTGAGCGATGCTTGAATTTGATGATGCTTCGGGGCCGAGACTTTAACAGAGGACACAGTCTAATGAGAACAGGGCGCACGCACCATTGTTGGCTGCGTGCGCCCTGTTCGTTCGTCCGCGCGTGGCGGCGCGGAAGTGAGCAGGTAAGCAGGAGGCAGTAAGAACAGAAGAGCCGGTTGCATCTTCACTCTATATCAGGAGTGAAGATGCAACCGGCTACTTTCTGTCCATTGCCTAACGCCTACTGCTGTTTACGGCAGCGCTTCGACGTTGATGAAGAAGCGATAGTTGCCGCCCTGTTGGACGCCCAACAGGAAGTGCACGTCTATGGTGTTGCCGTTGGCCAAGCCGCCGCCCGGCAATGTCACCGTCACCGTGCTATTCACCCCGCCGCCGCCCGCTTGCGTTGGCGGTTGTTCAAGCACCGTACCTTTGACGGTCAGCATGCCCAGACTCGTCGTGATGGCGAAGTCGCTGCCGGTCAACAAGCGCATATCAGCTTCGCCGGGTGCGCCGTTTGGCCCTGCCGTCATGTCCACAGCACGGAAGCGCAACCTCGTCACCGTCGCGTTGGTCGTGTTCTTGAACCGGCGACGAATGTCGAGCGTGCCGAAAGTGCAGTTCGACGGCCCGACGCCACCATTGCAGACGTTAGCCGTACCATCGCGCACCCGGTTGGGCGACGCAGTTGAAGCCACTTGCGGCTCGATCAGGCTGGCCTTGATCGTCGCGTTGCGTTGAATCGGACTCGTCAAGTTCTCCGGCCCCGGTGCGCCCAAGGTCGGCGTCGCATTGCCGCCCACAGGCGTCGCAGGCGTGGTCGAGACGACGACGAAGTCCGAACTGTTGTCGTTCGTATCCTGCGGCGTGCCCGTCACAAGTTTGCGCACGAAGCTGTACTGCGTGATGCTGTCGTTTGCTGCCGGCAGGTTCGTGCCCTCACGCAACAGATCGCAGTTATTGCCCGTAGCGCTGTCGAACCCGACCGCATCAAGCCGCGTCGTGGTCGAGAAGTTGGTCAAGGTCGCCGTGTTGAAGAGCGCGACGTTGCGACCATCCTCGATCTCTGCGGTCATGGTCTGATTGCCCGCAGCCGCACCCGGGCCGCCGTAGTTGGCGAGCGAGTAGCCAGTGCCGACGAGCAGGTAATGGCCGCGCGCCGGGATGACCGTGCCGTTCGGAACGGTGGCGATGATGACGGGGTCAGCACCACAGGTTGCGCCGGTCTTCGCCAGCGCCCAACCGGCCGAGGCGTCCGTAGTCGAGACGGTCACGGGGCTGTCCGTGTTGTTGTAGAGTTCGACGAACTCGTCGGTCACGTCGCCCGTGCCCGATGCACCCGGCCCACTCGTGCGCAGTTCAGAGATCAGGAACGTGCCCGCCGTGTTGGCGATAGTGATCGTGCCCGTGCCTGAACTCGTGCCGAGGATGCCGTTCACCGGACTCGTTAGATTGACGAAGAAGTTCTCGTCGCTGTTGTTCGCTGCGTCGTGCAAGACGGTCACGGAGACGGTCTGCACGGTTGTGCCGGCCGGGAAGGTGAGCGTGCCGGATGTGGCCGTGTAGTCTTGCCCGGCGATGGCAGTACCATCGGCGGTCTGGAAGTTGACCATGACCGGAACCGTGTAAGCGTTCGACAACGCGACCGTAAAGGCCATCGTGGTTGTGCCGGAAGGCGGCTCTGGCACGGTGGCGTTCTTGATCGAGATGGTCGGAGCCGGGATAAGCATCGTCACGGTCGGATCATTCGTGCCGCCCACGTCTGGATCGTCTGTCTGGACGGTGAACGGACTGGCATTGACCGTGCCGGTGACTGTGCCCTGATTCGAGACTTGCGTGGCCGTCAAAGGCGACACCGGATTGTTGACCGTCACAGAGAAGTTGATCGTGACGGAATCGCCTGCGTGCATTGTGCCGATGTTGGCCGAGACCGTGCCGGATTGCGGCGAGATCAAGACTTGCGGCGGCGCGGCCTTGGCGGGCTGCGTCGCTTGTGCGTTGGTCTTGCTGCTGCCCTTAACGGCTGCAACCGGCGCGGCCAGTTTGATGGCTTGCGGCGGCGCGACGAACGGCCGGCTGGTGATGTCGCTCGCTTGTGTGAGCGGTGCAACAGCGGTCGTTGCTTGCGGCGTGCTGGTCTCTTGATTCCTAGTCTGCGGCAGATCGAAGTTCGCAATTGGCGGTAGTGTGCAAGCAGCAACCGCGGGCGGTAGCGTCGGCAGCGTGTTGACGAGGTTTCGATTTCCGGGTGAAAAGTCACCGACCGTCGTATTCGCGGGGTTGGCGTTATCGTCTTTAAGAACGTTTGTCACTGTGACCGACGCCGAGCCGTTCTTCGAAAGATTCAGCACTTCGGTTGAGCCGCCAGCTCGCAGGACTTGGATGTCGGTGCCGTTAAAGAAATCGCCATTTGAGAAATCGTTCTGCTGACCGCTACCGGCGTTAGCATTGCCGACCACGACATTCATAGTTCCATTGTCGGCGTTCACAGCACCCTGTTCGATGTTCAAACCGGCGAAGCCGTTATTGGCTTCCGGCGTCACGTTGTTCCCGAAGATCGAAGCGTTAAGTGTGGTGCTACCGGATGTGCCTTGTAAGTCAATGGCTTCCTCGCCGTACTGGACTATGTTGTTATTTTGCACCAGCACGGTGTAGGTGCCCGCGCCGTGTGCCTGTAGCCATACGGCAGGCGCGCTGTTCGGCGCGCCAGAGAACGACTGACCAACGACGCCGATGTTGTTGCCAGCGACCGTACCGACGAACGAGCCACTAGTGCTGTTGGTCGCCTTGAAGATGTTCAGCGACGCGCCTTTTGCCCCGCCGGCCGCGCTGGTGCTGATCTTGTTGCAGGAGACGTTGTAGGTGTAGTCCGCCACACCGAGGTCGCCGCCCTCAAGCGTGAGTCCGCCGCCGCCGCTCAAGATGTGCGTGTCGGCGTTCTGGAATTTATTCTGAAGCAGCACAACGTCCATGTGCGAGCCGCCGTGCCCGATGCTGTCAACCATGTCGCCGCGCGCGCCGGTCAGTGTGCTGTTCGAAAGAGTCCAGTTCAAGGTCGCGCCGCTCGCAACATCAACGTGGATGCTGTCGCCGCCGTTGGTGTTGCTGTCGTTGAGCAGGCCGATGGTGCAGCTATCAATGGTGAGTCGGTTGAGCGTGCCGCTGCTGTTGATGAGGTAGATGTTTGAAGAGAAGCCGCCGCTGATGGTGCAGTTGGAAATCGAAGCGGTCGGGAACGAGCCGCTCGTGAACAGTCCGTCGAAGCGGATTGGGCCTTCTTCGGAGCCGCCCGCCTCGGTCGTGCCGTTGTTGCCGTTGATGACAGAGTTGGTGAGCGAGAAGCCTGTGACGCTGCTGCCCTTGATGCCGAAGTTCTGGAAGTCGTTCAACTGCATGCGCGTGAGCGAGACGCCCGACGTGCTGCTGAGGAAGATGCCCGACCCTTGTGTGGTGCTGTTGTCCGCGCCGGTCTTGTGTTGGATCGTGCCGCCCGACCCGGCTGAGCCGTTGCCGGTGATGGTCAGACCGGCAGTCGTGCCCGTGGTGTTGAGGATGATGCCGTTCGACGTGCTGTTCGAGGCCGACCCCGACGAAACGCTGCGGAACGTGAGTCCCGCCGCACCAATGGTCGTGTTGGCGACATTGAGGGCCGTGCCCGCCGTCGTCGAGAGCGTGTTGATGATTGTCGAGTTGTTCTGCGTGGCCGTAACCGTGCCGCCGCCCGTGGCGGTGAAGGAGTCGTTCGCGCCGGTGGTGAGGCTCAGGCCGCCCGTGAAGTTGATGATCGCGGTGCTGTTGTTGTTCAGGAAGACGCCCGTCCCGCCGTTCGACGAGATCGCTCCGCCGAACGCGACCGTGCCGCCCGCCGTCTTGCCCTGTACGTCAACGACGCGCGCGGTGTTGTTCGTGATGGTGCCGTTGTAGGTGACGTTGGCCGAGCCTGCGCCGACGAGAAAGGACGAACCCGAAGCGCCTGAGATCGCGCCGCCGTTAATCGTTATCGAGCCGGCGATATCCACAAGCGAGATATTGTTCGTGCCGCCTGTGGAGTTGACCGTCGCCAATGTCATGCCGAGCGTCGTCAGTCCGGCAGGGCCGTCAATGTTGAGGGCCGTCGCCGCGTTCACGTCAACCGTGCCATTAGTGGTGTTGAGCGCGCCGTCTGCGTTCGTCGAGGTGATGCCCGCGAAGCCGTTCGTGAAGATGCTCACCGTGCCGAGCGAGTAAGTCCCCGTCGTGCCGCCCGTGATCGTGACGGCTGTGCTGGGGAAACGCAAGCCGCTCGTGCCGATTGTGAGCGTCCCGCCGAAGGTGACGTTGCCGTTGTCGGTGTTGAGGTTGACGCCCGTGCCGCCCGCGCTCTTCGTCAGCGTCGCACCGCCCGCGAAGCTCACGGTCGTGCTGGCCGCTTGATTCTGAATGTCTATGGTGTTGCCCGCGCCGCTCGTTAAGGTCGCAAGGCCGTTGACGGTGACGTTGCCGCCGCCCGCGCCGTGCAGGAATGCGACGCCCGCGCCGCCTGCCGTGGCTCCCAGCGTGCCGAAGGTGCGCGTGCCCGCAGAGTTGTTTTGGAACGAGACGGCGTCAGTTCCCGCCGTGACGGTCGTGTTGCCGAAGTTGATGGCGGCGGTCGTCGTGCCGATGAGTATGCCCTGAGTCGTAGAGCCGGAGACGGAGGTCGAGCCGAACGAGGCCGTGCCCGCGACGCCCGACAGGTTGATGCCCTGCGCGGTGCTCGATGTCGTCGCCACGCTCACGAAGCCGGTGGTAGCGGCGAACGTTCCCGTAGTTAGATTGAGTGCCTGCCCCGTGCCGTTCAGAGTCACGTCGGGCGTCGTGTTATCGCCGACGAGGAGTGTACCGAAGCTCGTGCCGGAGATTTTCGTGCCCGTGCCCACGTTGCCGACCGTAAATCCGCGCAGCGTGTTGCCGCTACCTAGATTAATGGCGTTCGCATTGCTGCCGGTGATGTTGACGATAGTCCCGTTCGCGGGGGCCATCGCGGGCAGAGGGTCTGTCCCGCTCGGCTGCGTGAGTCCCGTGAGAGTAATCAGGCTCGCCGACGCGTCCTGACCGATGAACTTCTGGTTGTTCAGAAGCGTGGTGGGGCCGACGTAAGCCGTCGAACTCTCGTAGAGGAAGACGCTGTCGCCCGCCGCCGGATGATTCGCCCCTGCGTCGTTGACGGCTTGGAAGTTGGCGAGCGTCGTGAAGGGGTGCGAGAGCCGCCCGTTGCAGTTCGACGAACACGCCCCGCCGTTGTTATTGACGAACCAGATTTTCCCCGCCACCGTTATCTTCGCCGTCGCCGTCGCGGTCTTGCCGCCAGAAGTCGTCGCCGTGTAGGTGAAGCTGTCAGTGCCGGTGAAGCCTACGGGTGGATCATAAGTGAAGCTGCCATTGGAACTGATCGAGATCGTGCCGCCCTGCGCGCTCGTAGTGCCGCCGCTCGCGGTCATGCCGGTGTTGTTGCCGTTGGCTATGTCCTGATCGTTGACGAGCAAGCCCGGCGCGGGCACGCTGATCTGCACGTTGCCGATGGTGTTGTAATCATCGTCGGCGGCTAAGACGCCTGAGCCGGCGACGAGCGTCGTGTTCGTATCAACGGTGTCGTTGAAGGCGACGCCGGTGGCATCACCCGCCGCGTTATTGGTGATCACGACGGTGTAGTTGATCGTGTCGCCGGGGCCGGCCTTTTGCGCCGCCGTGCGATTGTCCGTCTTGGTCGCTGTGACGCCGGCCACGGCGGGCGCGGTCGGAGAAGTTACGAGTTTGCTGCCGCCACCTTTGATGGGCTGTGTGCCTGTGGGCGGCGTCGTCTGCGCAGTCGGCCGCTTCACCTTCACCGTTTGGGCGAAGAGCGGGGTAAATTGCGTGAGCAGCAATAGGTGCGCGAGCAGAACTGAGATGAAGGTGCGCGAACGACGGGACTCAACAATGTGGTACGTCTGTTTCATAACTCTCCTTGAAGTGTTGACCATACGAGGTTGCACAAGGGCAGGGACTTGCATTCGAGTGGGGTGCTGGCAACCTTGTTCGTTGGCATAAAACGGCAAACTGGATTTCAATGATGGGGGCGTCTAGTGAGACGCCCCCGCAAGCTTTAACTTCTGGCGCGTCACTGGCGTGCCGGGAAGACGCCCTGTAGGGCGATGCAGAAGTTGAGCGTCAGGTACGGCATCATGTTGTTGTGCGGGAAACTGCTGCCGCTCGGGCTGATGGCGTTGAAGGCGAATTGGACGTTGGTTCCCGGCGGCGCTTTGTAAGCAGACCCGCCTTTCGATCTCGCCAGAGCGAGCGTCGGGTCGCCGGTGTTGACGTTGCCGGGGCTAGAGAAGGCTTGGACGAAGTGGTTATGCACCGGCATCTCCGAGTCAAGCAGGGTGATTGTGTCCGAGCCGGAGGATTGGCCGAGGTCATAGACCGAGAGACCCGGCCCGGGCTGAGCGCCGCCGACGTGCAGCGGCACGCTGCCCTGCAAGTTCGGCAGAGCGAAGGTTGACTTGCCGTCGCCGCCGTAGGTCGTGCCGAGCAGCGAGAAGAGCGCCGTGTTCTGCGAGATGGGCATCAACTGGCCGTCGCAGAAAGCCCAGCCCTTGGGCGGGAAGTTGAAGGGGAAGATGCGAATTTCAGCGACAAAGGGGTCTGCCATCTGTTTTCTCCTTAGCTCGGCTGCGGGAACAGTCCGAAGAGCGAGATGATGAAATTGATGCCGAGGTACGGCTGCAAGTTCTCATGCGGCTGACTGCCGCCGTCGGGCGAGAGAGCCGTAGCCGCCAACTGCACGCTGGGCGGTTGCTGGATGTACATCTGGAACGCAGAGGACTGCGCGAGCACGTTGTTCTGGGGCGTGTTCGCGCCGCCGATTGCCGTTGACACGAGGAACGCGTGGTTGTGCGTCGGCAACTGCTGCGTGGAAATCGTGACGCTCTCGACGCCGCCGCTTTCGCCCAGCGTGTAGGTGTTGCCGCCCTTGTCAGTCCCTAGATGAAGGGGGACGCGACCGCGCAGGTCGGGCAGCGCGAAAGTCTCCTGCCCATCGCCGCCGTAGGTCGTACCGATCAAGGTGAAGAGCATGTCGTTCTCCGAGATGGGAAGCAGCGCGCCGTCGCAAAACATCCAGCCCGCGGGGGCGAAGTTGCCACCGAACATTCTGATTTCACCGACGTATGGTTGTGCCATGTTTCGCCTCCTTTAGTTTTGTGACGGGAAGATGCCCTGTAGGGCGATGCAGAAGTTTAGGGTGAGATACGGTTGACGGTTTTCGTGAGGCTGGCTGCCGCCGACGTTGGTGACGGTGGCTGGCAGCAGCGTCGTCAGACTCTGCGGCGCGCCGTATAGGTTATTCGCAGAGGCCAGTAGGTCAGCGGCGGCAATCGGCGTGTCGCCGTTGTCGGACAGGCCGTTAAAAAAGTGTAGGTGCTGCGGCATCTCGGACTGGGTGAGCGTGTGAATTGCCTCGCCCGCCTTCTCGCCGAGGGTGTGGCTGTCGCCGACGTGGATGGGGATGCTTCCCCGCAGGTCGGGCAGCGCAAACGTTGTCTGCCCGTTGCCGCCGTAGGTTGTGCCGAGCAAAGAGAAGAGTGCTTGATTTTGGTTGATCGGCAAAAGTTGCCCGTTGCACATCGCCCAGCTTTTCGGGGCGAAGTTGAAACTGAAAATTCTGATCTCACTAAGGAACGGTTCGGACATAGTTCCCTCCTTTGGGGGTTCAAGGATGACAGAGCAATTTCTCAACCCGCTTGCTGAGGCTCAAAACTCTCGCCGGTGTTGCCTATCGTGGATAGATTCTAAAGCTAGAACTAGATCTGACCTGTGCGCCTTGATGTGCTTGCTGAAAAGCTTCCAACGGGATGCTCGCTTGCGAGGGACTGGAGGAGTTGCAGCCAATCCGTAAGCAAAGCTTTGGGATTGTAAGCCTAGAAGCGGTAGCTTTTCAAGTTAAGTTTCGCTGCCCCGCCAAGCTTGTTCAACTAGCCAGAGGCGCGAGGGGGTCATACCAGTCATGTTTCTCAGGAGAATTTACCGGTTGAACCTAAGGCTGGCCGCTCTGTCATGCCCTATGCCAAGTGCGCGACTGTAGTTTCATTTTGAGTTGTAAGTTTGCACTGAACCCGATACACTGCAAGGCATGGGCCCTTGTGCGGGGCTGCCCTACCATTCTAATTAGCTAACGTTGGAGATTATCTTTATGACCGTTACACGAAGGACTTTCCTGAGGTCTGGGTCGTTGTCTGCTTTGGGCGCGGCATTGCTATTGCGAAACTACAGGAGCGCGCTCGGGCAGAAGCTGAAGTCATCGAACCCGACGATTGACTTCCCCATCCCCTACGAGGCCAAGCTTGACCCCGTATTCAACTATAACATCGCGACGTTCGAGTCATACATCGGCAGTTCCTTCAGCGCGCGTGGGCAAGGACGGAACGTGAAGATGACACTCGTCGGCGTGCGCAATCGCAACACCAAAGCGACGAGCAAGATGCCGACGACCAAGACGCGTCCGTCCGATTGCTTCTCATTATTATTCAGCGCCCCCGCGCCGCTTGCAGAGTTCACCACCATTCACACGCTCAATCACGGCGCGCTCGGCAAGTTCGATCTCTTCTTGGTGCAATCGGAAGATGCGCAAGGGCAGCTCTTCTACGAAGCGATCATCAATCACCTCGTCGCCTAGTGCCTATCCGCTTTATCAAGCCTCACTTTAATCATATCCTGTCGGCGCGCGCGGCACGCAGCCACGAGCGACGGCCACAACGTGATGTGTCTCCAACGCGCGTTGCAATACTAGCCGCAGATTTAGGAGGGTTCTTTACTGATGCAGAGTAGTAGTGCGGAGATCGCACTCGCGGGCGTGGGCACGGTGGCGCTGCGCCCGGTCACCTCCGGCGACGAAGAGTTTCTGCTGGCGGTTTATGCCAGCACGCGGGCGGACGAACTCGCGCAGGTTGCGTGGGACGCAGCGCAGAAGGAGGCCTTCTTGCGCATGCAGTTTGCCGGCCAGTGGCGCGAGTATCACGCACGCTATCCAGATGCGGAGTACGAAGTGATCCTGCTCAATGGCGAAGCGGTCGGCCGTCTGTGGATCGGCCGCGATGCCGAGCAGATCAGATTGCTCGACATCGCGCTACTGCCTACGGCGCAGGGACGCGGTGTGGGCGGCGCGCTCGTCCAACGCTTGATCGCAGAGGCGCGTGCATCAGGCAAGAAACTCCGCCACATGGTCTTCGTGCTCAATGCGGATGCGCTACGCTTTTACGAACGACTCGGCTTTCGCGTCATCGAAGATTTAGGCGCATACAAGCACATGGAGTGGCAAGCAGAGGTAAGCGGTACGAACGACGAGCCTACTTGAAATAGTTAAAGACAGCCTCGTAGCGAAAGCCGCTTTCATCTGGCGTGGTGGGGACGAGGAAGATGTCGAACGTACCCAGTTGTTCGTGCTCAAGCGTATAGGTATGCTGCGGCATGAGGATGTCCCCCGGGCCTTTGAAGAAGACTGAGAAACGCTCCATCCCGCGCTGCTCTTCAGCCTGACCACGCCAGCCTTTAACCTCAACCAACTCCAACTCAATCGGTCGCGGCGCGTCAACTAGGACGCGGAACTTTGTGTTCAGTTGTTGGATGAAAGATGCTTCGGTCAGAGTTGCTGTCATCTACACATGCTCCAGAATTCGGACTGGTGCCAGGCGCAACGCCGTAGCGCGTCTGATTCAGTTGGCGCGGCGCAATTAACCGGCGTTGCCCGTCTCCTCTAAGAACTGCGCGTCGAAGGGGCGCGGCAGCAGGTCGGCCATTTGCAGCGTCTCTGTTTCGCCGCGCAGGTTGGCGAGCGTGACCGGGATGTCGCCGCAGAACTCCCAGATGATCTGGCGGCACGCGCCGCAAGGCGGCGTCAGTCGTTCGGTGTCGGCGACGACCGCGAGCCGCTTGAACCGGCGCGCGCCTTCCGATAGAGCTTTCCAAATAGTCACGCGCTCGGCGCACATCGTCAACTCGTAAGCCGCGCTCTCAATATTGCAGCCGGTGTAAACTGTCCCGTCTTCAGCTTCGAGTGCTGCACCGACGCAGAATTTTGAGAACTGTGCGAGCGCGCAGTTGCGCGCGTCAATCGCGGCTTCGACCAACTCATATTCAACCTTCGTGCTCAAATTCTTGCTGCTCCCCTCTCGTCAAACCAACTGCGCGGCGCGGCGTGCGCGCTCCCGCGCCACACGTTCGCGTATCTTGCCGCTCAACAAATCTATGCTCACCATATTATGGCCGCCTTCAGGAATAATCACGTCCGCAAGGCGCTTCGACGGCTCGACAAACTGCATGTGCATTGGCCGCACCGTCGCCAGATACTGTTCGATGACCGAATCAACTGTGCGCCCGCGCTCGGCCATGTCGCGGCGCAGGCGGCGGATGAAGCGTATGTCGTCGGGCGTGTCCACGAAGACTTTGATGTCCATCTCCGCGAGCAGGCGCGGCTCAGCGAAGATGAGTATGCCTTCGAGGATGATGATCAACTTCGGCTCCATGCGCCGCGTTTCCGGCAAACGCCGGTGATGTTTGAAATCATAGACCGGCAGATCAATCGCCTGCCCGGCCTTGAGCGCGCGCAGATGCGCGACGAGTAGCTCGGTATCAATCGCATCCGGGTGATCGAAGTTGACCTGCTGCCGGTAATCGAGCGGCATCTCGTCGAGATTGCGATAGTAAGAATCCTGCTGCAAGAACGCGACATCATCCGTGCTAACAGACTCCAGAATCCTGTTAGCCACCGTCGTTTTACCCGAACCCGTCCCGCCGCTGATGCCGATGATCATAATTCAATAGAATAATGCAGACTAAAAACGCCACATGCAAGTGGCGAAGATAGCCAGGGGCGACGCGCTAATGTGCTTGCCACTGGATTGCGCAGCATAAAAATCATGCGCGCTTGTTTTACGTTGTAACTAATTTCGGGAGCACCCTTCGCAACAACTCCGCAAACTTCTCGCGCACACGCGCGCCGGTCTTTATCACTTCGGCGTGGTCAATCGGTTTGTCGAGCACGCCCGCCGCCATGTTGGTGATGCACGAGATGCCGAGCACTTTCAGCCCCATGTGGCGCGCCACAATCGCTTCGGGCACGGTAGACATGCCGACGGCGTCTGCACCGGCGGCGCGCAGCATGCGAATCTCTGCGGGCGTCTCGTAGCTGGGGCCTGTGAGCGCCGCGTAGATACCGCGCCGCAGTTCGATGCCGATGGCGCGCGCCTCTTGGATCGCGATCTCCTGAAACTCTTTGTCATAGACTTCGGAGAGATCAGGAAAGCGCGGGCCGAAACGTTCATCGTTTGCGCCGCGCAAAGGGTTCGCGCCCATCAGGTTCAAATGATCGCTGATGAGCATGAGCGAGCCTTGCTTGAGACTATTGTTCAAACCGCCCGCCGCGTTCGTCAGCACGAGCGCCCTGACGCCGAGCACGCCAAGCACGCGCACAGGGAAGATCACATCGCCCCAGTCGTAGCCTTCGTAGTAATGAAAACGCCCTTGCATCGCGGCAAGCGGCACGCCGTCCACTTTGCCGAGTACGAGCCGGCCCGCATGGCCTTCGACGGTCGAGCGCGCGAAGCCCGGAATCTCCGCGTAAGGCAGCGCGACCGAATCTTCAAGATCGTCCGCGAACGCGCCGAGGCCGCTGCCCAAGACTAAGCCCACACGCACTTCATCCTTGCAACGCGCGCGAATCACACGCGCCGCATGCGCCGCTCGTTCATACAAATTGGTTGGAGCTAACTCTTCCATGACAGTAAGCAGTAAGCAGTAAGAGCAGTTTTGTTTTAACAGCCTTCTACCTACTTCTCTTTCTGGTACGGGATGCCAATCGCACGCGGCGCACGGCTCAGGCCGATGAAGCCTGCGAGCACGATCATCGTCAACACGTAGGGGATGATCTGGATGAACTGCACGGGCACGCGCACGACGCCTTGCATCTGTGTGGCCAACGCTTCAGCTAAGCCGAACAGCAGACACGCGAGCATCGTCTGCACGGGCCGCCACTTGCCGAAGATGAGCGCGGCGAGCGCAATGAAGCCGCGTCCCGCAGTCATGTTGCGCGTGAACAGAGATGATTGCCCGATGGACAAGTATGCGCCGCCGATGGCCGCCAGCGCGCCGCTCAAGAGCACGCCCGCGTAGCGTATGCGCGTGACGCTGACGCCCGCCGCATCGGCCGCTTCCGGGTTCTCGCCGACCGCGCGCAGGCGCAACCCGAACGGCGTGCGATAGAGCACGTACCAAGTCACAGGCACCAGCGCGAATGCGATCACGACCGGCGCATATTGCAACAACTCGTGCAGAGGAATCTGCGGCGTCGCACCCGTTGATTCAAAGAACGCACCGCTCAACAGCGCTGGCACGCCGATCAGTAAGATATTGATCGCCATCCCGCTCACCACCTGCTGCGCTTTGAAAGAGATGCAGAGCACTGCATGTATGGCTGCGATCAAAACGCCCGCAGCGATGGCCGCCGTCAGGCCAATCCAAGGGCTGTGCGTGTAGTGCGTGACGACGGCGGCCGTGAACGCGCCCACCAACATCAACCCTTCGAGCGCGATATTGATCACGCCGGCACGCTCCGAGTACAACCCGCCCAACGCGGCCAACAACAGCGGCGTAGCCGTGCGCACGGTCGAGTAGATCAGTCCGATGTTTAGTAGCTCGTTCATTATCCTTGTTTCACCCGCTCAAATTTTCGCGCGCCGCATTAGACCGAAGCGGCCCAAGCGTCCGCGAAAATAGAGTTCCGCCGCGACGAACAAGATGACTAGAGCCTTCAGCACCTCGACCAAATCTTTCGAGACGTGCTCGGTAAAAATATCTACGAACAGACCGCCGCGCTTCAACGCGCCGAAGAAGAGCGCGGCGAAGACGACGCCGACCGGATGATTGCGCCCTAAGAGCGCGACCGCGATGCCTGTGAAACCGTAGCCGACGCCCGATGAGAAACTGTCGTAATAGCGATAACGATAGCCGAGCACTTCGTTGACGCCGACCAATCCTGCGAGCGCGCCAGAGACGGCCATCGCCAACACGATCTGTCGCCCCGTCGAGATGCCGCCGTATTCAGCCGCCGCCGGGTTCGCGCCCGTCGCGCGAATCTCATAGCCCCACTTCGTGCGCCACAAAAAGATATAGACGAGCACGCACGCCAGCAACGCCAAAAAGAAAGCGATGTTCAGAGGGATGCGTTCGGGCAGACCCGGAATAAACTTGCCGAGCCGTGCGATGTGCGCGCTCGCGCTGATCGGCACGGTTTGCAGGATCGGGTCGCCCTGCGCTTTGTAGTGATACTGCGTGAAGTAGCTCACGAGCGCGAGCGCGATGAAGTTCATCATGATCGTGTTGATGACTTCGTGTGAGCCGAACTTGGCCTTCAACACACCGGGCACTGCGCCCCAGACCGCGCCGCTGGCCATCGCTGCGAAACAAGCCAACGGCACAAGCAGCCACGCCGACAGGTTGGCGATTGATCTGCCTTCCACGCCGCCGAACGTGATGCCGACCCAAGCGGCAGCAAACGCCGCGACGTAGAGTTGCCCTTCCGCGCCGATGTTCAACAGCCCGCAGCGAAACGCGACGGCGACGGCGAGACCCGTAAAGATGAGCGGCGTCGCGTAAAAAAGCGTGTAGCCGATGCCGTCGGGCCAAGAGAGCGCGCTGCCGATCAAGAGCTTGTAGGTCTCAATCGGGTCGTCGTGAATCAAGAGCACGATGATCGCGCCGACCAAGAACGCAGCCAGCACGGCGATAAGCGGAAAGAGTATTTCGCGCAGTAGTTTCATAAGCAGTGGTCAGTGGTCAGTGGTCAGTAGGTCTGTAGCGTTTCGCTATTCGTGCTCCGGATCAGGATTCAGTCATCAGTATATTTCTACTGACCACCGACCACTGACCACTGACTACTGTTCTTTTCCCCCAGTCATCAACAAGCCGATCTCTTCGAGCGTTGCAATAGTTGGGTCAACTTCGCCGACGATCTCGCCGTCGTGGATGATGAGCAGCCGATCCGCGAGCGCGGTCACTTCTTCGAGTTCGGCGGAGACCAAGAGCACGGCGCAGCCTTCGTCGCGCAAGCGCACGAGTTTGCGATGGATGAATTCAATCGCGCCGATGTCCACGCCGCGCGTCGGCTGCGCGACGAGCAATAGTTTCGGTTGCAAGACGAACTCGCGCCCGATGATCAACTTTTGTTGGTTGCCGCCTGACAGCGAGCGTGCCGGCAGGTCTGGATTCGCGGGGCGCACGTCGAAGTCTTCGATGATCCGCTCCGTGCGTTTGCGGATCGCACCGTCGTCTAAGAGCACGCTGCCGAGACTCACCGCGACGGGTGGGCGATAGTGGACGCCAAGCACGGAGTTCTCTTTCAGATCGAAATCGAGCAGCAGCCCGCGCCGGTGGCGGTCTTCGGGGATGTGGGCGATGCCGAGTTCGCGGCGTGAGCGCGCGTCCAAGGGCGCGATGTCGCGCCCCAAGTATTCCATCCGGCCGGACATCTGTGCGTGCGGAATCAAACCCGCGAGCGCCTCGATTAGCTCCGTCTGCCCGTTCCCTTCGACGCCCGCGATGCCGACGATCTCTGCGGCGCGCACTTGAAACGAGACGCCCTTGAGCCGCTGTGTGCCATCGCGCGCGGTCACCGTCAGATGCTCAACGCTGAGCACTGTGCTGTCAGGTTTCGCCTGTGGCTTCTCGATGCGCAGCAACACGTCGCGCCCGACCATCATGCGCGCAAGCTCCGCCGCGTTTGTCGCGCTCGTCTGCAATTCGCCGACGACGCGCCCGTCGCGCATCACGGTCACCTCGTCGGAGATCGCTAACACTTCGTCCAGCTTGTGCGTGATGATGACGACCGTCTTGCCTTGCGCGCGCATGCGGCGCAGGATGGCAAACAACTCTTCGACCTCTTGCGGCGCGAGCACCGCCGTCGGCTCGTCCAAGATCAAAAGCTGCGCCTCACGATAGAGCGCCTTCAGGAGTTCCACACGCTGCTGCTGCCCGACCGACAGATGCTCAATCGTCGCGTGTGGATCAATCGCCAGCCGGAACTCTTCGGAGAGTTTGCGAATCCGCTCGGCCGCTTTTGTTAGATCGAGCGCGACCGCGCCGCCCGGTTCTGCGCCGAGCACGATGTTCTCGGTCACGGTCATCGGCTCGATCAACATGAAGTGTTGATGCACCATGCCGATGCCCAGAGCGATGGCGTCGTGCGGCGTCTCGATGCGGCGCGGCTGGCCATCAACGATGATCTCGCCTTCGTCGGCCGTGTAAAAACCGTAAGCGATCCGCATCGCGGTTGATTTGCCCGCGCCGTTCTCGCCGACGATGGCGTGGATCGTGCCCGACTTGACCTTGATGTTCACATGGTCGTTCGCCAGCACCGCACCGAAACGTTTCGTGATGTTCCTGAGTTCAAGCATGCGTGACTGTCAACTGATATGCGCGTTGATAAAACTTAGGATGCTGGTCAAGGTTTATGCTTCAATTTCATCAACAGCCAGCCGGCCGCGCCGAACAGACCAGCGAGCACGAGCGGCGTAAACACATAGCCCAAGAGACCGGGCCAGAACCAGCGCGAGAATCCGCCCAAGTCAGCGGTGATACTCAACAGAAAAACTAACCCGATAAGTCGTAAACAGCCGCCCGTGATAATGTCTTGGCCGCTTCGCGCCGTGCGTGCGACGGGCTGCGCCTTCGCTTGCTGACTCGCAATCGTCGCCGCTAAGTTGGCCGCAGTTGCCGTCAGACCGCGCCGCCGCAATTCTGCGTCAGCTATTTCGAGCGCGACTTGCCGATATTGCCGACGTTCGCGCGTCACGATGTCGAGCAGTTGCTCGTCCGGCAGTTGCGCCATATGTCGGCGCAGGTCTTCAAGGTCAACAGCCACCGCCTTGTCCAACCTCGCGCTTACTTCGCCATTGCGTCCGTCACTTGAATCTGCCCGTTGATGATCTTCTGCTTCGCGGCTTCGACATCCTTGAGCACGTCGGGCGGGATCAGTTTTTCGTTGTACTGATCCAGCGCGTAGTCAATGCCTTTATTGTCCAATCCGAAGACATGTACGCCGCCCTGAAAATGGCTCTGCACCGTGTCGCCCACGATCTGATAGACAGCGTTGTCCACGCGCTTGACCATGCTCGTCAGCACGAAGCCCGGCTTGACCCAGTTCTGATCCGAGTCCACGCCGATGACGAATTTGCCGTTCTGCTCGGCGGCATCGAACGCGCCGAGACCGGAGTTGCCTGCGGCCGTAAAGATCACGTCCGCGCCCTTGCCGTACTGCGCGACCGCGAGTTCCTTGCCCTTGCCCGGATTGTTCCACGCCACGTCGGTTACGCCGACGTAATTCTCGATCACCTTGATATTCGGATTAACCGCACGCGCGCCCTCTTCGTAGCCTTTCTCGAAGCGATGGATGAGCGGGATGTCCATACCGCCGATGAACCCAATCGTGCCGGTCTGCGACTTGCGCGCCGCGATCATGCCGACAAGATAAGAGCCTTGATGTTCTTTGAAGAGTAGATAAGCGACGTTGGGCAACTGCTCTTCGGGCGGCACAACGCCATCAATGATCGCAAACTTTAAGTTCGGGTAGTCGTGCGCCACCTGTTGTATGACCGGCGTCTGCGTGAAGCCGACGCCGATGATCAGATCGTAGCCCTTCTCTGCGAAGGCGCGCATGGCCGGCTCAAGCGAAGTCGGGTCGCCCGGCTCAACGTCGCGCAGGACAATCGGGTAATCCTTCGCCGCGCGCTTCACGCCCTCCCACGCCGAAGCGTTGAACGAGCGGTCGTCTTTGCCGCCGATGTCGAAGACGATGCCGACGTGAACTTTCGACTTATCATCTGCGCTCGCCTTGCTCAGATTGCACGCGGGCGTCAAGACCAAAGCCAAGACGCACAGCAGGGCCAGCAGGATTGAGCCTGAGAGTTTCATACGATCACTTCCTTAATTAATTTCGGCGGAGTCGGGGCTTCGTCGCCGATTGTGTACGCCCTTTGGATGCGCGGCGCGGCCGTTTGGGCTTGCCCTTCATCGCGGCAATAGAGCACGCCGAGCGCGTCACCTGCTGCCACCTCATCGCCGATGCACGCATTGGCAATGAAACCGATGGCCGGATCGATCTCGTCTTCGACGCGCACGCGCCCGCCGCCGATACTTGCGACGGCGAAACCGATCTCGGCTGCATCCGTCTGCGTCACAAATCCTGCGCGCGGCGATTCTACCTTAACCGCGCGTAAGCCCGAAGCAAAAAGCCGCGCCGGTTCATCGCAGACGCGCACGTCGCCGCCCTGCGCCGCGACGTTCTCACGGAAACACTCAAGCGCCGCGCCCGATGCGAGCGCCTGCTGCACGCGCGCCCGCGTCGCAGCAAGCGCCGCATCACGATCAACCGAACCATCATGATCAGTTAAAGCGACCATACGAGCCGACAGTTCAACCGACAGATCGAGCACAGGCAACGCGCGTGCGTGTCCCTCGCCGCGCAGCAGTTCAATGCACTCCTGAACTTCGAGCGCGTGCCCGACGGCGCGACCAAGCGGTTGATTCATGTCTGTCAACAAAGCTTCGGTGCGAACGCCCGCGCCGTTGCCGGTTGCCACCAAAGCGCGCGCCAATTCACGCGCGCGTGCTTCTTCGCGCATGAACGCGCCCGTGCCGGTCTTCACGTCGAGCGCGAGCGCGTCGAGTCCTGCGGCCAACTTCTTCGACATGATCGAAGCGACGATGAGCGGAATCGCTTCGACGGTCGCGGTCGCATCGCGCAAGGCGTAGAGCTTGCGGTCGGCGGGCGCAAGCTCTGCCGTCTGCCCCATCATCGCAAATCCGATGCGCCGCAAAATCGCTCTGAACTCGTCGAGCGACAGGCGCACGCGATAGCCGGGGATTGATTCAAGTTTGTCGAGCGTGCCGCCCGTGTGTCCTAAGCCGCGTCCAGAGATCATCGGCACGCACACATCGCACGCGGCGACGAGCGGCGCGATCAAAAGCGAAGTCTTATCGCCCACGCCGCCGGTCGAATGCTTGTCGGCTTTCGGCTTGTCAATATCCGAGAAATCAAGCACCGCGCCCGAACGAAGCATCGCCTGCGTGAGCGCCGCCTGCTCGCCTTCGGTCATGCCACGCCAATAGATCGCCATTAACAGCGCGCTTGCCTGATAGTCCGCAAACTCACCCGACACGACGCCCCGCGCGAAGAACTCGATCTCCTCCCGAGACAACTCGCCGCCGTTGCGTTTGTGCCGGATCACGTCTTGCGGGTTGAGCATAAATTCGCGCAATTACACTTTGGAATCCGTTTTGCCGAGCAGCACGACCGCCATCGCTGTGACCGCGCGCCAGTCGCCGACGGCGTCCACGCCTTCGCCGGTCTTGGCTTTGACGCTGACGCAGTTCGTGTTGACCGCGAGCGTCTGCGCCAGTTTCTCGCGCATCGCTTGAATGTGCGGGCGCAGGCGCGGGCGTTCGAGCATGACGGTCGCGTCCACGTTGACGACCGTGTAACCGCTCTGCTGCGCGAGCCAGACGACGCGCGCCAAGAGTTGCAGACTGTCTGCACCCTGCCAACGCGGATCGCGATCAGGAAAATGCACGCCCAGATCGCCCTCGCACAGCGCGCCGAGGATCGCGTCGGCAATCGCGTGCGCGAGCGCGTCCGCATCCGAGTGCCCTTCTGCGCCGCGCAGCGACTCGATGGTCACGCCGCCCAAAATCAAAGGCAGCCCTTCCGTCAGACGATGCGTGTCGTGGCCGATGCCGATCCTGAACATAGTTCAAAGTTCAAGGTTTGAAGTTCAAGGTTCAAAGTCTAACCAACTTTGAACCTTGAACTTTAAACCTTGAACTCTCTAATCATTATTTCCGCCAGCGCCAAGTCTTCCGGGCGCGTGAGTTTGATGTTGCGCGGGTCGCCTGCGACTGCGGTGATACAGACGCCGAGTTGTTCGACCAGCGCGCTACAGTCCGTCGCCTCAAGTTTGTGCGCGCGTGCGCGTTCATAAGCGCGACAGAGCAGGTCGTAGTGAAAGCACTGCGGCGTGAGCGCGCGGCGCATTTGCTCGCGCGGCAACGTGCGCGTGATCTGCTCGCCGTGTATTTCTTTGATCGTGTCCACGACTGGCGCAACGAGCACGGCCGCGCCGCTTGCGTCGGCGGCGCGCACCGTCTGATCAATCTCTGCGGGTGTGACGAACGGGCGCACGCCGTCATGTACAGCGATGATGCCGGCCGTCGCTGCTTGCACCGCTTGCAGGCCGCGCGCGACCGATTCTGTGCGCGTCGTGCCGCCCGCGACGATGCGCGTCAATTTGCGCAGCTTGTACTGTTCGGCAATCGTCAGAAAGCTGCTCGTCTCAGTCGCTGGCAGAACGACGATGCAAGCAGCAATCGTCGCGCACTGCTCGAAACGTCTGAGGCTGTGAACGATGACGGGCACGCCCGCCAATTCAAGAAACTGCTTCGCGCGCCCGCCGCCCATGCGCGCGCCCTGCCCCGCCGCGACGATGATGGCAACGTTCATAAGAACAGTGACAAGTGACGAGTAACAAGTGACGAGCGAGACAAAGTTTTTAACTCGTCACACGTCACACGTCACTCGTCATTGCTGTTACTGCTGTTCGCGCGGGGCAGCCGCGGCGGGCGCGCGTGAATCGCGGTAGGGGCGGCGCGTGCCGCCGTTGATCTGGCGCGCGTCGGTCGTGTGGATGCCGGAGTTCTCCGCGCTCTCCTCGTAGAGTTTGCCGAAGATCATCTTACCGGCGGTCGTCTGCAAGACGCTCGTCACGGTGATGTCGGCGTTCTTGCCGATCATCTTGCGCGCGTTATCCACGACGACCATCGTGCCGTCGTCAAGGTACGCGACGCCTTGGTTGTACTCTTTGCCCTCTTTGAGGATGAAGACGCGCATCGCTTCGCCCGGCAACACGACGGGCTTCAAGGCGTTCGCCAGTTCGTTGATGTTCAAGACCGAGACGCCGTGCAGTTGCGCGACCTTGTTCAGATTGAAATCGTTGGTGACGACGACGGCGTCCAAGTGCTTCGACAACTCAAGCAGTTTCAGATCGACTTCGCGGACGGCCGGATAATCTGTGTCCACGACCTGTATGTCGAGCGCGGGATTCGACTGCAAACGGTTGAGCATGTCTAGGCCGCGCCGGCCGCGTTGGCGTTTGGATGAATCGGGCGAGTCTGCGACCTGTTGCAGTTCGCGCAGGATGAACTGCGGGACGATGATCGTGCCACTCAAGAACCCGGCCTCGGCCACGTCTGCGATGCGCCCGTCAATGATGACTGAGGTGTCTAAAATCTTCATGTCGCGGCGCGTCGCCTTGTCGCTGAAGATGCCGCCCAAAGCTGAGAGGTCTAGGTAGTCGCCCTTGGCCGCGCCGACGATCAAACCGATGTAGGCCATCGGGAAGACCAGCACGAGCATCAGAAACGACTTGGCGTGCGGCGAGACGGCGGGCGACTCCATCGAACCGACGAGCGAGCCGATCAAATACGCGCCGATGATGCCAAGCAGCGAACCGAACGCCGCGCCGATCAGCGTCTTCAAAGACGCGCGTTGAATCCGCATCTCGAAGAGGATGATCGCGCCCGCGATGATCGCGCCCGCCAGTGCCGAGACGTAGCGCGGGCCGGGCACAGGATGCAGCAAGAAACCCGCCACAACGAGGATCGCAACGAAGATAAACCGAATTAGTATGAGGTCAGCCTGCATACGGCGAAGATATTAACATGGCCTTAACGAGCGCGTCACGGAAAAGCTTGAGGCAGGCAGGGTTTATAACTCAGAACAACTCGCCCAACGCTTCTTCGACCGAGCGGACGCCGACGACGCGCAAGCCCAAGAGGCGTTGCAAGCCTTCTGTGTTTGAGGCGGGCATGATCAGTTTTTTGAAGCCGAGCGCCTGTGCTTCGCGTGCGCGCGTCTGCGCTTGCATCGCGCCGCGCACTTCGCCCGTTAGGCCGACTTCGCCAAAGACGGCCGTCTCCGCATCGAGCGGCTGATTGCGAAAGCTTGAGACGATGGCGGCGACGACGCCTAAGTCGGCCGCCGGCTCGTCAATCTCAAGCCCGCCCGCGATGTTCACAAACACATCGGAACTGAGCAGGCGCAGACCCACGCGCTTCTCTAATACAGCGATCAAGAGCGCGATACGGTTGGTGTTGAAGCCTTGCGCTGTGCGCAACGGATAGTTGAATTTTGAATCGGAGACGAGCGCCTGAATCTCCACGAGCAGGGGGCGCGTCCCTTCCATGCAAGCGGTCACGACCGAGCCGGCCACGTTCGTCGGACGCTCTTGCAGAAACATCTGCGAAGGGTTTGCGACGGGCACAAGCCCTGCGCCAGTCATCTCAAAGACGCCTAGTTCGTTGGCTGCGCCGAAGCGATTCTTGGCGGCGCGGATGATGCGGTGATTGTGATGGCGCTCGCCCTCGAAATAGAGCACCGTGTCAACG
>QHXQ01000078.1 GCA_003223935.1 Acidobacteriota bacterium | reverse complement strand
AAGGTCGCAATGAAGGTCGCAATGTCGTGCGCAGCGACAGCAGACGAAGCGAGAGCGGACGCAGCGACGCAGGGCGCGGACGCGGCCGTGATCGCGGCACGCCGATGATCACAGACCTCTTGCGCGAGGGGCAGGAGATACTCGTGCAGATCGCCAAAGAGCCGATTGCGGCCAAAGGCGCGCGCATCACTTCGCACATCGCTCTGCCCGGTCGCTTCCTTGTCTATATGCCGACCATCGAACACGTCGGCGTCTCGCGCAAGATCGAGTCGGACAGTGAGCGGCAACGCTTGCGCAAGCTCATCAAAGACATACGCGAGACTGAGGAAGTGCCGTCGGGCGGCTTCATCGTCCGCACCGCAGGCGTCGGCATCAGCGAACAAGACTTGCGCGACGACGCGCGTTATCTCGTCCGCACATGGAAAGACATACGCCGCGCCGCCGAGAAGCAGAAAGCGCCAGCGATGGCGCACAAAGACCTCGATCTCGTACAGCGTCTCTTGCGCGATCAACTCTCGGACGATTTCACAGCCATTCGCGTGGACGACGAAGAGGAGTATCAAGAGATCGTTGAGTTCGTAAACCGCATCCAACCGCGCCTCGTCAATCGCGTCAAGCTGCACACGCGCGAAGAACCGATCCTCGAAGCTTACGGCGTGCAAGCGGAGATTGATAAAGCGATCAAGCCGCGCGTGTGGCTGAAGTCCGGCGGCTATCTCGTCATCAATCAGACCGAGGCGCTCGTGGCGATTGACGTGAACACAGGCAAGTTCGTCGGGCGCGGCGGCACACGTCTGGAAGATACAATCACGCGCACGAACATGGAGGCGGTCGAAGAGATCGCACGGCAGATCAGATTGCGCGACCTCGGCGGCATCATCGTGCTCGACCTGATCGACATGGAGGAGCGACGCAACCGCGCGCGCGTGATGCAGGCGTTGCAGGATGCCTTGCGTGATGATAAGTCGCCGACGAAGGTACTTTCGTTTAACGACTTCGGCTTAGTGATCATGACGCGCAAGCGCGTCAAGCAATCGCTCGAACGCACGCTCTGTTCGCCGTGTCCATATTGTCAGGGCGCAGGGCTGGTCAAATCGCCGCAGACGGTCTGCTACGAAATCCTCGAAGAAGCGCGCAGCCTCTCGCGCAGCATTGATGGCGACTTCAAGCAAGTGACCCTGCGCATCAACCCCGAAGTCGCACGCGCCCTGCGCTCATCTGAGCGCGACGTGCTCACAGAGATCGAAGACTACCTCGGCGCAGTTGACATCAACAGCGACGAGCACGTCCACCAAGAGCAGTTCGACTTCGCCTTCATCTAACCCGCTCAAAGGGGCGCGGGTCATGCGACCCGCGCCCCTTCTCTCAAACAAACCATCGTGAATTATAGCGGTTTGCGATTGAATGTAGCCGCTTCGGCAGGGCAGCCAAGTCAGTACCGCCTGCGGTAGCGGGCGGGTAGTAGCCGCGTCAAGACCCGCCCGCTACCGCAGGCGGTACTGACACCAGCTACACTCAACTGCAATTCGCTATAGAGCTTCGGCATTGCGATTTTGCGGCTTTGAGTCTTAACTTCACCGCTTGAAGTCGTAATTTTGCGCTTCAACCTCGCGGTTTTGCCCTTTTGCCTCGTAAGTTTGTGGCTTTGAATCACGATTGAAAGCCTTTCAATCGCGATTCAAAAGCTTTCTTTTGCAATTGAAAGGCTTTCAATCGCGATTCAAAGGCTTTCTTTTGTGATTCAAAGGCTTTGAATTGCGATTCAAAAGCTTAAAATCGCGATGGAAAAGCCTTAAATCGCGATGCAAAGCCCTAAAGTCGGGCTGCCGGGACGGAAAATTACGCATTTTGGCGGGAAAATCGCAATTCTACTGTCGAGACGCGCGAGTTGTGCAACGAGACGGCGACAGTTGTCGTCGTGCATATCAGGTCTTAGCCCGTGCCGAATGTTGATAGGCGTAACACACGTTAACTGCACGTCACACTGCCCGCAATTCACACAAATAGCCGTGCTATACTGCGCCGCACCGCTCGATTATTAACGAAGGTTTTCGTCTATAGAAATAAAGTGATATGACGAAGGAACACTTTTTACGCCTCTACGAATACGTCAATTGGGCGAATCGGCGTGTGCTCGATGTGTTGCGGCGACAGGTGGAGGATAATGAGCGGGCGCGGAAGTGGTTGTGTCATGTGCTGGCGGCGGAGCAGATGTGGATCACTAGATTGCGCGGAGAAGATTCGTCGGCTGTGCCAGTCTGGACTGATCGGTCGCTGGATGAGTGCGCGGAGTTGCTGGCGCAAAACGCAAGCGCTTATCAACAGTTCTTGCATGGACTGTCGGAAGCAGACTTCGAGCAAGCGGTCAGTTATAAGAACACCAAAGGCGTGAGTTTCAGCACTTCGATTCGAGACATACTGACGCACGTAGCCAATCATGGCACATATCATCGCGGGCACATTGCGACGTTGATGCGCGCCGCCGGGCAAGAGCCGATCAATACGGATTTCATCACGTTCACGCGCGAGTAAGCGCGCTAATCTTAAACGGAGGGAAACTTTCATGGCATTGAGCGACGCACTACTGCCGGAGTTCGATCAAGAGATGGCAAACACGCGCCGGACGCTTGAGCGCGTGCCGGAGGACAAGCTCGATTGGCGACCGCACGAGAAGTCCACGACGTTGGGCGGGCTAACGACGCACCTCAGCAACCTGCCGAGTTGGGCAAGTTTCGCACTCGACCGCGACTCGCTGGACATCGCGCCTGTGGGCGAGCCGCCTTTGCGTCTGGAACAGATCAAATCTGTGAGCGAGGCGCTTGAGATGTTCGATCAGAACGTTGTTGCCGCGCGGGCCGCTATCGCCGGTGCAAGCGACGAGCAGCTACAGCAGACTTGGACGCTGCTGCATGGCGGGCGCACAGTGTTCGCGTTGCCGCGCGCCGCAGTGCTGCGCACGGTGGTCATGAATCACATCATTCATCATCGCGCGCAACTCGGCGTCTATTTGCGCCTTAACGACGTGCCCGTGCCTTCGCTCTACGGCCCTTCGGCCGACGAAGGCGGGTTTTGACGACGCATAAGAAGGGAGCAAGCAGGTCATGCGTTATCGCACGTTCGGGCGCACGGGCTGGCGTGTCAGCGAGATCGGCTACGGCATGTGGGGCATGGGCAGTTGGAGCGGCGCGGACGACGCGGAGTCGCTCGCTTCACTCCAACACGCCGTCGAGTTGGGCTGCAACTTCTACGATACAGCTTGGGCCTACGGCGAGGGGCGCAGCGAAGCGCTCTTAGGCCAACTCGTCCGCGCTCGTCCACAAGCGCGGCTCTACACAGCGACAAAAATTCCACCCAAGAATCTGCAATGGCCTGCACGCGCCACAGACTCTGTTGAAGACACATATCCGCCCGATCACATCGAACGTAAAGTCCACGAAAGCCTTGAGCACGCAGGTCTCGATAGCTTCGATCTGATGCAGTTGCACGTCTGGCAAGACAGTTGGCTTGCGGATGATCGTTGGTACAAGAGGCTTGACGAGTTGCGCAGTCAAGGTCTATTCCACGCCATCGGGATCAGCCTCAATCGTTGGGAGCCTTGGAACGGCGTGCGCGCCGTGCGCAGTGGTTTGATTGATGCTGTGCAGGCTATCTACAACATCTTCGATCAAAACCCGGAGGACGAACTCTTCCCCGCCTGCGCCGAGATGAACGTCGCCGTCATTGCGCGCGTGCCGTTTGACGAAGGCACGCTCACGGGCACGCTCACCAAAGAGAGTCGCTGGCCCGAAGGCGACTGGCGCAACACATACTTCGTGCCGGAGAATCTGATTCCGAGCGTCGAACGCGCCGATGCTCTTAAACCACTCGCGCCGGAAGGCTCAACGATGGCAGAGATGGCCTTGCGCTTCATCCTCAACA
The DNA here is from genome assembly GCA_003223935.1 of Acidobacteriota bacterium. Classification (GTDB taxonomy): domain Bacteria; phylum Acidobacteriota; class Blastocatellia; order Pyrinomonadales; family Pyrinomonadaceae; genus QHXQ01. The sequence continues at coordinate 26,552 of QHXQ01000078.1, read as the reverse complement.
ACCCGACGGTCAGCACTATCATCCCCGGCATGCGCAAACTCAAAAACGTCGCAGCCAACATCGCCGCGAGCGACAAGGGGCCTTTGCCGGAAGAGTTGCACACACGCTTGCGCGCGCATCGTTGGGAGCGCCGGCCCGCTTCATGGTCGCAGTGAACGGCACACGCACGCGCGCGCTGACGCTGCTGTTCGCCACGACGCTGTTCGTCAGCGCGGCGCTACTCTTCTGGGTCGAGCCGATGGTGGCGAAGATGCTCTTGCCGCTGCTGGGCGGCACGCCCGCCGTCTGGAACACTTGCCTGCTCTTCTTTCAAGCGACGCTGCTCGCCGGTTACGCCTACGCGCTCGCGGCAACCAAACGACTCACGCTCAAACAACAGATCATCTTTCAATGTGCACTGCTCGCACTCGCCTGCATCAGCCTCCCCATTGCGCTCTCAACTTCAACCATCAACACCGTCCCGACCGAAGGCAACCCCGCCTTCTGGCTCATCACACGCCTCGCGCTCATCGTCGGCTTGCCCTTCTTCGTCCTCGCCACCACAGGCCCGCTCCTCCAACACTGGTTCGCCGCCACGCGCCACACGCACGCGCGCGATCCATATTTCCTCTACGCCGCCTCCAACGCCGGCAGCCTCATCGCCCTCATCGCCTACCCCGCCCTCCTCGAACCACGCTTCACACTTCCCCGCCAAAGCTTGCTCTGGACAATCGGCTACGCGCTCCTCATCGCGCTCATCGCGTCTTGCGCTCTCGTGCTCGCACGCTCACGCGACGAACAAACAGTCAACGAGCAATCAACGACCAACGAAGCACAAGTAACCAACAACCAAGAACAAATAACAGACAATGAACAACTGACAACGGACGATCATCTGTCGCTTCGTCGTCGCCTGCGTTGGCTCGCACTCGCGTTCGTGCCGTCGAGTCTGATGCTCGGTGTGACGACCTTCATCTCAACCGACATAGCTTCGTTGCCTCTGCTCTGGGTCATCCCGCTCGCGCTCTATCTGCTGACGCTCATCCTCGCCTTCGCGCGTCGGCAAATCTTCTCCACACGCCTGCTCGCCTTCATCATGCCCGGCGTGACGCTCCTGCTTGTGCTCGTCTATCTCTCCGGCGCAGCGCAGCCCTTCGCGCTCATCTTGAGCCTGCACTTGCTTTACCTCTTCTTCGCCGCGCTCACCTGTCACACGCTGCTCGCAGCCGACCGCCCCGCCGCCGCGCACCTAGCAGAGTTCTATCTCTGGCTCGCCACCGGCGGCGCGCTCGGCGGCCTCTTCAACGCGCTCCTCGCGCCCGCTGTCTTCAACTCTGTTATCGAATACCCGCTCGCCATCATCCTCGCCTGTCTGCTTCTCCCGCGCACAAACAAACGAAGCGCGCCGACGAAGGAGACTGAACCGGCATGGCAGAATGAAGTAACACAGCCGAAGCTGCAACGCGCACGCGCGCTCGATCTCATCTTGCCCGTCGGCATCGGTGCGCTCACGATCTTGTTGGCCCTTGTCGCTGACCGTTACGTGCGCGACTACGTGCAGACGCTCGCGCTCGCCATCGGCGTGCCGCTCATCGTCAGCTATCAATTTCGTCGTCGCCCCTTGCGCTTTGCGCTCGCACTCGCCGCCGTCATGCTCGCCACAGGTCTGCACACGCAACTCAACACACGCACGCTCTACCACGCGCGCAATTTCTTCGGCGTCCTGCGCGTCACGCGCGACGACGATCCCGATCAACACCGGCTCTACAACGGCAGCACGCTCCACGGTCGTCAATACACAGACCTCCTACGCCAATGCGAACCGCTCTCCTACTACCACCGCGAAGGCCCGCTCGGCCAAGTCTTCGCCGCTTACCAAGCGCATCCAGCCACCAACGATATTGCCATCGTCGGACTCGGCACAGGCGCAACCGCCGCCTACGCGCGCGCAGACGAGCGCTGGACTTTCTACGAGATCAACCCCGAAGTCGTCGGCGTCGCACGCGCGCCCGAATACTTCACCTACCTGATCAACTGCGCGCACGCGCCCGTCTCCGTCACACTCGGCGACGCGCGCCTGCAACTCGCACGCGCGCCCGACGCGCATTACGGTCTCATCGTCCTCGACGCCTTTAGCTCCGACGCGATTCCCGTCCACCTCATGACCGCGCAGGCGCTCGACCTCTATCTCGCCAAACTCGCCCCGACGGGTCTCATCGTCTTTCACATCTCCAATCGCAGCCTCGACCTACACCCCGTCGTCGCCGACCTCGCACGCAGCCGCGCGCTCACATGCGTCGCCCGCGACGACACGCAGCCCAATCAACTCGAAGGCAAAGAAGCCTCCCAATGGGTCGTCATGGCCCGCCGCCCCGAAGACCTGAACAACTTAATGAGCGATCCGCGCTGGTACACACTCAACGGCGACACGACCCGCCACGTCTGGACAGACGACTTCTCCAACATCATCACCATCTTCAAGTGGCGCTGATGCACTCGCGCGGATGGGAGTTTGCGCTTATTGCGGAGTTCTGCCGCATTTCTGCGGTACAATATTAATTGGGCGTTTAGCGTTGAGCTGGAAATAAACTTGTAGCTGGAAAGGAGAAGCTTATCTTGGATTCAACGAAAGGAATTCTACAAGTCTATGTCAGCCGTGGCGGATTAGTTGATGAAGCCCTAAGCTTCTTAACAGATATACAAGATGCTTATGAAAACCTTTATGCCCTTAATCTGAAAATTGATGAGGCAAAACAGAAATATTCTGAGAGAAGTGAATATCCTTGGAGCCACAGAAAAAGGAAACCGCCAGCATTAAACCCGACGCGAAAATTCAGCGATCTTGTATTACCTGATGAGAAGCTTATCGTTCATAAAGTGAACATTGAGTCGCCGGGCGTATGGGAATTTATTGGTACTCTTAATCCGCTACAACAATTACGAGAATATGCAAAAGAGCGGCATGAGCGGAGAAAAGATAAAGAGTGGCGTGAAGCAGAAGAACAAAGGCAAATGAGCCTTGATAATCAGAGACGTGAGCAAGAAGTTAAGAAGTTGGAGCTAGAAAATATCAGGCTTGAAAATTCTGCCTTACAAGAATCTCGCAAGGCCGATCTGGAGAACAGAGGGCTGGAAACTTCTATCTTACAGGAGCAGGTTAATTTACTTCGCTCGATTGGATATTCAGATGAACAAATCCGCAAGCTGTTTAATGCTCATTACTACAAGCCACTATCACGTTTAGATGCTCATGCAAATAGCGGACTACTTGAATCAATGGAAGTAAAGGTTCTGCAAACTGAGCAATCAGATGGAGAAAACCAAACCGATACTGATGCTTCTGTATAATACTCTTGGGAGAGTTGAGCTATGGATACCATCTCAATACCTGCTCATTTTGATGGCGAGCGTATTCTGCTGGATGAACCTGTCGAGCTAGAGCCGAATACACGGCTCATTGTGACTGTGCTGCCGAATCATGATGCTGAGCGCGCGTCATGGTTGCGCCTGTCCGGTGAAAGGCTTGCAGACGCATACGGTAAAGATGAAGAGGAATACTCGTCGGATGTAATCAAAGAGGCGAATCCTGAATATGAAGGAAGGTGACGTGGTGCTTACGCCCGTCCCGCAGGCTGACGGCGCGATTAAGAACCGGCCGGCGATTATCTTGCGCGAGTTGCCGCCTTACAAGGATTTGCTGGTCTGTGGTGTCAGTACTCAGTTGCACCAACAGGTCAAAGATTTTGACGAGCTTATTTCACCTACCGACGCGGATTTTTCCGCCAGCAGCTTGAAATCGGAATCATTGATCAGGCTTGGCTTTCTGGCAGTGTTGCCCCGCAGCAAAATCATCGGATCAATCGGCTCGATCTCGGCAGAGCGGCATAAAAGGCTGCTGAGAACATTAAGCGACTATCTCGTAAAATAAGAAGCGCACCAAGCCGTTCGAGCCAGACATCGGCGCGACAAACCATGAAAATTGTCATCCCCGGCGGCACAGGACAGGTGGGCACGCTGCTGGCGCGCGCGTTTCAAGGGGACGGGCACGAGGTCGTGGTGCTCAGTCGCAGGCCCGCAAGTGCGGCGTGGCGCGAGGTGGCGTGGGATGCGGAGACGTTGGACGGTTGGGCGGCAGAAGTTGACGGCGCGGATGCGGTGATCAATCTGGCCGGGCGCAATGTGAACTGTCGTTACACGCCGGAGAATCGGCGCGCGATCATGGAGTCGCGTGTGAACTCGACGCGCGTCGTGGGCGAGGCGATTGCGCGAGCCGTGAAGCCGCCGCGCGTGTGGCTTCAGATGAGTACCGCCACTATCTATGCGCATCGCTACGACGCGCCGAACGACGAAGCCACAGGTATCATCGGCGGCACGGAGCCGGACGCGCCCGCCGCTTGGCGCTTCAGCATCGAAGTGGCTAAGGCTTGGGAGCGCACGCTTGATGAAGCCGCCACGCCGCACACGCGCAAGGTGAAGCTGCGCACGTCCATTGTCATGAGTCCTGATCGCGGCGGCCCGTTCGACCTGTTGCTCCGGCTGGTGCGTCTCGGTTTGGGTGGGCGCTCCGGCAACGGCCGGCAGTACATCTCTTGGATTCACGATCAGGATTTCGTGCGCGCGGTGCGCTGGCTGTCGCAGCACAATGAGGCGGACGGCGTCTTCAATCTCGCCGCGCCTGTGCCTCTGCCGAACGAAGAGTTTATGCACGTGCTGCGCGAAGCGTGGGGCACGCGCATCGGCCTGCCTGCGACGAAGTGGATGCTTGCGCTCGGCGCGTTCTTGATCAGAAGCGAGACGGAGTTGCCTTTGAAGAGCCGGCGCGTCGTGCCCGCGCGGCTGTTGCAAGAGGGCTTCACCTTCCAGTTCCCCACTTGGCCGGAAGCGGCGCGCGATCTCTGCCAACGCTGGCGCGAAGAGCAGGATGGCCTCATGGCAAGATAGACAACCTCTTACACCATCATCTTCAAGTGGCACTAAGCTGAACGGCGTAAGTGGCACTTGTCCGCCGCGCACCGAGCTTTATAATTGGCTCGCCTTTATGCCAAACGCCGCATGCGAGAAGGAGTTGCTAATGACTGACCCACGCTATCCCATCGGCCAGTTTCAGTTGGCGAACGAGAACTTGAGCGCAGACGAACGCGCGCAGTTGATCACGCAGATCGCGGCTGCGCCGGCCGGTCTGCGCGCGGCCGTCGCTGGCTTGAACGATGCGCAACTCGACACGCCTTATCGTGAGGGCGGTTGGACGGTGCGCCAACTTGTGCATCACGTCGCGGACAGCCATATGAACGGTTACATCCGCGTCAAGCTGGCGCTCGCGGAAGATGTGCCGACGATCAAGCCTTATGATGAGAACGTGTGGGTCAAGCTCGGCGATACGCCGGCGACGCCGATTGAAACTTCTTTGAACCTGCTCGACGCGCTGCACGAGCGTTGGGCGAACCTGTTCCGCTCGCTCACGCCCGCAGAGTTTGCGCGCACCTTTCGTCATCCAGAGTTGGGCACGCTCTCGCTCAACAAACAACTCGCGCTCTACGCTTGGCACGGCCGCCACCACACGGCGCACGTCACCGCGCTGCGCGAGCGCATGGGCTGGCACTGAGCGCACGCATAATTACTTCAGCCTGCGCCTGCGCCGCTTGGCACAGAACAATTAATCGTTGACAATTTTTCGGGTCGGTACTATTCTGCGCGCGTCCGGTTCAGAGGCAACGAGTAACCCTCCCCTAACTATTTGGTTGTCCTCATCTATCCCAAAATGAGTTTCCATTGATAAAGATTGGCGCAAGCCTTTACGCTCCAAGTTGTTTCACGTAGCTCCATAAGACCCGAAGACCGAGATAGCTCTTCGATAACAACACCCCCTCATCAGTTTCATTTTTAATGCAGGTGACGTGCGCCTTCGCGCCAAGTTGCAACTTGGTGTGGGCCGGGTCGCCAAATCGAAGTAGTTGAAACGCTCAGTTCTCCCGCTTCGCCCCCGCGTCATTCGTGTATCCAGTTGTCTCACGTACCTTCGACCAGCGAAAGCCCGTGAGAGCCGACGATTAATGTTCACTTCAATCTCGTGCGCGTCAGGCTTTGGCCGACTCTGCCCGACAGAGTTCGGCCGTATTCACCAAGGAGGGGAACAAAATGAAACGTCTGAAAGTCTCATTCATGCTGCTCGTCTTGACCTTGCTCGTGGCGTCGGCGGTCTTCAATCGCGTGGCCAACAGTCAAGGGCAAAGTCCGAGTACCTATCCAAACACGCCGCTAACCGCCGCTCAATCCGCCGCTCTGGAGACGACCACTAACCAAGCTGACGTAGCGGCCGCCGAAGATCAGTGCTTCACGACTGACGTTGGAGAATGCCCGCCCAACACTTTTTGTGAAGGTGCTGACCCAAACTCGACGGCTAACTTTACCTTCGCCACGGGCGAGAGCGCGCGCCCGCCCGGAGCCGATCCGGATCAAACGACTCATGCGGCCGAAGCCCCTGCCGCATTCGACAATCACACCAACTCGGAAGCTTTCCTGCCACAAGGCTCGATGATCCCGAAGTTCCCTGCGGCCAAGCCGACGCCGGGCACTTTCGAGGCCGATAAGTTCATCTTCAGCATTGTGGAGGAAACGGATGACGGCTTGGGGCCGGTCTATAACGCGCAGTCTTGCCGCGAGTGCCACCAGAATCCGGTCACCGGCGCGATCAGCCAGATCACGGAGTTGCGCGCCGGACACAACGACGCGAACGGCAACTTCATTGACGCACCCGGCGGCTCGCTCATCAACGACCGCGCCATCGATCCGCGCGCACAGGAGCGTGTGCCACCGCTCTACACCGCAGGCATCGTCGGCGATGGCCCGCCGATTGCGGCGGAAGAACCGGTGCGCACCTTCCGCACTTCGCTCAACCTGCTTGGCGATGGCTTCGTCGAGGCGGTGCAGAACGGCACGCTGGTTTCAATCGCCAACACCCAACCCACCGTCAGCAATGGACAGGTGCATGGACAGGCGATCCCGGTGCCGGTCACAGAGAACTGTGTGCCGCCCCCGCCGCCCCCGCCTTGCACCGGGCGCTTTTGTCCAGAGATGCCGACCCAGATTTGCATCGAGCGCGTCGGCCGTTTCGGCTGGAAGGATCAGATACCCAGCTTACTGACGTTTGCGGGCGACGCATATCTGAACGAGATGGGCATCACCAATTTCTTAATCCCTGTCGAGAACACCACGCTCGGTCGGCCGGTCACGTCCTTCGATACCGTGTCCGACCAACAAGCCTGCGAGGACGACGAGACCGTCAACTGCGGGGAAGACCCGGAGAAAGACATCGTCACCTTCGCCACCTTCATACGCGCGACGAAGGCCCCGCCGCAAGACGCAGGGATACAGCACGACCAACGCTTCGCGGCTGACATCGCGGCCGGGCGACAACTCTTCTCCCAGATGCCGAACGGGCCGGGCTTCAGTTGCAGCATCTGCCACGTCCCGGCCATTTTGACTGCGCCTGCGGAAACCGGGATCAACGCCGGCAAGTTCGTCGTGCCTGATGGTCTCGGCTTCAAGGTCATTCGACCGTTCGGCGACTTCCTGCTGCATGACATCGGCACGGGCGACGGCATCGTGCAGAACGGCGGGCAATGCACACGCAACATGGTGCGGACTGCGCCGCTCTGGGGCGTGCGCACACGCACGCGACTCATGCACGACGGTCAATCGCTCACCTTCCGTGAAGCGATCCTGCGCCATCAAGGCGAAGCCGCCGCAGTTACGGCCGCGTTCCAACAACTGTCCGAGCAACAGAAGCGACAGATCATCATGTTCCTCGAATCGTTGTAGCCCTTTGAGCGACAGGGACGTTTTAATCGTCCCTCAGTCTGGGAGGCTAACAGGCTCTTGGGCCGGGCTGGCCTCCCAGACAAGTCTAAGCCGCTGCATTCCGTTCACCCGTTCAAGTTTAACGATGGAGCGTATGCCTACAATGTCAGCCACGCAAATGAACCCGACTCGAAGCAGCAACAGTTATCGTCTCTTTCTCTTCGTCGTTGCGGCCAGCGTCGTCTCGCTGGCCTGCGCCACAGCGAAACAAGCGCCCAACCAAGCTGCCACGTTGCCGACGCCGACGCCTGCGCTGAACACAACGCAAGCACCCACGCCGACGCAGTTGCAGCCGAGCGCAAGCCCCGCCGCGCCCAAGCTCAACGAAGTGCAAGCTGCGGTCGCGCGTGTGTATCAGGATACGGTGGCGATAGACACGAGCCGGAGCGTCCCCTTCATCGTCGGCGATTTCAACGGCGACGGCTCGCAGGACATCGCCGTCATTGTCCGACCTGCTAAAGCGTCGCTCGCAAAACTCAACAGCGAATATGCCAATTGGATCGTCGAAGAGCCACAACGGGTCGCCTTGCCTGATCCGAATAGAGCCGTGCAGCAATTAGCCAAAGGGGCGGAAACTATTAAGGTGCAGCAGGACGATCTACTGTTGTTGATCTTGCACGGCTATCGGCAGGCGGGCTGGCATGATCAACTCGCACGTCAGACTTTTCTGCTCAGGAATGCGGTCGGGGAAAACATCCGTGCCCAATCGCTACGTGAGGCGGCCAAATCGGCCGGCAGTAAGAACGCGCAGACGCAACCGCCCGGAGATGTGATCAGAGAAAAGCTGAATGGGCAGGACGGATTCCTTTATTGGACTAACGCCAAATACGCTTGGCATCAGTGAAGTCTGGGCATCGGCGTAAGTTGCTGTGCTCGCACTCGGCCGGCAAAGCTGCGATCCATACGATTAGCGGTCGGATGCTGATTGATATTGACATCGAGCACCGACAGGCATATCGTGCTCGCGTTCTAAAGCGTCTTTGTGATCCTGCCGTCGAGTTGCCTTTTCTCGTCGGCCTCACTTCAACATCAGGCTGAACCGTTGCTGGCTGCGGCCGTCGCGCGGTAACAAGTTAAGCTATCCATGCCACCGCGCACGACCGTCGTTGGACTGAGTCGGGTTAGGGCATCTACCCCAAACTAACACCCGGTTGCTTCTCAGACGACTTGCCTGTCAGCGGCCAGCCCCTACCACGCAGCCTCAGTCTGCGCTGCGAAAGGAGAACCATCCATGCTCCCAGCACTCCCGCGCCGCCTAATTGGCTATGGCGCTTACAACCTCTGTTTCGACAACATGCTCGGCCGCCCGGCCAACCAGCCGAACGGGCCCGACTTCTTCCACGCCCTCAGACAGCGCGCGCCTTTCGTCAACTTGGTCAAGGTGATCGTCTACCGCAACGCTGGTATCGAGGGACTCAACCATTTTCCTGACCGGCGCGAACCGCTCTACACCGAAGAGCGCGAGATTAGCGAGTATTTCTTGAACAATCTGCGCAGTCTCGTGGACACGGCGGCCGGTTTCAATCCCAAGTTCTACGTGCAGGTCTGCATCTTCAGCTATCACTCGGTGGCAGGTTTGCTAAAAGACCCCAATGCCCCCTCGGGATACTACCCCATTCCGCCGGAACAACCGGAGAACGTCCCGCGCGAGTTGGTAGTGCCGCCGCCGCCACCGCCGCCGCCCGGCCAAAAGCAGACGCAACCCAACCCCGTTGACAACGCGCGTTGGTTCTTCGCGCCCGGCATTGACGCGCGCACGCACAAGCAGAAAGAACTTGTGGCCCAGCTCGGACAGAAGTTGAAGGGCTGCGATAACGTCATCTGGGAATTAGCGAACGAGTTGCGCGTGCTAGACGACTCCGGCCATCGAGCCGATAATCAGAACCTCGTCGCGTGGTTGGGACAGATGCGTGATGCGCTGCGCAGCAACGCCGGTCAGAACATCAACATCACCACCAGCACCGCTATCCTGAACGAAGGCCAATTGTTGACGGGCTTGCCGCTGACCGTCTTTGATTTTCACTCCGGGCAGTGGAATGCCACCGGCGACTATACATCCGGCATCGCGGACGCAAAGGCCCGCGCCGCCAGCTACAACCCGCAGGCCCCGCTCATTATCAATGACGACGGCGTGCCTGACAGCTTGCGCTCGCCCGTCAACGTCAAACGCTGGGCCTCGGCCGCCTTCGACATCGGACTGAACTTTGCGACCAAAGCCCCTTACCCGCCCGCGCGTGACTTCGACGACGCACGACTCATTGGTCTGCGCGATGCAAACGCGGCCACGTCGTAAGACGTCGGAGCGCATGCGTCGTGATTTGCATGTAAAGCAATAAGCGCGGGCGCGACATTCAACAGTATCGCGCCCGCGCTCAGTTTTCTTAAGTTGATTAATCTGCAAACGCGACGTTCAACTCGCGCAACGTGGCCGAATCGCGCGCGTCATCGTTCGGCGCGGCTTCACGCTTGACGTGCCGGTAGAGTATGTCGCGTTGTTGCGGTGTGAAGCCGGCTTCACGGATGAGGTAGCGGAGCATTTTCTCATCCGCTTCGTTGTGCGCGCCTGCGGCTGAGACGACGTTCTCTTCGATCATGATCGATCCCATGTCGTTTGCGCCGAAGCGCAAAGCGACCTGACCGAGGCGCAACCCTTGCGTCAACCAAGACGATTGAAAGTTCTCGATGTTGTCGAGAAACAGGCGCGAGACCGCGAGCATCTTCAGATAATCCATGCCCGTCGGCTCGTCTTTGATGCGCCGACCCAACGCCGTGTGCTCGCGTTGGAACGTCCAAGGGATGAAGGCTGTGAAGCCGCCCGTCTCGTCTTGCAGGTCGCGTATGCGCTGCAAGTGGCGGACGCGATGCACAACTGAATCGCCGATGCCGAACATCATCGTCGCGGTCGAGCGCAAGCCGACCTTGTGTGTGGCGCGCATGACCGCGAGCCATTCGTCGGTTGTGCATTTGGTCGAGACGCGCTTGCGCACTTCGTCGTCCAGAATCTCCGCGCCGCCGCCGGGCAGTGAGTACAATCCCGCCGCTTTCAAACGCGCGAGCACATCTTCATAAGAGAGCTTCGAGATGAGGTGTATGTTGTGAATCTCCGGCGGCGAGAAGCAGTGTAGTTGCACGGTCGGGTATTTCGCATGCAGCGTGCGCAGCAAATCCTCGTACCACTCGATGCCGAAATCTGGATGCAAGCCCCCTTGCATCAAGACGCCCGTGCCGCCGAGCGCGATGGTCTCGTCAATCTTCTGGCAAATCTCTTCGATGGTGCGGACGTATGTGTCGGGCTTGCCCGGTCGCCGGTAGAACGCGCAGAAGGTGCAGACGACGTTGCAGACGTTCGTGTAGTTGATGTTGCGATCAATGATGTACGTGACGATGTTGTCCTTGTGCCAATGCTGGCGCACATCGTCGGCCGCCGTGCCGATGCGCGCGATGTCATAGGATTCGAGCAGCCGCGTGCAATCGTCCGCCGTCAAACGCTCTCCTGCCAGCGCGCGGTCAAGGATGGGTTGGATATTTTCCATAACAATCAACTTACATTCGCATTCTGCTAACGCCGCGCTACGCAATCATTGAATTTAAACCTGCAAGAGCGCAGCCGTTCATTCTCATTGCAAATTATACGCCGAACTTTGATCTTCACGTGAGCCACTGCAACGTGCGTGCGGCCGGCGCGAGACCGTGCTTGTGCGCGAGTTGGAAGTAAAGCTCAAGCCCGGCGCGCATCTCCGCGTTCAACTCGAAGCAGAGATTGTCGTGCAGGTATGTGCGCAACTCCGCGCGCGGCAAGCCAAGTTCGGCTTCGTACTGCGCGATGATCTCTTCCGTGTGCGCGAGTCCTTCGTCGCGCGCCGCCGCGAAATCAACGGCGCGCACAGACGATGCGGCGTGCTCGTGCGCCATCCACAGTGCGAAGACGAAGCCGAGACCCGTGTGCTCGCGCCACAAACGCGCGAGGTCGTGGACGTACAGCCCCGCACGCGCAAACGTCATCGCCGGATCGCCGATGATGAGCGCGCCGTCGTGCTCGCTGAGCATCGCGTGTACATCCGGTTGCGTGGCTTCGGTGCGCGGCTCGCGGCCAAGAAATTCGCGGAAGATGATCTGCACCAGCGCCGCAGACGTGCGCGACGACTCGTCGAGTGCAATCGTGCGCACCTCGCGCAGCGTAGCGCAGCGCGTGACCAGCACGACGCTACGCACCTCCGTGCGCGCGCCGACGCAAGCGTCTGAGACGAGCACAACTTCAGGCAGACGCTGATACTCGATGACCGGCATGAGCGCCGCTTCGACCGCACCGCGCGCCAACAGGTCGGCGCAACGCGCCGGTGCAGCATCCGTCGTCAACTGCACTGCGCCCGCGCGTGCGCCGTGCACGAAACTCCAGATGAGCGGCGCGGTGTTCAAATAACTCGACGCGCCGATGCGCGGCACGTTCGCTTGTTCTTCATATCTGCCGATGGCTCTCATCCCTCCCACCACGCCGCGTTCAAGCCCAACCAAGCGGCTTGCACCTGATGCTAACGCGACCATCATCACCCTCGCAAGCTACTCACCGAAGCGGCGCGCGCGCGTTGACAGTCATGCAAAGCTCCGCTACAAAAGCAGCGACGAGTGAAGAGTGACAAGTGATAAGCAAAAGCTTTATCTTGTCACCTGTCACTTGCCACCTGTCGCGGCTTTAACCTATGCCCATCTTCGACATCAGCGTCGCTATTGCGCCGGGCGAGACGCCGGTCTATCCGGGCGATCCGGGCATAGAGATCGTCGAGTGGGCGGCGCTCGCGCGGGGCGACGCGGCGAACGTCTCGCTGCTGCGCTTCGGCGCGCACACGGCGACGCACGTGGACGCGCCCGCGCACTTCATCGCACACGCGCCGACGGTCGCCGCAATGCCGCTCGATATTCTGATCGGGCCGGCGCATGTCATCGCTGTCGCGGCCGACGTGCGCGCGATTGAGGCTGAGCACGTTGCTGCGCTCGTGCCTGACGAAGCGCCGCGCGTGCTCTTCAAGACGCGCAACTCAGCCTTTTGGGCCGATGCTCCGCCGCGCGAGTTTCACACAGATTTCACTTACATCACACACGGCGGCGCGCGGGCCCTCGTCGAGCGCGGCGTGCGGTTGGTCGGGTTCGATTACCTGTCGGTCGAACAGTTCAAGTCCGAAACTTTCGCGACGCACACGACGTTGCTTGCGCAGGGCATCGTCATCATTGAAGGTCTTGACCTGCGCGCCGTCGCGCCCGGTCGTTACGAACTGATCTGCCTGCCGCTCAAGCTCGCGGGCCCCCTCGGCGACGGCGCGCCCGCGCGGGCGGTGCTAAGGACGATTGATTAAATGGGCACAGACAAACCAAGAGACAGTGGCGTGCGCGCGGATGAGCGCGCGTTGATCGCGCAGCCGGGTTACAACGAGCGCGTCTATCAGATCGTGCGCCGCATCCCTGCGGGGCGCGTGATGACTTACGGGCAGATCGCAGAGCTACTCGGCGAGGGCTACACGCCGCGCACCGTCGGCTTCGTCATGCACGCCTCGCCTGATGGCGTGCCTTGGCATCGCGTCATTAACTCGCAGGGCAAGTGCTCGACGGGGCGCGTGCTGCTGCCGCACAACGTACAGCAGAGTCTGCTCGAAGCCGAAGGCATCGAGTTCGACGCGAGCGGGCGTTGCGATCTCGGCCGCTATCGTTGGACGCCAGCGGAAGCACGCGGACGGGACGCGGAGCAAGATGACGCGCAAGCAAGTCTATTCTCGTAAAACGCATTCTCCACCATTCACTAAATCATATGAACAACGAACCCCTTGAGCGGCACACGCCCTATGCGGTGAGCGAGCCGCGCTACAGCGTGTCGCCGCAGATGGTGACGACCGCGTTTGAGTTGCCGGGCTATCGCGTGCGGCAGACGTTGGGCGTGGTGCGCGGCATCGTCGTGCGCTCGCGCAACCTCTTCATCAACATTGGTGCGGCCTTCCAGACGCTCGTCGGCGGCAATATCACGGCTTGGTCGCGCCTGTGCGAGCAGGCCCGCGCCGAAGCCTTCAACATAATGATCCAGCACGCCACGGAGATCGGTGCAAACGCCATCATCGGCGCACGCTATGACGCAACCGAAATCTCCGGCGGCGTGACCGAGGTGCTCGCTTACGGCACGGCGGTCATCGTCGAACCGACGAGCGCGGGCGACATCTATCAGTCTTGATGCGCGCCGTTGTGAACGAAGCTGCGCTCACGTCTGAAGAACTCGCGCGTTTGCGGGCCGCCTTCGCGCGGGTTGCTTACGCGCGCCTGCTCGGCCTTGAACTCGTAGAGGTTGCGCGCGGCACGGCCCTTCTGGCGCTCATGGTGCGCCCCGATCTGACGCGCATGGAAGGCATCATGCACGGTGGCGCGCTCGCCTCCCTCATGGACACAGCGTCCGCCTTCGCCGTCCTCTCGCTGCTCGCACCCGCCGAAGCGACCATCACCGTTGACCTCACGCTACATTTCCTGCGCCCCGTCTCGTCCGGTCGGGTCAAAGCGCGTGCGCGCGTCCTGCGCGCCGGCCGCAGCCTCGTCACGGTCGCCATCGAGGCTACGAACGAGGCCGACGAACTCGTGGCGACCGCTCTGACGACTTACGCCGTCCGGCGCTAAACCTTCATTTCAAAGAACTAAATTGTCTAGCCCGCAAATGAGCCGGGCGCGCCCTGCGGACTTGCAAAATTATATAGACAAACCTCGTTGCCGAATGCCAAAATATGTCTGTCCTTGTCATGGCCTGACGATGACAAGGTCTTATCGGAGTCTCCTATCAGAGCCTCGTCCATTCCGTTTGAGTAATTGTTCATGCACTCGCTTTATCAGGCATTGATGTTTCAGCACGCACGGCAGTTGACGCCGGTGCGTTGCGCCGAACAGACCATCGCGCAGTTGCATCGTTATTTCGAGGATGTGGTGCTGGAGAATGGTCTGGCGGCGCTGATCGTCGAGAGCCTGCCGCACAAACCGGAGCGGGCGGCGCGCGGGCTTGAGCGCGTCGCGGAGGTGGCGCGGGCGGCGCGGCATGCGTTCTTTTTTGTCGCGCCTGATGATGCTTTGCACAAGTGGCCGCTGCCGTCGGTCGAAGGCGAGCGCCAGCCCGTGCTGCTGCCGCGCATTGCGCCGGGCGGCGCGCGCGAACACTTCATCTTGATCGCCGAAGCGCGCTTCTCGGCGCTACTCGTCACTTCACTCGACGCACAGGCAGACGACGAAGCAGACCCATTCACAGAGCACGAAGTCATCTGGACGTTTGAGCCAGACATAGTCTATTCGGCGCTCGAATACTTGATGGCGCGCGTCACAGCCGAGCGGTTCGCGCAGACGAAAGAGTTTGCCGCAGCCGTGCGCTGTTGCATGCCGAAGACGACCTCGCTGCACCTGACCGTCTCGGTCACGACGAAGCTAGCGCGACTGTTGCAAGAACAGGCCGCGCGCGAGGTCGCCGTCAACCGCATCGCCTCCGCCATTCGTAGCACGCTTGAGTTGCCGAGCATCTTGCAGACGACGGTCAACGAAGTCGGGCGCGCGCTCGGCGCAAGAGCCTGTGCCCTGCGCATCGAAGGCGACGCCGAGCAAGACCCCATGACTAAGTGCTACGCACGCGACGGCGCGCAGACGGAAGCCGAGCAAGCGTTTTCGTGCGCGCAACTCGACGCCTGCCACACGCGCTTGGTCGCCCAACTGCAAGAGCATCAAGCGGACGAGCGCAAGACGTTCGTCTTGTGCGAAGAGGACAGAGACGGCCGCACGGCTTATGCGCCGCTCGTCTATCAAGAGAATTATATGGGCGTGCTGCTCGTGCGCACAGACGACGCGCGGCGTGTCTGGCAGCAGAGCGAGCGCCTGTTGTTGCGCACCGTCGCCGATCAGGTTGCGCTGGCCGTCAGTCACGCGTGGCTGTTCGCGCAAATCCAGCGCCAAGCTCTAACCGATGCGCTGACCGGCTGCTTCAATCGGCGCGCCTTCGACCTGCAACTCGAACGCGACCTGAGCCTCGCCACGCGCATGCGCCAACCCGTCTCGCTGATCATGCTCGATATAGATCACTTCAAGCGCGTCAACGATACGCACGGACACGATGCGGGCGATGCGGCGCTCAGATTTTTAGCCGACGTGCTACGGGCCGAACTGCGCAACGTGGACACGGCCGCACGCTACGGCGGCGAAGAGTTTGCGATCATTCTGCCGCAAGCCGATCTGGACGGCGCGTTGATCGTCGCCGAGCGGCTACGCAGCCGGCTTGAGCAGACAGATGTGCCCGGCATCGGCTGCATCACGGCCTCTTTCGGTCTCGCCTCTTTCCCGCAGCACGCGAGCGCGCCCGCGCCACTCGTCACGCTCGCCGACCGCGCCCTCTACGAAGCCAAAGCCGCCGGGCGCAACCGCATCTGTGTGCCGCCGCCGCCGCTCAACCTACCGACCGACATGCTCGACGAAGCCGCACCGCTTTCATCCGTTGCCACTGAGAGACCCGCGTCGCTGCTCGAATAAGACTTCGCGCAAATCAACACAACGAAGAACTGTCGCGCCGCTTGTTCCGCGCGACAGACTTTCGTCAACTTCTGCTCGTACAATTCGGAAACACAAGACCGCCGTCGCCGTTTGGCTTTAGAGTGAAAGATCGCGCATCATAAACGCGACGCTTTGCCCCAGAGTTCGGGCCGGTTGGTCGTAACGTTCCCTTATGCACGAGCTGAGAAAATTCGCGCGTTATTTTCGCCCTTATAAAACTTTGCTGATTATCGGCATCGCCTGCATCTTGGCCTCGACCGTCATCGGTCTGACCAGACCTTGGCTGATCGGCCGTTCGGTGGACATACTGCTCAACGATGAGTCGTGGCGGGGGGTGACGGTTTACGCGCTGAGCATTCTCGGCGCCAGTCTGGTCAGCGGCACGTTCCTCTTTCTGCAACGGCGCATCCTGATCGGCATGTCGCGCCACGTCGAATACGATCTCCGCCAAGACTTTTACGCGCACCTGCAACGGCTGCCGCTCTCGTTCTATCAAGCGAACCGCACGGGCGATCTGATGGCGCGTGCGACCAACGACTTGGCGGCCGTGCGCCAACTCGCCGGCCCGATGATCATGTATACGTTGCAGACCGTCTTCGTCGTCTTGATCATCTTGCCGTTGATGTTGCGCATCAGCGTGAAGCTGACGTTACTGCTGTTCGTCACGATGCCGCTCGTCTCTTTGACGGTGAAATTTTTCGGGCAACAGGTGCACGTGCGCTTCGAGAAGATTCAAGAGTTCTTCTCGCACATCGCCGCGCGCGCGCAGGAGAATTTTACGGGCGTGCGGGTCGTGCGCGCTTACGCGCAAGAGGACGCGGAGATCGCTGTCTTCAACGATCTGAACCGGCAATACGCCGAGCGCAACCTGTCGCTCGTCCGCATTGACGCGGCGATGCGCCCGCTGATGCAATTCTTGATCGGACTTGGTTACGTCTTGATTCTCTACGTCGGCGGGCGCATGGCTTTGGACGGCCGCATGACGGTCGGGCAGTTCACGGAGTTTAATCTCTACCTGACGCTCTTGATCTGGCCGCTCATCGCCTTGGGTTACGTCGTCAATCTCTATCAACGCGGCACGGCGAGTTGGAAGCGCATGAACGCGATCCTTGCGACCGAGCCAGCGATCAGGGACGAATCCGGCACGCACGAACAGCCGCCGATTCGCGGGCGCATAGAGCTTCGGCATCTGACGTTCAGCTACAGCGAACATCTGCCGCCCGTCTTGCGCGACATCAACCTGACCATCGAAGCCGGCCAGACGGTCGCCTTCGTCGGGCGCACGGGCACGGGCAAATCAACGCTGATGAATCTGATCCCGCGTCTCTTGGATGCGCCGCGCGGCACAGTCTTGATTGATAACATCTCCGTGTGCGACTACCCGCTCGCGCAACTGCGCGCCGCCATCGGTTACGTGCCGCAAGAGACTTTTCTGTTCAGCGAAAGGCTCGCGGAGAACATCGCGTTCGGCGTCGAGAAAGCGGAACGCGCCGAGGTCGAATGGGCGGCGGAGATCGCGGGACTTGCGGACGACGTGCGCGAGTTTCCCGAAGGCTTCGACACGTTGGTCGGCGAGCGCGGCATCACGCTCTCAGGCGGGCAGAAACAGCGCACCGCGATTGCCCGCGCCATCATGCGCCAACCGCGCATCCTGATCTTGGACGACGCGCTCTCGGCCGTTGACACTTACACGGAAGAGAAAATCTTGGGCCGGTTGCGCGGCGTCATGCGCGAGCGCACGAGCCTCATCGTCTCGCATCGCGTCTCGACCGTGCGCGATGCCGACTTGATCTGCGTCCTCGACGACGGGCGCATCGTCGAACAGGGCACGCACGACGAACTGCTTGCACGCGGCGGCGAGTATGCGGCGCTCCACGAGCGGCAGTTGCTGGAAGAAGAACTGGCAGCGAGTTGACACTGGCATGAATCCTATGAATCAAGTACCGGTGCATGCCACTGTGGCCCAACGCTATCGCGGACTGCTCATCATTTGGTTCGCGCAGTTCGTCACGCTCGGCCTATTCGTGCTCGTCGTCTGGCTGACGCGCGTGCCGCGTAATGGCAGCAACGACGCGTTGCGCTTCTGGGTCTTCGACGTGCTCGGCGGCGCGACCTTCGCGCTCTCGTTCGTGCTGAAATACAAACTACTGCGGCGGGCCAGCGAGCAACAGCGGCCCGACGTGGTCACGACGGCTTATGTCCTAGCCTTCGCGCTCTGCGAAGCGACGGCTATATTTGGACTGGTCAACTATTTTCTGAGCGGTGTGCCGCCGCTTACGCTGTTCGCCGTCGCTCTATTCGGCATGGCGCTGCATGTGCCGCGCCGCGTGGAGTTGCTCAAGGCATCGCCGCCGGATGGCGTGAGTTTCAAATCGAGTTTGCAGTAATCATTGGTTCAAACATTCATGGCAACTGCGGTCAAACAATTTCACGAAGAAGAGGCCATCGGCAAGACTTACGATTGGCAGATCGCGCAGCGCTTGCTGCGTTACCTCAAGCCTTACGTGCGCCCGCTCACGCCCGCGCTCGTCCTGACGCTCGTCTTAAACGCGCTCAACGTCTTGCGCCCCAAATTTCTACAGTACGCGATGGACTGGTACATCGTGCCGACGACGAAGGGCCAGATGACGTTTGCGCAAGCCGCGCCCGGACTCTTCTGGTTGGCGCTCGCGCTGTTCTTTATCTTGCTGCTCGTCTTTGGCTTCTCTTATTTTCAATCGGTGCTGCTGAACACGGTCGGGCAGCGTGTCATGTACGACCTGCGCAGCGAGCTTTATCAGAAATTGCAACGGCAGGAGGTCGCTTACTTCGACCGCCAACCCGTCGGGCGCATCATGACGCGGCTCACTTCGGACGTGGACGCTTTGAATGAACTGTTCACCTCCGGCATCATTGACGTGCTCGGCGACGTGGTCATGATCTTCGTCATCATCGGCATCATGTTGGCGATGGACTGGCAGTTGTCGCTCGTCACGCTCATCACCGTGCCGCTTCTCGTCTGGGCGACGAGTTGGTTTCGCAAAGGCGCGCGGCGCGGTTACGACATGGTGCGCACGCGCCTTGCGCGTATTAATGCTTTCCTGCAAGAGCACCTGTCGGGCGCGCCGGTCGTGCAGCTTTTCAACCGCGAGGCGAAGTCGTTCAAACAATTTCATGATCTGAACGACAACTATCGCAACGCGAACATTGAGACGATCTTTTACTACGCGGTCTTCTTTCCGCTCGTGGATTTGATCGGCGCTGTCGGCGTCGCACTCATCGTCTGGTTCGGCGGCTATCGCGTCCTGCACACGACGGGCACGCATCAGGCGCTCACGCTCGGCGCGCTCGTCGCTTTCATTCAATACTCGCAGCAACTCTTTCAACCGATCCGCGACATCTCGGATAAGTACAACGTGCTGCAAGCGGCGATGGTCGCGTCGCATCGCATCTTCCGCGCGCTCGATCTGCCCGTAGCGATCACCACGCCGGCGCAACCGAAAAAGACTGGTCGCGCCGAAGGGCGCATCGAGTTTCAAAACGTCTGGTTCGCTTATAAGCACGAAGAGTGGGTCTTGAAGGACGTGTCGTTTACGGTCGAGCCGGGACAATCGGTCGCGCTCGTCGGGCACACAGGTTCAGGCAAGACGACGATCACGAACCTGTTGATGCGCTTCTACGACGTGCAGCGCGGGCGCGTCTTGCTGGACGGTGTGGACGTGCGCGAGTGGGACTTGCAATCCTTACGCGAGAACTTCGCCGTCGTCTTGCAGGACGTGTTTCTCTTTAGCGGCACGATTGCAAGCAACATACGCTTGGGCCGTGAAGACATGCCTGCGGAGCGCGTCGAATGGGCGGCGCGCGAAGTCCGCGCCGAAGAGTTCATCAAGCGTCTGCCTGAAGGCTACAAAGCGGAGGTGCGCGAGCGCGGCGCGGGGCTGTCGGTCGGGCAGAAGCAGTTGATCTCTTTCGCCCGCGCGCTCGCCTTTGATCCGGCGCTGCTCATTCTCGACGAAGCGACCTCTTCAATTGATACGGAAACCGAGCAACTGATCCAACAGGCCATCGAGCGCGTGCTGCGCGACCGCACATCTATTTTAGTCGCACACCGTCTGTCCACCATCCAACGCGCCGACCGCATCATCGTCATGCACCATGGCGAACTGCGCGAACAAGGCACGCATCAAGAACTGCTCGCCCGACGCGGTCTCTACTGGCGACTCTACAAACTCCAATACGCCGACCGCGAACGCGACGAAGCCGTCCCCGACATTCCTTTGAGCGGCACGTTGCAGTACGGCGACTGAAAAGTAGAAGGCAGTAAGCAGTAGGCAGAAAACAGACAGTGGAGGGTAAATCGGACGACCCGAATAGCTCTCAACTGTCTGCCTACTGCTTACTGCCTTCTGCCTTCTTACTTCGCGGGCGCTTGGAACTGCGTATCGTCCACCGGCACGTTGAACTTGATGTCGGTGAACTTGTTCGTCGTCGTGCCGGATGGCGAAGAGGTGACGATGGTGAATGGGACTTTGACGCCATTCACATCGTGGTAGTCCATAAAGTCTGCCTGTTCGGGCAGCGGCCCCAGCATGCTCTGGATGAAATTTTGCCGGCGCAAGAGCAGTCCCGTCTCCGCGTCGAAGTAGAACTTCTCGGTCAGGTCGGGCGAGACTGTATAGGTGATGACGTTGGTCAAACGGTCGCCGATGCGTTCGGGACGCGTGATGCGCATCGTGGGCGCGGCAGTGGTTAATTCGAGCAGTTCGTACACCTCTGAGCCGTGTTTGAGCGAGGCCAACTCTTCAGGCGAGGCGGCGTGCTGCCCTTGCGGGTTCATGATCCAACCGGCCGCGCCGTTATAGCCCATCGCCATCCTGCCCTGCGGTGTGTTAGCCGCCCCTTGGAATTTGTCCGGCGCTTTGAGCGTTATTTCGAGCGGCCAATTATTTGGCCCGCTCGCGCGCGTGCCCTTCAAGACGCGCGTCTGCACCTTCGCCACCGCGTCGCGCCCGCCGACGGCCGCGACATATTTATCAAGCACCTGCTGCACGCTCGGGCGCGGCGGCGGCGTGGGTCGCGGCGCAGCCGTGCCGCCATTGCTGCCGGGGCCGCCTTGACCGGCGGGGCCGATGGGGCCGCTCGGCCCTGCCTGTCCGCCGGGGCCGCCTGCGCCGCGTTCAGGTGTGGGCAGCGGCAGGGCCGGAACAACCGCCGGATTATTCGAGCCGCGATGGCAGGTGTAACAAGTGATGCCCATGCTGCCTAAATCAATCTTGTTTGTGTGATTGATATTCATGGTCATCTGGATCATGTGGCGCGCCGTTGTCTTCTCTTCTTTGGCGTCGCTGGCGAAGTCGAGATGCACGCGCCCGGTCTTCGGGTCGGTGGTTGGCGCGTGGCAGAAGCCGCAGTTCACACCGAGCGAGGCGCTGAAGAAATTCATCAACGGGATGAGTTGTGAGGCGGGCAGTCCCTTCAAGACCTGTATGTTCTTATCCACCTGCTCGACAGTCTGCTCGTGTGCTGGTGGCGCTTGCGCGCCGACGCCGTGCGCGAGACGCATGCCGGCGCAACCGAGCGCGAGGCAAAGGATGGTTAGCTTGAGAGTATGAACAGTCTGTCGCTGCGACATAAGCGGGTGTTTCCTTTCCTAAGTGAATTCAGACGAGAGTGGCAATTGCTTTGGCGAACGCGCGTAATGTAACGCAAAAACCATGGACACGAAAAGCCGCAAACAAAATGTCGCCCGGTCGAAGCTGCTCATGCGTCAACTTCGACCGGGCGACACAATTCGATTAATCCATTCTCAACTCAGGGCGTAGTCGTGGCCGCCGCCTGTTCAGCACTCGCTTTGCCCGCACGCGATTTGAACGGCAGCAACGCCTCGGCGGTCTTGTAGATTTGCAGGTACATCTGCGTCTCGCGTGGGATGAGCGTGCGCCAGTCTGCGCCGCCGCGCCGGGCATAGGCGGCGAGGTGCGCGGGGTTGGAGTTGTAGCCAGCGGCCATTAACTCCTCCTGTGTGGCGAGGCCGGCTGAGCGTGCGGCGCTCAGATCGGGATCGAGCGCGATGTCGTTCCAAGTGTCCTGCATGTAGAGCAGCATCGCTTCGAGCGCGTTGCCGTGATTGCGCATGCCGGCGACGAAATCTGGATTGAGGCCGATGGCCGGATGGCGTTGCCGGATCATCTGGTAGGTCCAAGGGATCATCTGCACCATGCCGCCCGCGCCGGCCGTCGAGACCGAATAACGATACGTGTCCAACTGGTTCAGCGCGTAGAGCGCATAGACTTCCTCGAAGAGCGGCACGCGACTCTCGCGGCGGAAGCGATCATGATCGATGTGCTCGACCAGACACAGACGCTCGGCCACGTCTTGAATAAACGGCGTTACAGTCACGCCTTTGTCCTTCAGACGCTTCGCCGCCAGATCGATCATCGTATGTACATAAGCCTGTCCCGCTTTGACGAGTTCAGGCGAAAGCAGCGCCGGATGCGCCGACGTGTAATAGGCCGTCTCCGTGTAGCGCCCGAACTTTTCAATCGGATACTCGACGAGGAGCGGCGTGAGTTGCCGGCCCGACATGTCTGCGACGATGACGGCCGTGTTGACGTAGTTCGGGCGCACGATCCGCACACGCAAGAGCGTGCCGAGCGAAGAGGTGAGCGTCGTCTCAAAACCTTGCGCGAGGAAGGTCTGTTTCGGCATGGTCAGCAGATGAATCTGCGAAGTGTCTGGATCGAGCGCCGCGAGCGTGACGAAATTGAGGGTGTTACTCATCGCGGTCGGATGCACACGCGACTTGAGCGCACGCGCCGCCTCTTCGATCTCCGTGTGGACTTTACCGGCCGGCAACGGGCGGGCGGGCTGCAACGGCGCAAGGACAATGATAGGCGTGGGCGCAACGACAGGCGGCGCAGTCGTGGGCACGGACTGTTGCGTCACAACCGTCGGCGTGGTTGAAACTGAAGTTCTCGGCGCAGTCTGTTGTTGCGGAGCAACTGGTGCTGTGTTTGTTGTCGGGCTAACGGTGCGCGGGCGCGTCGCGGGCGCGCCGCTCGGCGTCTGCGCGTGCGCAAGCGCAGGCACAAGCGCCAGCAAAAAGAATACGACCCCTCTTATCTTCATAACCTGTCGGCAACCTTCTTGTGCGGGAACGCTCGCGTCGGGGGAGCAAGCCTCTATAAGATTCGCGCTTGCCGCAGCAGGTTGTCAAATAAAAGTGGTCAGTGGTCGGTGGTCAGTGATCAGTAAAGAAAAAGTTTTTAACTGATTACTGACCACCGACCACTGACCACTGTCAGAACTCGCGCAGGCTACCGGCGAGCGCGCCTGCGGCGGAGGCGGCCAGTTCGCGTAGTGCGCCGGACTTTTGCAGCAGGCGGGCGCGCGTCGTGATCAACTGCGCGACGTTGAGACCAAGGCTGCTATCGAGCGGCCATAGCTCTGCGTTGAGCGCGCTTTGCGCGACGCGCGCGAACGCCTGTTGCAGTTCGGACGCGACCGTCTCCATCCCTTCGATGAATAACACTTCCGCCGTGCGCCGCCGCGCATGTTCGCGCAGACGTTGCCGCGCCTCCTCGTGAATCTTGCCGGTAGCGATGATGACCAAGTGCGGCGCGTCTGTGCGTGTCTGTTCGTCAAGCGCGTGCCGTGCCTGCGTCGCCGTCCAGTCGCCGTCGCGCAGCAGGAACAGGAAAGCTTCGCCGCACACGTGCGCCATCGCGCGCGACTCGCCTTCGCCCGAAACGGGGTGCGTGCTGATCTGTTCTTCGGGCAGACCGAGTTTGATGAGGATCGAGCGCAAGTGTGTCGTCAACCAAGAGCCGTCTTGTAATAGTGTGGTCGTGAGCGATGTCGGCACGACGATCTCGTCCGCCTTCTCGTCAGCGATTGACGCGCCGCACTCGCTGCACAAAGCGTTGCTCGCGTTCAGCACGTCGAGCGCATCCGGCGACGGCAGCCGAAACAGTGATCGCCCATCCTTGCGACAACTGACCAGCACTTCACGTTTGATGAGTCCGGCTCCCGCCAGACGGTTCAATAGAGACTCCGACACACCCTCGCCTGCGCCGCCGATCAAAGAAGCCGCGCCGCGCCCCTCGCGCTGCACTTCGACCAGACGACGCAAGACCTGTCGCGCCTCCGTATCTTCAAGCATGCCCGCGACGCGCAACCAATCGGCGACCATCGCGTTGCGCACGTTCGTCTGCGCACCGTCTGCTGCTACCGCAGCAAAGCGCACGAAACTTTCCGGCACGGGCACGGTCTGCTCTTGCCAATCAACTTCGAGCAACGCGCTCGCCGCTTTTAGATCAGTAAATCCGCGCGCGACTTCAATCGCTTCATAGATGTTGCGACAGAAAGCGTCGAGTTTCTGTTGCGGCGCAGGCGTATCCACTTCATAGATGATGCCGGCGCGCAAGGCTTCACCTTCCTCACCGAAGATAAGGAAGTGTGCGAAGTCTTCAAAGCAGAACAGGTCGCCGCGCACATAAGGCGCTTCGCTCTCTGTCTCCGTCTGCTTGGCGAGTTCCTGCTCCATCTCACGCGCGCGCTCTGCGCCGAGCAGCGCCAACTCGTAAGCGTGCAGCCGCGCGGAACGAACAAACGGCATCAGCCCCTTCTCTTGTAGCTTTTCGAGGAGCGGCGTGCGGGTCGCGGGGGCGACGAAATGATCTAGGGTCTTGGCGGCAACGAATAGCATCGTGAGTCACTCCCTTTCTTGGGCGCGCATGCTACCACGACGCGACGTGAGTGCGCCACGTTCTTGTTTGCGTCCAGATTTTATGTGCGCAGATCAATCTCACCGGCGCAAGCGCAAAGATCGCACAGAGGGGCACGGAGCGCGTGCGCGATGTCAGGTTTAAGATTTGAAATTTGAGAATAAGTTGTTCTTTGCGGACTCTCTGCGCTTGCTCTGCGCCTGCGCCGGTGAAATCGGCTGCACGATTACTCGACACGCAAACCTACCATCAAAATCCAGTCTTGTCAGATTGACTGTACCTATCTCTTTCAACTCGCCTCTGAAGCGCATGTTTACTTGCCTTGAGTGAGTCTCATTCGACATGGAGGCTGATCAGTTTCCGTGCAATCCTGCGCCTAGCTTGTGCGTTGTCACAAAACAGTCACATTGCCTCTTGGCCTGTCTGTAACTGTTGTGTATTCTCCACTTGTTGCTGCGATTTAAGCAGCGCCCAACTCTCACGTCTTTTGCAGTTCCCAGAAAGCAGTAACGAGATTATAGGAAGGAGCATTAGCCCCCGCACATGCCCGTGAGAAAACTGTTCCCCCAGACGCTCGTCGCGTGCTTTGCCCTCTGTCTGCTCACGCTCAACGCTTTGGCACAGACCGACACGCGCCCACGCCAAGTCGCCAAAGGACTCGATGCCGACGGCACGAGCCGACTTGAAAGTGATGTCTATCTAGTTTCGGAAGCGCCGCCCGCAGCAGTTGATCTGCTCAGGACACCGATTGGCGCGCCCATGTTGCTGCGCTTCAATCAGACCATGTTGTCGGCGATTGACGCGCGACTGGGTGCGCCTTACGTTTACGGCGCGATGGGGCCGCGCGCGTTCGACTGCTCAGGCTTCGTCTGGAGCGTCTTCCACGAAGCGGGCATCAACTTCGAGCGGGCCAGCGCGCGCAGCCTGTGGGCACAGTTCGACGCGCCCAAGCCGGGCGAGGAGTACAAGTTTGGCACGCTCGTCTTCTTCAACAACCTGAAGCACGTCGGCATCGTCGCCGACGAGCACGGCTTTTATCAAGCCTCTACGAGTCACGGCGTCGTCTATTCGCCGTTCAATGACTACTGGTCGGAGCGCATCGTCGGCTTCCGCCGCGTGCCGCTGCCCGCACAAGTGCTGGCCGAATAAATCCCCCATAGTTCAGGCAAGCAAAACCGGCCGGCGCGCAGGAGACCACGAGCGCCGGCCGGTTTCTTTGTCAGCAATGAGTCTTACTTGAGCCGGCCGCCGACAAACCCCGCGCGGTGTTCGTCCGTGTCGCGCGCTTCCCACACGACGATGATCTTCTCAATCGCCACGTAACAAAGCTGCCCGTCGTCGTCCTTCAAGTACAGCATGCCCCCCTCGACCTTCAACACCTCGCCCCGCAGGCTCGACGCCCCGCCGCAATAGATGTCAATTCGCTTGCCCATCATCCGTGAAAGAAATTCCTGCATCACCCCCTCC
>QHXQ01000034.1 GCA_003223935.1 Acidobacteriota bacterium | reverse complement strand
CTCTATGTGCGGGATGCCGCGCTCGTCGCGCCGGATGGTGACGGGCGCGTGGAGACCTCTGAGCGCCAGTGTCGTCGAGTTGTTACTCGGCGCTTGCGCGCGGGCCATGAACGCAGGCCGCGAAGAGATATTGGACAGTGTCAGCAGCAGGCAACAGGTTAATAGTATTCGGCTCATCGAATCGGGGTCGCGCGCGCTTGCTGTCGGTTCGACTATGCGGCGTGCGCTTTCGCAAAGGTGTGTGCGAGCGGCGGGATGGTAGCACAAGAAAGCAGAAGGCAGTAGGCGGTAGGCAGTAAAGATAAAAGAAGGCCATTGATTGAATGCGCGTCGTATTGTGACGAGCCGCGCAACCAACGACCTTTCGCTTGTTCCTTAACTGCCTACTGCCTACTGCCTTCTGCTTCCTGCTTTATCGCTGCGAGCCTTTGGCGTTCGGTCTCTGTCCATGTGCAGAGTGTGCCGACATCTTGCGGCGTGAGACGCGCGTCGCGGTGCATGAGTGTGTAGCTGTCGAGCGGCATGATGCCTTGCTTGGCGGTCTTGCAGATGTCGCCGAGCAGATAAGTGGCCTCTCTGTCGTTCAGCCGCGCCCAGTCGGAGAAGTTCATGTGCCTGCGTCCATGCCGGACGTGATCCGTCACCATCCAAGAGACGGGCGCAACGTGGCTGTACCAAGGCCAGCGCGTCCGATTTGAATGACAGTCGTCGCACGAGCGCGCGAAGATCGCTTTGACCTCCGGCGTCACGTTGAGGTGCGCCTCAATCGTGCGCGCTTCGTCCACCGTTGGATTCGTCCGCGCCGTGCGCGAGAATTGCAACAACACGAAACCGCACACGAGCACAATCGCCGTCCACTTCAATAGACGTTTCATCATCACAACCTCCGTCTCGAATTATTAGACGGAGGCGCGTCACTCGTTCTTCCTTTTCGCGCGCTTGATCAGAATGCGGAATGCGAACTCCCCCATTGCGGAATGCGGATTTCGGATTGCGGATTAAAGGAACTGTCTTGCTAATCCGCAATCCGAAATCCGCATTCCGCAATTCATCATTGCCAAAGATTGCGCCAAGCTTTACGCACGGCGGGAAAACTTTCGGGCAGCCATCTGTTTTCGAGTTCGTCTTTCCATTGCTTGAGCATCTGTTCGTCGAGCCGTAGCACGCCGTCGCGCGTGACGCCTTCGGGCGGCGGTGACAACTGCGCGAGTCGTTCATAGACGCGAGCGCGCTCGTCGCCGTCCACGCGCGGGAGCAGATGCCAGAGCGTGAGTGTGTCGCGCACGCGCGCTTCTGTGAGCACAGTCTTGAGCGCCGTGTCGCCGCCTTGTTTGAAATCAAACGCGGCGAGCGCGTGCAGGAAATCATCCGAGGCATCTTCAAAGAAGGGCGTGCCGGGGCCCGTGCCCGGCGCGGTCGCGCAGGCTGCGCCCGCCGGCACGATTGATTCGCGCGCGCCACGTTCGAGCGCGACGTAGCCCGTCGTGACGTGCAAGAGACCGCGCCCGTGGTCGTCAACTTCGAGCGTGTAAGCGCAGCCAAGATCGGCTGCGACGGCCGAAGGCGTGTCCACAAAGAAGAGACGCGGCGGGGCCCAGATGCGCGCGTGCATCGTGCCGCGCGCGAGTTCGAGCCGGTGCTCGGTGGGGCGCGTCTCGACCAGACGGATGCGCGTCTGCGGTTCGACCTCAACCTCGCCGATGTGCGCCACGCTAATCTGCGCGCGCGAGTTGTTGTCCGTCTCCAACCATTCGCCGACCGCAAGCTGCCCACGCTCGCCGATGCGCTCACGCCCGATCTGCGGCGCGCCCGCCAGCCGCGCCACTTCCCACGAAGGCGCATCGGGACGCAAGTAGTACCAACCGCCGACGAGACACGCGACGACAAGCGCCGCGCAACTGACGGCCGCCACGCGCGGCCAACTGGCGAAGAGTGCGAAGCGCCGCGTTGTGTGAGCAGTGGCTTGCGTGTCGGCAATATGCACCGGCCGTGATTGTTCGGTTGTTGCTTGTGTTGCATCGGAACTTGCTTGCTCGGTCTGTTGTGCCAACGCCGCTTCGAGTTGCGGCCAGATCGTTTCGGGCGCGTGTGCCGCCGGCAGTTCGCGCATGAGCGCGACGCCGAGTTTGATCGCTTCATACTCGCTGCGACAACGCTGGCAGACGAGTATGTGTTCGGCGATGCGCCGCGCCTCGACGGGCGCAAGTTCGTCGTGACAATAAGCAGTTAAATTTTTTCGGACGTGTTGACGAAACATCTTTTACTTCTCAATCTCCCTGCTGCAACAAGCCGCGCAGGTCTTGCAAACGTCGCGCGAGCGCCTTGTGCCCGCGATTGAGGCGCGAAGCGACCGTGCCCTTCGAGCAGCCGAGCGCCGCCGCCATCTCTTCGTAAGACAAGCCCTCGAAATACTTCAACAGGATCGCCACACGCAGCTTTGGCTTCAACTCTGCGACCGCCGACTTGACCCGCGCTGCCGTCTCGCGCCGGGCAAGCCCCGCTTCCTGCGCTTCGGCGACGCGCACCTCGTCCGCCATGAACGTCTCTTCAAGCTGGCTCAGCCGCCGAACTTTACGTTGCTCGTCAACGCAAGCGTTCGTGGTTAGCCGATAGAGCCAAGTTGTAAACTCAGCTTCGCTGCGAAACTGTCCGATCTTGGTGAAGAGTTTGAGGAAGACTTGCTGCGTGATGTCTGAAGCTTGCGCTTCATTGCCGCCGAAGAAATAGAGCGCGATGGAATAGACGCGATCCTTGTAGGTCTCAAACAGCAGACGAAACGCCTCGCGGTCGCCCCGCTGGCAAGCCGCAATCACGTCCGTCTCAATCTGTCGGTCGCTCATAAGGGCGACAGTCTCCATCGCACCCTCCGCGCGAATTGGGCTACCGACCGTTAGACGCAACAGCGGATCAAATTCTTCCATCTTTCGTGGCGCTCAGATTTTCGGTCGAGTATCTCGTCCGGCTAGATGATGAACCACGAAACCACACGAAACAAAAACAACTAACATGAAACCTGCGCCCTTGTTTCGTGTCTTGTTCGTGTGATTTCGTGGTTTAGCTTTTTACCATCCGAGACCGAGCCTGAATAGAACTGACTTGAGAAACTTAGTTGACGATGTGCTTGACTGTCACTACAATTCGCTCGGCGTGATCGTTAAGCGCCAGTCATAACATTCTGAGCGACAATTAGACAGCCAAAGCTCCGTCATGTCATCGCGCCGCCATCGCTTCGTTCGTTGCTGCTGCGCCGCACTCTTCATTCTGGCGTGCGCGGCGGTGAGTTTAGCGCAGCAACGCCCGCTCATCACGGAAGACGTGGACATCATCCCGCCCGGCTCTGTGCGGCTGCAAGTCGGGATCGACTTTTATCAGGACGCTAAGTTTCCGCTCTCCGGTT
>QHXQ01000033.1 GCA_003223935.1 Acidobacteriota bacterium | reverse complement strand
GACTTTCGCCTCTCGACCAAGATCAAACTGCGCAACGAGACGCGGCGCGGCCCTTCGCTCGGCTTCAAGTTCGGCGTCGAGTTGCCCAACTCGAATCAAGCACGCGGCATCGGAGTGAATCAGACGAACGCTTACGGGCTAATCCTCGTCGGGAAAAAGTTCGGGCACGAGAATCGTTTGAATCTATTCGGCAATCTAGGTCTCGGCATCCTGACTGCGCCCGTCAATCAGTTCACGCAGAACGACGTGCTGCTCTACGGTATCGGCGGCCTCTTTCGCTTGAACGACCGCATCAACCTCGCGGGCGAGGTCAACGGCCGCGCCAGCACACGCAGGGGCAACGCGCCGCTCGGCACTGAAGCGCAATCGCAAGCGCGACTCGGTTTGCAGATCAAAGCCGCCGGCCTCAAGTTCGACTTCGCAGGCGCGGCCGGTCTCAACCACTTCAGCCCGCGCTCCGGCGTCACCTTCGGCGTCACCTACGACTCGCCGGTCATCTTCGCGCCAGTCAAATAAAAGCAGTGACATAAAGACTGTGACAAGTGACAGGTGACAAGTGACAGGATAGAATCTTTCTTCATCTTGTCACTTGTCACCTGTCACCTGTCACGGCTTTTGTATGTTTCACTGGCTGTACCACATCGCGCGCAACTTGCAACACTTTATTGTGCGTGTGCCGATTTATGTGGCTGCGCCGACGATGATCTTGATCGGCGCGCTCGATTCGTCGCTGCTCTCGCTGCCGGAGATCAACGATTACCTCGTCGTCTGGCGTTGTTATAAAGACCCGGCGTCGGTCTTTCTCTTTCCGCTCTTTGCGGCGGCCGGCTCGGTGCTCGGCAGCCTGTTGCTCTACACGATCCTGCGGCGCGGCGGGCAAGCGGTCTTGCGCCGCAAGTTTCGCGCCGAGCACATCGAACGGGTCGAACGCGCTTATGCGCGCTTCGGTTTCTTGACGTTGGCTGTGCCGGCCCTGTTGCCGCCGCCGATGCCGTTCAAGATTTTCGTCGCGACGGCGGGCGCGCTCGAATATCCGCGCTGGCGCTTCATCATCACGATCATGATCGCGCGCAGTCTGCGCTACTACGTTGAAGGCGTGCTCGCGGTCTTTTACGGCCGGCACGTACTTGAATTCTTGCACGACTACGGCCTCATGATCCTCGGCGGCACGGCGACACTCTGCCTGCTCGGCTTGGCCATTTACTTACTTTCCAAACGCTGGCGGGCGCGTTCAGCGATCAGGCGAGAGCCGACGAGCGCGCCGACCGATGCGGTTGATCCCGCACAAGGTTGATAACACAAAGCGGCGATCAGATTATTATTTCATGTCGCTTCGTGCGAGTTCATGATTTAAGATTTTGAGATTCGATTTGAAAGGAATAAGTATCTGGTGAAACTATTGCATAAGGTTGGTGGCGCGCTGCAACACTTCGCGCAGTATCTCGTCGCGTTTGGCGCGGCGGGCTTGTTCGTGATCGCGTTGCTCGACTCGGTCTTTGTGCCACTGCCCGGCGGCGTGGATGCCGTCATGATTCTCTTATCGGCGACGCGCCCCTCGTGGTTTCCCATCTACGCCGCCGGCGCAACGCTCGGCTCGCTCATTGGCTGCTTACTGCTCTATCACATTTCACAACGCGCCGGCCGGCGCGCACTCGCGCGTTTCTCTGAAGCGAAACAGGCGCGCGTGCGTGAGTTGATCGAACGCTACGACGTGCTGGCAGTCTTGGTCGCGTCTCTGTTGCCGCCGCCGTTTCCGTTCAAACTGTTCGTCGTCTCGGCGGGCGTGTTTCGCTTCAGCCTGTTGCGCTTCACCATCGCCATCGCCGCCGGCCGCGCCTTTCGCTTCCTGCTCGAAGGCTACTTGGCGGCGCGTTATGGCGAACACGCAAAAGATATACTCGCACAGTATTATCCGTACATCGGTCTCAGCCTTGCCGTGCTGCTCGTCGTCGGCTTCGTCTTGCGCAATCTGTTGAAGAGCAGAGGTCAGAGGTTAGAAGATGTCCAAAGCCCAAAGTCCAATGTCCAATAAAAAGTCCAATGTTCAGTAAAGAAACTCCAATCTTAGCCCAAGCACATCGCAGATTTTGGACTTTAGACTTTGGACATTGGACTTTGGACTAATGACTTGAACCTACGCGCCGACGCGAGATCGCGGATGCCTTGGCGGTCGAGTTGCGCAAGTAGGCGGATGAAGATTTCGGCGGTGGCGCGTGCATCGTCGGGCGCGCGATGGCGATTGCGAATCGGGACAGCGAAGTGTTCGGCGATGGTGTGCAGGCGATGATTGCTGAGGGCAGGCAGCAGACGCCGTGCGAGTTTGACCGTGCAGAGATGCGCGTTGCACATGCGCCGGCCGGGATAGACGCGCGACAGTTCATGATTCAGAAAGCGCACGTCAAACAGCGCGTTGTGCGCAACGAGCACGGCCATGTCTGCGAACTGTAACCACGCGGGCGCGATCTCTGCGAAGCGCGGCGCGCCTCTGACCATCTCATCGCTGATACCTGTGAGACCGACGATGAACGAAGGGATCGACGTTTCGGGGTTGACCAAAGATTTGAACTCGGCGACGATGCGGCCCTGACTAACGCGATACGCGCCAAGCTCCATGATACGACCGGGCGGCGTGCGCGCATCGGTTGTCTCGACATCAACGACGACGAAGTCTGTATCCGAGAGCGCGCGCGCTTCTGCGTCTTCGCCGAGTAACTCGACCATGCGCTGCTCGACGAGCCGCATGCGCCAATCATCTTTGATCAACTCGGCGACAAGCCGTGCGGCGGTCGGCGCATCAAGGCGCGGCAGTTCAAGGATCAACTCGGCCAACTGTTCGACCGGCGCGCGCCCGCCGCAGTCGCGCAACAGTTCGACGGCATCTTGTACGAGCGCCGAGTCGGAGACGAGGTTGCGTGGCAGCGACATCGGGAAAGGATTGTAGCACGAAGCGGTGGTCAGTGGTCGGTGGTCAGCGAGCAGTAGAAGAACTAAAAACTGATTTCACTGCCCCCTGCCCACCGACCACTGACCACTTTACTTATTATGCAAGCCTCTGAAGTCATTGAGCGATTCAAGCGAACGGACGCGCTGCTCGAAGGGCATTTCGTCTTGACGAGCGGGCTGCACAGCGAACGTTACTTGCAATGCGCGCTCGTCTTGCAACACCCGCCGGAGGCGGAAGCGTTCGGGCGGGCGCTTGGGGAACGTTTCCGTGCGGAAGGCATCGAGACTGTGGCCGCGCCGGCCATTGGCGGCCTCGTCATCGGTTATGAAGTGGCGCGGGCGCTCGGCGCGCGTTCGATCTGGACTGAGCGCGAGCAGGGGCGTATGACGCTCAGACGCGGTTTCACCGTGCGACCGGGCGAAACCATTCTCGTTGTCGAAGACGTGATCACGACGGGCGGCTCGACGCGCGAGACGATCGACGCGCTGCGCGCAGCCGGTGCACGTGTCATCGCCGCCGCTTCGATCATTGATCGTTCAGGTGGACGCGCCGACGTGGGCGTCCCGCGCATCGCCCTCGCCACTTTGGACGTGCCCGCCCTAGTTCCTGCTGCCTGCCCGCTCTGCGCACAAGGCGTGCCCGCGATCAAGCCGGGCAGCAGAAAGACAAGTGCAGAGTGATGAGTGATGAGTGATGAATTAAGAACTGTCTTTCATTCAGCACTCAGCACTCTGCACTCATCACTTATGAACTATAAGCTGACGCTCCAATACGACGGGACGGACTTTCACGGGTGGCAGATGCAGGGCGCGGAGCGGACGGTGCAGGGCGAGTTGACGCGCGTGTTGTCTCTGTTGGAGGGGCGTGCGGTCACGGTTCATGGCGCGGGGCGGACGGATGCGGGCGTGCATGCAGAGGCGCAGGTGGCGAGCGTCGAGTTGGCGCGCGAGTTTGCGCCGGGGAAATTGCGCGCGGCCGTGAACGGCAACCTTGCACCGGATGTGCGCGTCAGTGCAGTTGAACTTGTGCCCGCAGATTTTCACGCGCGCTATTCGGCGCGGGGCAAGACCTATCGTTATCGCCTCTTCAACGCGCCGTATCTTTCGCCTTTCCTCGCGCGCTTTGCGTACCACGATGCCCGCGCGTTTGATCTCGAACGAATGACAGAGTGTGCGCGTCTATTTATCGGCGAGCATGACTGGGCAGCCTTCTCCGCCGCGCAAGCAGACGTGCAGACGCGCCTGCGCCGTGTAACGCGGCTCGACGTATCGGAACGTTGGAGCGATGAAGGGCGCGGGCGCTTGATCGAGATCACTGCGAGTGCCGACGGCTTCCTGCGCTACATGGTGCGCTCAATCGTCGGCACGCTTTTGGAGGTCGGACGCGGCGAACGTGAACCGGAGACCATCACGCAAGCCATCGCCACAGGCGACCGCGCGCTCGTCGGCGCAACAGCGCCAGCGAAGGGCCTGATGCTCGTTGAGGTGCATTACGACGATTAGACGATAGCGCGCGGGTCTGTGCTTGCGTTAAGATGCGGCGGCAGATCGTTTAAGAGAACCATTATGCTCACGGATTTTGCAGACGTGGTTGAGCCGGGTTCGCGTGATGAGGCGTTATTGGCGCGCATCGCTTGGGAGCGTCTGCCGCGTCACGTCAGCATCATCATGGATGGGAACGGGCGTTGGGCGGCGCAACGCGGGCAGCCGCGCATCGCCGGTCATCGCGCCGGGGTCGA
>QHXQ01000032.1 GCA_003223935.1 Acidobacteriota bacterium | reverse complement strand
GCCCGAAGAGATCACGGAAGAGGACATCGCGCGCGAGTTGTACACGCATGGACTGCCCGAACTCGATCTGCTCGTGCGCACGAGCGGTGAGTTGCGCATCTCGAACTTTCTGCTGTGGCAGGCGGCCTACAGCGAGATTTATGTGACCGATATTTTGTGGCCCGATTTCCGGCGCGTGCATCTGCTCGAAGCCGTCGTCGAATATCAACGCCGCGACCGGCGCTTCGGCGGGCTGCAACTCGTCGCTAACGCGAAGTAGCGCAACTTATCTTGCGGCTGCGGCTGGCGTTAATTTTATGTTTGTTAGAATCATTGCGGGACTATTAATGCTCAGCGTCGGCTTGTTCTCGCTGTATCTCATCGCGGCAAAGCCAAAACACGATTGGTCTAAGAGCGAAGTTGATCAAGCGTTTGGAATACCGCCGATAGTCAACCGGACAATTGGGGGAATTTTCAGCGTGATTTTCATTGTCATCGGTTTGGTTTCCATCTTGCGCGCTTTCAAACTATTACCCTGACTCCCAGCATTAGTTAAATGGCATCCGAACAAAAGGCGCGCATCATCACGGCGGCAATTGCGCTGCCCGTCCTGATCGCTTCGATTCTGCTCCCCATACTCGAATTGGTCTTCGTCGGTCTCGCCGCAGCCGCGCTCTTGCTCGGTCTCTATGAATTCTGGTTGCTCGCGCGCCGCCGCCAATTGAAACCTGAGTTAACCTTGGGGCTGGTCTTTGCCGCCGCGCTGCTCGTCGCATTCTTCTTCAACTGGCCCGTGCATGAGCCACTGCTCATGTTCGTCGCGTTAGTATTGTTGACGATGATCGCTTTAGCAGTGGCAATGTTGCGCGGTGCACCCTTCGAGCAACTGCTCACTTCTGTCGGCGCGACCGTGCTCGGCGTGCTCTACGTCGTCGTGCTCGGCGGGCATATCATCGCCGTGCGCTCGGGCTTTCAGCCCACGCTCGCCGCCAAGCTGCTCTCGTTCTTCTTCCTTGTGCTGATGGGATCGGACACGGCCGCTTATTACACTGGGCGCGCTCTCGGTCGGCACAAACTCGCGCCCAACATCAGTCCCGGTAAAACTTGGGAGGGCGCAGTCGGCGGCATGACTGCGAGTCTGCTTGCGGCGGTGGCGGCGCACTATCTCTTCTTTCGTGAGTTGGGTTTAATTGCGGCGCTGCCACTCGCGGCCTTGATGAATGTATTGGGCGTCATTGGCGATTTAACTGAGAGCGCACTCAAACGCGGCGCGGGCGCGAAGGATGCGGCGCAGGTTCTGCCCGGTCACGGCGGTCTGCTCGATAGGCTCGATAGCTTGCTCTTCAACGCGCCCGTCATCTACTATTTCGCCGTCTATTATTTTGGCGTCGCCGGCCTGAGATAACGCTGCCGCTCGCAAGCAAGCCCCTCGGACGTTTAATGTCGAACACAAAACTATTCCTGCTCGTCGGCGGCCTCATCGCGGGTCTCTGCTTGCTCATCCTGTTATTCGTCGGCACAATCGCAGGCATCGTCTTCTACTCCATCGGGCACAGCGCGGCGACGCAGACGGCCGAGAATTTCTTACGCCGCAACGAGACATTGAAACAGGACATCGGTGAGGTGCGTGAGTTCGGTTGGTTCGTGAGCGGTCGGGTCAACGCGCAAGGGCCGGATGGCGGGGCGGGCTTGCGTCTGAAAGCCATCGGCACACGGCGCAGTGCATGGACGACCGTGCAATTGGCCTATCGCAACGGCGGCGACTGGCGCGTCGTCGGCGCTTGGTACGTGAACGCAGCAGGGCGTACAGTGCCGCTGCTCGATCCTTATAACTACGAAACCGGTGCGCCGTCATCTGAGGCGGCTTATGGCGGCACAAGCGATGCCAGTTTCACGAGCGACGTACTGCAATCGCCTGAGCCGGTGCTCGTCAGATTCACGCAAGTAAACGCGGGCGATTCGGCCAGCGCCTTCATGCGTCTGGCCACGAAGTACGCAGGGCGCGTGCGCTTCTTTGAACTTTATATCGAAAGCAACGAAGCGACGCGCAGCCGTTACAACGTGAGCGTTGTGCCCACTTATATTCTGTTCAAAGACGGCGCAGAACAAGGGCGGCGCGTCGGCGCGCAGACAGAGCAAGACTTGTCGCGTCTGCTCGACAAACAATTGCAGCGATGAAGCCACGCAGCATCGCCATCTTAGGCTCGACCGGCTCCATCGGCTGCAACACAGTCAGCGTGGTGGAGGCGTTAGCCGACCGCTTTCAGATCGTCGCGCTCGCCGCCCGCAGCAACATCGCAAAACTCTGCGCGCAGATCGAGCGACACAAACCGGAACTCGTCGCGGTTGAATCCGAAACATGCGCTGAAGAGTTGCGCGCTGAGTTGCAACGCAGGCAGTTGAGCGTGCCGCGCATCGCAGTCGGTGAAAGTGGTCTCGTCGAAGTGGCGACGCATGAGCGCGCAGATTGCGTCGTGAGTGCGACGGTGGGCGCGGTTGGGTTCGTGCCGACCTTGCGCGCGCTCGAAGCAGGCAAGCGTGTTGCGCTCGCCAACAAAGAGACGTTGGTGATCGCGGGCGAGTTGATGACGCGCGCCGCCGCACGCGCAGGCGCAGAACTGTTGCCGGTTGATTCCGAACACAACGCGCTTCAT
>QHXQ01000031.1 GCA_003223935.1 Acidobacteriota bacterium | reverse complement strand
AGATGGAGCAGGCGACGGTCGCCGAAGCGATGCGCCATCCGACTTGGACGATGGGCGCGAAGATCACGATTGACTCGGCGACGCTGATGAACAAAGGTCTCGAAGTGATCGAGGCGCACTGGCTCTTCGGTTTCGACGCGGACGCCATCAATATCGTCGTCCATCCTGAATCGGTCGTCCATTCGATGATCGAATTGGTTGACGGCTCGGTCATCGCGCAACTCGGCGTGACCGACATGCGCCACGCCATTCAATACGCGCTCACCTATCCCGAACGTCATCCCAACCAACTGCCGCCGCTCGATCTGACCAAACTCGCCACGCTCCATTTTGAAGCGCCCGACTTCGAGCGCTTCCCCTGCCTCGCGCTCGCCTATCGCGCCCTGCGCGCGGGCGGCACATATCCGGCCGCGCTCAACGCGGCGAACGAAGAAGCCGTCGGCGCGTTCCTCAGAGGCCAATTGCGTCTGACCGACATTCCGCGCGTCATCGAGCGCGTGCTTGACCGGCATGAAGAACGCGCGGTGACGGATTTGGATGTTGTACTTGAGACGGATCGGGCAGCACGTATGGCAGCGGCGCAGGAGATCGCGCGCGTCAACGCGGGCGAATTGGTTCAGCCGGTCGTTGGTTTAGAGTGACAGGGAAGATTTAAGCGCAAAGGACATAGAGAGAGGCCGCAAAAAGCGCAAAGGTTTTCTTCTGCGTCCTCTGCGTTCCCTCTTCACGTCCTTTGCGGTTAAATCTTTTCGCTTCACTTTAGACTTTCCAGCCTAATTCTCGTAAACTCATCATGCAACGGCGTGCAGGGGTCGCGCCTCTAAATGTTCTGTGTGTGAAGGGCAGTAATTCGAGAGAGTCCACATGTCTGATTGGCTTAGTTACATTCCAGCCTTAATTTTGATCCTCGGCCCGGCCGTCATCCTGCACGAGTTCGGCCACTTCATCGTCGCCAAACTGCTACGGATTCGCGTCGAGACCTTCTCGGTCGGCTTCGGCCCGCGTCTGTTTGGCAGACGCTGGGGCACGACCGATTATCGCGTGAGCCTCGTCCCGCTCGGCGGCTACGTCAAACTCGGCGGCGACGAATCGAACGCGGCCATCGAAGGCGAGGGCGAGTCCAACATCCCCGCGCATGAACGTTTCGACCTGCGCCCGCGCTGGCAGAAGTTTCTCGTCATGGTCGCCGGCCCCGTGATGAACATCTTGACCGCGCTCGCCATTGTCTTCGGCGGCGCACTCAAGAACGGCGTGCCAGCTTCGCCCGTGCCGGTCGTTGATCGCGTGGCTGAGGGCGGCCTGTCCGAGCGCGCCGGTCTCAAACCCGGCGACCGCATCATCACGTTCAACGGCGTCGCAGACCCTTCGTGGCAGCGCATCAAGGACGACGCGAGCCTGCGGCCCGAACAGCCTCTGCCCGCCGTGGTCGAGCGCAACGGGCAACGGGTTGAGTTGACGATCACGCCGCGCAAGGAGGTCGAAGAGGGCGAGAGCATCGGCACGCTCGATTTTCGGCCCGATTACGGCGCGCTGCCTGTCATCGTTGATGGCGTGCTGCCAAGTTCGCCCGCAGCCAAAGCGGGCTTGCAAGAAGGCGACCGCATCCTGAGCATCAACGGCGAGCCGGTCGGCGACGAAACGGACGTGCGCAGCGTCGTCCGCGCGCACAAGAACGAGCCGTTGCGCATACAGATCATGCGCAACGGCCAACAGCTAGAGTTGACGACGGGCGCGGAGCGTCTGGACGGCGACAAGATCGGCGTCAATGCTGCGGTTGATCTGCCACAGGTGCCGGTCGGTTTGGCGGGCGCGGCGTCGTATGCTGTGCGGCGCAACGTCGAGATACTGCGCATGACGGGCGAGGCATTCGGCCAGATTTTTCGCGGGCAGCGTTCGGCGCGCGAGTCGCTGGCGGGGCCCATCGGCATTGCGCGCCAATCGTCGCACGTGATCAAGCAGTTCGGTCTCGCGGGCTTGTTCAGCATGCTCGGCTTCCTGAGTTTGAATCTAGGGATCGTCAACCTGCTGCCGATCCCCGTGCTCGATGGCGGCGCGATCTTCTTGTTGCTCGTCGAGGCGGTGCTCGGTTGGGTCGGCTTGCGCATGTCCATGCGCCTGCGCGAACGCATCCAACTCGTCGGCTTCGTCGTGCTTTTTCTGCTGATGAGCTTCGTCATCACGAACGACCTGCTCAAAGAGGTATCACTGCGGCGCAACGCGAACGACAAGCCGGCCGCGACGGGGAAATGAGTTCAAAGTTTCAGGTTCAAAGATCAAGGTTCGTCTGACCTTGATCTTTGAACCTTGAACTTTGAACATTAAACCTATGCGTACATCTAAAGCAGTCAAAGTCCGCGACGTGCAGATCGGCGGCGGTGCGCCGGTCGTCGTGCAGTCCATGACGAAGACGGACACGGCTGATGTGGCAGCGACGGTCGCACAGATCAATGAGATGGTGCGCGCAGGCTGCGAGATCGTACGCTTGGCTGTGCCGGATGATAATGCAGCGGCGGCGCTACCTGAGATCAGACGGCGCGTGCCCGAAGTGCCGCTCGTTGCGGACATACATTTTCATTACAAGTTGGCGTTGAAGGCGGTCGCGGCGGGCGTTGATAAGCTGCGCCTGAATCCCGGCAACATCGGCGCGATTGAGCGCGTGCGCGAGGTGGTGCGCGCCACACAGGAGCGCGGCATCCCGATCCGCATCGGCGTCAACGGCGGCTCGCTCGAAAAAGATTTACTGCGCAAGTACGGCACGGCGACGCCCGAAGCGATGTGCGAGTCGGCGCTCAGGCACATACACATCCTCGAAGATTTGAACTTCACGGACATCGTCATCTCTTTGAAAGCATCGGACGTGCAGCGTACGGTCGCCGCTTATCGCCTGCTCGCGTCGCAGGTTGATTACCCGCTGCATCTCGGTGTGACCGAAGCGGGCACGGCCTTCGGCGGTACGATCAAATCGTCCATCGGTCTCGGCATCCTGCTGCACGAAGGCATCGGCGACACGATTCGCGTCTCGCTCGCGGCAGAGCCACAGGAAGAGGTGCGCGTCGCTTGGGAGATACTGCGCTCGCTCGATCTCAGAAAGCGCGGCGTGACGGTCGTCGCTTGTCCGACGTGCGGTCGTCTGGACGTGCCGAACTTCGTCGAGATCGTAACGGAGATCGAGCGCCGGCTCGCGCACATCGAAGAGCCTTTGCATCTTTCGATCATGGGTTGCGAAGTGAACGGCCCCGGCGAAGCGCACGACAGTCAACTAGGCGTCACCTTCGGGCGCGGCGTCGGCATGATCTTCAAGAACGGTCGCCCGATGCGCAAAGTCGCGGGCGCAGACATCGTCGAAGCATTCGTCGCCGAGACTGAAAAACTGATTGCCGAAGGTGCGACGGCAAAGACAGAATTGCAGCCAGAGCTTGTGACAATCAAGTAATCAAGCAAGTGAAATGAGATCGGATCAGACGGGCAGCGCCGCGAGATGATCGCGGCGCTTTCGTTTTTCCCTGCGATATTCAAGCAGGTATGGCCGCCATTGAAAGCAAGAGCGCGTCCGTGGCGATGCGGCGGTTGACGTTGACGGCGAGTTGGGCGCGCAACTCTTCGATGCTTGCGAGCCAAGCGGTGAAGCGGCGGTTGGTGACGCCGCCGCTCAGGCGCGTGAGTCGTTCGCGTATGTCATCGTTGACGATCTCGGCTTTGGGATCGAGCGCGAGTCGCCATGCGTCGTGAATCAACAACTCAAGTGCGTCGAGGCTCGGTTCATAAACATCTTTGCGTTTGGCATCGCTCAAGTCTTCGGCGGCGCGCAGGAGTTGCACGCGGTCTGAACGCGCAGCGAGGGCTTCGAGCACAGTGAGCATCGCATCGCGCTGCTCGCGATATTGATCAAGGTTGAGCGACAGTGCGCGCCCCAATCTTCCTTGCGCGAGTTGCGCCGCGAGTCGCGCCTCCGTGCCGGCTCGTTGCTTGTGCTTGACGAGATATGCTTCGATCTCGCCGGCCGTGAGCGGCGCGAAGCGAATTAATTGGCAGCGCGAGCGAATCGTGGGCAGCAGGCTTGCCGTCCGCGTGGTCAGCAGAATCAGATGCGCGCTCGGCGGAGCTTCTTCAAGCGTCTTCAGCAGCGCGTTACCTGCCTGAGCGTTCATCCTGTCGGCCTCTTCGATGATGATGACGCGCGCGCGTCCTTCGTATGGCCGAAAGTTCGTCTCGCGCTCGACGGCGCGCGCTTGATCGACCGTGATGAAGCGCTTCTCAGGCCGCACCAGTCCGACATCTTGATGCTCGCCCCACGTGATCAATCCAGTTGCCTCGTCGCTTGCGTTCGCGAGCCGCGCAATGCGCACGCACGCGGAGCATTCGTCGCACGCTTCGACGCCGCGCGGCGTGCGACAGTTGAGCGCCTTCGCCAATTCCAACGCGAATAGCTTCTTGCCCACGCCCTCTTCGCCCGCAAAGATGAGCGCGCCGGGCACGCGCCGTTGTTCGAGCATGCGCCGCAGCACAGCGCGCGCGCGTTCGTTGCCGATGAGTTGGTCAAACATAACAATAGAGGTCAGAGATTAGTTCCAAGTCCAATGTCTCAAGTCCAATGTCTCAAGTCCAATGTCTCAAGTCCCAAGTCAATTGTTTGCCGCCGCAAGCCGCAGACATTAGACTTGGGACATTAGACATTGGACTTGGGACTGACCTCTGACCTCTGACCTCTGCTTTCGATCAATGGCATAACTAGCTCAAGCACGCGGGCGTGCGTCTCTTCGATGGAGCGGGTGGCGTCTATGACGCGGACGCGGTCGGGGTCGGCGGCAGCGATTTGCAGATAAGCGTTGCGGACGCGCGCGTGGAAAGCTTCGTCTTCGGCGTCGAGCCGGTCGCGTGCGTCGCCTTCGTCTGCACGGCGCTTGTGGCGCGCGAGGCTTTCAGCGACGGGGAGATCGAAGAGCAGAGTCAAGTCGGGCATCAGCCCACCGGTTGCGAGCGCGATCACTTCATCAATCAGCGCGGGCGGAAAACCGCGCCCCGCACCTTGGTAGGCTACGGTCGCATCGGCATAACGATCTGAGAGCACGACGTGGCCGGTCTCAATCGCCGGGCGCACGAGTTGACGCACGTGCTGCGCGCGGTCGGCGGCGTAGAGCAGCAATTCGGCGAGCGGGTCAACCTGTTCTTCTGTGTCGAGCAGGGCAGCGCGCAGGCGTGCGCCGAGCGATGTGCCGCCCGGCTCGCGCGTCACGATCACATTAATCCCGCGCAGGCGCAACTCGCTCGCCAGCATGCGCAGTTGTGTGGACTTTCCGCTCCCGTCTATGCCCTCGAAGGTGATGAATGCGGCGGCCAAAGAAAGACTCCGTGAGAGTTTAGATTATTTCGCGCGACGGTGTTCAATCGCGTGATGAACTGTCGGCTGGTTGCTCGCCGCCGGCCGGCTCGCCCGCTTGCGTGGCGCGCAACTCGCCGCTCTGCCGACGTGCATGTTGGATGGTCGAGATGGCGTGTTTGAAGATCAACTGTTCCTGCGCGCCCGATTCCAGAAGGACGGAGAACTTGTCGAAGCTCTTGATCCGGCCTGATAGCTTCGCGCCGTTCATCAAGTAGATCGTGACCGTATCGCGCTCGCGCCGCACGGTGTTCAAGAACGCGTCCTGAATGTTTTGGGGCGCAGGTCTCGTGTCCACCACAACTCACCGCCTTGAACCGTAGAAACTATTTTCCGGTTTGCGTCAGCTTACAACAGGCGCGAAGAAAGGGGAAGAGAAAAGGTCTTGAGAACTCACGGGGGGGCGATCAAGCGTGTGTGTTTTGATCACCGTGTTCAAGCTGCCGCTCGATGAGTGCGGCGACGTGCGCCTCGACCGCCGGGTCGTCGCCGAAGCCCTCGAGCCATTCAACGCCCGGCTCGCGGCGAAACCAGGTCAGTTGACGTTTGGCGTAATGGCGCACGTCAAGCTGCGTCTGTTCAATTGCGCTTTCGAGCGTGCGCTCGCCCCGCAAATGTTCAATCGCGCGCCGGTAGCCGTGCGCGCCGAGCGCGTTCGACTCGGTCGGCACACCGGCGGCGAGCAGACGCCGCACCTCTTCGACTAGGCCGGCTTGGAAATGTGCTGCGGTGCGTTTGTTGATGCGTCGGTAGAGTTCTGTGCGCGGCGGATTGAGCGCGAAGACGCGGAGGCGCGCGACGACGGGCGACGGGCGCGCGCGCGCGGGCTGCTGCGCAGAGATCGCGCGGCCAGTCTGCAAACGAACTTCGAGCGCGCGCTGCACACGTGACCAGTCACGCACGTGCAGACGCGCGGCCGTTGCGGGATCAAGCCGGCGCAGCAACCTATGTATGTGTTCAGCGCCGCGCGCCTGTCTGAGTTGAGTTAAACGCGCCCGCAGCCCTTCGTCCGTCGGCGGACTCGGAAAGAGCGGCTGGCGCAAGGTGCGCAGATAAAAGCCTGTGCCGCCGACGAGCAAAGGCAAACGTTCGCGCGCTTCAATCTCTACAAGCTTGGCGAGCGCGTCTTCAGCCCATTGACCGGCTGTGTAGTTGACTGAGGGCGGAACGAAATCGAGCAGATGATGCGGCACGCCCTGTCGTTCCGCAAGCGGCACTTTGGCCGTGGCGATCTCGATCTCGCGATAGACCTGCACCGAGTCGCAATTGATGATCTCGCCATTGAAGCGCAGCGCGAGCGCGATGCCGAGCGCGCTCTTCCCCGACGCGGTCGGCCCCATGATGGCGATGATGGGTCGCTGTGGCGGCGGGTTTGGCGTCACGTGCTTTGCAACAGCAAGCGCAAGATGATGACGAGCCAGATGATGGCGAGCAGCGCCAGCGCGCCGGCAAGTTGTTTGCGTGAGAAACTCATCACGGTCTCAAAGCAGAAACTCAGTCAACTCTTGCGCGCTCGGTCTGACCAACGCGCGCCCAGCGCGCTCGAAGACCGGCACGAGCGGTTGCCGCGTTAAGCGGTACATCGTGCGCAACGCGCCGAAGTCGTTCGCCACATCGCGCTCGACGTAAGAGACGCGGTGTTGCTTTAGCCACGCACGCGCCTGCGCGCACAGAGGGCAGCCGGGCACGACGTAGAGCGTGACCGGCACACGCTCTGTCGCGTCCGACCTGCGGGTCGTAGGCTCGCGCTCGTCTGCACTCATGTGGTTTCACGTTGCCCGCGCCGACGGGCGCGCAAAAAACGATCTTACATCCAGT
This sequence comes from Acidobacteriota bacterium, assembly GCA_003223935.1. Taxonomy (GTDB): domain Bacteria; phylum Acidobacteriota; class Blastocatellia; order Pyrinomonadales; family Pyrinomonadaceae; genus QHXQ01. Next base: position 63,212 of record QHXQ01000031.1, on the reverse strand, counting down.
CGGCGGTCAATGCGAAACTCGCGCGAGGTTGTCACGAGTCCAGTCCGTGCCGTTGAAAAATATTTGGATTAGCGCGCGGGTGAGTGCTACCATCTGCGCCACAAGCGCAAGGGGCCGAATGAAGGCCAAAGCATGCCCCTTTCTTAATTCTGGTCGCCTTACCAGTCTGTGCTGGCTGACTCCTGACCGAAGCGTCAATGTGAGGGAGTATCGTTTCATCCTGCGCCTTATTACTTGAGCGACACAGCCTGCACGCGCATGCCTGCTTCGTCCCGGCGCGGAGGTGACGGCTGAAGTGGATTTAACCGAACTCAAACGATTACTAAAAGACACCTCGGTGCTCTCTGTCCTCTCGGACGAAGAACTATCGGCGGTCGCAGACCGCGTCGAACTGGTGCATTACAGTCTGGGGCAACCCGTCTGTCGCGCGGGCGATTTGGCCGACGCTTTCTACGTGGTCTATTCGGGGCGCGCGCGCGTCGTCGCCGCGAACAATGGGACGGAGACCACGGTCGGCCTGCTCTCGCGCGGCAACTACTTCGGCGAACAAGGACTGCTCACAGATTCGCGCCGCCACTTTACCGTGCGCGCCGCCAGCGACTTGACCTTGCTGCGTCTGAGCAAAGATGATTTCACAAGACTGCTCACCCAGCGCCCAGACCTGCAAGAGTATTTCAATAACTACATCTCCGAAACTTCGATCCGCAACTTCCTCAAACTCTGCACCGTGCTCTCGCCGCTCACGCCCACAGAGATACGCGATCTACTCGGCGCACTCCGCATGCTTGAATTCAAACCGGGCGAGCACATCATCCGCGAAGGCGAACCGGGCGACGCTTTCTACATCTTGCGGAGCGGCAGCGCCGAAGTCGTCAAAGAGAGCGCCGGCAACAAGGTCTTGAAGCAGTTGCGCGAAGGCGACGCCTTCGGCGAGTTGGCACTACTCACGGGCCAGCCGCGCGCCGCCAGTATCATCGCCAAAGAACGCGCGTCTGTCTTCCGGCTTGAGAAAGCGGATTTTGACCGGATCATCGCCGCCGCGCCGAAGGTCAAAGAGGCCATCGTCAACATGGCTGCGGGCTACAGTCAGGCGGCCGTGAGCGCCGCCGCGCCCGAAGCGGAGGTGGAAGCGCAGCCGACCGAAGAACTGCCCGCCGCGCCTGAAACTGAAGTGGGGAACGGCTACAAGCCGCGCCGTGCACGGCGTTATCCCGCGCTCTTGCAACTCTCGGAGATGGACTGCGGCGCGGCCTGCATGGCGATGATTCTGCGCTACTATCGCAAGCACGTCTCGATCAATCGGCTGCGCGACCTAGTCAATGTGAGCCGCGAAGGCGCGACGCTCTACAGCGTGGCCGAGGGCGCGGAGCGGCTGGGCTTTCACGCGCGCGGCATCCGCGCCGCTTACGATCACTTGCTCAAAGTGGACCTGCCCGCCATCGCGCATTGGGAGGGCTACCATTACATCGTGCTCTACGAGGCGACGCCGGATTACGTCATCGTCGCCGACCCGGGCATCGGGCGGCGGCGGCTGTCGCGGGCGGAGTTTGAAAAGGGTTGGACAGGTTATCTGTTGCTCCTGACGCCGACGGTGAAACTCGAAGGCGTCGAAGAATCGAAGACGACCTTCGGGCGTTTCCTGCCGCTCCTGATTCCATATCGCCGACTGCTCGGTGAAATCTTTCTCGCCTCGCTCTTGCTGCAACTGTTTGGCCTCGCCTCGCCCATCTTCACGCAGGTCATCGTGGACAAGGTGCTCGTCCATAAGAGCACGGCGATGTTGAATGTGCTGCTTGTCGGCATGCTCTTTGTCGCGGTCTTTCAGACGGCGACCACGGCGCTCCGCTATTACTTGTTGGTCCACACGACCCGGCGCATAGACATGCAGATGATCGTGGACTTCTATCGCCACATCCTCAGTCTGCCGATGCGCTACTTCGAGGAGCGCAAGGTTGGCGACATCATCAAACGCTTTAACGACAACGCGCGCATCCGCGCTTTTCTCACAGGGCGCGCGCTCTCAGTCGTGCTCGATTGTCTGATGGTCGTCGTCTATCTCTGGCTGATGTTCTATTACAACGTCAAGCTCACGCTCGTCGCGCTGCTCTTCATGCCCGGTTATGCGGCGTTGACGTTGGGCTTGACGCCGATCCTGCGGCGGCAGTACCGCGAGACGTTCACAAAGGCGGCGGAAGCCGACTCGCACATGGTCGAATCGGTGACGGGCGTCGGCACGGTGAAGGCGACGGCGACCGAGCGGCGCGTGCGTTGGAAACTCGAGGGCCTGATCGTCAAATCGCTGAACGTCGAGTTTCGCGCGGCGCTCACGGGCATGGCCGCGAATTCCATCGGCAACATCTTGCAGACGCTCAACACGGTCATCCTCTTCTGGTACGGCGCGCATCTCGTCATCGAAGGCGAATTGTCGGTCGGGCAACTCGTCGCGTTCAACTTGCTCGTCGGCAATGTGACGCGCCCGATCCTGAGTCTGATTGATCTGTGGCGCGAGTTTCAAGAGATCAACATCGCGCTCGAACGCTTGAACGAAGTGTTCGACGCGAAGCCTGAAGAGGACATAACCAAGTCCAGCCTCATCCGCATCCCGCGCATACGTGGGCACATCAAATTTGAGAACGTGACGTTCCGCTATCCGACACGGCCCGATAAGAACGCGCTGCAAAACATCAGTCTTGAAATCTATCCCGGTCAGACGGTCGCGCTTGTCGGCCGGAGCGGTTCGGGCAAGTCCACATTCGCCAACATGCTCTTGCGCCTGCACGAGCCGAACGATGGGCGCATCTTCATTGACGGCTACGATCTCAAACAGGTCTCAATCAGCAGCCTACGCGCACAGGTCGGCGTCGTGCCGCAGGAGATATTTCTCTTTAGCGGCACGATCCGCGAGAACATCGCGTTTGGCGATCCGGACGCGCGCCTCGAACAGGTGGTCGGCGCGGCGATGCTTGCGGGCGCGCACGAATTCATCTCGGAGTTGCCGCTCGGCTATGAGACGAAGATCGGCGAGCGCGGGCAGAGTCTCTCAGGTGGACAAAAACAACGCATCGCGATTGCTCGCGCGCTCTTCAAGAAACCGCGCATTCTGATCTTCGACGAAGCGACTTCCGCGCTCGACACAGAGAGCGAGCGCGCCATTCAACAGAATCTCGATCAGATTCTCAAAGACCGCACCACCTTCATCATCGCGCATCGGCTCTCGACCGTGCGCAACGCCGATCTGATCGTCGTGATGGACAAGGGTGCGATCATTGAGTTGGGCAATCACTACAGTCTAATGGAAGAGAAGGGCATGTACTACTATCTCAATAGCCAGCAGCTTGAGGGTTAAGCAACCGGCCAAACCGAAACGGAGCGAAGCCTCGTATGATGAGGCGACCGAAACACAGGTTGAAGCCCGTCAAGTAAAGAAGAGTCTGCCTCGCTTGCTGGCTGCTTGTGCGTGGCGGCGTGGCTATAGCACGCGCCACCTCGACCTTAATCTCCGACAGAAACATGCTATGAAGAGTGAACTTCCTGTCTTGCCGACCAGCCCGCTACCGCCGCTCTATGCAGCGTGGCTGGAGCAGTTGCTCGCCGGCCCCATCCCGCACGAGCGCGATGCGACTTGCGACAACTGCGCGATGTGCGCCGACGGGCGCGAGCCAAACACCAACGAAATTTTCTTCAGCCCGCAGACCAAATGCTGCACTTACGTCCCCGCGCTGCCGAACTATCTGGTCGGACGCATCCTCGCAGACGAAGAGCCGGCCGCTGCTGCCGGACGCGCAACTGTCGTGGCGCGCATGCGCGCGGGCGCGGGCGTCACGCCGCTCGGCCTCGCTGCGCCGCCGAACTTCTCGGTGCTCTACGGACACAACCCTGCCGCGCTCTTTGGTCGGAGTCTGACTTTGCGTTGTCCGCATTACTTGGAGGAAGCGGGCGGGCGTTGCGGCGTCTGGGCGCATCGCGCGGGCGTCTGCGCGACGTGGTTCTGCAAGTTCGAGCGCGGCGCAACGGGGATGAACTTCTGGCGCTCGCTGGAACAACTGCTCACGGGAATCGAACGCAACCTAGCGCACTGGTGTCTGCTCGAACTCGGCTTCAAAGGCGAGACACTACGGCGTCTGCTCCCTATGCCGGTGCAGACAAGTCGCAACAACATCAGCGCGCACGCGCTCGACGGCGTCGCAGACCCACAAGAGCAGCGCGCACTATGGGGCGAATGGACGGGCCGCGAAGCGGAGTTTTATCGCGCCTGTGCGCAATGCGTTGGTGCTTTGACATGGGCCGACGTGTTGGCGCTTGGCGGCCCTGAGTTGCAACTGTTCGCGCAACTGACCCGCGAGGCTTACGACGAAATCAGTTCGGAGCAGTTGCCTGCGGCGCTCAAGGTCGGTGTGTTCAACGTCCTACGGCTCGGGCCGGACTCAAACACCATCAGCACTTATAGCGGCTACGATCCGATTGAACTGCCAAACAAACTGCTTGAAGTCTTACCCTACTTCGACGGCCGCCCCGTCGCGCAGGCGCTTGCCGCCATCGCCGCCGAAAGAGACGTCAAGCTTGATCGCGCGCTGGTGCGTAAGCTCGTTGACTTCAAGCTTCTTGTGCCGTGTGAAGGAACGACGGGCACTCATCGCGCGAAGACGGGTCAACGGCCGCAGCGCTGAAGTATTGTCATGCACGTATCAACTGAGAGCGCAGCAACCGTGCAGCCACAATGTTGGCGGCCGGTGCTCGCGTCTGAGTTGAAGGCGCAAGCTCTCGCGGCGGTGCAGGAGATCGTCGCGGCGTTGCCCGATCCTGCTTCAGCAGAATTACAGGACGCTTCGCTGTCCGGCGGCACGTCGGGCCTTGCAGTGCTTTGCGCTTATCTGTCGCGCGTGGGCCTAGACGACGACGAGAACGCGACGCAGTTTCTTGCGCGCGCGTTCGCGGCCGTGGCCGCCACGCCGATGTCGTCGTCGCTCTACAGCGGCTTCACCGGCATCGCTTGGACGGCGGCGCACCTGCAAGCGCAACTCATGGACACGGACGCCGCCGCAGACCCGTGCGCAGAGATTGACCGCGCGCTGCTCGATTACTTGAGTTGTTCGCCGTGGGACGGCGATTACGATCTGATCAATGGGCTGGTCGGCATCGGCGTCTATGCGCTTGAGCGTCTGCCGCGCGCGTCGGCGCGTGCATGTCTCGCACTCGTAGTTGAACGACTCGCGGAGACGGCTGAGCACAACGCAGATGGCATCACTTGGCACACGCGCCCACACCTGCTCCCTAAATATCAACGAGAGCAGTGTCCCGCAGGTTATTACAACTTAGGTCTCGCACATGGCATGCCCGGCGGCGTCGCACTGCTCGGCGCTGTGTGTGCCGCTGGTGTGGCGCGCGAACACGCGCGCACACTGCTCGACGGCGCTGTCGCTTGGCTGCTGCGCCAAAGATTGAACGCTGACATGCAGTCGAGCTTTTCAAGCTGGCTTAGCCTCGGCGCAGAAACGGACGACTGCCGGCTCGCTTGGTGTTATGGCGATGCGGGTGTGGCGGCCGCTCTGTTCGTGGCGGCGCGCGCGGTCGGCGAAGCCGTTTGGGAGCGAGAAGCGTTGACGATTGCACGGCGGGCGGCGCAACGTCCACCTGAGAGCGCAGGCGTGCGTGACGCGGGCTTGTGTCACGGCGCGGCCGGGCTTGGACATATCTTCAATCGTCTGTATCAAGCGACGGGCCTCGAAGAGTTGGGCGCGGCGGCGCGCTATTGGTTCGCGCAGACTCTAACGCACAGGCGCGCGGGGCAAGGCATCGCGGGCTTCGCTGCCCGTCGGCGCAATGAAGCGGGCGCGGACGAGTGGGTCGCAGAGGTCGGCATACTCGAAGGCGCGGCGGGCATCGCGCTAGCGTTGCTCGCGGCCGCGACGAACGTCGAGCCGGCGTGGGATCGGATACTGCTCGTCTCGCTTCCGGGCGTTTGGCTTAGTGCCCCCTCCGATTCCCGTCGCATAAGACTGAATCGAGCTGAGCGAGCATAAATATGTTTGAAAGTCTCGCGTCAAAGAGTAGAATCGCCGCTGCTGAAGCAAAGTCGAAGGCTACCTCGTCAAATAAACACATCTGAAAGGAGCGCGAAATCATGGTCACCAAATCAAAGAAGCGAACCGCAGGTGAGAAACAGCCGAAGAAGAGTCGTGTCAAGGCCGGCAAGTTGAAGCTGAATAAAGAGACGGTCAAAGAACTGACCCGCACCGAACAGAAACAGATAAAAGGGGACCAGGTCAGCGCCAATTGTTCCTATGCAGGGGCGTGTTAATGTCGAATTTGAAGCTACTCCTGTAAGGGGCTTGCTCAAGCAAGGAGCAAAAAGCGGTGAGAGATGGTTTGCAAGCTGGTACTGGCTACAATGGCGACTGCTTGCAGACTAATACTGCCATCGCAATCAACTGCCTGTGATGAAACGAGAGGACGCTACTCGATTTCGTCCGTCCGGGTTTTTCGCGTTTCGCACTCCGCTGCTTCCTTTCATCGAATTTCTCAAGTGGAGCGAAGGACTCAGCGCCCCCGGCACGCAAGGCGATCTTACACAACTTGCTCAAGCACTTGAGCACGACCGCGCTCTCTTGCGCGAACGCCTCAAATCAATCGTCGCACGCCCGGAAGTGTGCGATGCCATCTACGTCGCCGCGCCCAACGTCATCGAACGCTTGCACCTCTGGACGGACGAACCCGACTCGAAGCGCGGGCAGAAGATCGAACAAGTGCTCGTGCGCTACTTCACGCGCATGACGGGGCGCGCCACACCCTTCGGCCTCTTCGCCGGTTGCTCGGTCGGCCGAATCGGAGAGGCGACCAACCTCTGCATTAAAGGGCGCGCAGACTACGAACGCCGCACGCGCCTCGATGCGTACTATCTCTACGCGCTCGCAGACGCTTTGGCGCGCGAACCTGCGCGCAGAGACCTCTTCAGCTTCCAACCAAATTCAAGTATCTATCGCGCTGCCGGGCGCGTGCGCTACGTCGAGACGCGCTTCAAAGACAAGGGCCGCTCGTATCATCTGGTCGCCGTCGAAGACACAGACTATCTCGCCGCCACACTCGCACGCGCCAGCGCAGGCGCGTGTGCGTCGGTCTTGGCTGCCGCGCTCGTCGCCGAAGACATTTCACCGGCTGAAGCGGACGAATACATCGCGGAGTTGGTCGCGAGTCAGTTGCTCGTGCCGGACATTGCTCTACCTGTCACCGGCAGCGAGCCTTTGCCGCCGTTCATCGAACAGTTGCGCGAGCATGCGGAGACCGCGACTATCGCCGAAACGCTTGAGCGCACGCGCGCAGAGTTGGCGGAGATTGACGGGGCCGGCGTCGGCGTCGAACCGAAGCGTTATCGCGCGGTCGCGCGGCGGCTTGAGAGTTTGCCCGTGCCGGTCGAGCCGGCGCGTCTGATGCAGGTGGATATGTTCAAGCCTGCGCCCGAAGCCACACTGGGCGGCGCGGTCTTGAGTGAGATCATACGCGGCGCGGAAATCCTGCACCGCTTGACGCCGCGCGCCGGACGCGATGAGTTGGCGCGCTTCCGCGAAGCTTTCAGCGCGCGCTACGAAGAGCGTGAGCTGCCTCTGCTCGAAGCGTTGGACGAAGAGATGGGGGTTGGCTTCGGCGCGAGCAGCGAAACATCGCCGCTACTTAAAGACCTCGTGTTTCCGCCTGCGCCCGGACAAGAAAGTGTACAGGCAGACGGCCGCCGCTCGCTCCTGCTCGGCAAGCTTGAAGAGTCCTTACGCACCGGCGCGCAGGAGATCACACTCGCTCAAGCCGACCTTGAAGCGTTGGGCTTCAAAGAACAACCGCCGTTGCCCGACGCTTTCATGGTCTTGTGTAAGCTATCAGCCGCGTCGCCCGAAGCGTTGGCGCAAGGCGAGTTCTTAGTTTCCATACAAGGTCTGATGGGGCCATCCGGCGCGGTCATGTTGGGCCGATTTTGTCATGGCGACGAGACGTTGCGGCAGCACGTCGAGCGACACCTGCGCGCGGAAGAGGCTTTGCGGCCCGACGCCATCTTTGCCGAGATCGTGCATCTGCCCGAAGGGCGCGCGAGCAATTTTCTTTGTCGGCCCGTCCTGCGCGCTTATGAGATTCCTTATCTCGGTCGCTCCGGCGCGGCGCTTGATTGGCAGATACCCGTTGCCGATCTCTACATCTCCGTGCGCGGCGAGCGCGTGCGTCTGCGTTCCGCGCGCCTCAACTGCGAGATCGTTCCGCGCCTAACGACTGCGCATAACTACAGCTTGTCGGGGCTGGGCGTGTACAGATTTCTCTGCGCGCTCCAGTATCAGGAGGTTGTCAGGGATGCGGGTTGGAACTGGGGCGCGCTTGCTGCCGCGCCGTTCCTGCCGCGCGTCAAGACCGGCCGATTGATCCTACAGCCTGCGCGCTGGCTGGTGAGCAAAGACGAACTGCGTGCGCTCGGCGCAGACAAAGGTGCGCAGCGCTTTCGCGCCGTCCAAAGGTGGCGCGCCAAGCGCAGACTGCCGCGCCTGTCCGCGCTCGCAGATTACGACAACGTGCTGCCGGTTGATCTAGACAACGCGCTCAGCGTGGACTCGTTCGTCGAGTTGGTGCGCGAGCGCGAGCAAGCCTTGCTGACGGAACTCTACCCCGCGCCCGATCAACTCTGCGCTCGCGGCCCCGAAGGCCCGTTCGTCCACGAACTGATCATCCCGTTTGAGAAAAGGGATGAAAAAGAGATGGTGAATGAAGAACAGTTCCGCGTTCCGCATTCCGCGCTCAGCGTTTCCTCTTCAGCCCACAGCCCACAGCCCACAGCCCTTCGCACTTTCCCGCCCGGCTCCGAGTGGTTATACGCGAAGTTGTACACGGGCACGGCGACGGCCGACCGCGTGCTATGTGAGGTTGTGTCGCCGCTCGTTGCGGAGTTGAACGAGACGGACGCGACCGATCTGTGGTTCTTCCTGCGCTACAGCGAACCGGATTGGCACTTGCGCCTGCGCTTTCATGGCGCGCGCGACAAGCTGTATGAGTTGGTGCAGCCTGCTTTGCAGCGAGCCATCGCGCCTCTGCTCGATGACGGGCGCATCTGGCGCGTGCAGTTCGATACTTACGTGCGCGAGGTCGAACGCTACGGCGGCGCGCATGGCATAGAATTGGCGGAGCGGCTTTTTCAAATTGATAGTGAAGCCGCGCTGGAAATTCTGGAGATGCTTGAACCGGGCGACGCGGGCGCGGACGAACGCTGGCGGCTGGCGCTGTACGGCATGAACCTTTTGCTAGATGACCTCGGCTTTGATCTGCCGGCCAAATGTGCGCTGCTCAAGCGGACGCGCGACACTTTCGCCAAAGAGTTCCGGGCGGATAAAGGACTCTTTGCACAGTTGCGCGATAAGCTCAGAAAAGAGCGGCGTGGGCTGGAAGAACTCTTGAGTACGCAGCCGGGCGCGGAGCATCCGCTGTCACCGGGTCTCGATGTGCTGCACCAACGCTCGGAGCGGCTCATGCCGGTAGTTGAAGAACTCAAAACTCGCGCGCGTGCAGGGCGTTTGACCAACACGCTGCCGGAGTTGGCGCAAAGCTACTTACACATGCACGCCAACCGCCTGTTGCGTTCGGCGCACCGAGAGCAAGAACTCGTGCTCTACGATCTACTGACCCGGCTCTATGAGTCGCAACTTGCTCGTGCGAAGTAAGCGCGTGCTGGCGTTGCTTGACAACTTTTCTTGCATCCAAAATCTATTGACGCTAACATCCGCCCCACTGTCAGCAGCCGTATAAAGACTTGAAAGGAGCAAATCGATGGTCGCTAAAAAGATTACAGGCCCTAAAGAGCAGAAAAAAGGTAAAGTTAAAGTCGGCAAGTTGAAGCTTAACAAAGAAACGATCAAGGACTTGACTGGCAACGAGGCCCGCCGGATCAAAGGTGGTGTCGCCATCCCTTATGAGGATGCTAAACAGTCACGCCAAAGTTGTCCGGGCGATACAAACAAGCTCTGTGGTTGTAAGTAACTTATCCATACCCTTACCTGTCGCGCAGTCCCTTAGCAAACGGACTGCCGCCTTTGTGATTGGGACATGGGCGAAGGCCGCCTTAAACAGTTAATTTGCGTGGGCGTGCAGCGATTGTTTAAGGCGCGGCCACTGTATCACTCTGTGATGCGGACAGGGCAGTAGCCTGATTTGAACAAGAGGCTAAGTCTGACTATGCGCCCTAGCGGCGTGCGCGCATCTGCCTCTATACAACGTAAGCCGTCGAGACGTGCGCCGCCGCGCATTGTGACACAGTCCCTCGCACTAGGGCTTGGCTAAGCTGCGCTAGCTTGGTCTTACTCCGCAAGCTGTTCCCCGAACTTTGCCTTAAGCATCATAAACGTTGATTCGATCTTAGAGCGTTTATGTAGTCATGCATGAATCGCGCGTGCACGACTACCGCAAGATTCTCGTTCGGCAGGTAGCCTTTATCGGCGCTGACTTGCCTGCATGGGCAAGCGCCCGCCGCCGAGCGCGCCAAATACTTTGACAGACGGGAGCACGGCGGTAGAATGTGCGCGCGTACCGCCCGACCGGACTTCTCGGCATCAGCAACAAGTTATGAGCACCCGCCCGCCAGCGAACGATACGACTGACACGGTTGATCTCGCCGCGCTCGGCCAGAGCTACACGCCGCCGCAGGAGTTGGACAGGTCGCCCGAAGTCTCCGACGTGATCGCGACGCTGCCTTGGTGGGCGGCGCGCGGTCTGCTCTACATCGTCGTCGGCTTCGTCTGTGCCGCGCTCGTCTGGGCATGGCTCAGTAAGATTGATGTCGTGATCGAGGCACGCGGCACGCTCGTGCCCGAAGGCAACGTGCGACCCGTGCAGGCGCAGGGCGGCGGGCCTGTGCAGACGGTGCTCGTCAAAGAAGGCGATACGATTGAGCGCGGGCAACCGCTCGTGCAACTCGACGGTGCTGAGTTGCGCCTACGGCTTGGCAAGTTGCAGGAAGAACTAGCGGACGATCAGCAACAACTGCGGCATCTGCTCGTGACGGGCACGCCCACAGAGAAGCTCGAACAGCAGAGCCGCATCGCCCGGCTGCAAAGCGAGATCACTTCGGTCGAAGAGTCTCTGCGCCACACGACGATCAGCGCGCCGTTCGGCGGCACGATCACGACGCTCAGCGTGCGTAGTCCCGGCACAGTGCTCGAAGCCGGCCAGACGGTCGCCACCATCGCGCCATCGGCGTCGAAGCTCGTCGTCGAAGCGCAAGTGCCGAACAAAGACATCGCCTTCATCGAGCAAGGTCTGCCCGTCGAACTCAAGTTCGATGCCTTCCCGTTTCAAGACTACGGCACAATCGAAGGCACGGTCAGCGACATTGCGCCCGACGCGCAGACAGACAAAGAGGCCGGCTCGTTCTACAAGATCACCATCGCGCCGCGACAGACGAGCATCAACGCCAAAGGCAAGTCCGTGCCCTTGCGCCCCGGCCTCGCCTTGACCGCCGAGATCGTCACCGAGCGCAAGAGCATCTTGAGCCTGTTGTTCGAGCCGTTCCGCAAACTTAGGAGTGCGGGCGGCGGGTGAGACAAGAGATCGTTTGCGCACATGACAAGCCCGAGCGAACAGGTCGCGCTTGAGGTCAACGGCGAGGAGATTAGTCTCGCCGATGCCTTGTTGCCTGCCAAGCTCGCGGGCCGTTTGCAGTTTCTCCAAGACGCGCTTGATGCGGCGCTCGTCCGACAGGCTGCGGCGCAGCGCAGGCTTGAAGCGACCGACGAAGAGATACAAGCAGCGGCCGACGAGTTCCGCGCCGCCCGCGAGTTGTTCGATGCGGACGCGACCGAGGCGTGGCTGGCCAATCATTTCCTGAGTTATGAAGATTGGGAAGCGTTGCTCGTCCACGAGATTATCAAGCGCAAGCTGCGCGAAGCTGTCGTCGCTGGCCAGATCGAACAATACTTTGCCAGCAACCGGCTCAACTACGATACGGCCGCCATCTCGCAAATCGTCGTCAGAGACGAAGACGTGGCCCGCGAACTGCGCGCGCAGATCGCCGAAGACGGCGCGGATTTTCACACGCTCGCGCGCCAGTTTTCGCTTGACGATGCGACCCGACTCGCGGGCGGTTATGCTGGGCTAGTGCGCCGGCCCGACATGGAGGCAGAAGTGGAAGCGGCCGTCTTTGGCGCGCAAGCCAACGCTGTCCTCGGCCCGTTCAAAAGCGATCGGGGTTGGCTGCTTGTCAAAGTTGAGACGCAACAACGCGCGACGCTCGACGCCGCGCTGCGCGAGACCGTCAAGGCGCAGCTCTTCGCCAACTGGCTCACCGAGCGGCGGCGCAAAGCGCGCGTGCGCTACACGCTGTTGGAAGTGGTCGCCGGTGAAGCCGCCGACGAAGAAGCAGAGCCGGTCGTCGAAGCGGCCGGCGCGGAAGAATGATCAAGCTCATGCTTTGGGATAGATATTTAAACCACACACGCACGCTCGCCTTCCTCTTGTGTGCGCTCGCCTGCGCCCTGTGCGCCGGTTGCAGCGCTAGTTCAAAGACGAAGACCGCGAATGCAGCCGCGCCCACTGCGTCGCCCGTCGCCGCGTCGCCTATCAGTGTCAACGTTATCGAAGCGCGCTCGGCTTCAGTCGGCGGCGATCTGTTGATCCCTGCGGCGCTCGCTGTCGAGCAGACCGCGCTCGTGCTGGCGCAACGCGATGGCATCCTGTTGCAAGTACAGGCGAACGAAGGGCAGCGCGTCGCGCAAGGGCAAGTGCTCGCGCGCCTCAACGACGACGACGAGCGGGCGCAACTGCGTCAGGCTGAACTTGAAGTGCAACGCTTGCAGCTTGAAGAAGGACAGTACAAAGCGCTTGTGCAAGTCAACCGCAACGAGCTTGAGCGCGAGCAGCAACTCGCGAAAGAAGGCATCACCAGCAAAGCGCAGGTCGAACATGCGCAGTATCAACTCGACGCTTCATCGGGCGAGTACGAAAAGACGCGTCTTGCGACAAAGGCCGCGCAGGCGCGCGTCGAGGCCGTCAAACTTGAGATCGCCAAGAGCGTCGTCACAGCGCCGCGCGCGGGCGTCATCACGCACCGCTACGTGAGCGCGGGCACAGGCATCGTCAAAAACGACAAGCTGTTTGAGATTGAGCAGCTTGAACCTTTGACGGTCAAGTTCCAAGTGCCGCAGACGGGCGCAAGCGTTTTAGGAGTGGGGCGTGTGGTCAGCCTGTCGCTCCCTGATAATCGCCTGATCGCGGCGGCACGCATCCGCCGTGTTGACCCGGTCGCCGATGCGACGAGCAGCACCTTCGGTTATCTGGCGGACGTGATTGGCGGCGCGGGTTTGAAGCCGGGCCTCTCGGTCAACGTACATATCCCGCGCGCGTCTGCCGCCGCTTCGATCTGGTTGCCGCGCTCGGTCTTTCCCATAGACAGCGAACCGCGCGCGGGCGCGTCCGCGACCCTCTTCGTCGTTGACGGCGACCGTTGTGCCGCGCGCGACGTGTGGATCAACTCAACGGCCGGCGATCAAGTCGAGATCAGTTCCGGCCTCGCCGCAGGCGAGCGCGTCATCATCTATCCTGCCGCGCTAAAAGCTGGCGATGCTGTGCAGGTGAATTGAGTTTGAATTGCGAGCAGATGTGAAGAGCAGTTCAATGGGAAACTAATAAAGCTTGGTCAACTCGATCCCTGTGTAATAGTGCTTCAAAATCTTGTCGTAACTCCAACCCGCGCGCGCCAGTCCATAAGCTCCGACCTGACACATGCCGACGCCATGACCCCAGCCGCGACCCGTGAAGGTGAAGCCGACGACGCGCCCGCTCTCGTCGTAGCGCCGATCCACGATGAAGAGTTGTTCGCGCAAGCCTAAGGCTGAGCGAATGCGACCGCCGCGCACGTGTGCCATGCCCGATGTGCCTGTGACTTCCAAGTCAAGGGCACGGCGCGAGATGCCGCGCGCGACGACGCGCAGGTCTGTGACCGCGCCGACGTGTCCTGTGCTGCGCGCGAGCCGGTGGCCGACTTCCGTTGCGCTCAACGTGGTCGTCCAGTTCGCATAGGGCGAGAAGCGATCCGACGCTGCGCCGTTCGGAGCAGGGCGCGCTTCCAAGTAATCAACCGCGCCGCGCGCGTCTGTGTGAAAGACTATGGGTTCGCCGCCGACGAGACTCAGAGAGCGCACCGGATACAAAGTTTCGCCGAAGGCGCGAAAGAGATAAGCGTCGCCGCTCAAAGTGAGCGCGCGGTCTGCGCCTTTAGCGGGCCGAATGATGAGCGCGCCATTAGCGGATGGGCGCGCGTTTGATCTCTGCAAGCTGAGCAAGCCGCGCGCTTCGAGCGCGTGCGCGACGGCGTGTATGGCGCGGGCGCGCGCGAGCGGTTGACGCGGGTGCAGCGTCGCATCGGGCAAAAGACTCAGATGACCGTCGCGCAAGAGCATGGCCACGTCGGCCCGATTGGGTGCGGGTATCTCGTCTGCATCGCGGAAGGCGAGCAGATAGGTCACGTCTGCGTTGTCGAGCAAGACATCTGCGCGGCTCTCGCCGTCGAGCGCAAGCGCGAGCGCGGTCGCAAACGCGGGCGGGCGCACCATGTCGTTCGTGACGATGGGCGAAGTGTGATGCGCGAGGCGGGCGACGAGTTCGACGAGCGCGCGCGCTTCTTCGTTAATGATGTTCGCGTCGAGCCATTCGTCTGTGAGGCGCACGTTCGGTCTGAAGCCATGCACGGCGAGCAGCGCAACCTCGCGCGCGCTTGCGACATGCTCGGCCGTGTGCGGGTTGAATGGCTCGCGCGTGGTTTGAATGGTGAATGACGCGAAGGCGGCGCGCGTCTGTTCGACGGTCTCGGTGCATTCGCGCCCGCGCAAGTAAGGCACAGACGCGCCGCCGAAAATCTGTTCGGCGTCTTCGGTGCGCCCGCCGCAGGTCGAAGTGTAGAGCGCATTGATCGGTTCGCCGTTGTAGGTGGCGATGATGCCGCGCGTCTCTTCGACGGCGCGCGTAGAGAGCGGCTGCTCCGTGCTCAGGCCGCCATAAACTTGCGAGCGTGTGGTTGGCAACAGATCGAAACCTTCGGCGTTGAACTGCCCGCGATGACTGACGGCATAGGTGCGCGCCGCGACCGCCTGCGCCTTCAAAGCTTCGAGCGCGGGCCAACCGCCCGGCGACAACTCGTTCGGCACGACCCCACGCACATAATCCTCAAGCCCGATCACGTTCACCACCGTCAACGAACCATTAAGATTCGTGAAGACTTCGATGCGCCCGCGATAGGGTTTCTCATTAAAACGCACTGGCGCGCTCTGTTCGTCCGGCGACGCGAACAAGACCGGCGCACGCGCATCCATCAATGCACCCGCGCCCGCCGCATAGACGACAAGACCGCGCGTCGGCGGCGAGACACGCGCAGCTAGTCGCACGTTGCCGCTCGCGTGTGTGTTGCCGCTCGCGCCCGTGTTGTTGCTTGAACGATTGTTGACAACCGCACGTGTGTCCTTGAACTGTGAGCCGCTGCTTTGCGCTGCACGTTGATCGTTGGTATTGATCTTTTGCGTATTGTTGGGCGGTGAACTCTCGCCAACGACGGAGACGGCCGCGAAGCCCGCCTCTTCTAAACGCCCGCGCAACTCTTCAGCCTCGGCGCGCGCAACGGGCGGCCCGACACGCACGCGCCATGCGTTCGTCGGCGCATCGTGCACGACGCTTGGCTCTGCGCCGGTCAATGCGCGCACGTCATGCGCAACCGTTTCGGCTGCCGCAGCCGATTCGATGACTGCGATCTCAACCCGAAACATCTCGTTCGCGCTCTCCGTCGGCAACGGCGCGAGCACGCGCGGCTCGATGCGCACGCGCGCGGCCGCGAGCGTCTGCGGCGGCTCGTTTTCACTCGTACCTGATGTGACATTGAGCGCGGGCGCGGCAGTTGAGATCGTGACCGAGCGCGCTGAAGTGACCAAGCCGATGCGGATCGTTGGCTCGTTATTAAGCCGCGCGGTTGTAATCTCAAACGGTGGACTGGTCGAAGTCGTGTTTGAGTTGCTATCGAGGGCGCGGCGCGGGCGCGTCTCAACTTGCGCGTGTGCAAACGGCGCGCAGACAAGCAGGGGCGCGCACAAGCAAGCGAGCAGTTTCGTTCGACTAGACGGCGACATCTGATGCAAAACACGCAAGGGTGACGGGCGCGAACGCCGCACACATCTTACTACACATTGAGAAGGGTGAAAGCGTGCAATCGTTGCCGGGAATTTTATACCGGCTTCCGCAGTCGCCGAGCGGTTGTGAAGGTTTGCGAACTGCCGTCTGTAGCACTTCCTCATAAGGAAGTGTTTACCCGTCACTACACTACATCGAATTCGGTAGTCGTTGTGATCTCCGACTGCTTAGAGTTAGCTATGCGGTATATTACAGTTAGATAGGAATGACTGACAGCTAACTGAAAGCTATATTATTTTCACTTTAACTGCACTTGACCGAGTTACAACAATACTATTCCTACTTGGAATTTGAACAGTGCGCGAAGCAACGATGGAATAATCCCCCTTCGCCGCCATATCATATAGCTTATTTACTTCAATCACATATTGGCGTTCTTGGCCGGGTTCTAATCTAGTAGTGACGACCCGATAATACGCTCTTGAGCTAAAAAAATTTTGCCCGAATTTTGTCAGTCCAACCTGTATTCCACGTTCATTTCTAATATCTAATTTGAAATCGGCTGAAGCCGATCTATCAACATAACTAATTGCTTGTTTAGAGTTGTTCTTAATTGAGACTGTGAGTAACAAAGTTTCGCCTTCTTTCAACTGCTCATAATTCAGATCTGCTGTGAGCTTTACACCTGAAATTTGTGTTGTATCGGCCATGTTACTTTTCGGCTTCTTATGCGCTCTACTTTTTTGCCCACCCAAAGCCGGCAGAGGCCACGTCGCAAATAGAGCCAGCAATATACTAATAAATTGGCGTCTCATTGATCCCCTCAGGAAACCTTACTTACAACTCATTGGAAACTGGATTGGTTTATATTAGTAGTCCATTGCGGGAATGTGGTTGCATCAGCGTCAGTTGGATTATTAGAGTGACCACTAATGGAACCAAGTGTCCAACTACAGAAAAATCTGTTCGCTGTACCATTCTACGACCAATCTACCTTTCTCAGAGGGACGTAGATGGCCCCCGTAGTGGAAGGCTTAAACATCAGCCACATTGTGAATTGGTCGTTAACTGTGTAGGCCGAGTAGTGGTCACAATCAAGGCCTTGTGCAGGTGAATCGTCGGTACTGTTGCCAGTGTCATAAGGATAGAGGGTATCTAATCCAGACCCTTGTAGTGTCTGTTGTGGGCCAGTATTAAGCTGCGCTGTGCGAGTGCTGTTCGTTACTAATTGAACCCACTCAGTTGTGCCAGAGAAACCAGTGGGGATAGTGAGACTTTGGATCGAAAAATTGATGCCATGAGCGTTACCGAGGCCGGGTACGCCAAAATGTAGTGCCCAGAAGCCATCGGCTTGGTCTGCGGCAACGCTTCCGGGCGTGGTCGCCAGCACCTGCGCCGTCGGTCTTTTCACGTTGAATGTGGCCGTTGCCGAATATTGTTGACCGTTAATAGTTGCAGAGTATTGCACTTGGCGATTATCTCCACCAGTGTACCAATAGAAAGTTTCAGACGAGCTATTTAATGATGATAACTGCGTGACTGTCCCGCTTGTCGCGCAAGTCTCACAAGTAAAATTAACTGCGTAATTAGCAATAGGATTGCCCGGTATCGTCCATTGCTGACTAGAAATTGTCGTGCCAGCAGGTTTCACTTCAGCCACAAGGTTAATCTGCTGACCGACAATCACATCATGTGACGTATTCGTGATGTCTGTCCCATCTTGCTTGATGGTAATCTGGTAAACTTTATAGGTGGCCGTGGCGCTCATCTCAGTGCTGCCCATCTCACAATAGCCAGAGCCGCCTAGCTCGCCATAATCCCCGAACTCTATGCCGCCAAAGCGATAGGTGTAGCTTGTTGCCCACCAATGCGCCGTGATCGTAACAGTGCCCGGAGCCTGGCCCGTCGCCATGCCGACTGACACGCTCGCCACGCCTTCGTCGCTGCTTTGCCACGTAGCATCGTCCACCTCCATCGGTGCCGACCCCCCGTCATAACAGTCCCCCAGTCGCTGCGTGGCTATAAAGGTCTGTGAGCCGCCGACCACCCCATCGGCGCTTGATGGGGTCACGCGAGCGTCGGTGGGATTGTCGTTGCAGCAATTTGCGCAGGCGTAGTTGCTGCTCACGCCAAGCACTGTGTCTGCCCGCTCGACGCGACCGATTATCACGCCTGCTTCTGTCCCGACCTTCGACCAATGAATCTGTCCGGCATTGGTATCTAATGGAATCATCTCTCCATGAGCACCCGGCACTTGCTCGTCGCGCAACTTGCGCAGGTCATACGACATGGTCTGCCCGCCCTCAATCGTCTTGACTCCGATGGAATAGACGCCGCCGGGGTATCCCAATTCGAGAAAATAACGTTGCGCGTGTTCAGCCGTGTTCTTGATATAGACAGTCGTCGAGGAGTGCCCGTCATCAGACCATGGATAGCCGCCTGTAGAACTACGCTGAGCATCAATGTCCCAGAGCGGCACGCGGAAGACTTGATTGCCATCCTGCCCGACGCTGAGGGCTGTAATCGTGACGCTCCCCGGCGTGCCCGTGTACTCGAACTCCACACCCGTGTAATCGGTATCGCCCGTCAGTCCGGCGGCCCTGACCGCTTGCGAAGCATCAACGACAGACATCTCGCCGGGTGCCAATCTGAGTTCTGGCAAAGCGATGTTCGACACGCTCCCGTTAGCGGCTGTAAAAGGCAGCCGTCCAGTTACTGTCGTCGTAGCATCTCCGACATTGCGCGTGATGAAGACAGGCGAGAGCCGACTGCCGCCTGCTTGCCCGACGCGCAGGCCGGCCCCTTGTAGCTTCAAAGATTTTGCAGCCGCCGGCTCGGAGAACTGCACCGCAAGCGAGTAGCCTGCGTCAGCATCCAGCGCGAAGCCGCGAGCGATGACGGCACCATTGATACCAGAATGTGTGATAGAGATGCCCCCGAATTGAGCTATTGCGCCCTGCTCATGGCCCGTCAGGTCACGCTGCACATCAAGCACGCGCGTTTCATGCGGCGCAAGCGAAATCAAAGTTTGCGTGTTTCTTGTCGGTCTCTCGCCGTGCACAGTGATGGTTGCCGAGGTCTGCGCATTCATGACATTCGATACCGCAAGCAGCACCTTGCCGCGCGGGCCCGGGAGCCACCATAGCCCTTCCAGCCTTGAAGACTTGAACGTAACTGGCTCAACCAGTTTCTCCTCGAAGCTGAGGCTTCGCGCCTCGTCAGTAATAAAGACCTGCGCGCCCAGCACGAGGTCGCGACCGTGATGGAAAATCTGGACACTGCCTTCCTGAAATTGCGGGCCGGCCGCGGCCACTCACTCGCGCATATCAACCATGCGAAAAGAGTTCCCTTCCACGGTCAAGGGAGCAACGTCGAAGTGTTCGCCGCCGATGCTATACAACGTCGGCCGTATTTCAAGTATGAAGAGCGCGGCGACGGGCGGTGGGTAGCATCACGTTTGCCTCCGTGACCAAATGTTATTAGATGGTGGACTATCGAATACGAGTGCAACATCTGCCTAATGCAAAGCTAAGACTTCAGTTGTGACCTGCTTGATGAGAATGGTAGCGCTCAGCACGCCAGCGATCATGTTGAGAATATACCGATGACAACAAGAAGCGGGCGCATGCTATACCAGACATGAAACGGCCGTCAATGAAACTCGCTTGAGTGGCGCACACACCTGTATGGAAGAATTGAACAAGCAATTCAACGGTCGTGCGCGCGTTCGAGCGCAGCGACGGCGCGCGCGTGAAATTGGCGGCGGGTGCTGTTGATGTTGACGAAGGGCAGGGCGCGTGCGTGCGTGCGGTTTGTGAGCAAGATAAAGATGCGCTCACGACTCGCATCTATCCAGCAACTCGTGCCGGTGAAGCCGAGATGACCGAAGCTGTCGGGCGGGAGCGCCGCGCTCGCTGTCGAGTCCGGCGTTGCGGCGAGTTGCCAAGCGAACGAGCGCGCTTCGTTGAGGCCGGCGGTCATGTTGGTGCGAAAGAGCGCGCAGGTGTCGGGTTTAAGCAGACGTGTGCGCGGGGCGATGAACTGTGCGGCGAGGGCGCAGGTTTCGCGCGCGGTTGAGAAGAGACCGGCGTGGCCGGCTGCGCCGCCGAGAAAATAAGCGTTGCCGTCGTGCACCTCGCCCCAGATCGGATAGGCGCGAAAAAATTGTTCGCCGCTTCCTTCATCGTTCGTCGTCTCTTGCCGCGTCGCCTCGTTGCTACACATCTCGCGCTCGTAAGCGTTGCCCGCAGACTCGCAAGCGGCGATGCCGGTCTGCGCGGCCTGCGCCGGATTGAAAAATGTCCGTTGCAGTTTGAGCGGCGCGAAGATTTCCTGTTGCGCTAAAGTGGCGAGACGCGCGCCCGCAATGCGTTCGACGAGCAGGCCCAAAGTGATGAAGCCGAGATCGCTATAGACGACGCGCGTGCCCGGCGCATATTCGAGCGGCAGCGCTGCGATCACTTCAAGCGTCCGCTCGCGCCGGTTGTTCGTGAGCAGATAGAGCGGTCGCCACGCGGGCAGGCCAGATGTGTGCGTCAGCAGTTGGCGCACAGTGAGGCCTGCTTTGTCCGCATGGTCGAACTCGGACAGGTAGTGTGCGACCGGCTGCTCAAGCGCAAGCGTGCCGCGCTCGATGAACTGCGCGCAGAGCAAGCCGGTGACGAGCGGTTTTGTGAGCGACGCGAGGTCGTAGATCGTGTCGAGCGTCGCCGGATGCCGCGCAGGCACGCGCACCGCAGCACCCAACGCATCACAGAAGCGTACGCGCCCGCGCTCGGCGACGAGATAGACGGCGGAAGGGAAGTCGCCCGTTTCGATGCGGGCGGCGAGTAGTGCGTTGATGCTTGGTTCAGATTGATTCACGCGCGGGTTGGTCAGGCCGAGCAGTTGCTCACCACGAAGGGAAGTTGAGATGGAAAAACTTTTTCCCGGCGCGCGTCTCTTCCGTGTAAGACCAGACAGCATTGCCGTTGGCGCGCGCAATCAAGTTGAGCACGTCGCGCAGGGTCATGTTCTCGCAATGAATCGTGACGAGCGTGGCGCTGCTCAGGCGCACACTGCTCGCCTGTCTCGGACAATCGGCGGTGCAGAAGCCAAGCTCTTTCGCGCGCTGCTGCAATTCAGGCAACTGCTCAAGCGCGCTGAGCAGTTGAACATTATGCGCATCTTCCGCCTTGAACTCGGAGATGGGCGTGTTCAATAGCTCAGGATAGTTGTTGACCGGCACAAAGTTGATCGTGCCATCTATCACTTCCCATTTGTATCTCGGATCGGCCGCAACGATGGCATTGAACACGTCGCGATAGGTTGGGTTCGATAAGGTCGTGTTGAAAATCAACTCATTCTGATCTTTCGGCAAGTAGGCTACGCCGCCCGGCACTTGGCTGAAAAAGAGCGAGTCTTCGATGACCTTAGGCAGCGACTTGTTGGCGTAACTCTTCGTCTTGGGCAGAGGCCGGTTGAGTTTACTATCAACCGCAGGCGGGACGGGATTATCAGTTGTTTGCGCGGAGCCGCTGATTGAAAAAATCAAGCTGGTTAGCACAACAGCGAACCGAACTATGCGCTTCAGTTTTCCGGCGGCCAAAAAGTTAAGCATCTTTTACCTCACAGTGCGCACGCCAACTTTCGCAGCCTTCTCATGGATGCGTTCGAGGGCGCGAAGTGCGAGGGCGAGGGCGCGGCGACCGTCCGCGCCGGGAATGGGCGGTGGCTTATGTGTCTCGGCGGCATGAATGAACGCTTCGATTTCGGCGCGCAGAGGTTCGATGTCGGCGATCTCCAAGTGGCGCGTATTGACGCCGGGGCGTGCGTTCAGGTCGGTCGGCGGCGCGAGACTGCTGATTGAGGCGTGGCGCGTGGCGTAGTCAACGGCGACATAGTCATGCGGTTGGAAGAAACGCATCTTGCGAATCTTCTCCGTGCCGACGCGCGAAGCGGTGATGTTGGCGACTGCGCCCGTCGCAAACTCAAGCCGCGCGTTCGCCGCGTCAACGCGATCAGTCAGGATCGGCAAGCCGACCGCACGTACGTCCGTCACTGCGACTTCTTCGCCGACGAGCCATTGCACGATGTCCAGATCGTGGATCATCAGATCGAGCACCACGTCTATGTCGAGCGAGCGCGCGGTGAACTCGCCGACGCGATGAATCTCAAAATAGATGGGGCCGCGCACATGCGGGCTGAGGGCCGTGAGCGCCGGATTGAAGCGTTCGAGATGCCCGACCATCAAGGTCGCGCCGCTTTGTTCGGCCGCTGCGATCATCTCGTCCGCTTCGGCGAGCGTGCGCGCAATCGGTTTCTCGACGAGCACGTGCACGCCCGCATGCAAGAGCGCACAGGCGATCTCTGCATGCACTTCGGTCGGCACGGCCAGACTGACCGCATCAACGCGACCGAGCAGCGTGCGCCAATCGCACGTCCAATCAGTGCCGCGTTCGGTGGCGACCATGCGCGCAACTGTCTCATCAAGATCGCAAGCGGCAACGAACTCGACGCGCCCTTCAGCCGCAAGCGCCGCGTGCAAGCGCACGTGCTGTCTGCCGAGATGACCTGTGCCGATGACTGCGGTACGCATGATCAGTTTTCAGTTTTCGGTTTTCAGCTCTCAGTTTTCAGTTTGTTGTTGTGGCTGCCGCGCTAGCTTGTACGTGGCGATTTGAACATTGCTGCCGCATCGCTGATACTCGCAAATTCAGGGCGGGAATTAACGACAACTGAAAACCGACAACTGAACACTGTTTCGGGGTGACTATACTTGCAAGGCTTAACGCTTGCCAAGCGCGGTTGGCTGTTGCTGATTGTGCTGTGTGCGTTCAGTTATAGCTTCGGGTTGGGGCGCGCGCCGCTCGTCGGTTCAGACGAGCCACGTTACGCCGAAGTGGCGCGCGAGATGTTTCAGCGTGGCGATTGGGTGACGCCGACGCTCGGCGGGCACACGTGGTTTGAGAAGCCCGCGCTCGTCTATTGGGCGGCGATGGCAAGCTACAAGTTGTTCGGCGTCGCGGAATGGCCGGCGCGTTTGGGCGCTCTGTGCGCGGCGCTGTTGACCGTGCTCATCGCGGGTTGGCTCGCGGGCCGGATCGAGACTGCGGCGGGCGCGAGTCTGCGCGGGTTCAAATTGATTGTGACAGGCGTGACCGCGACCTGTTCGGGTGTGATGGTCTTCGCGCGCGCCGTGAACTTCGACATCTTCGTCACGTGCGCCGTGACGTGCGCGCTCGCGTGCTTCTGCGCCGCCGAAGTTGAACGAGACGAGCGCCGCCGACGTTGGCTGCTCGCAGGCTTTTACGCGGCGATGGGCGCGGGGCTGTTGGCGAAAGGTTTGGTCGGCGTCGTGCTGCCGGTCGGTGTGGTCGGACTCTATTACCTGTTGCGCCGCAGATGGCCGAGCGTGTGGCCGACTCTGTTGTGGGGCGTGCCGCTCACGCTCGCGGTCGCGGGTCTCTGGTACGCGCCCGTCATCGCGCGCAACGGTTGGACATTCATCAACGAGTTCTTCATCCAACATCACTTCGCTCGCTACGTCTCGAACAAGTACCACCACCCGCAGCCATTCTATTTTTACTTGCCGGTGCTCGCGGCGCTCATGTTGCCGTGGACGGCTTTTCTCGTGTCGGCGCTCATCCGCGCTCGTCATTGGCGTTGGCGCGGCGACGAACCGCAGGACAAGCTACGCTTGCTCGCGCTCGCATGGGTCGTCGTGCCCGTCGCGTTCTTCTCGCTCTCAGGCTCGAAGTTGCCGGGCTACATCCTGCCCGCATTGCCCGGCGCGGCGCTGCTCGCAGGCGAGCCGTTGCTCAACTATCTGCGCGGCGCATGTGAACGCGCGACGATGCGTGCGACCGGCTTGTTGTTGCTAATCTTCGCCGCATGCGTCATCGGCTACGTGTCACGCACGCACGCAGTCAGTCTCACATGCGCTTCGTTCGTCGCCGCGCCGCCGACCCTCGTGGGCCTCCTTGCGCTCGCGTGGCCGCAACGACGAAGATTCTGCGCGTGGGGCACGTTGGCGGCGGCGCTCGGCGTGGTTGTCATCATCGTGGCTTGCGCGCTCGCGCCTGTGGCCCGGCGCGAGTCTGTGCGCGACTTATTGCAACAAGCCGGTGCGCGCGGCTACGCGAACGAGCCGATTTACTGTCTGCACGCAATCGAGCGCACCGCCGAGTTCTACGGCGCAGGCCGGCTTGCTTACGATGAGCAGGGCGAGCCGGTCAAACTCGAAGGTGCGGGCGAGGTCGCTGCTGTGGCGCAAGCGCATGGCGGCGCTGTGCTCGTCCTCGTGCCGGTCGAATACGTCAGACAGTTGACGCGCTATCCTTGGCTTACCACAGAAGTGATCGGCGACAACGACGCGACCGCGCTCGTAGTCGCGCAGATGCGTTAACTTAATCGTTTGCCGGCTGATTCGACTTTATTTGTTAATCGGTCGGAGGCGAATAACTAACTCTTTCATTGTGCTAGGCGGTAAATATAGTATGTCGGGCTTCTCTTTCGAGCTGCCTTCATTGTAATACCAGTCCTCATAGCCGGGAGCGGACACATTGATCTTAATTTCTGTGGATGGAACCAGAATATTAAATGTCCCGCTCGTCTTTGCCGCAGCGGGAATCCGAATATTAGGTGAGACTTTCGCCTCCGACTGATCAAGATCAGTCACAGCCTTAATCGTTGGGTTATCCACACGACTAATAATTATTTTCGCATTGTTAATTGATCTATGAGTTGTAGCGTCCACAACTCGCCCAACTAGCCGAGACACCTTTGGCCCTAATTGAACTGTGACTCCTCTTGTAATCTGCTGGTCATAGACACTTACTCGCGGAGGCGTTGTAGGGCCAGAGAGGAAAGGAGAATCAGTTTCGGGATAGCCATCTTGTTCTTTAGAAGCCTGCACCGTATATGTTCCGGGTGTCAAATTCTTGATCAAGAATGCACCCTGTCCATCTGTATAGAAAGCAGGAAGAATGCCTTTAGTTGGGTCGTCGCTAGAGAAGTCGCACTCACATTCCCAGCCCGGCTGCGTCGTGCCGTCGCACATATGCGCGCTCACTAATAGCGGGTCGCCTGTCTGACTGGGTGTCACAATATAACCGCTCGCTGCGCCGGGAAAGAAGAGAGAACGCGGATATACACAGCCATAACCGCAGGCAGCGCAGGTCGCCGTCTTCGGGTTATAGACCACCGCATCGATCAGGAAATGCCTGCCGCCCGGCGCTTCCGTCAATTTCAGCCCGCCGAAGATGCCCGTTAACGGCAACGGTTTGCCATCCGTGCTCCAAGTGCAGTACGGGCGTGACGGTCAGTGGGTTGGTGACGTGATAGTTCTTCATCTCGATAGTGGAGACGAAGCCGTCGGCGGTTGACCAGTAGGGCGCGGCGAGAATGACATCAGGTGGTTGCTCCGACTGTTGCGTTGCGGGCACAGTCGGTCGGGTCTCCGCCTTGGGTTGCGCGTGTGGTCTAGCTGCGCGAGAAGATGCTAGCGGAAGAGAGAACGAGGCGGCCAGCAACGTCAGCAAAAGACCGGCGGAGAGTCTCACACGGGTGAGGCGCATCATAGTTGCAACTCCTAGACGGTGACGGTTCGAGTTGATGCCGCGCTCTGCGCCGTATGCCACGTTGATAATTGCTGCGCTTTGACGTGCAGCTTCGCGGCGAAGATTCTTTATGGCAAAGGGCTGTCGTCTCTCGCGGGATTCCGGCGAAGGAAATCCCCTGACGAATCGGTAGCGCGTAAAACGAGCAGACCTTACGCCTGTCGCCAATAAACTGTCAATAAAATTTTATCGTTGCGCCCGTAACACGCGATCAAAAAAATCAATCACGCGCCGGTCGTAGGCTTCGCCCTGTTCGCCGGGCGCAGAGGCCGTGTTGCGACCCGTGAGCGGGAGATTGTCAATTAGTTGCACCTGCGCCTGTGCGGGGAAGCATTGCGCGAGCGCGACGGTTGACTCGCGCAAGTAGCCTGCATCCGTGCCGGTCAACAGCAGCACGTGCTCGTCCGTGAGCGTGGCGGCGAGCGCGCACGAGGGCGCGTTGCCGTAGTTGCCGAGGAAGTAACCGCGCGCGCCGAAGCGTGCGAGGGCTTGGGCGAAGCTATTGTTGAGACCAGTGCGCGCTTGAATCGTGGCGCGCAGCAGGTCATCGGGCGACGCGGGCGGCGAGTCGAGCACGAGCGCCTGCGGGCGCGCGTCCGTCGGCGCTTGCGCGCTGAAGAGCAGCGCCGCGTATGCGCCCAACTCGACGCCGTAGAGACCGATGCGCTGACCCACAAGCGTGCGACCCTGTTGCGTTTTGAGCGCGCGCAGGAAAGTGACGGCGGCGCGCACGTCTGCCGCTTCGCGCGTGCCGAACGAGGTGGTGCTGACCGCAGGGTTCTCGCCATGTCCGCGCAGGTCTGGCCAGAGCACAGTGCAGTTGGTCGTCTCGTTGATCTTGACGCCGAGATTTAAGAGCCAGGAACGATCCGCGCCGTAGCCATGCAGCAGCACGACCGCAGGCGCGCCCTCTGCGCCACGCAGCAACCAGCCGCGCGCTTCCGTCCCGTCCTCGTTATGCCAGTGCTCGTCGGTCGCTTTGATCGGGATGAAGTATTTGTCGGGCGTGACGAGGTAAGGGTGATGCGGTGGGTGCGCGACCGCCGAGACGACCCACCACATCCAGCCGCACATGCCGATTAGGAGCACCAGCAAAACGGGCAGGAACAGGCCCAGCAATTTTCGTCCGGCTCTTCGTCGCCTCGCCATTGGGGGCAATTATGAAGGATGCGTGGGTATGTTGAAAGCGATAATTGCTTGAATCATCGAATCATTGCGTCATTGGTTCAATGACTTAATGGCTTGCTCTCCGACCGTTGCTCTATGATCTCTTGTGCCTGCGCGAAGTCGGCCGGCGTGTTGATGTTTAAGAATAAGAGATCATCATTCGGCAAATCATTTAACTCATCCGGCACAACGAAGCGCGTGCGGACTTGTTGCAGCAGCACACGCGGGCGTAGTTCGCCGTCTGCGAGCAACTGCTCGGCGCGCGCGAAACAGACAGTCGAGCGGTAGAGCGCACAGAGCGGCTGGACGCGACCGTCCCTTTGTACCGGCGCGACGGCGTCGCAATCAAGCGCCGTGAAAGTCGCAAGCCGCAGCAGCAGTGCGCCGGTTACAAAGGGCAGATCGCAAGAGACCACAGCCGCCCAAGGCGCGCGACAGGCTTTGAGCGCCGCATGCAAGCCGCCAAGCGCACCGCACGAACGAAACACGTCGGGCACAACGGGCAGATTCAAGTCGGCGCTATCGGGCCGCGCGCTGACGAGACTGACGCAAGGCGCGATAGCGCTCAATGCCTGCGCGATGCGCTCGACAAAGGTCGCGCCGTCGAGTCGCAGCCGCGCCTTGTCGCGTCCCATCCGGCTCGATGCCCCGCCTGCCAGAATGAACCCTTCGATCTCAAACATAAAACCGAGACGCGACGTTAGCATGCGCCACATGCGGGCAGCAAGAAAGCGGAAGGCAGAAGGTAGCAAGCAGTAAGCAGAAAAAGCAACAGACATAAGATTGGAAGGTTGCCAGCAACAAGATGCGCCGCAATTCGGGCCTTGTCTTTACTGCCTACTGCCTACTGCCTTCCGCTTTCTGGCTTCTTCAGGCAGCGATTACTGCGTCTTGACCATTAAAGGACGCGACCGTATAGTCATAAGCGCAGACCCTCGGAATCGTCCGGCGGTTGTTATGCGCCCGGCTCATAAGGCAGTCGGCTTTAAGTTTTGCCTTCCCCGGCGAGTTCAATAATGAGATCAATGAAGAAAAGTTTGATTACGACGCTGGCTCTGACGCTGGCTCTGTTCGTGCCGTCACAGACTCCGGCGCAAACCACGCGTCCGCAGCCACAGACGCAAAGGGACGCGCGCCTGTTTCCGCTCGAAGACGTGCGCGCGGGCCAGAAGGGCACGGCGCGCACGGTTTTTTCGGGCACAGAGCCGGAGGAGTTCGGCGTCGAAGTGCTCGGCGTGTTGCAAGGGTTTCCTGCGCCGCGCCAGTCTGCGATCATCGCGCGGCTGTCGGGCGCGAACGTCGCGCGCACGGGCGTCTTCGCCGGCATGTCCGGCTCGCCCGTCTTCATTGACGGCAAACTCGTCGGCGCAATCGCCTTCAGCTTCCCGTTCGCCAAAGAACCGATCTGCGGCATCACGCCGATCCAGCAGATGATTGACATCTTCGCGCGCCAGACCGGCACGGGCGAACACGCCAACGAGCCACACACAGTCTCGTTTGCCAAACTCGCCGCCACCGATCTGCAACTCAACTGGCCGAAGCCAGCGTTCAGCAGTGGGCCGCTGCTCGCGCCCGTCTCCGCCGGTTCGCCGCTCATGCCTCTGCTTGGTCAGCAGATCGCGCCGATTGCCACGCCCATCGTCTTTAGTGGCATCTCGAACGAGGCGCTCGCACAGTTTGCGCCGCAACTGCAAGCTAACGGGTTGCTGCCGGTCGCAGGCATCGGCGGCGCGGCCCCGATCACGCCGCTCGCCAAGACGACCGACAAGACGCTCGCGCCCGGCACATCCGTGAGCGTCGAACTCGTGCGCGGCGATTATTCGCTCGCCGCTGCGGGCACGGTCACGTTCCGCGACAACGAGCGCATCTACGCCTTCGGCCATCCGTTCCTCGGTCTCGGCAAAGCCGACATGCCGATGACCGAATCGTCTGTCGTCACGGTCATTCCGAACATCAACAACTCGTTCAAGCTCTCCGCGCCCGGTCAGATGGTCGGCTCGATCTCGCAGGATCGCGCCACAGGCATCTACGGCCAACTCGGTCACGCGCCCAAGATGATTCCCGTCACGATCAATCTACACACCAGCCGCGACCGCACTGAGCAGTTCACCTACGAAGTCACGAGCGATGAGTTTTTGACGCCGCTCCTCTTGAACATCACCATCTTCAGCACGATTCAATCGAGCGAGCGCAGCCTCGGCGATTCGACCATCAGCGTGCGCGGGCAGATCAATGTGCACGGTCAAGCGCCGGTACAGATCGAGCGGCGCTTCTCGAATCAAAACGCCGGACTGCAAGCTGCGGGTGCGGTCGCCACGCCGGTCGCCGCGTTGTTGACGAGCGGCTTTGATAACGTCGAACTCGGCGCGATCAATCTCGACATCACTTCAACCGATGATCGGCGCGCGGGCACGCTCGACCGCATTGCGCTCGACCGCACAGAAGTCGGGCGCGGCGAGACCGTCGAAGTGCAAGCTTACGTCCGCACAGATTCCGGCCGGCAGTTCGTCCAACGCATCCCGGTCAAGATTCCGGCGGACGTGCCGGTGGGCCAGTTGGTGCTCTTCGTCGGCGACGGCAGCGCCTTACAACAAGCTTCTGCCTCGCAGGCGTTTGTGCCGAAAGATTTGGGACAGTTGGTCGGCGCGATCAACAAGATCAAGAAGAACGACCGGCTCTACGTGAAACTCTTCCGCATCACGTCGGGCGCGGTCATCGGCACGGACGAGTTACCGAACCTGCCGCCCTCCGTCATCGCCACACTGAACAGCGACCGTACATCGGGCGGTTTCACCGCGACGGCACTCTCGCCGATCTACGAAGAAGAATTGCCGCCCGCCGAATTTGTCATCGAAGGGCAACAACTGATCGGCATCAACGTCGTGCGTTGAGGCGCAGGCACAAATGATCGCGATGAGACGGGGTGAGAGGCTGAACGCGCTCACCCCGTTCTGTTTGGTTCACGTTTGATGATGAACAAGAATCGCCGCTCCGTCTCCGGCAACTGCTCGGCGTCGTAAGCCAACGCAAGCTGTTCGATCTTTTCCCGCAACGCCGGCCCACCGAATAGCAGTAATGTGCTTGTGGGCGGCGACCACTCAATTAATCGAGGCAGCATCCCTGCGAAGCGTTCGAGCGCGCGGCAAGTGATGAACTCGGCGGCGGGCGCGGTCTTCTGCTCAAATCGCTCGGCGCGCACCTGTGCCCGCTCGCGCAGTTCGAGTTGGCTTAAAGCTTCGCGTAAGAAGACCGCTTTCTTTGTCGCTGCCTCGATGAGCGTCGCGCTAAGATCAGAGCGAACAATCAGGCACGGAATGATCGGCAGCCCCGCGCCCGACCCGACATCAGCGACGCGCGCGCCCGTCGAAAGGGAGCGCAACGCGATGAGCGATTCGAGTACGTGGCGCGTGGCAAACTCGGCGGGCGTGCAGGGCGCGACTAGATGAAGACGCGCGTTCCAAACGCCGACGAGTTGGTGATACGAAGTGAGCCGCGCGACTGCTGCGGGCGTTAGTTGCACATTATAACGCGGCGCATGCGTCTCAAGTGTGTGGGCAAATTCGGCGGCTGTGGTCGTCATCTTAGCTCGCGTTGACTGTCGTCCGGCTTCGCGCGTAAGGTTAGCTTAGCGGCGGCGCGCGGGCGCTGCACAGAGTACCGCGCTTGTCCGGGTTGATGAAATAGGTACGCGCCGGATTTGGTAGAATGAGCTTCGCGCCCTGTTTGGGGCAAAACAAAAGTGAGTGAAGGTATGAAGCAAGAACGACATCGAGGCTTGATCGCCTGCCTGATATTTCTCAGCCTGCTGCCCTGCGCGCCCGCGCGCGCCGATGAAGCAACCACAGGCGCACGTTCGTTGCCAGCTATTAAAACGCAAGCCGAGTTCGATACCCTAGCGCGCATCAACACTGATACGGGCTACGCGCTGCCGCATGTGCTGTTCGTTATTGATCGGCGCGACAAGAATAAAATCTATTACGTCAACTCGAAGCGTTATCGCTTCCACAAAGATTTCGTCAACGGCACGTATCTCTCGCTCGAACGCGGACAGGAGTTTTTCGAGAACAACTACTTGAAGCCCAATCGCCGCTTTATTATGGGCACGCTCGCGTACCAGACGCCGATCAAACGCTTCGCCTTCGAGTTTTGGGAAGGCGACACGGTCTCAACCGACATGATCAAACTCGCCGCCGACGTGATCAAGCAGACCTTCTTCGCGCCCGTGGCTTTCAAGCCAAACTCGTCGCGGCAAGATGAAGCGTCGGCCAACATCGAGGGCCTAGAGCGCGTTACGCAGAGCGACATCGCCAAAGAACAAGAGTATCAACCGCTCAATCTCGCGCACGGGCTTGGGCGCATCCACATCATCCCGAAGCTTGATGATCATGTCGAGATCGGTTTTAACGAAATCCTTGTGCTTGATGAAGTGCCGGTCAATCTGCCGCCCGTGGCCGGCATCATCACGACGAAGCCCTCGACGCCGCTCTCGCACATCAACCTGCTTGCCAAGTCTTGGGGCGTGCCGAACGCTTACATCAAAAACGCGAACGAACTGTTCAAGCAGTACGACGGCTGGTGGGTTTCATTCGATACGAAACTCGGCAACTACGAGATCAAGCGCGCCAATCTGGATCAGTTGAAAGAGTATCAAAAACGGCTCTACGAGCGGCATGACCTTATTCAACCGCGCGCCAATCTTGAAGTGACAAGCATCGCCACGCTCGCAGAGCAGCGCGCGCGTATGGTTGACGTGTACGGCGCGAAGTCCGCCAATCTCGGCGAAGTTATGCACGCGCACTTGCCCGGCATCGTCGTGCCGAATGGCTTCACGATTCCGATCTACTATTACCAACAGTTCATCAAAGAGAACAAACTTGAAGACGCGATCTACGAGATGCTCAACGATCAGAAGTTCGTGCACGATCCGGCCTACCGGCGCGAGTATCTGACACGGATGCGCGAGCGCATACAGCAAGGGCAGGTGAGCACATCGTTGCAGACGGAAGTGCTCAAGCGCGCGCACGCGGAGTTTGCGGGCAAGGGCTTGTTCGTGCGCAGTTCGTCGAATGCAGAAGACTTGCCAAACTTCAACGGCGCTGGTCTCTACACGACCGTACCGAACGTGAAAGGCGATAAGGAATTGATCGAGGCGATCAAGACGGTCTGGGCGTCGCTCTGGAACTTCGAGGCGTACGAGGCACGCGAGCGCACCGGCATTGATCACTCGAAGGCGTTTATGGCCGTGCTCATTCAAGAGGGCATCAACGCCGACAGCGCAGGTGTGATGATCACGACCGACCCTTACGACAAAGAGAACCGCGAAGCCATCTACATCAGTGCCAAACGGGGCTTAGGCATCAAGGTGGTCGAAGGGCAGAAGATTGCGGAGCAACTGATCTACAGCCCTGTGTCGCAAGCCGTGCGCGTGCTGACGCGCTCGGCGGAAGATAGCCTACTCACGTTTGACGAGCGGGGCGGTGTTAAAGAGATTCCGATCACGGGCGAGCGCGTCGTCTTAAACGACGAGGCGGTGCGTCGGCTCGCACATGCCGCCGCGCTTATCAAGCGCGTCTTCGGCGGCAAGGAACAAGACATCGAATGGGTCTTCATGCAAGGGCAGATCTATATCGTGCAATCGCGCCCGTACATCGCGGGCAGCTAAAAAAGCTGTTATTAGTTATTGGTTCTTTGTTATTTGCTCAGCTTGCAAAGCGGCCGCTTATTCGGCTACCGCGCACAAATAATCAATAACAAATAACCAAAATCATCTATTTATGATCGAGCGCGTACACCTCGCAATCCTGTGTTGCCTTGTCGCGTTGTCTTTGGCCGCGTGCGGTCGGAGCGTGACGCAGAGCGGGAATCGCGTGACCGCGAACAACGAGGCGGCGAACGCGAACACGCCGCAGACGCCCGCGCAGGCGCTTGCGGGCGGACAACTCGACGCGGAGATCGCGCGGCTCGAAGCAGAAGCGGAGAAGAATCCAGAAGATGACACGGCGCGGGCGGCTGTTGCGACGGCATACGTCCGGCGCGCGAACGCTCTGCGCGATGTCGGGCGCGCGCCTGATGCCCTGCGCGATTATCAAACCGCGTTGCGCTACAACCCCGACAACGAAGAGGCGCAACTCGGTCTCGAACAGGTTAATCAAGAGTCCGGCGCAGAACCGCTCGGCGACGACGGCCGGCCCGTCACCGTGCCGGCGAAAAAGCAGTGACGTGTGGCAAGTGACGAGTGGCAAGTTAAAGCCTTGTTCTCGGCTCGTCACTTGGCACTCGTCACTCGTCACTGTCTTTACATGCTGATCATTCCCGCAATTGATCTACGCGACGGCCGTTGTGTGCGTCTGACGCAAGGGCGGCGCGATGAGGTGAAGGTTTACGATGGCGAGCCGGTTGAGATCGCGCGCCGGTTCGAGGATGCGGGCGCGCGGATGCTGCACTTGGTTGACTTGGATGGCGCGTTCGCTGATCGAAATGCGCGCAACCGCAAAGTGGCGCGGCGGATCATTCGCGCGGTTGAGATTCCAGTGCAGTTTGGCGGCGGCGTGCGCAGCGTCTCAGATGTGCAGCAATTGATCGAGTACGGTGCGGCACAGGTCGTCATCGGCACGCTCGCCGCCGAGTCGCCCGCGACTTTGGAGACGCTGGTGCAGTTGTTCGGCTTTCGCGTCTGCGTCGGGATTGACGCGCGCGATGGGCAAGTGTTGACGCGCGGTTGGGAGCAGCAGGCGGCGCTCTCGGCGATTGCACTGGCGCAGCGCGTGGCCGATGCGGGCGTGGATCGGATCGTCTATACGGACGTGGCGCGCGATGGCATGCTCGGCGGCGTTAACGTCGAACAGACTTGCGCGATTGCGCGCGCGTCGGGTCTGCGCGTCACAGCATCAGGTGGCGTCTCGACGCTCGCGGACATCGAACGCCTGCGCGCAGCAAGCGCCTGCGGTATTGACAGCGTGATCGTCGGCAAGGCTTTGTACGAGGGCCGGTTCACGTTGCAAGAGGCGTTGTTGGTTGCTTGAACGGGGCAAGCGTTAGCCAAGTGACAACTAATGATTGAACACATTTTCGCCGATAATTTGCTTGCCGGTCGCGTCGCGTTTGTAACGGGCGGCGGCACAGGCATCACGGGCGGCGTGGCGCGCGCACTAGCGGAGGCGGGCGCGCGTGTGGCGCTCGTCAGTCGCAAGCGCGAGCATCTCGAACCGGCCGCTGAACGGATTCGCGCGGGCGGTGGCGCGGCGTTGGCTGTCGCGGCCGACGTGCGCGTCTATGGAGAGGTCGAGCGCGCGATTGCAACGACGGTCGAACAGTTTGGCCGGCTTGATATTATCGTCAACGGCGCGGCCGGAAATTTTCTCTGTCGCGCGGAAGAGTTATCGCCCAACGGCTTCGGCACGGTCGTGGACATCGATCTGAAAGGTACGTTCAACGTCTGTCGCGCGGCGTTCGACGAATTGAAGAAGCGCGGCGGCGCGATCTTGAACATCAGCGCGACGCTGCAATATCTCGGCACACAGATGCAGGCACACGCGGCGGCGGCCAAAGCGGGCGTTGATTCGCTAACGCGCACGCTCGCGGTCGAATGGGGCGGCTACCAGATACGCACGAACGCCATCGCGCCCGGCCCCATCGAAGACACGGAAGGCATGAAGCGTCTGCTCGTGCCCGCGCTCAAAGACAAACTGCGCCACCGCATTCCGGTCCGCCGCTTCGGCCGCATCCGCGACATCGAACACGCTGCGCTGTTCCTCTGCTCCGACGCGGCCTCGTTCATCAACGGCGCGATCCTCGTCGTTGACGGCGGCCAATGGCTGGCAACAAGCAGACTATTGAGTCCAGAATAATTAAGAGCGTAACTGTTTGAACGGATCGTTTGCGTCTGATGCTAAAACTGTCACCCGCATCCTTTGAAGCGTTCGAGCGCGAGCCGGCGCGCGGCAATGTCGTGCCGGTCGTGCGGACTGTGCTTGCGGATTTGCAGACGCCTGTGAGCGCGTTGCTGCGTGTGGCGGGCGCTACGCCGTATTCGTTTCTGCTCGAATCGGTCGAGGGCGGCGAGCGCGTGGCGCGTTATTCGTTCCTCGGCGCGCACCCTGAGCTGATTGTGCGCGGGCGCGGGCAGGACACGATCATTGAGCGGGGCGCTACGCGCGAGGTATTAAACGGCACGCGCGTGATCGATTTTTTGCGCGAGCATTTTAGTCAGCGGCGACTTGCCGCGCGGCCCGACATCGCACCGTTCGCGGGCGGCGCGGTCGGTTATCTGGCTTACGATGCCGTGCGCTGGTTCGAGCCTGTGTTAGACGATGGGCAAGCGAGCGCGCACGACGATGCGGTCTTCATGTTCTATCGCACCGTGCTCGCCTTTGACCGCGTGCGCCAACAGATCGAGATCATCTCGGTCGTCAACACCGAAGAGGCGAGCGGTCACACCGCGCGGCTGCGTGAACTCTACGATGAAGCGGTCGCCGAGACCGCGCGCATTGAGCAGTTGTTGCAAGCAAGCGCAGCCCCGCCGACGGAGACGCGACCGAGCGCACGGACGCGAGCCTTACGCGATGAGTCGAGCGCGCAGCCGTTCACGTCAAACTGGTCGCGCGCAGGCTTCGAGCGTGCGGTTGAACAGGCGAAAGAGCACATTGCGGCGGGCGATTGTTATCAGGTTGTGTTGTCGCAACGGCTGCTGACCGAGGTGTCTGCGCCGCCGCTTGAAATCTATCGCGCGTTGCGTGCGATGAACCCTTCGCCGTATATGTTCTATTTGCGACTCGGCGCGGAGACGGTCATCGGCACGTCGCCCGAAATGTTGGTGCGTTGTCGCGGCGCAGAGCTTGAGTATCGTGCGATTGCGGGCACGCACCCGCGCGGCAAGGATGAAGCGGAAGACGCGCGCCTTGGCGCACAGATGCGCACGGACGAGAAGGAAGTGGCCGAGCATCTGATGCTCGTCGATCTTGGGCGCAACGATCTGGGGCGCGTGGCTGCGTTCGGCTCGGTCGAAGTCAAAGATTTGTTGACCATCGAACGTTATTCGCACGTGCAGCATCTGGTGACGGGCTTGCGTGCGCGCTTGCGCGCTGATGCTGATCGTTTCGATGCGCTCGCTTCATGTTTTCCGGCCGGCACGGTCACGGGCGCGCCGAAGGTGCGTGCGATGCAGATCATCAATGAACTTGAACCTGACCGGCGCGGCATCTACGCCGGCTCGATCCTCTATCTGGATTACGCAGGCAACCTCGACTCGTGCATCGCCATTCGCACGATGATGCTACGCGACGGGCGGGCAGAGATACAGACGGGCGCAGGCATCGTGGCCGACTCCGTGCCCGCGAGCGAGTATGAAGAGACGATGAATAAAGCCCGCGCGTTGCTCCGCGCCATCGAATTGGCCGAACGCGGGCTATAAAAATAGCCCGTTGTCCGTTGTTCGTTGTCAGTTGTTTTCGTGGCGCGAGCCGCACGCTGAGCCTGACAACTAACGGAACAACGGACAACTGACCACTGACCACTGACAGCTTTTATGCTTTTCGTCATAGACAACTACGATTCGTTCACGTACAACCTCGTGCAGTATTTGGGCGAGCTTGGCGCGGAGCTGATCGTGCGGCGCAACGACGCGGTGACGGTCGCGGAGATCGAGCAGGCGCGGCCCCGCCAGCTTTTGATCTCGCCGGGGCCGGGCACACCCGACGAAGCTGGCGTCACGCTCGCGACCATCAGACATTTCGCCGGCCGCGTGCCGATCCTCGGCGTGTGCTTAGGGCATCAAGCCATCGGGCAAGCATTCGGCGGGCGCGTCGTGCGCGCGCCCGTGCCAGTGCACGGCAAGCCCGCAGAGATCGAGCACGACGAGCGCACGCTCTTTCGCGGTCTGCCGCAGCGCTTCAAGGCCGGGCGTTATCATTCGCTCATCGTCGAGCGCGACACTTTGCCCGCTTGCCTCGAAGCATCGGCGCACACGCTCGACGGTCTCATCATGGCCCTGCGCCATCGTTCGCTGCCCATCGAAGGCGTGCAGTTTCATCCCGAATCCATCCTGACGCCGGAAGGGAAGCGGCTGCTCGAAAATTTCTTGATAAGTAGTCAGTAGAAAAGATGCTGACTATTAAATGCTGATCGGAAGAAACAAAGACGAGTCGCCAACAAACTTCTGACTACCGACTACTGGCTACTGACTACGATTAACATCATGTCATACACAGACCGCCCTGCATGGTTGCTGCCAACACCTGCTCGTCGTGATGAGCCGCAGGCTGAAGAAGGACTACGCGCGTTGTTACTGCGCTTGATGCGCGGCGAGCATCTGCGCCGGGTTGAAGCGGGCGCGCTGCTCGATGCGCTACTCGACGGCACAGCGACCGATGCGCAGATCGCTGCGGCGCTCGTCGCGCTGGCAGTCAAGGGCGAGACGGTCGAAGAACTCGCAGGGATGGCGGCGGCGATGCGCGCCCGGGCGGTGCGTCTGCGCGCGCGCCATACGCGGTTCATTGACACGGCGGGCACCGGCTCAAGCGCAGCGAAGACGTTTAACGTCTCGACCGCCGCCGCGTTCGTCGTCGCAGGCGCGGGGCTACCCGTCGCCAAACATGGCAGTCGTGCGGCGACGAGTCGTTCCGGTAGCGCCGACGTGCTCGCCGCGCTCGGCGTACGGGTTGATGCTGCGCCCGCCGTCTCCGAACGATGTCTGAATGAGATCGGCATCTGCTTCATGTTTGCGCCGCTCTATCACAGTGCGACGGCGCGCGTCGCGAGCGTGCGCCGCGAGTTGGGCGTGCACACGACGTTCAACTTACTCGGCCCGCTGACCAATCCGGCCGGCGCGCCGCGCCAACTGATCGGCGTCTGGCACACGGCGCTCGTCGAACCGCTCGCCTTCACGCTTGCCGCGCTCGGCACAGAACGCGCTTGGGTCGTACACGGCCGCGACGGCTTGGACGAGATCACGATTAGCGACTCGACGCTCGTGGCCGAAGCTGACGGCGCGCGCGTGCGCACGCTCGAAGTCACGCCGGAAGATTTCGAGTTACCGCGCGCCACGCTCGATGAGTTGCGCGGCGGCGATGCCGAACAGAACGCGCGCATCATCCGCGACGTGCTCACAGGCACGCGCCGCGATGCCGCCCGCGCGCTCGTCTTGGCGAACGCTGCCGCCGCGCTCTACGTCGGCGGCATGGCCGAAGAATTACCGCAGGCCGCGCAACTCGCCGCGCGCAGCATTGACGACGGCAAAGCACACGACAATCTGGAACAGTTGATCAAATTGACCAACTCATAGGCGACGCGCGCCACTTGCTTGCTCAGCACACGGACGATGACAACCACAAAAGCGCAGAATTTCCTCGCCCGCATCGTCGAGACTAAACGAGAGCGATGCGCAGGCGCGCGGGCTGCCCGCCCACTCGCGGAGATTCGTCTGGCGGCGACCAACGCACGGCGCACGGCCGCGCCGCATGTCTTGCGTGCTGCGCTCGCACGCGCCGGACACTTGAACATCATTGCAGAGATCAAACGCGCCTCGCCGTCGCAAGGCGAGTTGCGCGCCGAACTCGACGCGGGCGAGGTCGCGCGCGCGTATCAAACAGGCGGCGCGGCGGCCATCTCTGTGTTGACCGAAGAGGCTTATTTTCGCGGCTCGCTTGACGATCTGCGCGCCGTCCGCGCGACGGTCGCGTTGCCGGTGCTGCGTAAGGATTTCATCTTTGACGAGTGGCAAGTTTATGAAGCGGCCGAAGCGGGCGCAGACGCGCTGCTCCTGATTGTCGCGGCGCTCGACGATGACAACCTCGCGCACTTGCGTCGGCTGGCAGAAGATGAGTTGCAAATGGACGCGCTCGTCGAAGTCCACACGCTCGCGGAACTGCGCCGCGCCGAAGCCTGCGGCGCACGGATCATCGGCGTGAACAATCGCAACCTGCACACCTTCGAGGTCAACGTCGAAACGTCGGTTGAATTGATTGGCGCGCGCCAGTCCCGCGCGCTCTTCGTCAGCGAGAGCGGGCTGCGCACCGGCGATGATCTGCGCCGATTGCATGCGCTTGGCTGCGATGGCTTCCTCATCGGCGAGACGTTCATGCGCGCAGACGATCCGGCCGCTGCGTTGCGCGCTCTACTTGATCAAGGGAAGATTTGAACTTGCCAGTCTCAAGTTTCAAATCTCAAAGTCTGAGATCGAAAACACCCATGGTGCAGGTCAAGATTTGCGGCATCACGAATCTGGCGGACGCGCTGGCGGCTGTCGAAGCGGGCGCGGACGCGCTCGGCTTCAATTTCTACCGGCGCAGTCCGCGCTTCATCACAACGGCTGCCGCGCACGAGATCATCGCGCGGTTGCCGTCGTCCGTGCTGACCGTCGGCGTGTTTGTGAATGAGGGTGAGCCGGCGCAGGTGGCGCGCATGGCCGCTGCGGCCGGCGTCGCGGCGGTGCAATTGCATGGCGAAGAGTCGCCGGATTATTGCGCGGCGTTGTCGGCGCAAAGGGTGATTAAAGCTCTGCGCGTCGGCGATTCGTTCACGCCGGAACAGGCAGCAAGCTATCGCACGCACGCGATCCTGCTGGACGCTTACAGCCCGCGCGCGCATGGCGGCACGGGGCGCTCGTTCGATTGGTCGCTGGCGCGGCGCACGCGCGATCTTGTAACGCACCTTTTTTTAGCGGGTGGATTGACGACGGAGAATGTCGGCGCGGCGATTGCGGCGGTGCGCCCGTTTGCCGTTGACGTGTGCAGCGGCGTCGAGGCTGCGCCGGGCAAAAAGGACGTGGCAAAGCTGCGCGCGTTCGTCGCGGCCGTGCGCGCAGCAAATTAACTTGACGACCGCACGCACTGATCGGTTATTCTGTCACCTTGAACTTGAACAAGCCGCGCTCCATCGTGGCGCGCCGACACAGGAACCCCTGATAAATCCCCTCACCGCGTTTCGCTGTCAATAACGTTTAAGCCGTTCGCAATTTCAAACGCATCAGATGAGTGCAACTGCGCAAGCAATGGGCAAACAACAGGCGACGGGCCGCGATCAAGGGCGCGTTCTGCTGGTGTCGGACGCGCCAACAAACGCTTATCAAGCGGCGTTGGAGCAAGCAGGCTGCGCGGTGGTTGGCGTGGCTGGCGGCATGGCGGCGTTGGTGCGTCTGCGCAGCACGCGCCCGCACGTTGTCGTGATTGACCAGAACCTGTCGGGCATCAGCGCGGACGAGTTGGCGCGATTATTAACTCAAGCGCAGGACGGCGTGCCGTTCATCTTGATCGGCGCGCATGAAGCGACCGCCACACGGCGCGAGCAAGCGTTGCGGTCAGGCGCTTATGATTATATCGAAATGCCGCGCGATCTCTCTCTGCTCGTCGCGCGCACCGAACAACTGGTTAAGCACAAGCAATCGGTTGACCGTCTGCGTGCTGAAGCCGACCGCGATTATTTAACAGGACTGGCGAACCGGCGTCGTTTCCGCACCGCGCTCGGCAATGAACTGGAACGTTGGCGACGTTATGGCGTCCCGTGCGCGCTGCTGCTCGTGGACATAGATCATTTGAAACAGATCAACGACGCGCACGGCCACTCTGCGGGCGACGTGACCATACGCCACATCGCCGCCGCGCTCGTCGCCCTCTCGCGCGACAACGACACGGCCGCGCGTCTCGGCGGCGAAGAGTTCGCTTTGCTCTTGGCGAACGCGGACGAGGCGAGCGCGCAAGCCGCAGCCGAAAGGTTGCGCCAAGCTGTGGCCGAGACGGCCGTCGAACAGGTCGGCACGGTCACGATTAGCATCGGCGTCGCCGTCTGTCCCGTGCATGCGACGACAGAACGCGCGCTCTACGCGGCGAGCGATGCCGCGCTCTATCGCGCCAAATCGGCTGGGCGCAATTGCGTCGTCATTGCGCCGCCGGCCATTGCGTCCTAAGCGCCGGTGTTATAATCCGGGCCGCATGGCAAATGAATCTCTCAATCAACCCGACGAGCGTGGGCACTGGGGCGCTTATGGCGGGCGCTTCGTGCCTGAGACTCTGATGGCTCCGCTCGAAGAGTTGAACGAAGCCTACGAAGTGGCGCGCGACGACGCGACGTTTCAAGCCGAGTTCAACCAACTACTGCGCGATTACTCCGGCCGTCCGACGCCGCTCTACTTCACCGCGCGACTGACTGAGCAAGCGGGTGGCGCGCGCATCTACCTCAAACGCGAAGACCTCTCGCATACAGGTTCGCACAAGATCAACAACGCGCTCGGTCAAGTCTTGCTCGCACGGCGCATGGGCAAGCAGCGCATCATTGCAGAGACAGGCGCAGGCCAACACGGCGTTGCGACCGCGACCGTCTGCGCGCTGTTTGGCCTGAAGTGCGTCGTCTATATGGGCGCGGAGGACATGCGTCGGCAACAACTCAATGTCTTTCGCATGCGCCTGCTCGGTGCAGAAGTGCGCGAGGTGGACGCAGGCGCGCGCACACTCAAGGATGCGATCAACGAGGCGCTGCGCGATTGGGTGACGAACGTTGCGGACACTTACTACCTGCTCGGCAGCGCGTTGGGGCCGCATCCTTATCCGCGCATGGTGCGCGATTTTCAAAGCGTCATCGGCCGCGAGGCGCGTGCGCAGATACTCGAAAGGGAGGGGCGCTTGCCCGACGTGCTCATCGCCTGCGTCGGCGGCGGCTCAAACTCAATCGGTCTGTTTCATCCGTTTCTCGCAGACGAGAACGTCCGCATGATCGGCGTCGAAGCGGGCGGGCGCGGCGCAGAGTTGGGCGAACACGCGGCGCGCTTCAACCCTGGCGGCGGTCGTCCCGGCGTGTTGCAAGGCACGATGAGTTATGTCCTGCAAGACGAACGCGGGCAGATCGCGGCGACGCATTCCGTCTCGGCCGGTCTCGATTATCCTTCCATCGGCCCCGAACACGCTTTCTTGCACGACGCCGGGCGCGTCCAATACGTCTCCGCTTCAGATGCAGACGCACTCGCGGCCTTTCACACGCTCTCCGAACTCGAAGGCATCATCCCCGCGCTCGAATCGGCGCACGCAGTCGCGTATGCGCTACGTGTTGCGCGCGAGTTGGCGCAGGATCAGATCATGATCGTCAATCTCTCCGGGCGCGGCGACAAGGACGTGCAGACTGTCGCCGACATGGAATAGCACGACGGAGCAACAGCTTGAGCCGCATCGCAGAGACTTTCGCGCGCTTGCGCCGTGCCGGACGACGCGGCTTCATTCCATTCATCACGGCGGGCGATCCTGATCTTGAAACGACGCGCGCGCTCATCGTCGAACTGGCGCATGCGGGCGCGACCTTGATCGAGCTTGGCATCCCGTTCAGCGATCCGATGGCGGACGGGCCTGTGATCCAACGCGCGTCGGAACGTGCGCTCAAGCACGGCGTTAGCGTCGCAGATGTTTTGGCCGTCGTCGCCGACGCGCGGCGCGAGACGGACGTGCCCGTCGTGCTGTTCAGCTATTACAACCCGCTGTTGCAGTTCGGGCACGAACGCCTATGCACTGAGTCGCAGCGCGTGGGCGTTGATGGTCTGCTCGTGACCGACCTCGCGCCAGAGGAGGCGGGCGAGTTTGCGCCGCTCGTCAAGCAGCACGGACTCGATCTGATCTTTCTCGTCGCGCCGACTTCGACCGATGCGCGCTTGCAGATGATCGCGGAACGTGCGAGCGGTTTCATCTACGCCGTCTCGCGCGCTGGCATCACAGGTCAGCAAACAGAAGTGAACGCAGCAGCCGAACGACTCGTGCGCCGTGTCCGCGCAGTGACCGACCTGCCCGTCGCCGTCGGCTTCGGCATCTCTACGCGCGCACAGGTCGCAGAAGTCTGGCGCTACGCAGATGCTGCTGTCGTCGGCTCAGCTATCGTCGCGGAGATTGAAAGACACGTGAACGCACCTGATCTCGTTGCCCGTATCGGTGCATTCGCGCGCTCATTGGTGCCGGAATAGGCTTTCATTTTGCGCTTGAGCGGCAGGACGTTTTGGCGTATCCTTGCGCGTCCTTGAGATTCGGCATGCGGGACACCTCACCAAATTAAGGTGAAAAATAGTTTGTTGCATGCGTGAAACGTCGTTCCATTCTTGCGTTGTCTGTGTTATACTGCCTGCCGGTTCGCCAGTCCGGCGGTCTAACAACAGCGATAGGAAGAGAGGACGAAGAAAGTGATAGGTGCAATGGCGGAAAAATTTGGCGCGGATCGCGGCAAGGCGATTGAAGCGGCGCTCCTGAACATCGAAAAGAAATTTGGCAAAGGCTCGATCATGCGTCTGGGCGAGCGTGAGGTGGCGGACGTGCTGTCGATCTCGACCACGTCGCTCTCGCTCGACGCGGCCATCGGCATCGGCGGCGTCCCGCGCGGGCGTGTCATAGAGATTTACGGCCCGGAAGCTTCGGGCAAGACAACTTTGGCGCTGCACATCGTCGCCGAAGCGCAGAAGGCGGGCGGCGTGGCGGCCTACATTGATTCAGAGCACGCGATGGACGCGGAGTACGCGGGCAAACTCGGCGTCAACATTGATGAGCTGCTCATCTCGCAACCGGATTCGGGCGAGCAGGCGCTCGAAATTGCGGAGGCGCTTGTACGTTCGGCCGGCGTGGATGTGATCGTGATCGACTCGGTGGCGGCGCTCGTGCCGCGCGCAGAGTTGGACGGCGAGATGGGCGACTCTTTGCCGGGCTTGCAAGCGCGTCTGATGTCGCAGGCGCTGCGCAAACTGACGGCGGTGGTCGCTTCGACCAACACGAGCCTCATCTTCATCAACCAAATCCGCGAGAAGATCGGCGTCATGTTCGGTTCGCCTGAGACGACGTCTGGCGGGCGCGCGCTGAAGTTTTATTCTAGCTTGCGCCTCGACATTCGCCGCATCGGCGCGATCAAGGACGGCGACCGCGTGGTCGGCAATCGCACAAAGGTCAAGGTGGTGAAGAACAAGGTTGCGCCGCCGTTCCGCGAGTGCGAGTTCGACATCATGTACGGCGAAGGCATCTCGCGCGAAGGCGACGTGCTCGACCTCGCGGTGCAGCACCGGATCGTCGAGAAGAGCGGCGCGTGGTTCTCATACAAAGGCGAGCGGCTTGGGCAAGGACGCGAGAACTCGAAGCAGACGTTGAAGGACGATGCGGCGCTCCGGCGGCGCATCGAGAATGAAGTGCGCGTCACGCTTGGCATCCCTGTGTTCGAGGCCGACGAAGCGAAGGCCGACGCGAAAGCTGACGCGAAGGCCGACACGGCCGCGTCGAGCAAGAAGTAAACCGAAGAACCTGTCGGCATGTTCAGCCGCCAACGTCCGCGCCGCCGCTCATGGTGGCCTCTGCGGGCGCTGGCGGCTGAGTCGTGTCTTTACAGCTTAGCTTTGCGCGCGCATAATCTGCGCGGCCTTTTTACGATCAAAGCTTCTTCAACGAATGATGAACGGATCAGTTCTCATCAAGGGCGGCACGATCATCACCGTGTCCGATACGGATGCGATCATCGCGGGCGATCTGCTCGTGCGTGACGGGCGCATCGTCGCCATCGGTGCAGTTGATCAAGCCGCCGATGAGACGATTGACGCGCGCGGCTGCGCCGTGCTGCCCGGCTTCATCCAGACGCACATACATCTCTGCCAGACGCTCTTTCGCGGCGCGGCCGACGATCTGCCATTGATTGATTGGTTGAAGCAGCGCGTCTGGCCGTTGGAGGCTGCCCACACGCCTGAATCCATTCGCGCTTCGGCACGGCTCGGCATCGCGGAGTTGATCAAAGGCGGCACGACCTGCGCGCTGACGATGGAGACCGTGAATCACACAGGCGAAGTCTTTCACGCGGTCGAGGAATCTGGCTTTCGCGCGACCGTCGGCAAGTGCATGATGGATGCGGGCGAGGACGTGCCTGTGGCATTGCACGAAGAGACAGAAACTTCGATCAATGCATCGCTCGCGTTGCTCGAAGAGTGGCACAGACGTGCGGACGGCCGGATTCGTTATTGCTTCGCGCCGCGCTTCGCCATCAGTTGCAC
Organism: Acidobacteriota bacterium; assembly: GCA_003223935.1. Classification (GTDB taxonomy): domain Bacteria; phylum Acidobacteriota; class Blastocatellia; order Pyrinomonadales; family Pyrinomonadaceae; genus QHXQ01. Next base: position 18,344 of record QHXQ01000031.1, on the reverse strand, counting down.
ACGCACGCTGCTCGAACGTGTCGCGCAACTCGCGCGCGAGCGCGGCGTATTGGTGCATACGCATGCGTCGGAGAATCGCACCGAGATCGAATTAGTTGAGCAGATAACGGGTCAGCGCAACATCGCTTACTTGAATACGGTTGGTCTCGCTGCGCCGCATGTTGCGCTTGCGCATTGCGTCCACCTCAACGATGAAGAGTTGGGCATACTCGCGCGCACAGGCACGCACGTCCTGCATTGTCCGTCGTCGAACCTGAAACTCGGCTCAGGCATTGCACCCGTCGCAGAGATGCTTGAGCGTGGCATCTCCGTCTCACTCGGCGCGGATGGTGCGCCCTGCAACAATCGGCTCGACATGTTCACAGAGGTGCGCACGGCCGCGCTGCTACAAAAAGCGCAGAGAGGCGCGGACGCACTACCTGCCCGCCGCATGTTGCGTCTAGCGACAATCGCGGGCGCACGCGCGTTAGGGTTGCAGGCTGAGATTGGCAGCCTCGAGGTCGGCAAGCGGGCCGACATCATGATCTTGAATTTAGAGCGACTGCATCTGATGCCGCGCCCTGATGTCATTTCAAGTATCGTGTACGCGGCCGAGGCGAGCGATGTCCGTGACGTATTGATTAACGGCCGGGTCGTGCTGCGCGACGGCGAACTAATAAGTATGTCTGAACGGGAGGTTATGTCTGCGGCGCGCACGCAGGCTGAGCTTCTATTTCAGCGCGCGGCCATTTCAGGCTTGCGTGGTTGACAAAACAACTTGCGGCCAAAAGCTGTGCCGGCTTGGAGGTTGCGAAACCGGGGGGCGGTTCGGCGGCCAAGCCGGCACGAGGCGGGCGTCTAAGTTCTGTCTCGGATGTTGTCTTGCGACGCGCTGACTTTTGGTCGTCAGCACATCCTGAACGCGGCCGATTATATACCCCTGAGCCAGATTGTCAACGACTTTTTGTGACTAATTCGACAAAAATCGGTTGCAGCCACACTGGTTGACAGCCGCACAGGCGACTTCCTATACTTGCGCCCTTACTCAATCCGGCTAGGTAGCTCAGTTGGTAGAGCACCTGACTGAAAATCAGGGTGTCGGCGGTTCGATTCCGTCCCTAGCCATTTCATTCTAAATAACTTAGGGCGTCCTTTCGGGACGCCCTTCGTCTTTTGGTCTGCCAATGGTCTGCCAAATTTCTAAGCCTTGCCCTTTTTCTTACCGTAAAGCAAGCTTTCGAGTTTTTGTGAAGCGGCCTCTTGCATCGTCGGCAGCACATGCGAATAAACGTCGAGCGTCAGCGTGATGCTGGCATGTCCGAGCCTTTCACTGACGACTTTCGGATGCTCGCCAGCCGCTAGTAGCAGTGTCGCGCAAGTGTGGCGCAGGTCATACAGGCGGAGGTCTTGCGGCAACTTCGCGCGTTCAAGGATCGGGCGATAGTGCCGCCGCTTGAGGTTACGCGGCGCAAGCGGCCCGCCTTCGGGCGTGGCAAAGACGAGATCGTGTTGTTGATAGGCTGCACCCGCTTTCAATCGCTCTGCCGCTTGCTGCCGCCGATGCGCTATGAGAGCACGCAGGGTTGAAGCAGGCAAGGGAATTGAGCGCCGACTGCGCGTCGTCTTCGGCTCGCCAAAGTACCACCCGCCGCCGACGCTGCGCCACACAAGAGCACGTCTCACGATCACGATGCCTTGCTTTAGGTCAACGTCTTTCCACTGCAAGCCAAGATACTCTTCGGGGCGCATCCCTGTTGTTAGCGCGAGCGCAAACAGCACGCCCCAACGATCTGCTCTTGCAGCTTTAAGAAATTCACTCGCCTCTGTTGGCGAGAGCGCCCGCATCTCCTTGCGTACTTGGCGCGGCAATTCGACAAGCTCAGCCGGATTGCGCGCCAACATGCCCCACCGCACAGCCTGTTTCAGTGCCGACGACAGCACGGCATGAAGGTAGCGCACCGTGCGCGCCGATAGCCCACGCGCCAGCAGGTCGGCGTAAAGTTTCTGAATGTGTAGCGGGCGCACGTCAGAGAGTTTGCGTTGCCCTAGTTCCGGCTGAATGTGTCGGTCGAGCAAATAGGTATAACCCTCATGTGTGCGCTCTGAGACTCGCGGGCGTGCGGCAGTCGCAAGCCACTTCGTCAGATATTCATTCAACGTCAAAGGAAGGGGCTTAACAAACGTGCCTGTATCTTTGGAGTGCAGGATGTCGTTCAGGTAAGTTTGGGCGTCGCCCTTCGTGCCTTGAATCTGTTTGTAGTGGTACTGACGTTTCCCGTTAGCATCACGCCCAAGAAAAACACTGACGAGAAACAGTCCATCGCGTTTCTTTTTAATTGAGCCGCTTCTACGCGGTTGCGGTTTCTTCTCTGGCATATCGTCTCCTATTGCCGCCAGATGCGCCCGCGTGATAGCTTTCGACACGTCGGCGGCTTCTGTGAAGGGTTGTCGTCTGACCGGAAGTTGCGGGGCTTAGGGAGTGTTGGCGCGCTCTCCTAAGCCCGTTCCGTTTAGTGCGCTCGGCGCATCGCCGCAATGCCGGTCTGGACAGCCGCCGCCGCAACGATATGCTTGCAAGCCAGCCCGCGCTCGCCGCCTTTGCAGGTACAGTGTCCAAAGCGACGACCTGCGCGGACAAAGAAATTAACGTCATAGGTTGCGCCGTTCTGCCGGTTTTCAACCTTGAATTGGCGGAACTGGACAAAGCGCACGAACAGACTGCCCGCCCTTGCTCTGGCAATTGCCTTGCTCAGTTGCTCTGCTGATTTAAGTTCAATCATGTTCTTGTGTTCCTTTCGCAGTGATGTAACGCATGAACAACTATACGCCCATGCAGATAGTTTGTCAATATATTTATCTGCATTGACAGATATTTATATTCGGCGTATAAGTTCAGCCATGAAGCTGATTTCAACGGCTGAGGCCGCCGAAAAATTGGGAGTTCACATCACGCGCGTTCAAGTGCTCATTCGAGAAGGGCGACTGCCCGCTCAGATGATCGGGGGTAGTTATGTTATCAATGAAGATGACTTGAAACTTGTGGCGGATCGCAAGCCGGGCAGACCATCGGCAAAAGACATTCTTTCTTCGCCGCATAAACATCAACTGATTCATCAAGAAGGCCACCGCCCATGCGTGCGGTAGTAGCGCATTCGATACTCTGAGAAGGACTCACCGGGCCGCCGCTCATCATGATTGCCTTGTCCGCCGAGCGTGCGCAGGATGAAGTTGGTTCGCTCTTCCTCAGCACGCTTGCGCGCGGCCTCCTCTTCGGCACGCTGCCGCGCCTCTTCTTCGACCCGCCGCCGCTCCTCCAATTCGGCCTGTCGTCGCGCCTCTTCCTGTCGCCGCTTATCTTCGCGCGCCTCATACTTCGCCCGTCCGAAAGCAATCACCTCTTGCGCCCGCCGCTCACAATCAGCGATCTTTCCCGTAGTATGTGCGGTCACGTCACCCATTGTAGCCTTCTCTAACTCTACACACTTGAGCCACAACAACGCCTCACGCTCAAGGTCATACATCGGGCTGAAAGGTACGTCGTGCGCGTAAGGCTCATCCTTTGACAAGTCCCTGTAGTCGGGACTCTGGACGGCATCAAGGCGGGCTTTGAGTTCTGGAAAGGGATTCTCGCCATACTGCCGCTCCAATCGCTTATGTCGTCGCTCGTTGAGTGCCTGCACCTCGCCCATCAGCTTGTTATAGAGCTTTACGTCTGGGTCTTTCGCCAGCGCCTGTTCGCGCTCACGCGCTTTCTGTTGCCGCGCATACGCTCGCTGCTGCGCATGGGGAGATTGGGGCGAGTCATACAGGTTGCGAATTTCGCTCGTCACCTTGCGCTGCTCTAGTCTAGCCGCCAACCAATAGCTCAGCCAATGCTGCGCCGCCCATGCGCGCTGATTCGTGTAGGTGTCTTCCAACGTACTCGTACAATAGAGCCGCATCATTTCCCGCAAGTCTGTGGGATAGCCGGACAGATCATGTTTCTCGGTTGCGCCGCACATCTCACAGCGAGCGGTAATGATCAGAGCGGAATCTTCCGGCTTAGGCTGTGGCTTCGCTCGATCAAGCCAAATGTGGCGTTTGAACAGGCGACAGAGTTGGCACGCGCCTTTGCCCGCTAGTCGCTCGATCTTTGATAACCGCGCTGCGTAATTCATCAGTCGTCCTCATCTTCTTCATTGCTGGCGGTCTTACGCCCTCGATCAAGCGCGTCCTCTTCCTGTTTCTTGAGGATGAATTGCTCTAGCTCATTGATCCGCGCCCGCAGGTCATCCAACTCGACCGCGCGAAAAGTCTGCTCAATGATCACGCGCGCCGCGGCCACACGAACAGAGCCGCTTGTCTCCGCACTATTCACGATGTCGTGGAGAGCTTTGACGGCATCGCTGGCAGCGTACTGCAACCGCAAGACGGCTTGGCTGACGACTACAGCCCGCGCCTCGCGCAGCCGACGCGCGAAAGTCTCATCCTGCGTGTAGCGCCATAACGTCGCCGGTGAGACACCGGACTTCGCGCTCGCCGCCGCATAGGTTGGGCAAGAGAGTAGCGCCACCAGCGCGGACTGCTGCTGAGGTGTTAAATCATTAGTCTCGACCTGCACGGGCAGGATTGTGTTTGCGCCGTCCTTGCCGCGTGTGCTCGCCGATTTTCGTTTCATTTCCTTTCAAAGCCTTTCATATTGGCGAAGATTGCCAATATTGGAGACTTGGCAACCTTCGGTTAAGTTATTGCCCTAAACACCTTTCGCTCGCCCATTTGCCCGAAGACTGCCAAGTATAAAGATTGGAGCTATCCGGCATCATGTTTGGCAGTCTTCGACTGGCAGCTTCCAAATCCATTTCTGCCCATCGCTGCCGGGCGTTCCTGTCTTCTCAGCTTTGATCTTCAGCTCTTTCTTTGCCCTGAACAGTGTCCGCTCAGAGATGCCTGCTTGCCGGGCCTCAGCTTTGAGTTCGGTGCTATCGCGTACTCCGTCGGAGAGGGACGCCCGCAGAAACTCTTTAGCTTCGGAAAGCGGCGCACGTTCCTCTTCATCGGAAGGATGCGCAAGGATGCGCCCTGCTGTCAGCGTGCTCGCACCCGTCCAATAAAACTGTCCACCTTCGAGCTTGAACCCGACGGCTTCACCGACCGGCGCGAGATTATTCTTCGTCTGCACGATGGCCCGCTTGGTCGGATCATCTGGGTCTTGTCCGGCAAGCAGGACAGAGCGAGCCGCCGCAACGAAGTCTATTGAACCAATGCCGGCGTTGAGTGCGTGACCACCGCCGCGCGACTTGCCGAGATGTCTGACCGCGACAATGGCGCAGCCTTGCCGCTCTGCAATTGCGGCTAAGGGCGCGGAGATCGCCCTGCACTCGTTGGCGCGATGAATGTCTGCCTTGCCGCCTGTGTAAGCGAATAACGGATCAATGATGACGAGCTTTGGGTTATGTTCGATGATCACAGCCTCAAGCTTGAGCAGTCCGACTGTATCGAGGGTTAGCGGCTCATCCAGAGCCAGCATGCGCGAAGTGTCCGCACCAACGGCATCAAGGCGCGGTCGTAAGGTGTCAGCCAGTCCGTCTTCGGCCGACAGGATCAAGACGTTGCCCGGCTCGAACGGGTCTGTACCGGGAAGTCCGCGCCCGTTAGACACAGCCGAAGCTATCGCACACGTCAAGGTACTCTTGCCGATGCCCGGATCGCCTTCTAAGAGTGTTAGTTTGCCAAGTGGGATGTAGTGAGGCCAGAGCCAGCGCACTGTTTCAGGGGCGACATCCGCCATGCAGACAACACGAAGCGGCGAATCATCTGTCCTAGCACCGCCATCATTCGTTGAACTTGTCTGTCCTGTAGCTGTCTCTTTGCTTATCCTTAGCCACTCACACACACGAGCCACAATCTGCTTATCAATAATATCTGAAAGTGTGGGCCAGCCGGTGACGTGCGAACCGTCTTGTAACTTTGCGGCCGTTGCAACAACGTTCCGTACCCGCGCGGCTGTTTCCTCGTCGTGCGCTGCCAAGCAGATCGCCTCGATGAACTTCACCGTCGCATCTTCTGACCAACCAGCCCGCAACAGACCGCCTGCAAGAGCGTTTGCCGCGTCGTTACGCGAACCTTTAGGCCAATAGCGGGCGAGCAAGCTTGCCGCCGATAGCTTCGCTGACCTGTCCATTAAGTATTGGTCATCAACTAGCGCGGGTTCACCATCACTATCCCATGTAATTGCTTCGCCTGATTCGTGCGTACTGCCGGGAAAGACCGTCTGTGTGCCGGTCGAACGAATTTCAACCAGCATTCCTTTATCGCCATCCGAGTTCTCTTTCTGTTTCTCATAAAGCGGATCGCGGTATTTCTTTGTGGCGAGGTGAGCGTAGTAAAGCCAATGGGAGCGCCGTTTTGAATCACGCCCGAAAGTCGCGTCTGTCTGTGGGAGAAATCTCGGCGCGAGCAATACGGCTTCCGGGCAATCTAAGTCTATATCTATAAGGTTGCCGGATGGGTCGCCAAGCAGGACGCCTATGTTTTGCGGTTGGCCGTTGAAGTAGGCAGGCAAATCGCTTTCGGTGAGTCGAAGACGTTGCCAACCTGTCAGCAATCTACCGTTATGAGCAGGTCTTTTGCCTTTGTGCTCGACTGGCAGAACTGAAAAGCCACGTGCCACATAACTACTAGCCACTTCACCCGATGATTGAGTGATCATTATTCGCCCTCAATTCTTATGTCACTCATCATCCTTGCTTTCCGCCAAACTGCCGCCGCGCGCAATCCATTGTCGAATTGCTTCCGCGTCGAATCGGTACTGCCGCTCGCCCAGACGGATTACGGGGATTGCATTTCTCCGCGCAAGTTCATACACGCGCTGTCGGTCAACCCTCAATAACTCTGCCACTTCATCAGCAATTAGAATTTGTTGCTCCATCTCAATCCTTTTACTCTGCTCCTTGCTTCTAGTTGTCATTCCTAAAAACAGAAATGCTGTCAGAGATTCTCTGACAGCATTGATTAAACTAAATTAGAACTAATGCTGTGAATGGATATAGAAAACTATTTTATCCAAGTGTACACGGCTAAAACTTGGATATATTGCCCCTACAATGTCCAATTGAATTGCAGCTTGAGCTGGACATTTTTCTGAAATTTGTCCAGTTATCCTTTTGAGGATTTCAAAGCTGAGGCTTGCGTGACAAGCTTCCTAATATATTCGGGACTGTACCCGTAAGAATCTGCCAGATGTATATAGGCAAGTTCATATGGAGGGTAATTATTTATTTCAGTCAGACATCGGTAATCCATAGTGGGGAATATACGAGTACTCTGTGTATCCCACTCCTTAGTCCAATCATCTTCGGTTCTATTACGTTGACCTGCAAAAAATGCTTTCTGGCTCTCGTAGTAGTAGTCCTTTACAGTTTGATACTGAGATCGAAGTTGTTCATGCTCTTCGTCTAACCTTGCACGTTTTTCGTCGGTTAACCATGCCCTTTTATTTCCTAGAAAGCCTTGCCTTAGCGTTTTGAATTGCTCGTCCACACTTTTATGATGATTGATGAAGTCTTCACTTGGAGAGACAGTGAAACTTTTTGGCAAGCCTAAAGATTGCCAGTGTTCTTTCAGAAGCGGCTCAACATAAGTCTTAATGTGTGATTGAACAGCGTCGTTCAAGGCTTGATTTAAAACGTGAAAAGCGACTACAGGGATTTGATTTATAAATCGGGTGAGAATCATACGCACATTCTCGCGCAATACGCCGTCGCGTTCTTCCTCCTTGAAATCCAGAATGCGCGTAGCATCAGGTTGGTTTAAGACGTTTTCGACCTCCTTAACAATCCATTTCGCTGGCTTAATCAACAAAACATCTGCGCTCATTAATCCAAAATCTCCTTGAACCAACAATTTGAGGACTACATCTGTGTCAGTTGTTGAAGAGAATACGTGCCAGCGAAGTTTAAGAGGTTCACCTTTGTACTCGGAAATATCCCTAATGCCCGCGTTTATAACCGCCTCTTTCAGCACAGACAGAGCCAATTCCCATTGCTCAAAATTCACCTGTTGGGCTTCAGCATTCTGATCGTTGCCGTTTTCCTTATATTCCTCTTGTCTGCCTTCAATAGCTTCAGTGCTTTGTTCCTGCATTGTCAGCTTACCTCCACAAACTCATATATATTAAACCAAACTTGAAACATTTTGCTATACTTGAAACAAAGGCAAAGAGGTTGAGTATTTTATTCGTGTTCGCCTACAATCGGCGGCTGACAGATTGGAAACCCTCTCTGCTGTCGGAATACCACACGGAAGCAAAGCATCACGAAAGGCATCAAAGGCGAGAATTGACCATGTTAGTTCGATAATAAGGTCAAGCCATAAAAAGTGGCAAGGCATTGCTGATATGGCAGATAACGAAGCGAAGGCCCGGATTAAAATTAACAAGCTTCTGGAAGAAGCGGGCTGGCGTTTCTTCGATGATGAAGATGGAAAGGCAAACATCTTACTTGAGCAAAACGTCAAGATTACTCAATCTCTGCTTGACGCGCTTGGCGAAAATTTCGAGAAGACCAAGAATGGGTATACGGATTATTCACTTATCGGCTTAGATGGTCGGGTCGTTGCCGTACTTGAGGCTAAAGCCGAACATATTCATCCGCTCATCGGTAAAGAACAAGCCCGCGCTTATGCCTATAGCCAGAATGCGCGTTTTGTGATTCTTTCAAACGGGAATCAGCATTATCTTTGGGATACTTGGGCAGGCAGTCCTAAAGTCATTACCAAGTTTCCGCGCCTTGAAGAGATAGGTAGCTTCAATGAATTTCAGCCGCTCGCTAAGAACATCACCAGTCAAGTCATTGAAAGAGATTTCATTGCCTTAACCCAGAAGCCGGACTATGCTGATGATCCGCGCTGGAAAGACGAGAGCCTAAGAGAGCAATACATCAAAGACAATAAGCTTCGCTTTCTGAGGAAGTATCAGCTTCGCGCTGTCGAGCGCATACAAGAAGAGGTCAATAAAGGCAAAGACCGTTTCCTGTTTGAGATGGCGACCGGCACGGGCAAAACTCTGACATCCGCCGCCGTAATTAAGTTATTTTTGAGAAGCGGGAATATCAGTCGCGTCTTGTTCTTGGTTGATCGACTTGAATTGGAAGATCAAGCATGGCGGAACTTTGTCGCCTATCTAAAGAACGATTACCGTAGTGTGATCTATAAGGAGCGACGCAAGGATTGGCAGAGCGCCGAGATCGTTGTTTCTACTGTTCAATCGCTACTTGCCAAAAACAAATATAAGCGCCTCTTTTCGCCGAGTGATTTTCAACTCATCATCTCCGATGAGGCGCATCGTTCCATCGGCGGGAACAGTCGCGCCGTGTTCGAGTATTTCATCGGCTATAAATTGGGCTTGACTGCTACGCCTAAGAATTACTTGAAAATGGTTGACGTGGCGAGCATGAACGCCAGAGACCCGCGCGAACTCGAACGCCGGATGCTGCTCGACACCTATACAACGTTCGGCTGTGAAAACGGCGAGCCGACATACAGCTATTCGCTGACCGACGGGGTAAGAGATGGTTATTTGGTTAATCCCGTAGTCGTTGATGCTCGAACCGAAATCACGACGCAGTTGCTTTCCGATAAAGGTTACAGTGTTCTTGCGCAGGCAGAGGCAGAGGAGAAGGAAAAAGAGATAGAAGAGGGCGAGGCGCAAGCACGCGAGGAGACTTTTTTCTCACGGGATTTTGAACGCAGATTCTTTTCTGAGAATACGAATAGAATCTTCTGCGAGACGTTTCTAAAAAACGCTTTACGTGATCCGGTAACAGGCGAAATCGGCAAGACGATCATCTTCTGCGTCAGCCAGAATCACGCGGCAAAGATTACGCAAATCTTGAATGAGTATGCCGATGTGATGTTTCCGAGCAAATATCAATCGGATTTTGCTGTGCAAGTTACTCATTTAGTCCACGATGCGCAGCAGATGAGCATCAATTTCGCCAACAACAATTTGAATGGCAAAGGCAACTTTAATCCGCTCTATCAAACAAGCAAGACCCGCGTGTGTGTGACCGTTGGCATGATGACCACTGGTTATGATTGTGAAGACCTGCTAAACGTCTGCCTAATGCGTCCGATCTTTTCGCCAACTGATTTCGTGCAGATAAAGGGCAGAGGCACACGTCTTTATGATTTCCTAGAAGACCTCAAGGATAAGGAGCGGAAAGCTGAACTTGGCACAGCCAAGAAGGACAAATACAAGCTGTTCGATTTCTTCGCCAACTGCGAATACCTTGAAGAGAAGTTTAACTATGATGAAGTGCTAAAGCTGCCCGTTGAGCCAAGCGTGGATAGCGAGCGCGAGCCGACGGACACGGGGCAAACGATCATTATTGAAGGTTATAAGAATTTCATGCTTGACCCGCTTAAAACACTTGAAGAGACTGCCATTGGCCCGGAAGGAATGAAGGTTGATCGAAAACTCTTCGAGCGTTTTGAAGACCGCGTGAAGTCTGACACGGAAATCAAGCGCATGGTCAAGCAGAGGGATTTTCAAGCGATTGAAGATTATATTGTCGGCAATGTTTTCGATAAGCCCGAAGACTATTACACGCTCGACAAGTTACGGAAGACTTTGAAGATTGACCGTAGGCTGTCGTTGCGGGAAATCATCGAAAAGATTTTTGGCTTCGTGCCCTACTTCAAGAATAAGAATGAACTGCTTGAAGAGGAGTTTGATAAGTTCGACAGCCGCTACACACCGGACGAAAAGCATTTCTTTGCCGCGAAAAACTTTTTCAAGAGTTATCTAACTGATGCTGAGTTTCGAGACATCGTTGAGAGCCGACAATATGCGCGGTTGGCGACGAATCCGAACCGTGACGCCTTTCAGAAAGTTCCGTCTGAGTTGCGGAATCAGATAACCGAGTACATCAAAGACAACGTATCACTCAATCAGTTCATGGAGTAATGGATGCTAGATAGCGAAACCAAACGGCGCATTGATACCGCCCGCGATATTCTTGTCGGCAAGCTGCCCGACCCGAAAAGCCAAGTCGAACAGATCACGATTGCGCTGATCTACAAGTTCATGGACGACATGGACGTGCAAGCTGTCGAATATGGCGGCAAGCCGTCTTTCTTCGTCGGCGATTTTGAAAGGTACGGCTGGCGCAAACTGTTCAGCCCGAACGTCGGCGGTCATGAGTTGCTGGCGCTGTACGGCGAAGCCATCACAAAGCTGAATCAGAACCCTCAACTGCCGCAGCTTTTCCGCGACATCTTCAAGAACGCTTTCCTGCCTTACCGCGACCCGGAAACGCTCAAACTGTTTCTGAAAACCATCAACGAGTTTCAGTATGATCACAGCGAACGGCTAGGCGATGCGTTCGAGTATCTGCTTTCAGTCTTAGGCTCGCAGGGCGACGCAGGGCAGTTTCGCACGCCGCGCCATATCATTGATTTCATTGTCGAGGTCGTACAGCCGAAGAAGAATGAAACCATCTCCGATCCGGCTTGTGGCACGGCCGGCTTTTTGATTTCGTCTTACAAGCACATCCTCAGAGAGAACACGCGCCGCACATTGGGCGATCTGCTCACACCGGACGAGCGCAGGCGGTTGATGACCAACTTCGTCGGCTACGACATTTCGCCGGACATGGTGCGCCTCTCGCTCGTCAATATGTACCTGCACGGCTTCCCTGACCCGCACATTTACGAATACGACACGCTGACGAGCCAAGACCGTTGGAACGAGTCGTTTGATGTGATTATGGCAAACCCGCCGTTTATGTCGCCGAAGGGCGGCATCAAGCCGCATAGTAGATTCTCTTTGCAGGCGAACCGGAGCGAGGTGCTATTCGCTGACTACATTGCTGAACATATCAATCCGGTGAGCGGCAGGGCGGGCATGATCGTGCCCGAAGGCATCATCTTTCAATCAGCGACAGCTTACAGAAACTTGCGGAAGATGCTGGTTGAGAAAAATTTTCTCTATGCGGTGGTGAGCCTTCCGGCGGGCGTGTTCAATCCGTATTCGGGCGTTAAGACTTCAATCCTTTTCTTTGACAAGATGCTTGCTGCCAAGACCGACAAGATTCTTTTCGTCAAAATTCAGAATGACGGATTCGGTTTAGGAGCACAGCGCAAACAAATTGCCGAAAATGATCTACCCGATGCTCTTAACGTCATTCTTGATTTTCAAAAGGCAATTTTGAGCGGCGACACTTCGCGCTTTGCCGAAGGCGAATTGCCTTTGCAAGCCTTCACCGTTGAGAAAAGCTGCATCGCTGAAAATGCTGATTTCAGTCTAGCAGGCGATAGATATAAAACAAATGAACGTCGCATCTCTAAGTATGAATTGATTTCCTTGAGGGATGTATGCGAAATCAGAAATGGATTCGCTTTTAAAAGTGACGAGTACGTTCCTGATGGTTTAAGAGTCATAAGAATTGCAAATGTACAAAAAGGTGAAATCGTTGATTACGATCCTAAATTTATGCCCCTGAGTCGGGCAGAGGAATTTTTAAAGTATCAGATTCTCGAAGGCGATATTCTCATATCTCTAACTGGAAATGTTGGCAGAGTCGGACGCATGAAAAAGGAATTGATGCCAGCCTTATTGAATCAAAGGGTTGGCTTGATAGTTCCGAACCAAAATATAAATTCAAGTTTCCTCTTTAGTACCTTGAATACAAAGAGATTTGAACAAGATGCCATTGCGGCTTCATCTGGTATTGCTCAGTTGAATTTAAGTACCAAATGGCTTGAAGGGTACAAAATCCCGCTCCCACCGCTATCGGTACAGAAAGAAATCGTTGCGCGTATCGAAGGCTACCAGCGCCTTTTTGACGGTGCAAAGCAAGTCGTTCAAAGCTTCAAACCAAATATTCCAATCAATCCCGACTGGCAACTGGTAGAACTTGGCGAGCTTGGCGAATTAAAGAATGGCATTAATTATACGAAGGATAGCGCCGGTGAGTTTGTGCAGGTTTTGGGCGTGAAAGATTTTCAAAAGAATCTATACGCACCACTCGATAGCTTCGCCACAATTCAGATAGACAGTGAGCTAACCGACGAATATACGCTGAGAGAAAATGATATTGTGTTTGTTCGCTCGAACGGTAATCAAGACCTGATTGGGCGCAGCGTACTCATTCCAAAGTTAGACTTCAAGTCTACGTTTTCCGGCTTCACGATTCGATTGCGCTTTACTTCGCCGGACGTGGTTCCGTTGTTCTATGCATACCTATTAAAAACAGAAACCGTTCGGAGGATGTTGATTAACAGTGGAACAGGCGCGAACATCAAAAGCCTTAATCAAACATCCCTTAAGCAATTAGAATTGCCGCTTCCTCCGCTTGAAGAACAAAGGCAAATTGTCGCCCAAATCGAGCGCGAACAGTCTCTAGTCAACGCCAACAAAGAACTCATGGCTATCTACGAGCGAAAGATCAAAGACGAGATCAATAAACTTTGGGAGCAGTAGAGCATGGCAAGCCCTGACGACATCTTTCAATATCTGCCTCTCAAATATAAGACGCAGGACGAGGAGCACTACATCAAATTTCTCTGGGAGAGTTTTGAACTCAACTATGAGCACGGCAAATATCAATTCGCCTTCATCGCCTACCACCTGCTCTTTATGACCTACGTCTATTTTCAACTCTGGAAGATTTACGCCGTCTATACCGACGACTTCCGCAAATCAATTCTCGGCTTTCAGCCAATACACGATCTGTTTGAAGATTTAGATAGACGTAATAAACAAAATCAAGCAGAAGGCAATCCGCTCGTACAGCTTTATCCCTTCGATTTTTCCAAAGAAAAAGAAAGTACAGTAATGATGTTTTTTTACTTGATTGGTTGTGATAAATCGAAAATCGGAAAATATAAGAGTTTGATAAGAGATCGTAACAACATCGCTCACGCTAACGGGCAGTTAGTTTATGTATCTTCAAAAGACATAGATCAAAAGGTTGAGCAGATTTTGAAGCTAGTCGAAGAGATTCAGAGCCATTCGTGTGATACAGCGAAGGAGTGTTTCATTAAGTTTCTTAAGAATGACTCCGACCCCAATACCAGAGAATACATAGACGACCAAGACCAAATAAACGAAGTCCTCATTCGCGGCCATTACATCTCACTGAAAGACGTTACTCAGATGCTTAATTTCGACATCAATTCGCTGTCAGCCGAATCTACTTTCCCTGAAATGAAACAGCTTTCTAACGCTCTGATCTCTGACTATGCGGAGAATAACGAATTGCTATCAGCATAATCCTTATTGAGCTTTTAGCTGCGGGTGAAAAGATAAGCTTACAAACTGATGAAACGACCAGAAAAAGTTTGCTGGATGCCGACAAACGAACCGTCCTTTATCCTTCCAAGCCAAGATGCCTTTCAAAGAGCGACAGCTATTCAAGCTATTAAAGGTCAATTTATTGACAGTGAAATTTACTTCTCGCTTCTGGCGGATAGAGTCCAAGACTTGATCAACCGAGCCGACGATCCTGAATATGCGATGCTTTACATCTATCAACTTCTTGAGCCAATGAATTTAGTTGACGAAAGGCCGAGCGAAATTGAAACTGCCGGAGATGTGTTGGTTTATCAAAACGACTATCTCCGCGAACGTCTATATCTCGCTGGTGTATTTGAAACTCTTCCGAAGCAGCTAGACGAAAATAATCCACAAGCCGAAGAAATGCTTAATGAAACTAATTGGGAAAGTTGGCTCAACGCCCTTACAACAACTCCACGCGATATCTAGCTGCCCGCCGTCGTTTGTATCACTGTTGTATCACTGCTTTGCGCACTGCCTTACTTTTGGCTCTGCCTGTCACTCACTCAAATTCAGTCTGCCATCTACCTTCTGTAAATCGAATAGGGCAAGACAAATTTTAATTGCAATTTAACTTGCAAGGCGGTACTCTCTCGCGCTGTGAGTGTCACCTCGCCGGACTCTCGGCCGCCTGACGCTCTCATTTAGACACACTACAACCGAGCCGCCAGTGCGCCTATTTCACGGCAGCTTTAAGTGCTTAACTGCGCGCCCGTTACGGCCGGGTAAGCACGAATTGAATGAGCGTGAGCGCGGCTTCTGTCACTGGGTTAGTGGACGTGAAACCTGTTTGCATAGAGCCATCTGCGCTCGCCGTGGCCGCAGCCGTTGTCGCCGGTGGCGGCGGAGGTGTTTTATCTGGCCAGATGACCCCATCATCGGCAAACGCAGCAGACGAGGACGCCAGCACTAGCACAAGTGCTGCGATAGCTTTTCGGCAATTCTCCTTCATCTCTAGTCCTCTCCTTTGAGGTAGTTAGTGAAACCAGACCACTCTGGTTTTAATTCGCGTCTTATCTCTTTGATAAGACGCGGCTTTGTCGTGCTTGACGATATTTAGCATGAAAATAGCAGAAACATTGTTGAAGCAGTTGGACGATCCGGCCCTGACCTATGACGAGCGAACGCTCTTGCGCTGCCGGATTGCGGAAGACTTGGAATACAGGGGCCAAGTTGAGGCCGCACGCGAGGCGCTTGGCGAGCTATGGCAGGGCACGGGCCAGCGACCAAAGCTGGAAGGGCTAACCGCCCT
The DNA here is from genome assembly GCA_003223935.1 of Acidobacteriota bacterium. Classification (GTDB taxonomy): domain Bacteria; phylum Acidobacteriota; class Blastocatellia; order Pyrinomonadales; family Pyrinomonadaceae; genus QHXQ01. Next base: position 2,799 of record QHXQ01000031.1, on the reverse strand, counting down.
CACGGCCGCAGAATTACTGTTGCGCGCTGGCTGGCTATCAGGTCTATTGGGCAGCGCCCAGCAGATCGAGGGGGCACAGGCGGCGGCGAAGGACTTAATCAGTGAAAGCCTCACTTGCTTCCAATCTCTCGGCAATCTAGTCAGAGCCGCAGCCGCGCAAAGCGGACTGGGCTACTGCTATTGGCGTGAAGGTGCGTATGACAATGCGCGCCTTATGTATGATGAGGCGCTAAAGAAATTAGCCGACAATGATGATAAAGAGTTAAGGGCGAAAATATTAATACGCTGCATGGTGGTCGAGGCATGTAGCGGCCGGTATAGTGAGGCGCTCCGGTTATCGGCCGGCGCAACGCCGCTGGTTGCGGCAAGCACTAACGATGCGCTAAAAGGTAGATTCCAACTTGCTCTCGCCACTGTGCTCGTATTCTTGGCCAAAGCCGAACACCGCCCGGACTACACAGACCGTGCGATCATTGAGTTCACGGCCGCAGCATACCACTTTGAGCAGGCAGGCCATATTAGTTATCTGGCCAGCACCGAAAACAATTTAGGGTTTCTACTATACACCATCGGGCACTATGCCGAAGCGTACACGCATCTGAACCACGCACGCTGGTTGTTTCTTGACCTCAAAGATAGCTGCAAGGTCGCGCAAGTGGATGATGTTCATGCTCGTGTGTTGCTGGCAGAGGGCAAACTACATCTCGCAGTGAGGGTTATTGCCGGTGCAGTGCGGACGCTCTCGAAGGGCGGCCAACAGGGCTTGCTGGCCGAGGCGTTGACCACGCAGGGGCGCGTGCTGGCACGTTTACGTGATCCGATTGCATCCCAGAACAAACTCCGGCAAGCAGCCGACATAGCCGAGCACGCCGGGGCGCTCAAGGAGGCCGGGTGCGCGCTACTGACGCTGTTAGAGGAGCACGCCGACCGACTATCCGAAGCGGAACTACTGGCAACTTATGAGCGGGCGGACGGTCTGCTCAAAGAGACGCAGGATACTGAAACGATAGCGCGTTTGCGTGCCTGTGCCCGTCGGCTTATCGCGGCCCGACGTGCCGGACTGCCGACCGCGCCAAAACGCAGCCGGGCCGATTTCTGGGCCAATTTCTCGCTGGCTAAGAGGGTGCGCGCCTATGAAGCGCGTTACATCCGGCGGGCGCTCGTCGAGGCGCGGGGCAGTATCAGCCGGGCAGCGCGCTTGCTCGGTTTCAAACATCATGCTTCGCTGTCGGCATTACTGCAAGGGCGGCATCGAAATCTGGCGCATCTGCGGACGCCGCCGGGAACAAGAAGGAAACGTAGCGCCCGTGTGCGCCACAGGCGGCGCACGCCAGAGGCTAAGGCGAAGAACCCGCCGAAGCCCGCGAAAATATTGTACGTTGAAGATAATGAGTTGGTCGCCGCTACGGTTAAAGACGCTTTGGAACTGGAAGGCTGGCAGGTCGAGACTTACGCGGACGGGGCAGCAGCATTTGACCGGATCATGAGCAGCGCGCCGTATGACCTGTTAGTTGTGGATTACGATCTGCCGGGCGTGGACGGACTGGCGCTGGCGCGGCAGGGACGGCAACTCCCGCACCGTAAGGATACGCCGATCATCATGCTCTCGGCCAGTGATGTTGAGAGTGCAGCGCGTGAGGCTGGTGTAGATGCCTTTCTGCGGAAGCCTGAAGATACGGGTGAGGTAGCCGCGACGGTGCAGCGCCTACTGGCACAGGGTAAATAAGTACGTTGCCAGATTGTCTAACTACTGGTCTTTATTAGGAGATAAACGCCTTGCAAAGATTTTGCAAGCTGCCGCGCCAGTGCAAGGAAGAGGCTTGCTCATTTTTTGCAAACCAAGTCTCAGGGATCGGCTTGCTGAATTTGAGCAAGCCCACAAGCGCAGACCCCTTACGCAGATGTGCGCCATTGGTTTGACCGGGTGGCGGGTAAGGTCTTACAGATCAGTTTCTGAGGAATGTAGTGTACTCCTTCTCGTCAACCAACTTTTCCGTTGCGTGAAGCCTTCAACGGTTTTTCCTCGCCAAATTTACAAAAATAAAATTTACGCTGTCTTTATTACTGCCAAAATGCAAAATTAGCCCCTTTTTCTTACTATCAAAATATCAAATTAGCCACCCTTTTCTACTGTCCATCTGTCCATTTGACCTCCCCGCGCGCGAGCCTTTAGTGACACTAGAGTCCCGTTTCCTCTGCATCGGGGGCATAGGAACGGGCAGGGCAGAAGGGTTCGGTCTGACGGATTAGGGCAAGCATGCTTTAAGGCTTGCGGTTGGGCGCGGCTGTCTTGGGGGCAGATTGTGCTGCTTGGCTTTTTAGCTTCCGTATGTCGTGGCTCGCGCGGGGATGTTCAGCCAAAGGCGACTCATAGGCATGCAGATAGACTGATAGAGAATCAAATTAGGCCACCGGGTTTCGCCTTGTGGGCGATAGCGTTGCCCTAGTTGCTCAGCTTGGCTATTATCGCATCTCAGGTAGTGAAAAGTTGGTCTGCCAATGGTCTGCCAAATAGTCCAAACACGCCCAAACTCAGCCGACACAGGCATAATCGGAGAAGGGAAAAGTCCAATAAAAACGCGCACAAGACAACTCAGCTTAACTTAGTTAAAGGGGCAAATTGAAACTGAAAATCAGGGTGTCGGCGGTTCGATTCCGTCCCTAGCCATCAAGCACACTAAACAGCGATGGGCAGCCGAAAGCTGCCCATCTTTTGATAAATTATTATTGGCAAGATTTAGGCCGACTTCGCGTCATGAATGAAGCTCATTGACACTTCTTGACTCTTTTTCATTAGTT
>QHXQ01000126.1 GCA_003223935.1 Acidobacteriota bacterium | reverse complement strand
GCACGCAACAATCAACCCTGCCAAACCGCGCGCCCAGAGGTGCGCAGAAAGGTATCCTGACTATGGCTAACAGTCCGAAAGAAGCCGAACAGAAGATGGAGCAAGTGCTGAACGCTTGGCGCACGCTTGCGGCCGACAAGACCTTTGGCGGCATGACGCTCGCGCAGTTTGAGGCGTTCGTCGCTACGTCGCGGGCCAAACGCCAACTCGTCGCCGACCTCAACACCCAACTCGCGGAAGCGATCACCGCCCGTGAGCAGTCGGACGACGTTGTTGAGGGCAAGATCAAACTGGTCGTGGCCGGCGTCCAAGCCGACCCAGACCTCGGCCCCAACAGCGCCCTCTACCAAGAGATGGGCTACACCCGCGAGGCCGACCGCAAGTCAGGCTTGCACCGCAGCAAACGCAAAGAGCCGGACACGAAGTAAACCCCCTAACCGACGAGCGCGCGTGTTTTGTGGGTTAGCAACCGCAGGGCATACGCGCTCTTCACTTTTGATATGGTAGAGAATTATGCAATAACATCTTCCTGCTGCTATATTGTGTTTGCATTAGGGAATACAAGCTAATGTCCGGTCAGAATCTTCAACAATGAGCGCTCACATGCTAACCAAAGAACTAATACGAGAGCTAAAGCAGACCAATCTGTCGGAACTCTATTCATTAATTCGTGAAAGACAAAACAGTAAAGACTTGGTCTTCGTTTTGGAGAATCTAGGTTTCTTGCCAAAGGATTTTGATGTTTCGGTAATAACCCCGCTTCTATATCATCCTAACAATACCGTTCGACTCTTAGCAGTTAAGAACTTAGGAAAATTAGCAAGGCCAGAGCACATACCAGAGATTTTTGAAAAGGCAAAACATGATGATGATTCAATAGTTCGCCGTGAAGCCGTCTCTTCGATTGGGCGGATGCGAAGCAAAGAAAATATTTCGTTTCTTACTAAATTACTCTACGACCAAGACCCAAAGGTTGTCGTTCAAGCCATTCGGGGACTGTTAGTTTTTAAGGAAGATGAAGAGGTAAGAGAGAGATTAAGATTTCTCATTGCTCACCCAAATGAAATGGTGCAAAGCGCCATTCGTCGTGAGTTTTTTTCTGATAAGAATGGCGATAACTCAAATCAATCTCATCCTATATCGCCCGACTTCATGAAAAATTTGGTCGTCTGTGGGGATGTGCGGGAAATCTTAAAAACTGTTCCTGATCAATCTGTTCATCTCACCTTTACATCACCCCCATATTATAACGCCCGCGATTATTCGCTCTATGAAAGCTACAATACCTATCTTGATTTTCTGATGGAGGTATTCAATGGAGTTCATCGTGTTACCAAAGAAGGCAGATTCTTAATTGTAAATACTTCTCCTATAATCATTCCTAGAATTAGTCGCTCACATTCTAGTAAGCGTTATCCGATTCCTTTTGATCTGCATGCAAGGTTAGTTCAGAGTGGTTGGGAATTTATTGATGACATCGTTTGGCTAAAGCCTGAAACAACCGTTAAGAATCGCATCGGTGGTTTTATGCAACATAAAAAGCCTCTAGGCTATAAACCTAACTCGGTAACTGAATATGTAATGGTTTATCGTAAACAAACTGAAAAACTGCTTGATTGGAATATGCGGAGCTATGATGAAAAAACTATTCAAGAGAGTAGAGTGTCGGGAAATTATGAAACAACAAATGTTTGGAAGATAGACCCGACTTTTGACAAGGTTCATTCAGCCGTGTTTCCTGCTGAACTTTGCAGGAGAGTTGTTCAATACTATTCCTACAAAGGCGACTTGGTTTTTGATCCGTTCGCAGGAAGCGGAACTGTGGGCAGAGTGGCTAAAAGCTTAGGACGATGTTTCTTTCTTACTGAAAAAGATGAAAGTTATTTCGAGTATATGAAAAGTAAAGCCCAAAAGAATTCATCTCCGATGTTTGACGAGAAGCAAACAAAATTCTTTTCTCTAAATGAGTTTATTGACTCTACCAAACAAGAAAAATAATTATGACCATCACCAATGTAGTAATTAGAGAAATCATCAGGAAGTTAATTAAGAACGAAGCCTATGGCATAGAAGTTAGCAATCTGCTCAATGCAGAATTCATGCAATACGCCATCGAATTCTTTAAAAAAGTAGCAACCGCGAAACTTAACAGCGAGTCAATAACCAAGGATTGGTATAAAAAGAGATGTTGGATTCTTCTCTGTCCAAAACTGAATTGGCAATCAATTCGGGAACAAATGAGAAGACAATTACAAATGCCTTCAATAGTAGTAAGAAGGAAATTGTTATAGATGCTTCAAGTCAGCATTACGAAAAACTTTATACGGTCATTAACGAGTTGGTCGAAAATAACAAAGATATAAATTTGACCTTGACGATCAAATTGAAGGGTGTTGCTGTAGATTTAGATATTAATGAAAGTCTGATAGTAATTAGTAGCTTGGCAGCTAAACGGGATGCACTCAACCATGGCTTATCAAGTAGCGTGGGAAAACGAGTTGAAAAGCCATTAATGATTACCCTTTGCAAAATCCATTCTGTTTCAGAAGAGAATTATGTAGCCAGACTCAAAAGCAAAGCTAAGAAAGTAAAAGCACCTGTTGATTTGGATACAGACATAGACTTTGAAAGGGAGATTGATTTTTATTTAATTGATGAGGGTCAAAATTACAGATGCGAAGTAAAGTTGATGAGTAAAGGCAACCCAGAAAGCGCCGATGCCGTTATCGCGCGCGGTAGCAAAGTATTCGTTGCCAACAAACTCTCTGACACAAACAAAAAGCAATTGAATAGCTTAGGTGTTCAATGGGTTGAATTAAGGACTGACGATGGCTACAAACGCTTCGCCAAAGTTTTACATAATCTCAACATTCCTTATCAGGACTTCAAAGGAGATATTGATAAAAAGTTAGACGAGATTTTTAACGACATTCTGGTATAACTCAACTTCTCACTAACACACCGCTACCGTCAAACGCGCCGCCCGCCAACGCCGCACACAAGGCGAGCAGAGCGGACTATTCTAAACACAGAGACGCAGTGTCAGTACCGCCTGCGGTAGCGGGCGGGTCTTAGTTACGACAGCACCCGCCCGCTACCGCAGGCGGTACTGACCGCTGATGTTACCAACGCCTCACGCCGCGAGTTCGTCCATCGCAGGAAACTTGTGTTGCTTGCGCCCCGGTGGGCCATCGAAGTGCTTCGAGGTCTTGTACAACTCGAAGCGACCGTCGGCGGCTGCTTCGGCGCAGCGTGCGCGCAAAGTTTGCATCTCGGCTTCGCTCATCGGCTCGAAGCCGCGTGCGATGCGCAGGTTCTGACGTAAGACTTTGAGCGAATCAATCCCGCTTACGGTCGCCGCGACGGGCAGACTCATCGCGTAACGCAAAGCTTCGCTGGCTGTGATGACGCGCTTGCGCACAGCTTGGCCTTCGCCGCCCATTGACTTCATGCCGAGCGGCGCGATGCCGCGCCGATTGAGTTCCGGCAAGACGCGCTGCTCGAAGCTGCGAAAGCTCGCGTCGAAACAGTTGAGCGGCATCTGCACCGTGTCGAACGTGTAGCCCTGCTCGTCTGCGACTTGCAGCATCTTGAGATGAATCGCCGGGTCTTTGTGGCCCGTGAAGCCGACGAAGCGCACCTTGCCTTCACGCTTCGCTTGTTCGAGTGCTTCGACGACGCCGCCCGTAGCGAAGTGCAGATCGGGATCGTTGTCATAAACGACTTCATGCACTTGCCACAGATCGAGATAGTCGGTCTGCAAACGACGCAGAGATTCTGTGAGTTGCCGCATAGCCGTCTTACGGTCGCGCCCGTGCGTGCAGACTTTGGTCATCAGAAAGACTTCTTGCCGCCGGCCCTTGAGCGCGTCGCCCATCCATTCTTCGCTCCGGCCATCGTGATACTCCCAAGCGTTGTCCATGAAGGTCAGCCCAGCGTCAAGCGCTTCATGGACGATGCGGAGAGCTTCTTTTTTCGTCTTAGCCTCACCCAAGTGAGAACCGCCCAACGCCAGCGCAGACACCTCGACGCCCGTGCGCCCCAACATGCGGCGCGGTATCTCGCCGTTAGGTTTAGTGTGACTCATCGTACTTCCCCCCTGTGCGTTAACGATTTTTGTTTTTGCTTGGCCGGCAATGTAGCGCACAAAGCTGTAACCGCAAAGGACGGGAAGACAGTGGTCAGTGGTCGGTGGTCAGTGATCGGTAAAGACATTTTCTTTTACTGATCACTGACCACCGACCACTGACCACTGCTCTTGTTGGTGGACACGCCGAACGAAAACGGTATAATGCGCGCACGCGCTCAAGGTCTTAAGGTTGTCGCCTGCTTTCCCCAGTTCAGGCGCAGCCACACGAACGCGCGTTCTTCATTCGCATTTTTTAAGACGGCAAAATTCGCTCTAGCACCTACTCGAAGCAAGAGGAGCAACCGAACCACTATGGCGGACGCGGCTCTGGTCGCCGAGGACAGAGAGGACAAACGGACAGGCTTCATACGCGGGCTTGGTCTGCTCGATTCGACGATGATCGTCGCCGGTTCGATGATCGGCTCCGGCATCTTCATCGTCTCCGCCGACATCGCGCGGCAGGTCGGCGCACCCGGTTGGTTGCTCGTCGTCTGGATCATCACAGGTTTGCTCACGCTCATGGCGGCGCTCTCCTACGGCGAACTCGCCGCGATGATGCCGAAGGCGGGCGGGCAATACGTTTACTTGCGCGAAGCCTTCTCGCCGCTCTGGGGCTTCCTCTACGGCTGGACGCTCTTTCTCGTCATCCAAACCGGCACGATTGCGGCGGTCGCCGTCGGCTTCGCCAAATATCTCGGCGTCTTCTGGCATACGATCTCTGAAAGCAACTACATCATCGCACCCGTCCGCATCGTGCCCGGCTACGCGCTCTCACTCTCGACCGCGCAACTTGTCGGCGTCTTGCTGATCGCCTTGCTCACGATCATCAACATCTTCGGCTTAAAGCTCGGCAAGCTGGTGCAGAACATTTTCACGACGGCGAAGACCGGCGCGCTCATCGCTTTGATCGTGCTCGGCGTCATCATCGGCTGGAGCACGGGCGCGGTGCACGCCAACTTCGGCAACCTCTGGGCCGTGCGCGGCACGCTCGAAGACGTGGGCAAGGGCCTGACGGCCGCCAGCGCGTTTGGTCTCTTCGTCGGCATCTGTGTGGCGCAGACCAACTCGCTTTTCTCGGCCGACGCTTGGAACAACATCACGTTCACGGCCGGTGAAGTCAAAGACCCGCGCCGCAACATTCCGCTCTCGCTCGCCTTCGGCACGTTTCTCGTCATCGCTCTCTACCTGCTGGCGAACGTCGCTTATCTCGTGACGCTGCCGCTCGAAACGATCCAGACCGTGCCGCTCGACCGCGTCGCTTCCGCCACCGCCAACGTGATCTTTCCGAGCGTCGGCGCGAGTCTGATGGCGGCGGCGATCATGATCTCGACCTTCGGCTGCAACAACGGTCTCATTCTCGCGGGCGCACGTGCTTATTATGCGATGGCGCGCGATGGTCTGTTCTTCCGCTCGTCCGGGCGTCTGAACGGGTATCACGTGCCGGCTTGGGGTCTCATCATTCAAGGCATCTGGGCCGTGCTGCTCGTGCTGCCGCGCGTCGTCACGGGTACGACGGCAGCAGGCGCGCCGACCTACGGCAGTCTCTACAATAACTTGCTGACTTACGTCATCTCGGCCGCGCTCATCTTCTACATCCTGACGATCTGGGGCATCTTCCGCCTGCGCCGCAAACGACCGGATGCAGAGCGCCCCTATCGCGCGTTCGGTTATCCATTGATCCCGATCCTGTACATCGTCGGCGCAACCGTCATTCTCTTTGTCCTCTTCATCTATCAGACGGCAACGACATGGCCCGGACTCATCATCGTGCTCACGGGCATTCCGGTCTATTTCATCTGGCGCAAGGTGGGCGTGCCAATGGATGCGACGCCCGCGATTGATGTGCCGCCGCCGCCGCCGCCGGACTTCGGCGCGCAATAATTTCTCGGCCCTCGACAGACATCGTGTTGACTATGTGACGCTATCAAAATCGAAAAGCTCGTTCCCAATATTCGCGGAGGTTCCAAATGGCCAGTCCACTGTTTAGAACGAAACCACTCGAACTGCTGCTCGCAGAGATGAAGGGCGAGAACCGTCTGCGCCGCATCCTCGGCCCGACACAACTGACGGCGCTTGGCGTGGGCGCGATCATCGGCACCGGCATCTTTATCCTGACCGGCGTCGCGGCGCACGACCGCACGGGGCCGGCGCTCATGCTCTCGTTCGTGTTGGCGGGGTTGGCGTGCGTCTTCGCCGCGCTCTGCTATGCGGAGTTCGCTTCGATGGTGCCGGTCGCAGGCTCGGCTTACACTTACGCCTACGCGACGCTCGGCGAACTGTTCGCGTGGATCATCGGCTGGGACTTGATCCTCGAATACGCCGTCGGCTCGGCCACGGTAGCGCACGGGTGGTCTGCGCACTTCCAAGAGTTCATTCCCATCTTTCACGAGGGGATTGCGGCGATACCGGCCAAGCTGCCACTGCTTTTCCGTTCGGCCCCGATTAATTATTGCGTCACGGCTGACCCGACGGCGGGCTGCCCACATACGGGCTTCGTCTCGACCGGCTCATACTTTGATCTGCCCGCCGTGCTCATCACGTTCATCCTCACGATCATCCTCGTCAAAGGCATCAAAGAGAGCGCCAGCTTCAACGCCATTATGGTCGCCGTCAAGCTCGTCATCGTGTTGATGGTGATCGGCATCGGCGGCTACTTGGCGCTGACCGTCTATGGGACAACCAACTGGCACCCGTTCGCGCCCTACGGCTACACGGGCTTGAGCTTCTTCGGTCATACGATCTTCGGCGAGACGGCGAAGGGCGGCGAGCCTTTGGGCATGTTTGCCGGCGCGGCGATCATCTTCTTCGCCTACATCGGCTTCGATTCCGTCTCTGTCCACTCGGAAGAAGCGAAAGAACCAGCGCGCGACGTGCCCATCGGCATCATCGCGTCGCTCATCATTTGCACCATCCTCTACATCGCCGTCTCGGCGGTCTTGACGGCGATGGTCCCTTACAACAAGATAGACATTAATGCGCCCGTCGTGGAGGCGTTCAAGCGGGCCGGGCTGACTTGGATGCAGTACCTCGTCGCCGCCGGTGCGATGACGGGCATCACTTCCGTGCTGCTCGTGATGATGCTCAGCCAGCCGCGCGTGATGCTGGCGCTTGCACGCGACGGTCTCGTGCCGCGCGGTTTCTTCGGCGACATCCATCCGAAGTTCCGCACGCCTTGGAAGTCAACGATCCTGACGGGCCTATTCGTCGCGGCGATGGCCGGCTTCATCCCCTTGTCCATTCTGGCGGAGATGACGAGCATCGGGACGTTGTTCGCTTTCGTCATCGTCTGCGGCGCGGTGATCGTCATGCGCCGGACGAACCCGAACGCGAATCGCCCGTTCCGCGCGCCGCTCGTCCCTCTGATCCCGATCCTCGGCATCTTTACCTGCCTGCTGCTGATGTTTTCACTGCCGGCAGAAAATTGGTATCGGCTGATCATCTGGCTCGGCATCGGCTTGCTCATCTACTTCTTCTACGGGCGCAGGCACAGCGTCATGGCGACACACCTCGCGCACGAGATCGGCACGCACGG
>QHXQ01000077.1 GCA_003223935.1 Acidobacteriota bacterium | reverse complement strand
AGATCGAGCATACGCGCCACCGCTCATTGTGGAACTTCCTTGGCAACGTGGCGGCGGGGCTGATCGCCTACTCATGGCGCGAGAAGAAGCCATCGTTGAATGTTAGTGTCAAAGAGCAGTTCCTTATATCGAACTGACGTTAGATTAGAAAGAGATTAAGTGAAGCATGCGCATCATCCTGCTCAGTGCCCTGCTCTGTTTGAGCGTCCTCTCGCTCGTTGCCCAAGATCTGACAAAGCTAGAACAGCAGACCGAGACCTTACGCGCGCAACTGCGTGAAGTGACGGAGAAGGAGGCTGCGCTCGAAGCGCGCCGGCAGCAACTCGACGAAGACCTCAGACCCGAGAATGTGCAGAATCGGGCTGCGCTCACCGGCATCCTAGACGCCGAGGCGGCGCGCGAGCAAGTGCGGAAACAACTTGAAGGTGAGAAGGCGCGGGTTGCGCAGCAACTAGAACTGTTAGCCACAAGTCAGGCTCGATTGGAGACGGCTATTGCTGAGGCTGAAGCAGAGATGGTGCGGCGTAGAGCTGCGGCGCTCACATCCAACCAGTTGCCAACTTCGGAGCCGAGCCAGCCGACAACAAGCGCGCTGCCAAGTGCGCATCCTGCAAGCCAGCGCCGTGTGCGGCGGCACAGACAGTCACGTAAGCGCGTGCGCCGTGGTTAGCTCGCGCCAACTGCTGTCATTCCTTCATTGATGCTGTGGGTAGAACCACACTACTGCGAATTGGCGTTTTCAACAGTTATGTAGACAATGAGCGCCAGACTCCTCTAACCTAACAACCCACAACGGGAGGAGTCAGTCATGGATGAACCACAACGCGCCCGCTTTTGGGCTTCGACAGATTAAGGGCTGCCGGTGTAGCTCCAAGCGATGCCACAAGCATAGTAAATCAAATCCGGCCACTTGCTGCGCAACGGGCTGCGTATATTTATCAGAGGGCAAAAAGGGCCGGAGCATTGAAATCTCCGTAGGGGTACAGTTTTGCATATTTGTAGAGGGCTGTAGAGTTGCGAATAAGCTTGTTGACAGTGGAAACTGTTGACTACGCCCGGCGAGCAGTTCTCGCTGCAACTTGCTGCCTGATCGAAGCTAAACGATATTCACAACCGGGGTGCATCTGCGGATGAGAGATGATGGCGCAAGCGGTTGTCAACCTGCGAAATTCGAGGGTTCTGGCGCGTATTTGGTGATGCGGGACTACTCTGCTCATGCCATTCTTTCGGGCATAAACTTTCGCGCCTCATCATGTGGCGCGAAGCACGCGGGCGCGCAACAACTCGAAGCCTGCTCTGCCATACATGGCACGCTTGCTCAGCTTCAGCCGATTGACTTGACCTTCGACTTGACCATTGCTCCATTCGCTGGAGAGCGCAGCCTGCACCGCATCGTGGTCGCGAAGGATGCCACGAGCGAGGCTGCGGACTTCACGCACCGCGGACTTACTCGCATCAGCCAACCAAACCGCCAGCCCATCAGCGTCCCGACTCCTAACGAGTTGCCGGAAGCTTTGGGCCACTACGTGCGCAGCATGCAACTCCGGGCTCGCCGCCAGCAGGCGGTCGCGTAACTCACGAGCTTCCTCTTTTAACTCCGCCGGGTCGCGCAGCAGCAACCAGACGACCTCGCGTGGCGAGCGTGCTACCAGACTCGGCAGCCGCGCTTGTTGATACAGGACCACAGATTCATCAAGAAACGAATGCGAGCATGTCTTGGGTATCGCTCATTCAATACTGCCGAGCGAACGCTGCAAGGAGTCGAAGCTGTGAATATGATAAGGAAGGGACAGATCAAAAGATTGGACGGGAGTGACGCAATGGGGCAGGCGAAGTTTATCGCAAGCCTCTTCCAGATTGCAGCATAGTCAACCGTTGCTCATACCTTCTTGCGCTCCAAAATAATTCTCGCAACAGAACCCTATTGCGTTAGGCCAGCAAAGATAAGGTAGTAAACATAAACGTTGCAGGGGCGGGTTTCGTTGCCGCCGCCGTCATTGTTGGTTGTCGGTTGTCTGCCCATCCACCCGCCGCTATTGCCGGTCGCGGTGACTAACTGCACGTTGATGTCGTTGCCGGATTGAGTGATGTAGTTGAAATTGTGGTCCCAATAGTGCTGGTGGTTCTGAAGACCTGCGGGCTGGCGGCTGCCCACGCTATCGCCTGCGTTGCCGCCCGTCGCTTGCGCAGTGCGCGAGCCTGTATCTGGGTCAACGCCAGCACCCATATCAACCCCGCGCAGAAACTGCCCGCGCAGGTCTGGCAAGTTGAACACGCTTGTCCCGTCGCCGCCGTAGGCTGTCCCTATGGCATTGTAGAGCGCCCGATAGCTGCTGATCTGCAAGCTCCTGCCGTTGCACAGCAGCCATCCCAGACTGGTCAGGTTGCCAATGCTTGCCAGCGCGCCTGCGTAGGGGATTACTGTCCCTACCGGGAAGGGCAAAACGATGGAGGCAGTGGCCGTGGCGCTCGGATTATCTTGTTGGGTCATGGGTCATATTCTCCTCGGTTGTGGTATCGGTTCACTTCACCCTTATGATGAAGTTGAGATAAGCGTTCTTGGGTCGCGTCTCGTTGCCGCCAATGTAACTACTCGTATAAGTCCGAGGGTTAGATGGAGTGGAGTTTGAGTCGAAGCCATACCCGGTAAAGCCGCCGCCGTCATCTGCCTGTTGCCACTGTGCCGTATAATTATGACTATGCTGGACAACCCCATCCGGCTGTAGAGAGCCGATCTTATTGGCGTTTTGCCCGGTGTTTCCTCCGGGCATCATGGCCGTGCGCGAAGACAGATCGGGGTCGTTTCCTGCCGCAGTTCCGTTCATATCATCCGTCCCCCGTATAAAACGGCCACGCAGGTCCGGGATGTTGAAGGCATTCTGTATCTGGTTGGGGTTATTGACGGTGCCGTTGCCGAAGGATGTGCCTATTAGATTGTAGAGCGCGCTGTAAGTCTCTTGATCCAGCGCTCTGCCGTCGCAGAGTATCCACTGCGCCTCGCCGCTCACGCCACCCGTCGGCGGGTCTTGCGAGCCGGAATAAGCGGTGACGCTGCCCAGAGGATTCGCTACTTGCAATATGGTAGCCGTCACGCTGGCTTGCGGGTTTGGTGTTGACATATCTATATCTCCTCACTTTCATTTCTTGAAGATGACAAGAGCTGCATGCTGTAGGTGGTCTGTAGTTGTATGGGGTAAACCACGTAAGTGCCTTCGAGCGAGAAGGGAACGTCCAGCCTACGAGATTGTCCGCCGGGGCCGTCGTTGGCAATAATCTGGAAATCTGTAACGTTGGAGACTGTCCACGAAAGCGTGAACGACAGCCCTTGACCGGGAACGACAGAGTTGGGTGCGATTGAGAAAGAGTTGATGGCGGGCTTTGGCTGTATCACCGTCACTGAAGCGGACTTTGTATAGTAGAGCGGATGATCCAGCCCCTGTACCTGAACCGTTACCTGTAGGTAGAAGACGGTCGGGTCAAGCCCCGCGTCGTCAATCTCATAACTGCCAACAGCCGGTAGTGGCTGAGTCGGCTGGCCCTTCGGATGGCTGATGGTCACTTTATTGCCATCGCCGTTTTCGTACTCTATGGAATAGGTAGCAGTGTAGTTGCCGCTGCTGCTGCTTCCGCTCCAAGAGAGCAGGACGCTGTCACCTTTGTTGATGATAGAGTGGTTGGTGGTGGGATCATCCACGTAGAACTGCGGGGGAAATTTCGACAAGGGTATGTTTATGGTGCGGTTCTCTTCGGGCGCGGGCGGTATCGCATCCGGGTCTGAAGCGTCCTCGGTAATGGTCAACTGGAAAGTGCCGGGCTGTTGATTGACCTTTATGTTCGAGAGCACGAAAGTCAATCCCTGCCCGCTGATCTGTCCGGCCTCCTCTGTGTCCGGGCTGAAGGTGAAAATGCTACCAGATTGTTGCATACTCCAGCCCGTAGGGACTGTGTTGCCAATACCCGAAGTGTCAGAGCTAAGCTCCTCGGCGTCAGTGCCCGTCAGGAAGCTAACGGCGATGCTGTTACAGGTGATCATATCGCCGCTGCTGTTGGAGACGACAATCTCCAGTGTGACTGTATTGGGATTGCCTGTTGACGGGCTGGCCTGAATCGGGTCAGGCGTTGTGTTGACGGCGTAGTCCAAAAGAGTTGTTCCGTTCATATCTCATGATCCTTCGTAGAAAATCATTTCGTTTCGGCGCGCTTGCTTAAGTGGTCGTCCGCATTCTGGGGATGCCCGCAAAGATAAGGTAGTTGACGGCGACATTCTTCGGGCGGGTTTCTGCGTCGCCTGTCTCGGAAGTCGCTTGGCCGGTCATGAAATTGTCAACGTCAGTGCCCTGCACTTTAGGCGTAAGGTAACCGCCCCCGCCCTCGCACTCATTCCAAAACCAAGCCGTCCTATTGTAAGTGTGCTGGTGCTGCTTTAAGGCATCGGCCTGAACTGATAGAAGGCTGCGGCTCTTCCCATCAGGATCAATGTTGCCCGTTGGGTCCAGGCCGCGAAGAAAATATCCGCGCAGGTCCGGTAAGACATTCGAGTTGCCCAAAAGCTGATAAAGGTCCGGGTATGTGTTGTTGTTGAAGTTCGACCCGTCGCACAGCAACCAGCCCGGAGGCAGATTGGTCGCGGCGAATGCGAAGGTGACAATCGTTCCGACTGGAACCATCTGGTTGATGATGGCGGTGGTGGAATCTTGTGCAGTGATGCTCACTGGTTTTCCTTCTGGCATATTCATACGTTTATCCCCTTTCTCTGAAACTGAAGCGGTGTTAATTCTCAATATCTTTCGGCGTCAGCTTGAGCCAGCCTTCTACGAGCCTCGGCGGCTCGTCCGGCAAACGCGCCTGGTCGTTTGCTTTCACTATCGTCTCAACATTCCAGCCCGACGGGTCGGTCCAGTCCGAAGGCTCAGGCCCCGTGCGCTCAATCCAAGACCAGACGCCGTTCTTCTCCGTCGGATAAGGAAGACGAATCGTCTGCGCCTCAGTGAGCGCAGGGCCGGTCCGAAAAGTTACAGCGATGCGCGGCAGTGCAGAGACGAAGAACTCGGACGGAAGGCTCAGGGTCTTAACCGGGAACAGCCCCGTGAATGCGTGCACGTATCCGCGCGGGTCCCAGAGCATCGAGATGTACGCTGTGGTGTAGCCAGGGTAATTGAATGCGAGCGTGACGTAGTTGCCGTTGTAGCCAATCGGGTTCAGGTAAGAACCGGGCTGGAAATCGTTCGGCATGTGAACGGAGTTGAATGTAGTATAGGTGTCGTCCGTGAAATATCCGAGCAGGCCGTCGTCGTAAAGCTGAAGGCTTCCTAGACGCACTGAAAACTTCAATGCTTCCACCCCGGCAGTCTTCTTCTGAAGCGTGTTGGGCCAGCTCTGGTTATAGACGGGCGTGCCTTCTAACTCGAACTGCAACTGAGCGCGCACGAGCGCGAGCGGGCGACCGATTAGCACGGAGAGGTTAGCGTCTGCACGACTACCGAGCGGGTCTATCGTCCACATCGTCTCGTCAATCGCTTCCAGCAGACTGCGAAGACTCTGTCCCTGGTCCGTGCTCGCAACGAGCGTCGTGACAAAGCCGCTCAAATGCGCGTTCGGGATTTTAGAGGGGTCGCTCACAGCAGCCGTGCTGTCCGGCGCGGGCAGCCAGCGGACCTGATAAGTGCCGCCCGTGTTCAAAAGAATCAGCAACTCGCCGAGCGCGTTACCACCGGCATCGTAGATAGCCAATCCTCCATCCAGATGATTCGGGAGCACCCAGCCACAGACAGGGTTGGAATCGGGCCACAGTCCTGTCTCCTGCGCGTCGTTGTTGGCGGAGACGAAACGGAAATCCAGGCGAGCGGCTTGGGCAAGTTGCGGCGATAAACTTACAAACTCTTCGGGCTGCGGCAACTGAGAGTCGGGGATAGTTGACAGCCCGCGCCCGCGAACAGGTTGCCATGCAGCCCCCTGCCCAGTGTTCCCGCCCGCTTGCATCAAGTCCACAACCTGGCCGAAGGAATCAACGACGACGAGCCTGTTGAATTTAAGAAAGCCGCCGTACACGGGAAAGAAGAAAGGCGTTCCGCTGCCGAAGTCCGTAACCTGATTGCCCTTCGTTGGATCGGGCGTTGCGTGAAACTGCTCTTCCACCTGGTCCGCCACAGAATTATCGGGCGGCGGGCTTTGATCAAGGTCGCGCAGGATGAATTGATCCACCAGGCCGCTCAATCGCTGCGAGAGAATGTTCCATTCGCCTATCTTATCTATTAAGTTCTCGACGGCCTGGAGGTCTGCGTTCGGATTTGTCTCAAGATACTTCCTGAGCTTCGAGATGAGAACGTAGGTGGCTTGCGGCGTCAGGAATGTTCGCCCGATGTAGTCCTGATAAAAGTTGCCGCCCTGAGAATTGAGCGGCAGCCCGCCGTACCAGTTGAACTCCGTCCCGTCAAAACTCCAGCAGGGCTGCTCACTCGTCGCGGGCGGGTTGTCCGCAACGGGCTGAATGAAAGGCCAGTTGTCCCTATCTTGAGGCAATTTCGTGCCGCTCACGGTCGGATAAAAGGTCACGTCCCATTCCATGTAGAGAGGCGACCAGGGCTGCCCGGTCCAGTTCGAGAAGGCGAAGCTCGCTTCAATCGGATTCTGTATCGCCGCGACCTGCGCAGTCTGAGCGAGCATCGCGGCGGCAAGCTCAGAGATAATCGTCTGGTCCGTAGAGTTTAGACCGACGTTGACGATTGTGACCGCGTTCGTCTGGTCAACGAAAAATGTCTCGACGCTCAAGGCATTAAGTCCGCCGGTGACGGCTGGCGGCAAGTTGGAGTTGGAAGGCGTAGGAATGGACTGTGGCAGGTTGCCGGTAGATGCTGTGACGGGCTGAGTCTGCCCCTGAACGTTGACGCCCGCGACCGTCTGCGTTATGAAGCGGCAAGCGAGCGAGTCTTCTCCTGCCAGAGTCCCCTGCTTCTCAGAAGTCTCAATGCCTGTGACTAAAACGACCGGGTCAA
Organism: Acidobacteriota bacterium; assembly: GCA_003223935.1. Lineage (GTDB taxonomy): Bacteria > Acidobacteriota > Blastocatellia > Pyrinomonadales > Pyrinomonadaceae > QHXQ01. The sequence goes on along the minus strand of QHXQ01000077.1, from coordinate 18,798 downwards.
CAGGGTAATAAAAGCGCGGCATGTTGCTGGCTTTAAGCTGTAGCTTTGCGGGGTCTAAGCCTATCGTGTTCGTCGCGTAATCAAGGACGCTCTGAGCGTTCGTTGGGTTCGGCACAGCCTGAGCTAACTGAGCCACTAGGCCCTGCTGCTGTACGACATCATTATAAAGGCCGCTCTTGGTGTTCGGCGGAAGGTTCTGTGCGATCAATTGCTGGATGGCACCCATGCGGTTGTGGAAGTACTGGTTGAGTTGCGCATATTGAGCGCCTGACATGTGCGCCAGATTGTTCTGCTTCCACCACGTCGCATAAAGCTCCCACTGCATAGAGTAAAGTAGTTGCTGCGCCTGATCGAACGCGCGCTGGTTGCGATTGAGCAGGGCGAGGGCTGCGGCTTGCTCAGGCGTTAGCGGTGGCGGCGGCGGGACTACTCCGAGCGTTAGCTTTCCCGTAGATGTTTGTCCGGTCTGTGCTGCAACTACTGTCCAGAGCGTTCCTCCCGGCGCTGTGCCAAACCATGCCTCCTGTATCTTCAATTCAAGTTGCGCCTCGCCGTCCGGCGCATCCAACGTCTTAAGCTGGTTGTACTGAAAGGCCTCCAACATTTCGGCTTCTAAAGCACCGTCCTGCGGGTTGTCTGCGTAGAGTTCGACAATCGCTGACAGGGCGTCAATGGAGGTGTTGCCTACTGCGACCGTCATGTTCGCAGGCGACTGCAACGCTCCCGGCGGCGTCTCGGTCGTCTGCCACGTCACGCCGTAAACCGATCCATGATAAAGAGACTGCGATGGGTAAGCGGTCTGCGACTCAGCATCCTCTACGGACCAGTCAAGCTCTGATAAGAGCGATGCCCAAGCCTCTGGCGGATTTCCTTCTCCGCTCCAGGGCGTGCGGATAGGATAGCCAAGGTTATCCCAACCCGTGACAGGTCCGTAAAGCGGGTCCTGCTGCGGGTCCGAATACCAGCCGACCACCAAGTAACTCAAATAAGTTCCTTCGGGCAAAGGCTGTGTGTCGGTCTTATAGTTGGGATCGTCGGATGTGGCATTGGGGTCATAGATAGGATCGTAAAAGGAGAAGACGTTTACTATGCCCGGTTGATAAGCGGCGAATGTTGCTTCGCCCGGTCCAACGGCGCGCAGGAAAAATTTCTGCGTGTTCCCGGCTTCGCCAGCCCATGCGGAGAGCACTGTCGCTTTAGTGCCGAGACGGGTCGGCTGGATTGCGTCGGGCGTGGACGGAAACGGATGTACGAAAGAGTTGGATTGCAGCGGATCAGCGTTATCGTCAATAGCATCGCTTTGAAGAACCCACGCGAGGGTCTGGCGTGGACCGCCCTGCGTGGCCGCAGGACTGTAACGCACGACGAGCCAGCGATTGGGCACGAGCGGAAAACTCGTTGCAGAGCTTGGCGCGATGGTAACTTGCGGCGCGCTAGTGTAGCCGCTGCCTCCGTTGTTTATAGTGCACGAGGTCACGACGCCATTTGTGACTACGGCTGTGGCAATCGCTCCGCTTCCTTCGCCGCCCGTTATAATTACCATAGGCGGCAACTGGTCGTCATAGCCGTAGCCACCGTTCTCTACAACAATCGCAGTCACCGCTCCGTTCTCAACCTGCGCAGTTGCGGTCGCCTGTACCTGCGTGCCGCGAGTCAAGCCTCGGGGCAATGCCCAGTGCAGGTGAACGCCTGGATCGGGCGGCGTGTTCGCAAGGCTGCTGAACGGAGGAGGAGCAGTGCGCTGGAACTTTGGCAGATTACTGTAGTCCAACTCCCAGCGATGAAAAGTTACGCCGGCCTGCTCGTAAGAGTTGACGACCATAGCCTCCACAGCTATGGGTACTAATAAGGGGGCTTCGCTGCTGCTCATAAATTCTCTCTGCTTCCTAATGTGACGGCTATTGCGCGCCCGATTGATCGGAAGTTGTATTGACGAGCACGAACTCTTCTGGAGCGCGTACCATCTGAATGGCGAAGTCAGCCGGGCCTAAAGTTATGCTGCCGTTTCCGTATGCCGCGTTGAGTTGCGTCTGTAGATAGAGTTGCCAGTCATTCACTCTGAGCACGGGGGCGGGGTCGGAGCTTCGGAAATAGTTGTTGATGGCGACGGTGTGACCGGCGATGATCTCTCCGATTGGCTGGTTGGGCGGATTGTTCGTCACCCATCGCAGGTCAACGTCAAAGTCGTCTTCGTGGCCGAAAGCAAGTCCTTCCTTCGGCTCGCTTATCTCAATGCGCGCTGGCGCAGATGGGAACAGACACATCAGCACGTCCGGCGCAAGACGATCCATGCGTAGAGGCTTCAACTGATTTGTTCCCTCAGTGCCGGAGTAGGCGCGCACTTCGAGTCCGGGCCAGCCAGAGACGACTGATGAGCGAAGAAGCAATCCGGCCATAGTCTCGGTAGGCGTCGGCGGTATTAGGTCAGGAGCAGCCGCCAACTTTCTTCCCGCGCGCAGGTCGCGCACGGCGAACATGGCGCGAGCGGCAGCCTGTTTCAGCGCGGGCTGAGTCAGCGATTGATAGAGCTGGTCGCGGCTGCTCTCGATTCCTATGCTGAGCGCGCCGTTGAGTAGAGCTTCTATGTAGTTTGGATCAACGAAGAAGAGGCGCAGGGATTCCGTCGGCAACATGCGCGCATCTGGCACAAGATTGACGAACGGCACGCCGTAGAGCAGGCACAACTCGGCCAGCCACTTCTGTATGTAAACGAGAGGCGAATCCGGGTCGTCCTCTAAAGCGCTCTCGTCAAGCCCTGTGAGCAACTGCTGCGTTTCGGGTTGCGCGTACATCTGCTTGAGCGCCTGCACGCGATTGGGCGCAACGGCGTGCACGCGCCTGTCTGTTGTCTGCTCAGGGCTTCGCGCGGGCAGAACTGACTCGGCCATCTTCGCTGCGCTCTTTTCATTGAAAGCTCCCAACAGATGTTTTATTAAAGAGCCGGAGACTAGATCAGGTTTGAGAAGGCTTCGCAGTTGGGCTACGGATTGCGGGAAGTTGCCTGCAAGCTCCGGTAGTGCTCTAGCTGTTATTGGCGAATTGAGGCGCGCTAAGAGAAGGTTAGCCTGTTTCGTTCCGTTGCGTCGCCATTGCATGAGCTTAGTTCCAAAGCTTGCGTCCGTGAGCGCCAGCAATCTTCCTGTCTGCCACGCCGCTGCATACGACTGGTCAAAGAGCGCGTTTGTCTGATCGTAAATCATCGCCGCAGAGGCGCTCGCGTAAGGTTGAATGCCTTGAAAGAGCGGCCTGGGAGCGGGCAGGAGCGGTCCTCTGTACCATGCGAAAGTGTGGTCGCCGACCATAGTGTCGTAGCTCAATGCCGCGTAACCTTCATTTAGCGCCTGCTGCACCTTTGCCGCCGCGCTACCAGGCGTCTGCACTTCCGAAGTGACAGGCAGCCGCAGCAAGAGACAATCGCCGCCCTGCGCCTGGCCGCTTATCAGGTTCAGCATCAGGTCGCGGAAATCGCCCATCTCCGATAGACAGTTGAAGTTCCAACTGTAGAGCGAAACAAGTCGCACAAGGTTTGTGCCCTGCGGCCAACTGGGACTATCTGTGAGGTACTCCTCGAACCCTTCTAGAGTGACAAGGTGAGCGACCCATGGCGCGCTGATCTGCGCGATTGTAGTTGCGCCAGAGCCGTCCCCGCCGCTGAAACTGACCGTCGGAGCCGACGTATAGTCTGAGCCTCCATTCGTCAGCGTCAGCCCGGTTATAACGCCATCTTCAACTATGGCAATGGCTGTCGCACCCGAGCCGCCTCCGCCGCTAATGCTGACATCGGGAGCAGAAGTGTAGTTCTCGCCCTCTTCGTTAAGCGTTAGACTTACGACAGGGCTTGGCCCCGGACTCGGAAAGCGATTGCCTATTAGGACTGAGAACCAGCCGTCGTCTTTCGTCGCTTGAATCTCTTTATCAAGAGTGCTGACCTGACGGCAGTGCGCCAGGAATCGCAACTCATCAACGGGGTTCGCGCCTCTATTCGTGAAGCGCGGAGTTACTTTCGTAAAGGTGTCTGGGGAAATATCAATGGCGCGGCAGAGCAGTCCGCGTTCGGCTTGAGCGGTTGCGCCAGAGCCGCCCCCCCCGCTAAAACTTATGGTCGGGTCGGATGTGTAGCCTGAGCCTCCTATCTCCAGAGTAAGTTGTGTGACTGCGCCGTTCTGCACTGTCGCAGTCGCCGCTGCGCCTGAACCTCCGCCGCCTGTGAAGATGACCATAGGCGCGTCCGTGTAGCCTGAGCCGCCCGAAACGAGTTGAAGAGCCGTGACCTGATCCAGTTGGTCCTCAAATTCCTGAACGATGTCAGGCCCTAACGTGCCAGTCGGCGGATTGATGACATCTGTCAGCCTGTAAGTTCCCGCGCGGCTCGGATTCGCCAGAGGGTTCGCGGAAGGCGCGTCGGCGGGCTGTACAATCTCGTCCGGCGAGAACAGGAGCACTGCGAGCCAGGGAGTAATCTTGTTGCCTTCGACCAAATATCTTTCCCATGGCAATCCGCGCTTTGTAAGAACTATGTGCGGCAGGTTCTGATCGAACGTCCCGCTCGCGGCGTTCGGAGGGAAGGTAGAGTAGATGTCAGCCGGGTCAAGTGTGAAGCGCGGCGCGACGACCGTGAAAGCCTGCGTTACCTGACCCGTCGCGGGAAAATTCTCGTTGATGGGCTGACCATTCGGAGCTACGCCGTCCGAAGTGCTCTCGACGTGCTGCGTAACGGCTATGGTGTAGTCGCCAGCTTCAAGCGGAGCCTCGTAATTGTCATAGAAGCGAATGTCACCGCTCGGAAGCGGGTCGCTGGAGTTATCTGTCTTTACTTTGCTCACTTCAGTTGACTCCTCAAACAAGCTCAGTTCAACGGGAACGCTCGTTTACGCTATGGGCGAACCCAACATCGGTGCTGCCGGATAGTTTAGATTGACGTTCTGAGCCAGAACGCTCATGTCGTCGTTCGCTCCCGCGTTGTAGCCGAAGTCTGAAAGCGCGGTAAAGATTGCCGCGCGGTTTGACGCGGGCGAACCCGCCGTGCCGTCCTGATTAATAGTGGTGGCAATCGTCTCTAATGACGTGTTGGATATCTGCGGCTGATTGGTGACTGAGGGCTGCGGGAAGGGCAGATAATCTTCGTCCGTTGGATTGATAGGGTCGTAGCTAAGATTAGAAATCGGGATTGCATCGGGTCCTTGCGGCTGGTAGATGCGAGGCGCGATGCTGGAAAGCCCTACGAGCCTTCCGGGCAGCGTATTAGCCGACGGAGTTGGCGTATCTGTTTGTGGTATGGCCTTACCCCACAAGGCTTCAGGCACGGCGCGCGTGGTTTCAGTCCACAGCCAGTCGCTGTTCAAATCCTGAACGACGTTCTGCTCGTCCGTTACTGTAAGCGTGAGCGTTGAGTTTGTGCAGTTGATTCCCATTGGCCGCACGCCCACGTAGTAGCCGTCCGTTGCGCGCGCGCAAGCAGGAGCGTTTGTGTCTTTCACTGCAAGCTGGGGCGGCACGAGCTTTTTCAAACTGTTGTTTGGACCGGCCAGGTCAAGCTCAGTTAAAGGGAAGGCCGTTTCGACCGTGAAGATAAACTCATCGGAGCGCACAAGCCATCGGCCATCCTGTGCAATCTGCGGGAACTGTCCACGGTTGATGATTAGCTTGATGACATTACCTTGCGGAAGGCTCGGCGTATCTTCTGCCGCCTCAGCCATCAACATCATTGCCGCGCGCGGCTGCGGCGCGTTCGATTGCTGGTTGTCCTGCGGCAGCAGCGACTTGAAGCTATTGAAATCCATGTAGTCGTTGCCCTGCCCGTAGCTTGGCCCGAATGAGACCGTAAAGGAGACACACCACAGGTGAACATGCACGACACCTCCTGTAGGAGGCCCCCACACGGTCAGGTCTGCGCCCACCTCGATTTTGATAGTCACTGTAGTGAAGAGCAGGTGCAGCCGGTAAGAGACACCTATGTTGACGCCTATGTCTATAAGGTAATAGAAGGGCTTCCATTGAATCAGGAAGTCCGCGTATGCGTCGAACCATGCAGTCAGGTTGCCGGAATGGAACTGCATACTTAGAGAGCCGCCGCCCATCACGCACGAAGGAGTCAGAGCGAAATATGCTCCGCCCTTGATAGAGAGTTGGTCGCTCACCTGCCAGTTGAAACCGAGTCGCGGCTCGTCTGGATACCACTGAGGCTTATTGAATGACGGGTGATAGCCGCCAATGGTCAGCACGAAATCGCCCGCGTGCGTGTTGGCGCCGAACCAGACGAAGAAGGCGAAGCCGCCCGTTAGATGGCAGGCAGGGTCAATGACGTAGGAGTTCGGCGTAATCACTGCCGTCGCGGAGAAAAGACCGTCGGACGGATCAATTATGACCTCTAGGCCAAGCTCCACGTATGCGTAGGTGACCGGTCCAGCCTGCGGAAGCCTTATGCGCGAAAGTCCCAGGATGGCGATCTCGAAATGTTTGCCGAACTCTACGACCACAAGAGCGTTCGAGTTAATCAACTCGAACGAGGTGAACTGCACGCCTGCGGCGATCCAGTAAACACCCTGCGCGGGCTGAACCCAGTCTTGAAGCGCCTGTAGAGCTTGGCCCGGCCCCGCGTTTGCTCCTCCAATCTGAGACGGATCGGTCAGTCCTGCCACGAGCGGGAATGTCTGCACCTGATCCTGAGAGGGGAGAGTCAGAGAGCGGTTGTAGCCGAAACCTGCGGAGAGACCCGTGATGAAGAAGAAGGCCGGTCCGCCTATCGTGGCGTTGAGAAATGCGAAGATGAAGAGCGAAGGATGGCCGTTTAAGGTGGCCCAAGAGCCTACGGCTGAGATGGACCACGTGGCGGCTTTAATCAGCGCCTCGCCGTTGTACTCAGTTTTGTCCTGGCCGTCAACTTTAACGTGCGCTTTCAAAAGCCCGCCGCTTATCTCCACAGGCCCTTCGGCAAACGTGATGTCGAGACCGTCCAGCCCGAGTTCGTAAGAGCTTATCTGGCCGGGCGAGGCGAGAGGTATCCCTATGGACAGCCCTTTAAGGTCAACTTCCAGCCCGGCCAGAGCCACGTCGCCGTCGAAGAGAAACGACAGCAAAAGGTTGTTGTTCGGCTGCGGCCAACCAACACCCAGGCGCTGGCACTGCAACGGGCCGAAGGCTCGCTGAACTGTAATCCACACCTGGTCCGCAGGATTCTCGTCCGGTCCGAAGAGTTGAAAGTTGAACTTGGGGCTGTTCGTGGAATCCGAGCGCCAAGCGATGGCGGCGGAGAAGGGCGGATTGACGGGCGCTTTGTCTGCCCCCGCTCCCTGATTGCCGCCGTTGCTGTTCGAGCCGGACGACAGAAGATTCTCCGCGACAGGATTGCCGCTTGCCCCGCCGCTTCCGAACTTGGCAGCAAGCGGGAAACCCACATCGTCCAGGCGAATGGCAAAGCCGTATTGCCATTGGCTGGGGTTGGCGAGCGCAGTGCCGGGATTCAGATAGACGCGCAGGTCCGTTCCGTTCAAGGTGTAGCCATCAACGTTGAATAAGGGCGAGCCAGCGCCACCATTAATGTTGAATCCAACGCTGGTCAACGCGAACGAAGGGGCGAAGGAGAGCGAGTTGTCTGTTGCGCGATTAAGAAATAGAACCGATAGTCCAGGGTTGGGCGTAGGGCTTGTGCCTGCGGAGCGTTGCAGCCAGTTGTCCGCATCTGTCTCGCCCGTCAGCCAAGTGCCCAGGCAAAAATCTACTGCCGTCGCAGGCTTGCCGTTTTCGTCCGTGCCGGAAGTCAGGGGAATGTCCAGCATCATGCGCAGGCCGTAGGTTGTAGAGCCGCCGCCCGCCTGTTCGACGTTTGTGACGTAGATGCCTCCGCCCGGCAGAGAGATGAGCGGAACGTCCAGGCTCGCTAGAGCATCCAGAATTGAGAAGACGAAATTCAAGGCTATCTGCGCCGGACCTGTGCCTTGAAGGTTTGTGAGACTGAGGTGGTAATTGCCTTGATCGTCCACTGTCAGGAAATTGGCTTTAACCAGAATCTGACCAACGGTGACAGTAGAGTCTCCTACGTAAAGATTCAGCCAGTAGCTTCCCTGAACTATGACCTCGCCAATCCACTCTTGCGCTTCGATTGAATCAAGAATGCTTTGAAGAGTGGTGTAAGTGCTTGGCGTAGAGCCAGCGCCTTGTAGATTCTCAAACGTGAGGTTGATGGTTGGCAGAGTGCTGCTGAAATATATCTGAGCATCCAGGTTCATTGCGTCGAACGTCACGCCGTCAACCTGAAATCCGCCGGAAGATGTTGCGTTAAGACCTATCTGGCAAGGGTAGCTGCTATTATCTGCTACAAACTGCGCGCCGCTCGCGCCGTAAGTGAACACAGGCAGGTAGGCGTAGGCCGTGATGGTCAGATTACCTATGCCTATAGAGTGCATCACGCCTAGTCCGATCTGCCCGCTCACGTCCGCGCTCTTCGCCATCACCAGATGAAAGACTGTGCCGCCGCCCGTATTCGGATTGGGAATCGCGTACCACTCAGCGTCCGTAAAGACAGGAGGAGGGTTATCTCCGGCTGGCCCTAGAACCGAGCTGACTAGAGCAACCAGATTATTAAGGCGAGTCTCAGCGTCTTCCAGTTGGGTTACTGGATTCGAGAACCAGTCCGTGTTGACTGTTATATTGCAGTTGTTGTCTTCGTTCAGAAGCCCTATCAACAGTCCCAACGAGACGACCTCGCTCGGCAAATCGCTGCTCTTCATAATGGCGCTTCCTTCAGTAGAACAGGCCGTTCGTGTAGCAATACTCAAGCGAAGTGGATATGTTGTTGGCCACGTATTCTCCTTTCGGAGGACAAGGTGTCTTGGTCGTTGCCATGTCTCCGCCCGTCGTCACTCCTATCAGATAAAGCCCCCAGCCTTTTGCGCTTTTATTGTAGTAAGCTAGAAATAATGGACCGCCCGAATCGCCTTTGGCCGTAGAGCTATTGGCATCAGCGGATAATTGAATTACTCTGTCATACTGGTCATATGTCGTTGAATCACCCTCCTGGTTATAAACGGTTGTAGTTGCTTCGGCCAGAGGTGCAGTTGTGCGATATTGCAGGCCGCCCTTTTTATTGCTGCCGCTCTTATCAATTGGAAGGGTTTTATCCTGCACTTTGTCCGACACGTTGCCGAATCCGGTCTGAATAAAGTAGTAGGGATTGTCTTTACTGCCTTGCGCGAGATACAATTTCGGGTTCTTAACGACATTAAGATAAGGTTGCTCTTTTCCCTTGACCCCGATGGGGTAGATTGGATGTTTCGAGCATAAGCCAAAAAGCGTCGCGTTGCTGGACCTTAAAATCGCCACGTCATAGTCCCAGTTGCCTGTGCTGTCAGCCTTGACAACATCCACGCTGGTGATGTCGGCCACTTGAGTCGGGTCCGTGTTGAATGCCATCGCGGCTTCATAATAGATCTTGACATTCTTTTGAAAGCTCGCGGCAGCCGCATCTATGTCGGGTCTCGGTCCGGCCTCCATATAAACTTCAAGATTATGTTTAGCGGTCACCAGAACCGCCGACGAATCGCTCGCGCTGCCAAAGAGCATCGCAGCCGACCCGTCGAAATCGCTGTTCTTAGGAGTCTTACCTTTTAATCTTACGGATGAATTGAGAATCAGGGGGCTGATGGCGGCAATACTCTTAAATACCTTGTCGAACTCATCCTGATTCTTTTTAGACATGAGCATAGATTTTCCTCAAAAACGGTTGCAGCCCTTAAGCCCTCGCCTGGTCAAAAGGGCAGATATTCAAGAGACATCCTTTGCGTCTCGGTCGGACCACTGTAGAAAAGCTATTCAGATTTCAACCTGGGATTCTGAGGTTACAGGGATTTAGCAATCCCTCCGCTCTACGTTCGATCCTGCTTGAGATGAAGTTGTGGACGGCTTATGTTTCATCACGCCATCACTACCGCATTACATCGCTATCGGGTGTCGCAACTTATCGCAGTAACTGATGAAAAGGTCAACTGAAAAGTTGAGAGCAAGTGTACGTTTCCAGGAAAGATGCTGAATGTCTTCACAAAAGTGCCGCACTCACCACATGCCGGCCATCATTCTCGTGCCAGCAACCATGATGTTCTGCTTCATCATCACTTCACCGCCTTCCAGTTTTTTCCGCTTGCGATTTTTCAGTTCAAGAATGCGTGGCAGGATTATATCCACGCTCCAGTCGATGCCTCTCGTGATCGTCATACCTGTGGTATCACTTCATCATGAACAACTGTCCCAAGGCCGCGCTCATTAGTAGTCTTCGCTTCCGGCAAAGCGAGATCGATCTGTTTATGACGATGCTAGTCAACGTGTGTCCGAACTTACAGCCATGCCTCAAGCTTCAGTATGGGGCTATCGTCTTCTCATGCTGTGGCCACCGATAGCGTCCGCCCTCTCGTAACCAACTCGCATCAGATAGAAGAGTGCCGTCGGCCTCTCTCTCTGCGAGCGCGCACGAGCGCACCCGTCCCCGTGTCGTCCAGAAAGTAGCGCCCTGTTTCCGGCTCGATGGCAACGAACTTACCCAGATGTTCTGTCTCTAACAGATCGTGCAGGCGCTCGTCGTAGAAGCGTTGACCTCTTTCGGAAGCTGTGTTGCGAAAAATATTTTGAGATGTGAAAGCGCCTGATTGAAGTTCGGCTATGCGGCCATTCCAAATAGGCTTTCGACGAACTTCGCTTGGCCCACCGCGTCCCTCCAGTCCAGCCTTTTCACCTGACCCTTCCTCATCATGTGCATCGACTCTATCCCTTCAATCGTCCGCTCTGCGGTAGGAAATGAGCGGAAACATTGCATCGCTCGCCACCTCCTGCGGATGAATCTGTGGTCCTGCTCGATAATGTTATTGAGGTATTTGACTCGCCTCAACTTGCAATCTTTAGGCAGTATCTTTTCTTCTTGCGAAGAGGTGAAAGCGTCGGGGTAAGAAGCGTGTTTGTCTACGCTGATGGAGAACGGCAGCCTCCTGTGATCCGCCCTCATCATCTTCTTGAAGAAGCGTTTTACCGCAGGCATATCTCGTTTCGCACTGAGCATGAACTCAATTGTGCTCCCGTCTTTGTCCAGAGCGCGGTACAAGTATTTCCACTGCTGACCGACTTTGATATAAGCCTCGTCAAGCCGGTAGGAGGTGCCAGCGAGCTTTAAGTGCGGGCGCATCCGCTTGTTGATCTCTGGGGCGTAGCGTTGGACCCACCGGAAGTTCGTCGTATGGTCCACCGTTAGGCCGCGCTCCTTCATCATCTCTTCTAAGTCGCGATAAGAAAGCTGAAATCTGCAATACCAGCGGACGCACAGGAGAATAATTGTTGGCTCAAAGTGATGCCACTTAAACGAGGAATTATCTTGTCTCAAGATGATGATTCTCTACAGTAGGGTGGATGAACTTGAGTAGGATAATAGCTCAAGAGTGATTCTTGCAACAGAGCCGGCTTCGGCTAAGCGTTGATAGCATCCTGCTGTGCGCTGAGGGTTGCAATTGCCTCGGTCAGGCATTTGGGACAGAGACAACCGTACTCTTCGCTGGCCACTAAAGGCACATGCGGTAGCCCATCACACCAACAGGGGGTCTGCCCTTTTTCCGGCCCACAGATAAAAGTCGCCGCACATTTCGCGCAGCTCTTTTGTTTCGGCGTATCCGGGAATGCGTGCGAGAGCATCATGATGCGCGCGAATAATTCATCTGCTTAGCGGTTGAATACTCTAATCGCCGGTATGCCTGTCTAGGGCCGGCCCATGGAAACAGGTCTGGGTGAATGAGATGGGCCAGTAGTTCCGTTCCTTCAACCACACGCGGCCCCGGACGGGCGAAATAAGAGTTCGCATCTACGGCATAGACTCGCCCCTGCCGCACCGCCGGCAGTGCGGCCCAGCCGGGATAGTTGAAAAGCTGCGGCGCTTGCTCAATTACTTTATCCAGGTTGAAGCCACAGGGCGTGATGACGAGCACTTCAGGTGCCCATCTCAGCACGTCATCCCACGGGATACGCACCGAGTCTGCCCCCTCACGTGCAAGCTCGTCCACGCCGCCAGCGATTCTGACCATCTCCGCCATCCAGTGCCCGCCGCAATAGACCGGGTCGAGCCACTCCATGCAGAACACACGCGGGCGAGATGCCAAGTTGCGTGTCGCCGCCGCCAGCGCGCCGAGTCGTGCATTCCCGCGCGCGATCAATTCTTCGGCCTCTTGCGTCCGTCCCGTCGCCGCTCCCAACTCGCGCACGTTGTCGAAGATCTCGCTGAGCGATGTCGGCGTCAGCCATAGAATCCGCGGCTCGTTGGGGAGCAGCTTCAGGGCTTGCGCGACTTCATTACCGGAGGGGGCGCAGACCTGACACAAATCTTGCGTGAGGATCAGGTCGGGCGCGAGTGCGCGCAATAGCTCCTCGTCAACTTCATAGAGGCTGAGGCCCGCGCGCATCCGCTCCGCGACCGCCCGGTCGATCTCCGCTTGGCTCATGCGCTCGACGGGCAGGGCGGCGCGGACGACCACGGGCTTACCCTGAACCTCCGGCGGGTAGTCGCACTCGTGCGTGATGCCGACCAGTTGGTCGCCTAAGCCCAAGGCACACGCCATCTCGGTCGCCGAAGGCAGGAACGAAACGATCCGCTGCGTCGTGCTCATCTCTGACTGCTTCAGGCTGAATATGTTTGTACGCGCGCCGGCTCGCGCAAGACGGGGAAGAGTCTCTCTGCCAACGCAAACCCGCCGAACAACACCGCTGTATAGAGTGCATCGCCTGCGAGCGTGTTCTGAAAGAACGGGATGGCGGCCACGTAACACGTCAGTAATCCTGCTGCCGTCTTCGGATATAAGGAACCGAACGCCCAGACGCCGAAGTTGGTGTTGATGAAAAATAGCATCGAGCTTGCGAGCGCGGCCCCGGCGATGCGCAGCGGCGACCTCCGTTTGCGCAGCAGCAGCCCGACGCACACCACTAAGGCGAAACTCCCATAGACGATCTCCATGTGCCCGTACAAGCCCAGCACCAAATCGCTCAGGAAGAGCGCCGCCAGCGGCACCAGAAAAGCCAGACGCTTATCGGATAGATACGCGCCGCCGAACAGGGCCACGGCCGCGATGGAAGCCATGTTGGGCGGGTGCGGAATCAGGCGCGAGGCGGCGGCCGCTATAATCATACAGACAAGGACGGTGATGCGTGGCTTAGACATACGGTTCTCTCTACCTCAATCTGTTTTCAGGCTTGCTGCGGCAGGCGCACTTTATCATTCAGGCAGTAGATCGCAAAACCAGAATGAGTCTCTTAACACCCGCTCCCCAATAGCAAACTTCACCGATTCTTTGAAGTTAGGGCCGTCAAAGACGAACGAGTGGAACTCCCCGTTCTCGCCGCACGGATCGACGTGTGCAGGCAGCGCGGCGAGGAAGTTTTCGTCAATCAGTCTTCCGACGAACGACTGATCGAGCACTGCGCTATTAACACAGGTGATAACCGCCTTGAACCCGAGGGCGATAAACTCCTGGATGAACTCCCTCGTAACTCGCTGCCACACCGGATAGAGACCGCCCATGTTGTGCCGGGCGAGGAACTGATCGCGGTACGCCCTGATGTCTGCTAAAAAGAGATCGCCGAAGACTATGGCGTCTATCCCGCGCGCACGGTACAACGAGAAAGCTTCTACCATCTGCTGCTCATACTCTTCATTGGTCGCGCCCTTGGAGATGAACACCTCGTGGAGCGGCACGCCGAGGCTTGCGGCCTGCCGCTCGAGCAGCACGCGCCGGACGCCGTGCATACTGATCCGGTCGTAGTCCCGCGTCACGGTCGTCAGCAGCGCCGCGACACGGTAGGCTTCCGCCCGTTGCAGTTCATAGAGGGCGAAGCAACTGTCTTTGCCTCCGCTCCACGACATGAGGACATCTTCCACCGCGGCTCACCTCCAGAGACTGCACACGACTACTCTTTGCCGAATAGATGGAATGTGAATCCAACCGTCACACCTCTTCATCTTCGGGCGGATCGGGATGAAGTCTTCCCGCGCCACTCCGGTCTGCGCCAGCGCGGCGACGTTCGATAGGAGAACGGCGAAGAGAAGAGTGGCGGTTTGGATGAATAGTCTGCGCTTCATGTGTGCGGCCGTCGGCTGAACTTAATGTAGTTGCTTGTCCCGCGCACAGAGATTAGCGCGGCTGTTCATAAGCGAGCGCGCTGGCAGCGCCGCCACCCGTCTCCGTCAACTCAATAATCACGCGGACAAGTCAATCGGCTCTTTTATGATCAAGGATAGCGCAGCTTGGCCGCTGACAAGTAACGAGCGTGGTTTCCAGAGGTACTCCATGATACTTGGTGATAGATGCCTAATAAGGGTAATTATATACTTGACGCAAAGAAGATGATTATTGAAGCCCATCGCTCAGAATAGTTGGAGAATTGACGAGTGCGCGATTGACGACCTGCATCATGTATATAATCACCCTTGTTTTCTAGTTCGCTTACGTCGAACTCACGTTAACATAAAAGCCGCCGTGAGATATTTCCTCAGGGCGGCTAGCTACTTCTCATCAAAGCTCGACGTTCACATGTATGATCGAAGGAGTCGGTGCTTTTCTTGTTGCTCACTTTTCACTCTAGGGGACTTCGCCATTGCCAGCGGTTGAGTTGCCAGTCGTGTCCTTCGACCACTAGCGCGGCAGCGTAGCGGGGGCCGGGCGCAAGCTCGCGCATTGACCAGCGCGCGACCTCTTGCGCATTCTCGCGGCTACTTAACAGAGAAGCCGGTTCGCCTGGGGCAAGTGAGACATCGAACTGGTTGAGTTCGACAGACAGCCCCGTGCCGCGCGCTTTGAGGTAAGCCTCCTTCCGCGTCCAGCAGTTAAAAAATCCGGCTCGGTAGTTGGCCGGCGGCAGCGCGCGCAGCATCTCCACTTCCTTGCGCGAGAAGAAACGCTCTGCGAGTTGGGTGCTGGCGCAATCTTCCGTGGCATATTCCAAATCTAGCCCCACCTCACGCCGCCGCGTGACGGCGTACAGGGCCAGCCCATTCGCATGGGCGACGTTAAAGCGCAGTTCGTCCCCGCGCAAGGCTGGTTTGCCGTACTGACCGTAGCGAAAACGCAGCGTGCCCGGTTCAACTTTGAGATAGCGGCTGAGGATGTTTCTGAGCACCCCACGGGCGACGACAAAGTGCTCCCGATGCGTCGGAAAATGAAATCGTTCGGCCCGCCCGCGCTCATCCGGCGTCAGGGTTTGGAGGAGCGCCTGCACGGTAGCGGCCGGCTGATCTAGCGCGGCCCGCCAGACGTGTACCTCGTGCTCTGCCAGTGAGAGGGCCGCTGGTGGCGCGAGCCAGAGAATCTGCGGGGCCGCGATTTGCGCGCCAGTAAACGTGACGGCCTCGAAGAATCCGCGCCCGTATAGCGTCATAAGCTTTGTGTAATCCTCACGTCGCCGTTGACCTGGCGAATCGAAATTTGACAGCCGCCCGCCCCGAAGCGCGCGCGCGTCTGCACGGCATTCTCCGGCGCGAGCATGGTCAGGTTCGGCACGTCTGAGCGGAGCCGACCGCTGAGGCCGCGCACCTCCAAGTCTGCGTTCAACTCGCCCCGGACATGCAACTCGACTGGCCCGCCGACGTTGCTGAGGTGAAGCCCGCGCGGGCCGAGGCTGAGGATGCCGGCCCGTAAGCGGCCGCCGATGTTAGCGGCCGTCAAGCTCTCTGCGATCCCGCCCACTTCAAGTGTACCCGCGACCCTTTCAACTTGGAGGGGGCCGTCTAACTCCCCAATGCTGACGGGGCCGCCGACGCCTTTGATCGAGACCGTAACGGCGCGCGGCAGCTTCAGCCGCACGTGTTGCTGCACCTGTCGGCCACGCCTGTAGGCCGCGCGATCTTCTAAGCCTCGAATCAACAAACCGTCCGGCGTCTGCTCGATCATGACCTGATGATATTTCAAATCAACTGCCCGGCGCGCCCGGCGGACGACTTCTATTTCGGCCACCTCTGATTCTGTAGTTTCTATGACTACCGAGCCGCTTATGTTCAGCACCTCGACGCGGCCGCCGCGCGCGAGCGGAAACGTTTGCTGGCGCTCATCGCACGGTTCAGCTTGCGCAGAGTCGCGCGCGCCCGTGAGCGGAGATAGCAGAGCCTTCAGGGCGGCCCGGCTCATCGCGGCAAAGCCGCGCGGCCCGACTCGTGTCTGCGTACCGGGCCGCGTATGCGTGCCGTTTGTAGGCGAAGCGATCATGGTCTGTTCCTTTGTCGGCCCCGTCAGTCAGGGGGCTGTGAAAGTTTGTCGAAGCCACGCGCGCCAGAGTCACTGGCCGGAAGCAACTCGACCTCTGTGCTCTTACTAAATGCGGACGGCCTTCGGGCTAATGCTTTTGAACCGCTCAAAGTTAGCCGCTTCAAGTCTTCTCTGCTCGCCGAGTCGTTCCTCTCGTTCGGCGGTGTCGAGCGCGGCTTGCAGTTCGCTTAGTCGCGCCTCCGGTTGAAGCGCGATCTGATCCAACAGGAGCGCGAAGTGCCGGGCCAGCCGGCCAGTCGTGGCCGCCTCGAACAGGTCTGCATTGTATTGCCACGTGCAAGACAAGCCCTGCTCCGTCTCTTCTAAGAAGAGCGTCAGGTCAAATTTCGCTGTCCCGCCGCCTAGCTCTTCCGCTGTGAGACTCAAGCCCGGCAGCGCAAGCATTGGCATGGGCGCATTCTGCATGACGATCTTTAACTGGAAGAGCGGCGTCCGGCTCGGATCACGCTCAGGCCGCAACGACTCCACCAGTTTGTCGAACGGTAAATCTTGATGGGCGTAAGCTCCGAGCGTTACTTCGCGCACTTGGCCCAAGAGCACGCGGAAGAGGGGATCGCCAGACAAGTCGGTGGACAGTACCAGTTGGTTAGCGAAGAACCCGATCAAGCCTTCGATCTCATCACGCTGCCGGTTGGCAACGTCTGTCCCGACCACGACCTGCGTCTGCCCCGTGGCGCGGCCCGCCAGCACTTGAAAGGCCGCGAGCAAGGTCATAAAGAGGGACGCGCCCTCGCGGCGACTCAACGCCTTCAGGGTCTCTGTGGTGCGCTGCGAGATCAGCGCGTGTTGATTCGCGCCGCGGTAAGTCTGCATCGGCGCACGCGGTTTGTCAGTCGGCAGTTCCGACAGGGCTGGCGCGGACGCCAGTTGCTGCCGCCAGTAAGCGAGTTGTGCCTCAAGCACCTCGCCGCTTAACCAATCACGCTGCCAGGCGGCGAAATCCGCATACTGCACCGGGAGAGCGGGTAACTGAAGCGACGCGCCGCGCGCGAACGCCTCATACAGCGCCGACAATTCCCGCACCAGCACGCCCAACGACCACCCGTCCGAGACGATGTGATGCATCGTCAACAACAACACGTGCGCGTCGTGGCCCAAGCGCAGCAGCAAAACTCTAAGGACAGGCCCGCGCGCGAGGTCGAAAGGTCGTTGCGTTTCCTCACTCATGAGTTGACGTGCACGCGCTTCCCGCTCTGCTTCGGCCAAGTCCTGTAAGTCAACGACCGGCAATGCGACCGGCTCAGCCGGCCCGATCACTTGCACCGGCCGCCCGCCGACGGTAGCAAAAGTGGTGCGTAGCACCTCATGCCGAGCCACGATCACGTCCAAGCTCTGTTGGAGCGCGGGCACATTTAGTTCGCCTTTGAGACGGATGGCAGAGGCCACGTTATAAGCCGCGCTGCCTGGTTCAAGTTGATCCAGAAACCAGAGCCGCTGCTGTGCAAAAGAGAGTGGCAGTTCCGCCGCGCGCAAAACTGGTTGGAGCGCTTGGGCCGGCAAGCCGAGTTCCGCGCGGCGAGCCGTCTCGATTTTTCGACTCAGGTCGTAAACCGTCGGTTCGTCGAATAAAGCGCGGAGTGGTAGTTCGATGCTAAAGACTTGCCTGACCCGCGAGATGACCTGTGTCGCCAGCAAGGAATGGCCACCCAGCATAAAGAAGTTGTCGTACACCCCGACCTGTTCCACGCCCAGCGCGTTGGCCCAGATGCCGGCCACGACCTCTTCGACCGGCGTGCGCGGCCCGACGTAAGTATCTTTCTGCTCTTGCCAAGTCATATCAGGCTCAGGCAGCGCGCGCGCGTCCAGTTTACCGTTGGTCAGCAACGGCAGTTGCTCAAGCATGATGAATGCTTGTGGCATCATGTAGTCGGGCAGCCGCGCGCGCAGCCCGTGCTGCAACTCTTCCATCGTCGGGCCGGGCCTGTCATCCTCTTCTGTTGCACGCACCACATAAGCCACCAGGCGTTTCCCGCCCTGTGCATCCTCGCGTGCTAACACGACCGCTTCACGCACGCCGCGCTGCTCGCACAACGCCGCCTCGATCTCGCCCAACTCGATGCGAAAACCTCTGAGCTTGACCTGCTGGTCAGCCCGCCCCAGATACTCTACCACCCCATCCGCTAGATAGCGCGCCACGTCCCCCGTGTGATAGAGCCGCGCGCCTGGCTCACGGCTGAACGGATCGGGCACGAACCGTGCGGCGGTCAAAGCGGCACGATGCAAGTAGCCGCGCGCCAGGCCGACGCCGCCGATGTACAACTCCCCGCTCACGCCCACCGGCACAGGTTCTAATTCGTCGTCTAGCAGGTAAAGCTGTACGTTACTGATGGGTCGCCCGATGAGCACCTTACCTGTGCGGCTGCCTCGTGCGCATAGCCAATAGCTGGCATCAATGCTGGTTTCGGTCGGACCATACAAGTTGGTCAACTCGGCCCATCCCAACCGCTCATAGAACTTCGCCTGCAACCTTTCCGTCAACGCCTCCCCGCCGCAATAGACCCGCCGCAGACTCCGACACCTCTCT
>QHXQ01000030.1 GCA_003223935.1 Acidobacteriota bacterium | reverse complement strand
CAATCGCTTCTCCCTATCAGCTTTCGCCCTACTCGCGCTGCTCGGTCTCGCTACCGCACAGTTGCCGTGCCCGCCAACGCACATCAACCAACTGCCCCTGCAACTAGCCCAACTCGGTCGCCATCGTGACCTCGACGACTCTTGCGGCTGTCAGGGCCAGAGCAACGGCGCAGCGGGTAGCCCCTTGCACATCGCGAGTGACTTACAGAATTCAATCAAGAATAATATGCGCCCCGCCTCCCTGACCCAGAAGCCGATCACGATTAGAGATATGATCCGGTTGCAGGACAAAGTGGACGACTTCACGCCGCAACAGTTGCAACGCGGCGACCGCTTCCACTTGCCCAGTCCGGCGCAGCGCCCGTTACTGCGCAGTATCAATCTCGGTCATGGCAAGCGATTCGGCGAGGGCGATCTAGTGACGCTCATTGGCTTCGTTATCGGGGCGACGCACTCGAATACGAGCGGCGGCGAGAGCGTCAACTGTAACACGGATGGCTGTGCGGGCAATGACATCCATATCGAGATCACGGCACATCCGCGCGATACGGACGTGGACAAGGGCGAGCAGATGAACGATGAGGGCGTGGTGGCTGAGATCATCCCGCACCATCGCCCCGATTCGTGGGAGATGTTTGACGCTACAGCCTACCGCTCCATCTTCAGCGATCATCCGGTCATGTTTGCGGGACAGTTATTTTATGACGCGAGCCACAGTCCGGGCGGCGGGCCTGATAGGGCGGCTGTGTGGGAAGTGCATCCCGTGTATGCCATCTGGGTCTGTCAGCACACATCGCTTAGTCAGTGCCCGGCCGACAAGCAGAACGATGCAAGCGTTTGGCTGCCGTTTGACCGAGTACGAGCAGCCAACCATCTCAACGTGCAGCCGACGACGAAGTGTGTGAACAACCCGTAAGTGGGAGTCTTGGCCGGCAAAGGTAATCGGTAATATAAGCCGCAGCACGGGCGCGTGCTGAATGTATGCGCCTGCGTGTTGGCAGCAGTGAGGCTACTAGACGCGCCGCGCCATTGTTCCTTTCGGCGCGCCCTGACAACGCAAGTTGTAAGACGGAGGGAGGGTGGATGAGTGCCCCGCCGCTTTTGCTGTCTAGCTATTGACTCCTCTAATCTGCCCATATATCTTTCGCCGCGTTAACAATCGTTAGTCTCACGTTCCGTTTTGCAGGTTGAATGCATTCGCGGCGCACTGGTCAATTCCGCTGCTAGGTTTTCCGAACCTTGAAATTTTATGAGCGAAGATGAACGAAAAGTAAAAGGATGGCGACAGGAATACACGGAGGTGAATAGTTACTATAGGCACTATAGCGCATTGCGCTTCGTTATGTTTTCCGTTTACTTCGCTGTAACAGCAGGAATCGCCTCAGTAGCTTTCGGGGTTGTGGAGATTAAATCCTTTGGCGCTAGTCTTATTATCGGGATGATAAAAGTCAGCGGATTGCTAATCACCGTCGCATTTCTAATGTATGAATTAAGATTAGAGCAAGTAATTGACCATTACCGGATTTGGGCTAAGAAATTGGAAGAAGAACTTGGTTATGCTCAAATGACTGAACGGCCTCTATCAAGATTAACCTTCGGGACAACAAAGGCGCTTTACTATCTTATGATCGCATTCTGGTCTCTTGCCTTTATTCTATTTTTGATCTCCGTTATATGGAAAGCCTAATAATTCATTCAACCCAGCGCCTCGATAGCAAGTTGCTCATCATTCTCGCTCGCTTCAATTCCTTTCGCTATCTAAGCCCTTCCTGTTGAGCCTGTGAATCTCAGCCTGCAATTTCTGAGCTTTCAACTTCGCCAGCCGATGGTTATTCAGTTGCCGCAAGGTGCGCTGGAACAATCGTGAGAATGTATCAGCCATCTGCGTCGCGCTCTCCACCGCCGCTTGTTCAGAGATAAGCGGAATATCCCACCAGCCGTGCTCGAACTTCCGCTCCTTAGCAACTTCTCGCTTGTAGTGCTTCCACTCGGCAAATTCATAAGTCTCGCGGCACGGAGACGAGCGTGTGCGCTTGACCGCCATCTCCATCCAATACTGCTGCATAAAGTAGGCTTGCGAGAGCGTGTCCACCAGCGCATACTCAATCCCGCCTTCCGGTTCATACTCCGCTAGAAACGTGTCGCGCACGGCGAGGAACTTCGCCCGTTGCCAGACCGACCGCATCCAGTCAACCGGCTCGAAGACCTCCGCCGCCATGTGCCCGGAAGCGAACTCCCGTGTAGCCTCTGATTTGACTAGCCCAAAGAATCGCTCTGCCTCCTCCGGCGAGCATTCCCATAGGTGCATCAGGCGACTAAAATTGACGCTCTCGGTCGGAGTATTAAGTAACTCCTCCATCAACTCGGTCGCACCCTTCGTATCATATCTATGGGACGCCTGCCGGCAAGCCTCTTCCAGTGGTATATTGCCGCCACTATCCGACATCAAGTAGGTCGCGTAGCGGCGGAACTCATCTCGGAAGATGCGCAAAAGCGACCCACGCTCATACTGCGCCAGCCCGATTGAATCGTAGTGAAGGGCGAGCTTGTTCATCGCCTCATCTGCTTCATCCAAAACAGGCGTCTCCGGCGGCGCGGGGAACTCGACGAGCGTGAGCGGCGGCGCTTCGTCCGGCTTCGGTGTCTCTTCGCTCTGCTTGGGTTTGACGGCGCGACGACTCATAAGCCTAACTCCTTTATCCTAGTCTTGAGTATGGAGAGCATCAGGTTGAACCGCTGATTGTTGGCGCGAATCTCAGCTTGTAACGCGCGGTAGCGAGCGCAGGCGGCGCGCACCTCTTTAACTTGTGCGAGTGGAATGTATTCCTTGATCACACGCCCGTTGTGCCATTGGTATCGGTGATAGTACGGGCCATGCAATGCCCCACACGCACACTTGCAGTTGGGTTTGCTGCACCGCGCATAGGAAGCGCAGACCGCGCCGTTGAGCAGTCCGTCGGCTGGAATCTTAGGGAAAGGTTTTGTGGTTTTATTTGTCTTGCGCATCATTGCACCCCCTTCGCGCCTTTCCGGTGAGCAAGAATCATTTTTTCGCCACTCCCAGTGCCGGCTTGCGCGGCCCTACACTGCTAGTTTGGACAAACCAAGCCATGCAAGACAGATGCTCATTTGCACTCTGCTGGTAAGATTCGCCGCCGAACATGTACCTGACTGTGAATCTGGATTAACGTACCTATTGTTCAGGGCAGCATTGAAACGGGGAGAATGGTTATATACAATACCGGACAATTTTGTAGGGGTCTGTCTGAACAAGTACATGCTTCCCACACTAAACAGGGAGCCACGCTCAGGGTTGCGGACTCACAATTGACAAGTCAATGTTTAACGGAAGATAGAGGCGTGACGCGGTGATAAGTAAACCCGCAGCCTTGTGGTTTCTGGAACGACCCGACGCGCGAATGTCGTTGCACGCCTTTGCAGATTCAACGCTACGTCGGGCGCATCAGTGGGCCGTTGCTCGACCGCATAGATATACACGTTGACGTGCCCGCCGTTCGCTTCAAAGAGTTGACGGGCGAAGGCGCGCCGACTGAAAGCTCTGTAGAGATTCGTGCGCGCGTGAAGCAGGCGCGCGAACGGCAACTCGCACGCTTGCGCCCTGACGGCATCTTCGCGAATGCGCAGATGTCGCCCCGTCAGATTCGTCATTATTGCCGGTTAGACGCTGAATGCGAGCGCCTGCTTGAAACGGCGATGACGCGGCAAGGGTTATCGGCGCGCGCCTATGATCGAATACTTAAGGTCAGTCGCACTATCGCGGATTTGGCCGGCGCGGATGAGATTCGGCCGGTCGATCTGGCCGAAGCCGTCGGCTATCGCTCGCTCGACCGCACTTACTGGACTTGACAGGCTGCTTGACTCATGGCTGATATAAGAGCGCCATGCCGAATCAACTTCGATCATTCTTCATGCGCTCAGCCGAGAGCAACCGATAGACGTGAGCACACGCGCGCCAAAATTTAACCCGCTCGATTATCCCCTCTGCCTTTCAACTCCGCTGCGACTTGCGCCGACAGCTTGGGCCGCGCACATTCCATTCGCGCTGTTGCTGGTTGATGCGCTGCGCCCGCGCACAATTGTCGAGCTTGGCACATATAGCGGCGTCTCTTACTGCGCCTTCTGCCAAGCCGTGAAAGAGTTGCAACTCGACACGCGCTGCTATGCGATAGACACTTGGCAGGGCGACGAGCACAACGGCTTTTATGGCGTGGAGATTCTCAAAGACCTGAAAGAGTATCATGATCCGTTGTATGCAGATTTCTCTACGCTCATCCACAGCACGTTCGACGAAGCGTTGCCGCGCTTCGCCGACGGCACGGTTGACCTGTTGCACATTGACGGCTATCACACATACGAAGCCGTGCGGCATGACTTCGAGAGTTGGCTGCCGAAGATGAGCGCGCAAGGTGTCGTGCTGCTGCACGACATCAACGTGCGCGAGCAAGGCTTCGGGGTCTGGCGCTTGTGGGCGGAGATCAGACAGGAGTTCCCGCACTTCGAGTTTACGCACGAATATGGGTTGGGCGTGATCGCTAGCGGCAAGTCTATGCCCGCCGGTCTTCGTCCATTGCTGGAAGTCAAGGAGGACGAAGCGGCGACGATCCGAGAATTCTTTAGCCAACTGGGCGCGCGCTTCCGCCTCCGCTTGGATCAAGCGCAGGAACTTGCCGAGCGCCAACTCGTTATCGAAGGCCTTTCAACGGCCTACCAAGAAACGGCGACCCGCTTGAATGCGATGTTGAATTCAAGAGCTTGGGCTTGGGTCAGCCGTTACGCGCACATTAAGACGCGCTATCTTATTCCGGCTTATCGCCTGTTTCGGCCCGCAGCGCAAGGCGCGCGCCCGCGCCCGGCCAGCATGGCGGATTACCATAAATGGATTCGCGAGTATGACACTTTAACCGACGCAGACCGCCGGCTGATGCAAGCCCGGATCGCGCAACTCAAACTCCGGCCACTGATCTCGATCATCATGCCGGTTTATAACGTGAGCGAGCGTTGGCTGCGGCGGGCCATTGAGTCTGTCCGCCAACAACTCTATCCGCACTGGGAACTGTGCATCGCAGACGACCATTCAACCAAGCGCCACATCAGACGTGTGCTCGAAGAGTATGCGCAAGCAGACTCGCGTATTAAGGTCGGCTTTCGGCCAGAGCGCGGCCACATCTCGGCGGCGTCCAACACAGCTTTAGCCCTCGCCACCGGCGACTTCGTCGCCTTCCTCGATCACGATGACGAACTCGCGCCGCACGCGCTCTACCTCGTGGCCGAAGAGATCAACGCGCACCCGGACGCCGAGCTGATCTACAGCGATGAAGATAAGATTGATACTGCGGGCGTGCGCTTCGAGCCGCACTTCAAGTCGGATTGGAATCCAGACCTCTTCTATTCCATCAACTTCATCTCGCATCTTGCCATCTATCGCGCGGCTCGCGTCAAGCATTTAGGCGGCCTGCGGCGCGGCTTCGAGGGCAGTCAAGATTACGATCTCGCGTTGCGCGTCATCGAGCAGATTCCCGAAACCAGCATCCGACACATCCCGCACGTCCTCTATCACTGGCGCGCGATTAGCGGCTCGGTCGCCCTCGGCTTCAATGAAAAGCAGTATGCGCACGAACGCGCGCGGCAAGCGTTGCGCGCGCATCTGGAGCGTGGCGGCAAACAAGCGCGGGTCGAAGCGGATTTCAGCATCTATCATCGCTTCGTCTATCCTGTCAGGACGCCTGCGCCACTCGTGAGCCTCATCGTCGGCACGCGAGATCGAGTGGAACTGCTGTGCCAGACGGTCGTAAGCGTCTTGGCACAGACGGACTACGCGCCGCTCGAACTGATCATCGTCAACAATCAGAGCCGCGAGCCTGAGACGCTCGCCTACCTTGACGAGATCAAACAGGACGCGCGCGTGCGCGTGGTTGACTACGACGCACCCTTCAATTTTTCTGCGCTCAATAATCTGGGCGTCGGCCAAGCGCAGGGCGAGATCGTCGGTCTCATCAACAATGACATCAAGCTCATCTCGTCAGGTTGGTTGCGCGAGATGGTAAGCCATGCCTTGCGCTCTGAGATCGGCGCGGTCGGCGCGAAGCTCTACTACGCGGATAGTCTGATCCAGCATGCCGGCGTCGTGCTCGGCATCGGCGGCGTTGCCGGCCACGCGCACAAGTATCAATCGCGCAGGGATAGGGGCTACATGGGGCGCGCGCAACTGCTGCAAAATTTCTCGGCCGTGACCGGCGCATGTCTCATCACGCGCCGCGAGGTGTACCGAGAGGTCGGTGGTTTCGATGAGACCAATCTGCCGATTGCCTTCAACGATGTGGATTTCTGCCTGCGCGTGCGTGCGCGCGGCTATCGCATCCTCTGGACGCCTTATGCCGAACTCTATCATCTTGAATCCGCCTCGCGCGGGTTGGACACGACGCCGGAGCAGCGGGCCAGATTTCAGCGCGAATGCGCGTTCATGCAACTGCGCTGGGGCGACGCGCTCAGCCAAGACCCTTACTACAATCCGAATCTGACTTTGAAGGCCGAAAATTTTGCGCTGGCTTTTCCGCCCAGAGCCGCGCAGCCTTGGCGCGAGTTAGCAGCAGACGGAGCGAGCAGAGATGCCGATGTCCATTCAACAAGATAGATTCATCAAGTTGGTGCGGTCACTCATCAAGGCGCACGGGACGGAAACGGCGATGCGCCTTGCGCCCGGCGGCGAGTTTGAAGCGATAGGCATACTCGAACGAGAGTTACTCATCCAACATGGGCTGCAAAGAGACGGGTATCTCATAGATGTCGGCTGCGGCCCGGGCCGGCTAGCGCGCCCGCTCTCGGAGTATCTTGATGGCAAGTATCTGGGCATTGATGTTGTACCGGAGGTTGTCGCTTACGCGCGTAAACTCGTCAAGCGACCCGACTGGCGTTTTGAGATCGCGCCGGGCTTGACCATTCCCGAAAAGGCCGGGCGGGCCGACATGGTCTGTTTCTTCTCCGTCTTCACGCACCTGCCGCACGAACAGTCTTATCTCTATTTGCAGGAAGCCATCCGCGTGTTGAAGCCGCAGGGCAAGATCGTCTTCTCGTTTCTTGAGTTCGCCGTTGCGGGGCATTGGCCGATCTTTGAAACGACGGTGCAGAACGTCGGCATGCCCTATCCGCCAAACGTCTTTCTGAGCCGCGACGCGATTGAGGCTTGGGCCGCACACCTGAACTTGCAGATCGAACTGATCGCGGCCGGAGATGAGCCACACATCCCGCTTGCCGCGCCCGTTCAGTTTGAGAACAAAGCGACGATGGAAGGCCAAGGGTGTCTGGGCCAGTCTGTCTGCGTGCTGCGAGTTGAGAAAGAGTTAAGCGCGCCGTCGCCGCGTTGGTGGCAGAGGCTCGGCGCGAGATAAGGGGCGAGCCGCTGCGGCGTGCGCGCTCACTTGATCGCGTAACCTTGCACCCATGCTCCTTGCTCTGCGATCTTGACTTCGTGAAAACCTGCCCGGCGCAAGTAAGTCTCAAGCTCCTGCGGGGTGGACGACTTGCCGATCTGTGGCGGGCGCTCAGCAGGCATGAACTGACGATGTAGCTCGAAGACTTGCCAGCCCTCGTCGGAGCAGAGGTTGAAATTATCCACGAAAATGCGACCGCCGGGCCGCAGCACACGGCGCGCTTCGAGGACGTAGTTGTAGCGATCCCACTCGTCCAAGTGCATAAAGACGACCGTGCAGTAAACCAGATCGACCGAAGCGTCGGGGATGGGCCGCAAGTCGAAGCCGGAGACCTCGACCAGTTCGACGTTATCGAAAGCAGCGAGCCGCTGCTGTGCATAGGCGAGCATGTTGGGCGACACATCGCAGCCGATCCAACGCTGGCAGCGTGGGGCCAACTCGCGCCCGACGCGCCCGATGCCGCACCCGATCTCAAGGATCACGTCGTCGGGTTTGATGCCGACGCTTGCTGCCAACACGCGGCGCGTGTGTGCGGCGGTCGCTTGCGCTTGGTCTTCGTCCAAGCTGCCCGTCACGCTCATCATCGCTTGCTCGCTCGTTTGCGCGAGCGCCATCCAAGTCGCTTTGTACTCGTGCCGGCTGAAGCGCGTCTGCGGTTTTCGTTGTCGAGCCATCGGCTTTGATCCCTTCGCGTGTCGGTCGCTTGCTCCGACGCAAGTGTAAGCATCACTCGTGAGGAGTGTCGAATGAAAATCAGAAGTTCGCTCGCCAAAGGCAGACACCTGCTCGGTGGCCTCTACCGCCGTTATCTCAAGCCCGCAAGCGTTGTCGCGGCGCAAGACTCAGCACAAGCCCTGCCCGGCCAGACCTTCAAGCAAGAGCGACTCCGACGCATCGCGCCGCACCTCATCTGCTCAAACTGCGCTGGCGAACTTAACGCCGACAAATCCATCTGCCAGCGTTGTCGGCAAACCTATCGCCACACGGCGCACTGCTTCAACTTCCTCACCACAGAGCAACAGCGCGCATGCAAGATCGTGCCGACAGAAAATGTGGCCGCCAACGATTATGACGAGATCGCAGCGGCCATCATCGCGGAGCAAGCCAACGGTCTGATCTTAGATTGCGGCGCAGGCTGTCATAACACGGACTACGCTAACGTGATCAACTACGAGGTGGCGAGCTATCCGAGCACGGACGTGCTGGGCGTCGGCGAAAGCCTGCCCTTTCGCGCTGAAACCTTCGACGCAATTTTTTCGCTCAACGTGCTGGAGCATGTCTCCGACCCTTTCGCTTGCGCGCGCGAGATCACGCGCGTCCTCAAGCGCGGCGGCACGCTCTACTGCGTCGCTCCGTTCCTGCAACCCGTCCACGGCTATCCGAACCACTTCTACAATATGACCGCGCAGGGCCTCAGCCAACTCTTTGAAAAGCGTGTTGAGATCATCGAACATAAAGTGCCGCCAAGCGGCGTCCCCATCTGGGCGGTCAACTGGATTCTGCGCAGTTGGGCCGATGGTCTTGAAGGGCAGACGCGCGCAGATTTTCTCGCCCTGCGCGTCGGCGATCTGATCGCCGATGAGCCGAGTGGCTACCTCGCACGCGATTTCGTGACACAGTTATCGGCAGAGAAAAATTTCGAGTTGGCTTGCACAACCATGCTGCTCGGCAGAAAGATTTAAGGGCGCGTAACAGACCGCAAGTAGTCGCGGCGTCGGCACGGCCGGACTTGTCAGCACGCGGCGATGAGGGGATACTAAAGACCGGCGACAAATTTCAGGCGAGAGCAGGGCAACGACGCGCGGAAAGCCGTGCATCACAGAGGCGGTGAAAACTCGCTCGCCCGCCCGCGGGGTATCGGCGCGTTGAAGCAGCGCACGATACCATCGGGCCGCCGGGCAAGTTCCTCGGTCGTTGGTCAAACCACAGAAGCGAGACCGTAACAGATGACGCCTGAAAGCATCTTGCTCCCCCGCAGCGCATTCGGACACGTGACCGCAACTGAGACCGAGAAGACGCAAGTCACGGATTACGCGCTGGCGCAGGCGGCGGCTGCGGGCGACATGCCCGCCTTCGAGGCGCTGTACGAGCGGCATCACCGGCGCGTCTATTCGCTGTGCTTGCGCATGACCGGCAACACTGCTGAGGCCGAAGACCTCGCGCAGGAAGCGTTCATCCAACTCTATCGCAAGGTCGGCAGTTTTCGCGGTGAGTCGGCCTTCACCACTTGGCTGCATCGGCTCACAGTCAATCAAGTGCTCATGCACTTTCGCAAACGCGGCGTGCGTATGGAGCAGACGACCGACGATGGCGACGTGCCGGTACAAGTAGTGCAAGGGACGGAGAATCCGGCGAGCATGCCGGTCGTTGATCGCATCGCGCTCGATAGAGCGATCAGCCAGTTGCCGCCGGGCTACCGCACGGTCTTCATCCTGCACGACATCGAAGGCCACGAACACGAAGAGATCGCGCGCCTCTTGGGCTGCTCGGTCGGCACGAGCAAGTCGCAATTACATAAGGCGCGGATGAAGTTGCGCGGCTTGTTGAGGCAACAGAATCCGCCGCAGTAGCTTCCAACAACGTCGCTGTCGCTCAGGAACGGATCGGCGCAACGACATAAGTTAGTATGGAGACCTCAGTCTCCACGCAGATTGAAGTTTGATAGCATGAGCGCGCCGCGACTCTCTTCTGTGGCAGGGCCTGAGATGACAAAGAAGCACCGGCCCTGCATGCACGCGGTCAAGCGCGAAGAGGTTAAGGGCAATGAACTGCGAGAAGTGCCAAGCACTGTTGAGCGAACTCCTCGACGGCACGTTGACCGACGAGGAACGCGCGCACGTCGGTAGACATCTCGATGAATGTATGGTCTGCGCCGGTGTGCGCGCCGAATTGAGCGCCATCGTTACGACGGCGCACGACGTGCGCAACTACACGCTTGCGCCGCCCAACAGTCGCGCCCTCTGGTTGCGCATCAGCAACACGATTGAGGCCGAGCGCGCGCAAGAGCAGCGCACCGCCGCGCAGGTCGCCGCCGTCGTCTCTAGTCGCCGCGAGAGCGTACTCACGCGCGTGTTGCATAAACATTGGACGCTCAGTCTGCCGCAACTGTCTGCGGCCGTCGCGGCGCTCGTCATCGGCGTCGCGGCGCTCACGGTCTTCACCGTGCAGAGTCTCAGGCGCGCGCCGCCGACCGAAGCCAAGTTGCCGCCCGTGCATCGCTCGATCAACGATCAGGAGCTTGACGTCTTGATGCAGCGCGTCGAGCAGCGCAAAGGACGTTGGAATCCGCGCATGCGCGAAGCGTTCGAGCGCAACCTGAGCGTGATTGATGCCGCCGTCAACGACTCGCTTGAGCAACTTGATCAGAGTCCGCATGATGAAGTTTCAGAAGAGGCGCTCAACGACGCTATGAGCCACAAGAAAGAGTTGCTCCGCGAGTTCGCCGATCTATAAAACCGCCGCGCGCGCTCGCTCATTAACGACTCGCGCCCTCTGCGGTTGCGGTTCAACGATCTGGTAAGATTCACACGCACGATGTTGCAGACACTCAGCAAAACTCACAGACTCAGTGCGCCGCTTGGCGGCCCGTTGGCGCGTGCGCTCGTCGCGTGCGCCGCATTATCTCTGTTCGCTCTATGGGCGACGGACGCGCGCGCGCAGCAGCGTTACTCGCGCAGTTTCGCGCCGCGCCGCAACGTGAGTCTGTTGTTGAAGAATCGTTCCGGTCTGATCGAAGTCGAAGGTTGGGATCGCGGCGAGATCAGGATCACTGCGACGATAGAATCGCCGGCAGCGCGTTTCACGCCGACGATGGACGACGACGGCTTGACGATTGATGTGGTCGGCGACAATCGTGGGCGCGACGATATAGGCGACGTGAACTTTCATATCCAAGTGCCTTACGAGTCGGCCGTTGACTTGCAGACGGCGAGCGGCGACATCAAAGTGCACAACGTGCGCGGCCGGCTCGTGCGCGCGCACGTCACCACCGGCGGCGACATCGAGTTGACAGACATACGCGCGCAGATGGTCGTGGCCGAGAACGTGACGGGCAATATTCTGTTCGACGCAGAACTGCTGCGCGGCGGCTCTTACGAACTCAAGTCCACGCAGGGCGACATCAACATGCGCATCACGCCCGGCGCAGGCTTCACTTTGACGGCGACCGCGCCGCGCACGCGCAACATCAACCTTGGCGGCTTTGCCCAGATGGGTAACTTCAATTTTCAAGGCGACAACCGCCGCGTCGTCGGGCGCGTGGGCGACGGCTCCGCCACGCTCATCACGACGAACCTACGCGGCGCGATCAGTCTCGTGCCGCGCCTGCGCTGACTCGTCAGCCGGCGCGCTTGACGCATGGGTGCGCCGCCGCTTACTGTCTCTCCCATCTTTCATCCTGCATCGAGGCGGTCTCCAAATTTGCTCAGCGCAGTCAAGCGACTCAGACAGATCAAACACAAACTGATTTCGTTCACGCCCCGCCCGCGCGCCCTGCTCTTCGTCTCGCTTGCGCTCTGCATCTGCGGTGTAGCGCGCGCGCAGTCCGGCGTGAAGAGTAAACCTGCTGCGCCTGTGCCGGCCGCACCGCCCGCGCTCACACGCACGACGACGCGCCACGAAGTGCGGCGCTTTGGCTACGGTAACACCTTGACGATCTACGGCCCGCCCAACGGCTCGATCACCGTCGAAGCTTGGGCGCGCAGCGAACTCGACATCAGCGCCGACATCGAACTCCACGCCGACACCGAAGAAGACCTCGCGCGCCTCGCTACCGTCAATGGCTTCGTGCTCGATGAAGACAACACGCACATCACGCTCGTCACCACCGGCACGCACGACCGCAAGTACATGAAGCGCGTCGCACGCGATTTTCCAAAAAAACTGTTGGGCTTACCTTGGAAGGTTGATTATCACCTGCGCGTGCCGGCCGCGCTCGATCTGGAAATCTTCACCGGCGCAGGCCCCCTGACGGTCAACGGCATCGAAGGCGCGCTCCAAATTAAAGCGGGCGAGAGCCAGACCGCACTCACGCTCACGGGCGGCGACGTGCAAGCGACCATCGCCGGTGGCAGCGTCACCTTGCGTGTGCCCGCGCACAGTTGGCGCGGGCGCGGCGTCTCTCTGCAACTCGTGCGCGGCGACCTCACGGTCGAACTGCCCGCCGCTTTCAACGGCGACATCAACTGTAGCGTGCTCCATGCCGGTCGCATTGAGAACCAACACGCCGGTCTCATCCCGCTTGAGCGCACCACGCCGACCGAACACAACCTACAAACGCGCGCCGGTGCGGGCGGCGCACCCCTCACCCTCGAGGTCGGCGACGGCACAATCACGATCAAAGCAGTGACGAGTGACAAGTGACAAGTGACAAGTTAAGATAGCGTCGCTTTTGCTCGTCACTCATCATCGTCACTTATGACCGCTTTTCTATGACAGTTAAATCTGATGGTTGGATTCGCCGCATGGCTGAAGAGGCGCAACTGATTCAGCCTTTCAACCCGACGCTCGTGCGCGAGATTGAAGGCCGGCGCATCATCTCTGCGGGCGCGTCCTCTTACGGCTACGACATGCGCCTCGCCGACGATGGCTTCCGCGTCTTCTCGCCCATCCACGGGCGCGAGATCGATCCCAAACGCTTCGACGAAGAGTCCTTGATCGAACCGCCCCTGCGTACCACCGACGACGGCTCGAAGTATTATTTGCTGCCGCCGCACTCCTACGGTCTCGGCGTCACGGTCGAAACCTTCCGCATGCCGCGCAACGTCACGGGCATCGCTTTGGGTAAAAGCACATACGCCCGCGTCGGCCTGCTCGTCAACACCACACCGCTCGAAGCCGGTTGGACAGGTCGCCTCGTCGTCGAACTTGCCAACCTCGCAGACCTGCCTTTGCGCGTCTATGTCAACGAAGGCATCGGGCAAGTCATCTTCCTCGAATCGGACGAAGCCTGCGACGTCTCCTACGAAGATCGCGGCGGTAAATATCAAGGACAGACGGGCCTGACTTATTCGCGGTTGTAGTTGACTGTCAGTACGCAGATGACTAGATAGAATCGGGCGCAGGTTGCGCGCGGGTCTCAAGGTGGGACGCACGAACATATAGAAAGAGCGGGAGCGCAAACGAGAGTCCGACCGTTACAAGCGCCACCACATAGAGCCACCAACGCGCAATCGCATAGCGGCTCGCCTCTTGGCGCAGAAAGCACACAAAGACCACGCACGACAGCAGCAAATCTACGGCGAAGAAGGTGGCGATACGCGTGCCGAAGAGTTGCTGTAGGAATATCTTCCCATCCAAGCCGTGAGCCACTAGAAATGAGATGAAAAAGTAGTAGGGGACGATAAAACCGATGACCGCCAGAATTAAATAGAGGCGTTTCTGGTTCACAGGTCAACTCCTCTCGTTTTGGTGGACGGCATTTCACGTCCGGTGGTCGCTGAAACTAAACTCATAAATACCTGCTGCCGCTTTGCAGTGGCGCATCAACTAAAGGATTTAAGTCGCCACAGCTATTCGGGTATTTATGAGACCATTGCTAAGTTTTTAATAACTCGATGGCTTTCAAGATGCGCAACACGCCGCGATTGAAATACGCTCCTAACGCTACTAAGCCCAGCACCACAATCGAATAGCTGCTGACGGTCGCAATTAACAGCAACAGGTGCATTCGATTGTGCCGTTCCATCAGGAGAATGAACGTAACTAGAAACAACGCTTCAAAGGCGACGGCAGCGAAGAGCGCGAGTTTGAAATTTCTTTCGCTGCGATTGATGCGCGCAAGCACTTCAGAACGAACGCCATCAAGATTGACTTTCTCTGACATATAAACCTCCATGCGCTTGGGCTTTGCTTCAGCGAGTAACTTTGTAATAGACGACGAAAGCAATGGCGGTGAATTCGATCACGGCGTAGGCGATTACGGCATACTTGAATCGCTGGTTAAATGCGGCTGAGTCTGCGTCTTGGTTTTCATCTCTGTGCTGCTCCAGCATCAAGCCCTCCGTGTGCTCGTCTCTTCCTGTTTGTGAAACTGTTGCCGCAGACTCTCCAGCCCATACGCCAGACGTGATTTGACTGTCCCGATAGGAACGCTTAGCACCGCCGCCGTCTCATCGAGCGACAGTTCGTGCAAGTAATACAACACGATGACCGCGCGACTAGCTGGCGAAAGCTTGGCCACCAATTGCGGGAGACGTGCAAGCAAATCAGGCGCAAACTCTTCGCGTGGTGGCACTGGCATCATCTGCAAATCAGTTTCATCTCTGATCTGTTCCTGCCAGCGTCGCTCTCGTTTGAGATGTCTGAACGTCTCCCGCGTCGCAATCTGGTAAGTCCAAGCGCGAAACACTCGCGGCTCGCGCAGCCAGCCTAATTTGCGATAGATGCGCATGAGCACCTCTTGCAAAATGTCCTCTGCCAGAGGTTGTTCTCTTACCAGACTGAAGATGTAGCGATAGAGCGGCTCCTGAACACTTTTCAGTAACTCGTCCAGCGCCGCTTGATCCCCGGACTGAGCGCGCAGCACCCACCAACTTTCCAAGTCCGATTTCGCTTCATCGGTCATGCACTTATTATGACCCGACAATGCGTCAATCGGTTCGGATACACCCTGAAAATTTTGTTAGAGATTTGAGCTAAGGCGAGTTCTTGAGCGGATAAAGAATGGAGTGGCAGCACCAACCAGCAAAGTCTGGCCTTTCGGTGCAGGAAGCGGTCTAACGTTTGGCTTCACCTGCCGCGAGCGAGCACGACACAAGCTGAAAGAATGAGACAATCATGAGAAGCACGTTATCGAGTGGTCAGGTGCAAGCCATTATTAGGCGTGGCGTTAAAGTATAAGCTAATGTATTGCAGCGCCAGCTATGAAAGAGACTTTCAAAGTTATCAACCAGATGGTCAAAGATGGAGTGATCGAAGATTACGCCATCGGCGGGGCTGTCGCCGCAATCTATTATCTTGAACCATTCGATACGGCAGACCTTGATGTTTTTGTCCAAGTGGAAACATCAGGCAGCGATTTGATGATCCTTGCTCCCATTTACGAATACTTGGTTAAGCGGGGCTACAAGGCAACAGGTGAGTTCATATATATAGAGGGCTTCCCCGTTCAATTCCTGCCCGTTTTTAACCCGCTCACAGAAGAAGCGGTGAGAAAGGCACAGCTAATAAAATATGCACGAGTTACAACACGCATCATGCGCCCGGAGCATTTAGTGGCTATAATGTTGGATACCGGACGCCCCAAAGACTACCTGCGGATCAGCATGTTTTTGGAGCAGGGCGCGATCAAGATGCGACAGCTTCAAGCTGTTTTGCGGCGGCACGGTTTAATGAGGAAGTGGAAAGATAACGAGTATAGATTTGAGCTATGAAAAAGTACCCGGACATTAGCGAGATCATTAAGCAGAAGGAGCAGCACCGACGCTCGCTGGCTGCGCTTCCCTTTGAAAAAAAGATTGAGATGGTTTTCAAACTTCGAGAGCGGCTGAAGTTTATCAAATCTGGTCGAGCAGTAACTACCTCACAGAAATCCAAAGCGAAAAGCGACTAACGCTCAGGATGAGCCACTGCCCACGAGCGGCATTCTACTTGATGCGGAGCAAGGCCGCATAAGAAAATGGCTGTCGGGCAGTCGGCTCGATCCTGTTGTTAGGCTTCGGTGTAAGAAGAAAAAAGGCGAAGACGATGAGCGATCATTGGAAAGATGCTAAGGCGAGCGTAAAAGCAAGCCAATTAATAGACCTTCCCTTTAATGCAATCGAACGAAATCATATTGCGGCATTAATCAGGCGGTTAAATTTCTTAAACCAAAGACTACGCGCCAATCAAGATAAATGCTTGAGCTATGATAGGACTGAGCGGGCAGCGATACTTTGGGCACTTAAAAAGATTACTGGCAGGCAAGACTTTTAATGAGTGCAGGAAGCAGCATAACGCTGGAATTGACCGGGCGCGCACGCAACGCCGATACACGCAAGTCTCGCGGATGAAAGACCCGCCATTCGCGCTCCGGTTCAATGAGTTGTTCGGCTGCGCCCGCTATTCACATACTATTGTTTTAGCTTTTGCTCTAACTCCTGAGCTTCATCAACAGCCTTTTTAGCTGCCGCTTCAAATTCTTGAAGACTAAATTGGGTAGTTGGAGGCTGGTTCTCCCACTGAAATCTCGCATCTTCTCCGCTAATGTCAACTATAACTCTAGGAAAGGGAGGAACCTGCCGAGGTTTCCCATCTACATAGGGCTGTTGGAGTCCTGACACAAACTCAACTTTATACAAAGTGGGAATATTACCGTAACGATTAGCAGCTACGTAATACCCTTTCCATTTTCCTTGTCCGTTCATTTTCTTTCTCCTTCCATCATAACCAAGAGCAGCCGAACTACTGATTATACTGCGCTCGCAGTATAACACTCTCTAAAAGCGTGTTATGCCGCGTCCGCAGTATAATCACGCTATCTCTGCTGGACTGATAAGCGGCGCTAGACAGAGCTGACTGTAGGTTGTCGGGTGTGTGGTTCAGCCTTACGGTTGTCGCGTCGGAGCAGACGGAGGCGATGGTCGTGATTACTGTGTTGCATGTGCAGATTATCGCTGTTGGCTTGGTACTGACGAGTGTGCGACTCGTGCTGACGGGTGCAAGGATGGTGCGGACGCGGGCAAATATCAGCCTGACGAGTGCGCGGGTGGGTCTAACGAGTGATTGATTAGCGCTTACGTATGTGGGCTTGGAGATTACGGGTGTAAAAGTGCGCATTACGCGGGTAAATTTCGAGATTACGGGTGCGAATTTCGCTCTTACGCGTACACATTCAATCATGACGAATGCAAGTTTCATCATCACGGGTGCAAATTTAGCCGTGACGAGTGTGAATTCTGATATTACGGAGGCAAGGTTTGGGATTACGGGTGTGTGAGTGAGTATGACGGGTGTGAATTTCTATCTGATGAGTGTTGGGATGGTCATTACGGGGCGCGGGTTCATTCAGACGTTGGTGCGGGTGTTGATTACGTTGGTGCTCGTGCGCCGGATGAGTGTGCGGATTGTGTGAATGTGTGTGCTGGTGAGTATGACGGTACAGGGAATGAAAAAAGTGTGTACACAAGTGGGGCTGTTGGGCGTATAATGCGCGTTCGATTTTTAGGTGCGCCGCGTGGCGCATTTCCTTCAACCCGCCGGAAGGAAATCCTCGTCTCTTTCCTCCCGCAACCTCATTAAAGGAGACACAACATGAACGACGTGCTAAAACGCAGGTACTAGCGTGGCGTGCGTGTGCGCGATTACGCCGCCACTATCAATCCACCCTTCCCAAACAACAGCCGAGGCGCACAAACAATCGCCGAGATCAATCAACTCGTCGCACAGGTCGCCACGCGCGACGCCGATTTAACGACGAACAAGCGTGCGGTGCGCACAGGCGCAAGCGGCAAGGCTGAAGTCCGCACAGACCTCCATGCGATGTTGCGCGCCATCCGCCGCACCGCTAAAGCCATCGGGTTGGACGACCCCGATCTCAAGAACAAATTCCGTCTGCCGACCGGCGCTTTGAGTCAACAGGCGCTCATCAGCACCGCGCGCTCTTTCCAGACCGAAGCCACGCCGCGCAAAGCGCAGTTCATCGAATACGGCATGCGTGCAGACTTTCTCGATGCGCTCGCGGCCAAGATCAATGAGTTTGACGCGCACGCCAACGAGCAGCACACCAGTACCAGCACACGCGCCGCCAATCTCGCCGCCATCGCGGAAGCGCTCGACGAACTCGACGTAGCCATCGCGCGCCTCGACGCCATCCTGCGCAACCAATTCGCAGATGATCCGGCGACGCTCGCCGCTTGGGAGGTTGCGCGCCACTTGGAGCGACCACAACGCAAACGCAAGAACGGTAACGCGCCGTCAACAACGACGCCGAAGTAGTTACTATGGCATCGGGCTATGGGAGCAAGGCGCAGCGAGCAAGCGCGCCAGAGAGGCGGCCTCTCTGACCGCCTCTCTGTCTTTGTCCATCCGGTCTGTTGTGAGCGATGCAGGAAGCTAGAAGTCTCGTTCACTCTCTTCAGCCTGTTTGATCTCCTCCGGGCTGAGATATTGCTGCCGAACTTCCGTGAGCCGTCCGGGGGTGAAGAAAATATCGTCCAGGGTGTGTATCCACTCGTTGAGTTGTGGATCGCCGTAGATGTATTCACCGAAGGAGAAGCAGAACCAGTTGTGCCCCTCGCGCGCCGCGTATTCTTCGGCCGACATGGTTTGATAAGGGAAAAGCTTTTTCGCATCCCCGACTCGATCAGGTGGCGCAGGCGGATACTCGCTGAGATGTTTGTGCATTCATACTCCTTCAGTTGCTCGGACGGCTATCACGCCCTTTGATCGCGAGCAACTCTTCAATGTCTTGTAAGTCGCGCGGTCGGCCATTGAGCCGCTTTTCCCGGAGCAGATGCTCAAGCGACATAACTCGCACTGTGCTGTCGCCGACGCGCATGGATTCTGACTGCGCCCACAGTTCATCAAACGGGATGAGATAGCGAACGAAAACATCAAGCTCCCGCCGCGCATGGTCGAACAGACGCATCACCGTCAGTGTATGCAACGGGAGCGGAATGGTGGGCATGAAACCGGCGCGCATCAACGTGTGCAGCGTGCGGTTCGCTTCTTCAGGCGCGGCCGCGACGACGATGTCTAGGTCGGCGATGGGCCGCACATAGCCGTGCAAGATGACGGCGATACCGCCGACCACGACATAACGCACTTGTTCGCGTTCGAGCTGGTCGAAGACATCACAGTAAAACTCTGGGGTTATCTCATGCACTAGATAAAATGCCTCATTGTTCTGTCTTTGCTCTACTCAACCCCTCACTTGGCCCCGACGAGTTGGTATAAGATACACCCATGCGATGCTTAAAGCTTGTGCTGGCGTCTATCTGTGTGTGCGCGTCTGCGTCGGTTGCGTCGAGCGCCGGGCAACTAACACCGCAGGAGCAAAAACCTGCTGCGCCCTCGCTCAAGAAGGTGGAACGGACGGAAGCGCCGCCCGCGCGCCCGCGTAAGTATTATGACCACGAGCACAACGCCACCTACTTGAACGTGGATATTCCGCTGCTCAGTCGCAACGCGGCGAAGATCATGGGCGGGGCTGCATCATCGCCCGCGCGTGAGCTGGCGCTCACCTTTCAACTGGTTTACAAAGGCGCGACCACAGCCGATCTGTCTGCCGTCTATTTGATCGTCGAATCAACGGCCGCGCCGGAGCAGGGCGCGCGCCTCAATGCAATCAAACAGATCGAGATCAACGCAGACGATTATCATTACAGCTACGAGCGCACGGACTATAAGACCGAATCGGTCGAGATCAACCCGACCAGCCCGGCCGAGCAGCGTGAAAGCGTCGTCTTCAAACTATTGCCCGACGATCTGCCGCAACTAACCAACGCTAACAGTCTCAAACTCAAATTTGGCGCGGAGCAATACACTATCCGTTCGCCGCAACTGGCGGCATTGCGCAGCGCGTTGGTCAACGGCGAGGACTGAAGCGAGATGGAAGAGCGACGTTGGCGGGCGCACAGGTCTCTATCTGTCAACCAAGCGCCAAGCCCATCTGCCGAAACTGCGCGGCGGAGTCGCGTGCGCCCCAACGCCGGTGAATCTTCCCGTCCTTTAGGATGAACCATTCCATCGCCACCACCTCGAACGATTTCCCCGTCGCCGGTTGACCGCGAAACGGGCCGACCGACGTGCCACGCTCCAAATAGCGCACCGCGACCGTATCGCCTTCAGCGACCAACGCCTCGACTTGTAGTTCGATGGCAAACGCCGCGCGGATTTCGCGCCAGATCGGGATGACCTGATCTAAACCGCCCCAACCGAACACGCCATAGACGAGCGCGTCGGCTGTGAACAGATGTTCGAGCGCCGCTATGTCGCCGCGATTGAACGCAGCCACGTATTCAAGGACGACCTGTTTGTTGATCTCAACTGACATAAGCTTTAGCTCTCAGTCATGATGGCGCGCGGCATGTGCGCGTTAAGTTGGATTTTGTAACGCTTGAGCGAACGCTTGCAACTCGCTCAGGTTGAGATCGGAGACCGCCCAATAGCTCATGCCCGCTCTCGTCCAGTGGATCAAATTATAGCCTTGCCGCACAGACATCTGTGGCCCGCGCTCCGCCTCGTCGCTGGCGGGCCAGATGAATAGATTGATGAAATGTTGCCGCCGTTGATAGACGAGCGCGGCGACAGGTCGGCTGTTGATATAGTCCAAACGCCCGCCGACCAGCGGAAACGCTTGCGCCGTCAAGTCCACGACCGGCGGCGCGAAGTCTAGTCTGCCGTCAAACCAAGGCTTGACCGTGTGCTGATCTGTGGACGGCACGTCCGTCAGATGATTCGCCATCAAAGAGCGGACGTGACTGGCGACAAGCTCGCGCGCCAAGAGTTCGTCGGCTGTGGGCCGCGACCGTATGAAGGCGAGACTCCAGATGATAATCGTGAGCAGCGCAAAGGAGAGGCCGACAGCCAACCAGCGCCAAGCTATGATGCGTGAACCGGCTGCGCTCCTGTCGCGCACGCGCAAAGTCGTCTGCACGCGCGCGCACAAGTGCGGCGGCGCTTTGTAATAGAGCGCGCTATCGCCGAGCGCAGAGCGCAACGCTTGCTGAGCTTGCAGCGCACGCGCGCACGCCGGACAAGCTTGCACGTGTTGCTCAACGTCCAAGTTGCTCCGCAGGTCTAATTCGCCGTCCATGTATCCGTGCAATAATTCTTGCGTCTCTTGACAGTTCAAACTAGACCTCCTGTTCAGGCGCGGTCAGACAAACTTGCAGCCGCTTGCGTGCGCGCGCCAGCCGCGACATGACCGTGCCGATGGGTACGTCTGCGATGCGCGCGATCTCTTTGTAAGACAGGCCCTCCAATTCGCGCAGGATAATGACCTCACGAAACTCTACGGGCAACGCTTCAAGCGCCTGTCTGAGCAACTGCGTGTCCGCGCGCGCAAGCAAGAGCGTTTCCGGGTTGTCGTGCTCGACACTGTGCGTCTCTTCGTTAAATTCGGTCGTCAGTTCGTGCGCGCGGTGCTGGCGCAGCCACGTGTAACAGGTGTGGCGCACAATCGTGAGCAGCCACGCGCGCCCGTCGCCGCCGCGAAAACCGGCAAAGGCTTTGAAGGCGCGCAAGCTCGCTTCCTGCACCACGTCCTCTGCGTCCGCGTCGTTGCGCGTCAACCAGCGCGCCAAATTGTACGCGGCATCCAGATGCGGCATGATCGCCTGTTCAAACCGCGCGCGTGTGTCCTGTGCTTGCAAACGTTCTTCTCTCTCCGGCACGAACGGCCCGATTAAACATAAGACTGAACGCAAGACGATTTTATTCCCGCCGCGAAAATAATGCTGCACGCGGGAATATCTACGCGCCGCAGACGGTCTGAACAACTGAAGGATGCTTTAGCTTGGTCAGCAATAAATGATCGGTGCTACGGTTGGCCGGCTCGGCCGGCGTCAAGCTGAAAGAGAGGACTTGCATCGTGGAGATTAACAGACTATGGCATTGGCTGCTCAACCCGCCGACCGACGCGCCCGCAGCCACCGTTCTACTGCGACTCATGGCCGGCGGCGTGTTTCTATGGGAAGGCAGCTTGAAATTTGCCTATCCTAATCAAGGCGTCGGCCGTTTTACCAAACTCGGCCTGCCCGCACCGCAAGCGACGGCCAACTTTGTCGGCGCGCTTGAGATCATCGGCGGGCTGCTCCTGCTCACAGGGTTGCTCACGCGCCTCGTCGCCATCCCTTTTATCATAGAGATGCTGGTCGCTATGTTGACGACCAAAATCTCTCTGTACTTAGGCACGTCGCCGCTGCCGCTGCCGCCGTCGCCGCCACAAATCGGCTTCTGGGCCGT
Organism: Acidobacteriota bacterium; assembly: GCA_003223935.1. GTDB lineage: Bacteria > Acidobacteriota > Blastocatellia > Pyrinomonadales > Pyrinomonadaceae > QHXQ01. Next base: position 68,075 of record QHXQ01000030.1, on the reverse strand, counting down.
CCTGCATGAAATACGCTCGGAGTATGCGCAGTTGCTGACCACAACCTTCTTGCTCATTGTCGGGCCGGGACGTTGGTCGCTCGATGCGCTGCTGGCACGAAAGAGGACAGAGAGCAAACAAGCGGTGCATGAGGCGCTTAGTGTTTGAGTCTCCTGTCTCACAGTTAGGAGACAGAGCAGGGCGCGGAGAAAAATGAACCACGAAAAAAGCAGTGACGAGTGACAAGCAAGGCAAAGGTTTTAACTCGTCGCTCGTCCTCTTGTCCCATCGCTCGCACCGCTTCCGTCTGCCAGCGCTCAAAGGGCCGCTTCGATCATGTCTGCGATGTCGAAGAAATCTTTGGCATCAATGGCCGCGCCGAAGCCCATCTTGACGGGGCGGGGGAGCGTTGCGATGACGAGCATCGAACCATTCTCGTGCGGCACGACGCGACAGCAGCGTTTGATCTTGAGCGTCAAGCCGCCCGACTGCGATTCGACGCGCGCAAAACTATTGGCGCGCTTGATCAGTTCGCCGTTGGCGTTCAACTTCCCGCACACCGCGCCGTCGCCGGTAAACTTCGACTTGCCCAAAAACTTCGGGTCTTCAAGCGCGACCTCGCCGCCGCCCGACTTCGATAATTTCGCCGTGTAGAGCAGCAAGCCGACGTGCGAGCCAACGCCTTGCCGGTTGACCGATACTTGCAGGTGCGCCGGGCGCGGTTGCGCGAGATCAAAGTGCAGCCGAAAGAGCGTCTCATCTTTGCCGCCGACGAGCGCACCGGCGACGTCGTCCAAGAATGAGCCGACCGACACCGTCGCCGCTTCGCCCGTCTCTACCTGATAAGGCACAGGCGCACTCGCGCCGACCTCTTCGCGCACCTTCTCTTCCACCTTCGGGCCGATGGTCGCAGGGTCTTGCGATGTGTAAGCCAGATTATTCATAGTCTCGCTCCTTAAATTTTGCTAGACGTGCAAGCCACCCGCTAGATCAAAAGCATGAGACCAGCACGCGCTAAAATTTTATGAACTGTCGGGCATGAACGGCGCAGATATTATCATCTGCTTCAAGATCAATGAAGGGATCAGTCGGGGCTGACTTGTTTGCTTGCTTTCGTTCTCTCGGTCTCTTGTCGTAGCACACGATAATGAAGCTTGACGACGCCGTCGGCGTAGTTCTCGCAGGCGAGTAGTTCCAGTCCGATCTGCCGGTGGCGCGGCGCAATCAGCGGTAAGCCTGCGCCGATGAAGACGGGCACGACGTGGATCATAAACTCGTCAATCTGTCCTGCATCCAAAAAGGCTGCGACGAGTTCCGCGCCCCCGACCAGCCAGATGTCTCTGCCGGCGACACTTCGTAGTTGCTGAGCGAATGCGTCAATCTCGCCCGGCACAAACTCTACGTTTGGCGCGCGCTTGCGCCGTCTCCTGCGTGAGAAGATGTAGTTTTTCTTGCCGAGATAAGACTCTTGCCCGAACTTAAGCGCGAGGTCGTATGTCTTGCGGCCCAGCAACACCGTGTCAATAGATTTATAGAAAGCGCGCATGCCGTAATCGCCGGCCGTGCGCGGGCGATTGAGCCATGCTACGTCGCCATCCGCACGGGCGATATAGCCATCGGCGCTGGTTGCGATATAGACGATGATCTTGCGCATCGCGCACCTGCTTCAGAACAAGCCGAACCAACGTGTCGCGTTGAGCAGTTCGCCGCCGATGAACGAGAGCAGGTTGGCGATGACGATGACGGCGAAGTTGCGCCGCCAAGTCTGCTTGTGCGCGTCAAGTTGGCGTCGAAAGGCCAGCCAGAAGAGCGCGCACTCGGCGACGGGCGCAAACGTCTCCGCGACGAGTAGATAAAAACTGCGTGGCGCATCGGCGAACAGAACGGGCAAGACCAACACGACAATCGGATACGTGCAGGCCGTCAGCCACAACCCGGCGAAGAGGCGTTGGCGAAAGCTCAGTTGCTTTGACAAGCCGATGAGCAAGACGGGTGTCTCAATCGCCACCGAAACGAGATAACCGACGGGCAGAAAGAGCCACAGCTCGCTCGGCCGCGAGGTCGTCATCGTCGGTTCAAGCCGCACGTCAAAACCGAACGCACTCCAGCAAGCGAGATGCACGGCGAGCAGAGGCAACACGATGCGCGCGCTTGCGCCGATGAGCGAACTGTACTTTGACCTGAGTCTCACAGCAAGCGAATCAGAAACGGCGCTTCCGCCAAGACGTGCGCCATCGCGAAAGTGAAATAGATGTCGCGCGTGGTCGTGTAGTTGACGGCGAAACAAACCCACAACGCGAGCACGACGAAGACGCCAAGCACAAGCGCCGCACGGACGAGGCGCGGCCAACCCGTGCGCTGCGACGCGAGCGGAATCCGATTCGTCCGCCACATAGCGCCAAGCCCGATGAGCGGCATTAGCACGAGCCACACGCCGTAATGAATCGTCTCCAAAAAGACGTGCGTGGCGACGAGCAGATGACTCGACACGTTCATCAACACACTCGCGCCCGCGTGCTGTGCGATGCGCCATGAGAGCGCGTCGGCGGCGGGCAAGTTTGGTGCGTGCGCCAGTTGCATCCACATGAGCGCAAGTAGGAGCGGCAATGTTGCAAGACACAGATGATAAGTCTTGCGCCACTCAGGGCGCGTGCGTTTGAGTTGCCGGTCGAGAAACCACAGAGCGACGAGCGGGTGCAAATAGACGAGCGCCAGACTAAACCACAAAGGCGCGGCCCACGCACACGCGCACAAGGCAAAGCCGATGGCGAAGACCCAAGACCAATCGCGCCGACTGTCTGCACGCCCGCGCAGATAGACGAGCGCGCAGAGCCACAAGACGAGCGCCGTGTTCCAACCCGCGATGCACATCGTCCATGCCGTCTCCTTCAAGTACCAAGATTGGCCCAACGCATAGAGCAGCGCGTAGGTCGCGGTCAACAGCGCCACGCCGCCGAGTCCGACCGCATAGAAGCGTCTCGATCTGCCCCAACGCGCGGGCATGCGCGCGAGGAAATAGCGAAACTCGACGAGATTGTGCGGGCCGGCGAAGAGAAAGATGGTGGCGATTGATAGTTGAAGCGGTTGCCAGCTAATCAAGAACGCAGCGAGCAGGCAGAAACAGAGACACACGACAGCGAAGCGCGGCGCAAACGTCTGTCGGCGCGCGCCGCGTGCGAGCGATAGTTGTTCAACGATCTGTTGCATGCGTTCGCTTGCGGTCTCGCTCACTCGTCGTCCGAGTTGTTCTCTTTCGCCTTCGGCAAGACGAGTACGATCTGACTTTCCTCATCCGTAATCTCGACCTTGACTTGGCCGTAAGCGCCATAAGACTGCGCCGAGGGCACGAGAATGCCAGAGTTCAGATTGCGCCTGACGGACGGCGGGGCGGCGTTGGCGTAAGCTATCCCAGCGCCTGCGCCGCATAGCATGACGAGCGCCACAACGAGCGCCGCAGGTGTAAGCTTGCGCGTCTCTCTGCGCGTGCGCACAAACCACACGCCGGCAAACGCGAACGCTAAAGAAAGAAAGAGGCCCGCCACCACAATCTGCGCGCCGCCAAGCGAATTAAAGCGTGCGCTCGCGGCCGCAGCTTGCGCGTCGTTGCCATCAAGCTGCGCCTTCATCTGTTCCCACATCGAACGCGGGATCAGCAGCTTGGCTTCCGTCGCCTTAAAGTTCGGCTCGATCCGCATCGTGATAGTGACGTTCGCCGGCTTGTTGCGTTCATCCTTTGGTCTCGCTACGTCAGCCCGTGCGGGCATGAGCGCCGCCAAGAACAACGCGACGAGCGCGCAACCTTTAATCCAACTTTTCATCGTTTCAACCTCCGAAGTTTTAACCGAAATGTCTATCCATTGCGGTGCGGTGTTGTTTCTACGGCGGCCACATAGCCGACGGTTTGCTGATTGGCAAAATCGGGCGTGGTTTCCTTGAACGCTTAAGTCTCGGTTGGCATGTGCAGGTACATTGATTGAATGCCGACGCGGCCCGGCCCCGTAAAGCGGTTCGTGATCAGGTTCATGCCTGCGAACAGGCCGACCGATAACCTTTGCACGTTGGTCTCCATGCGTACGCTCGGTTCTTTGTAGAGCCAGCCGCCCGGCTCCACGTCAATCTGTTCATTCGGCGCGAGCGTCTTCTCGAAGACATTGCCGTAGCCGTGCAGCCAGAGAATGCCCTCGCCTTCGACCACATGAAATTTATCAATGAAGAAACCTGTGCCGCCGAACAGCATGTTGGCGACGCCCCGGACGCGCTCGAACGTGTAATCAATATTGCCGGTCGCGGCGAGAAACTGATGCTCGCGGACGTGAATCTCTGCGCCTCGATACATGTGAATTGCAAAGATGTGGCCTGCGCCGTCGCGACTAAAGGCGATCTGGCCCGGCCCCGTGGCCTGCGTGACGAAAATCTGCATTCCCGCCATCATACGCTTGAACGCGCCCTTCATTGATTTCAAATCAATGGTGATGCTCGGGTGCTTCCACAATAAGATGTGATGCTCAAAATAGATCGAACTCTGCGGCGCGAGTTCGACCGTCAAGACCGGCACGAGTTCACCATCGAGATGATAAGTGACACCGGCAAACTGCTCGTTCTGCGCGGACGTCGGGAGCAAAGTAGGGCGATACATTTGGGCCTCCTTACGGCAGGATTAGAAGCGACGACAGCAACGCTTGCGCCTTGTCAACCGCATTGTCGCGCGCATCATACTCTCAGCCCGGCGGATTCGCCCAAAGTTTTTTTATTGACTGGCCGCGGCTACTTCTCACTCTTGTTGTGTTGCGCGTTGCCGCCCCAAGCGTACCAACCGTCTGCGTCCGGGTTGCCGGTCTTCAGACAGATGAGCAGTCCGTTGGCCGTGCCCGCGTAGATGTTGCCGGCGGCGAGCGCGGGTTGAAAAGCCATCGGCTGATTGAAGGCGTAGATGAACTGCGTCGCACCGTCCTGTTGACTAACTGCGATCAGATGACCGAGCAGACTGGCGAGATACATATTCGCCGCGCCGAGCGCGGGCGGCGAGAAGACCTGCGCTTGTTCGGCGAGATTGCGCCCCGTAATCTCCGCCCGCCAAGCAAAGCGGCCGTCCGTCAAGCTGATCGAGTTGAGATAACGACCCTGCGCGTTGAGCATGCGCCCGTTCCTGTAAGCGGCGCGCGAGCCTTGATAAGCCCAACCGCCCGCGACCGTATTGACGCCCAAGTGTTTGTTGGCTTGCGTGAGTTGCGCGGACGCAGGCGCGTTGGCGAAACCGACCGAACTATCCAACGAAGCTTGCGCTTCAGCCGTCACGCCCACGCCGCCGCCTTTGTTCTCGTCCAAATAACCGGCGCGTTCTCTGGCAATCAACTTCTTGTCGCGCTCTTCGCCGCGCTCTGCGTCCACGCGCTTCAAGCCCTCGAAGTTGTCTTTGCCGCTCTGCTCCTTCTGCGTAATCACGACTTGATCGCCTGCGACTAAGGGCGCGCTCGTGCTCGCATTCTCTTTGCGCCAGATGATTGAACCATCAGAGGCGTTGAGCGCGAACGATGTGCCGTCGAAGCAGGTCAGATAAATTTTATCGCCGGAGATGACGGGCGCGGAGATCACATCGGCCGTAATCTCCTGCTCCCAGATGTGCTTGCCTGTGCGCAGGTCTGCACAGAGCAGACGATGACCTGTGCCGCGTCCGCTCGGTTGTGTCGGCACGGCCGCCTGCACGTTGGCCGATTGAACCTGATTCATCTGCTGTTGACTGCGCTGCCCCGCAGGAAAGGCCATGTAGAGCCGCCCGTTGGCAATCGCCGGTTGACTCATCAAAGGATCGCCGAGCCACTCCTGCCAGACGAGTTTGCCCGTGTGCGCTTCAACCACGATCACCGTGCAACTCTCCGTGTTGAATGCGACGTAGCCGTCTTCAACCACAGCCGCCGTCGGCCCGTCGTCCGAAGTCTTCGCTTGCCAACGAAGCGCGCCGGTCTGCGCGTCGAAGGCATAAAACTCGTGCGAGCCGTAACCGCCGCCGACAAAGATCATGCCGTCTGCGTAAGCAGGCGTCGCAATGGGCCGGCCGCCGGGAATGCGCAAAGCCCAGCCAGCGCGGCCGTCCGGCGTCATAAACGACGCGGCTTGCAAGTCTTGTTTGAGCGTTGGCAAGGGGACTGCGACGGCGCGGTCGAGATTGATCTGCACCTGTCGGGGTTGCGCTTCAGGACTCTTTGCGGGCGCAGGTTTTTCCGGTTGCTGTGCGGCGGCGTGCGGCGCGAGCGAAACGGGTAGAGACAGCGCGACCCACAACAGCGCGACGATTGAGAGCGGCAGCGCGCCGCCCACGAGCCAGAATCTTTGCCGGCGAACACGGTCAGACATAACTTCCTCCTTCAGCCGAAGAGACACAATCAATGCTTTCGGGGAGACAACCGAGCGCGAGGTATGTACCGTTAGAATGGCGTTAGTCTTCGGAACTTGCAGTCCCGTTGTTGATCTGCCTGTGATCGTTTCCGTCTGACCTTTAACTCGATAGATGCAGATTGATAGTTGTGGCGTTGTCGCTGTCCGCCGCCGTGTGCGCGCTTTTACCTTTCGCCCGCTTTCGTGCTAACTTTTCCACTTTCATCTCGCGCTTGAATTTTCAGGCGGTGTTGACAGTGGGAACGCACAAATGATTCGACCCTTTCGCGGCAAGCATCCGCAGATTCATCCGACGGCTTATATTGCCGACACGGCCATCGTCATCGGCGACGTAGAGATCGGCGCGGAGTCTTCCGTCTGGTTCGGCGCAGTTGTGCGCGGCGACTGCTACTACATACGCATCGGCGCGCGCACCAACATCCAAGACGGCACGGTCATACACGTCACCAACGGCACGCACGCGACCATACTTGAAGACGAAGTAACGGTCGGCCACAACGTCACGCTGCACGGCTGCCACGTCGAGCGCGGTTGTCTCGTCGGCATGGGTTCAATCGTGATGGACGACGTGCGCGTCGGCGCGCAGTCGCTCATCGCGGCCGGCGCGCTCGTCGCGCCCGGCACACAGATTCCGCCGCGCTCGCTCGTCATGGGCGTGCCCGCGAAGGTCAAACGGCCGTTGACCGACGAAGAGGTCGCCGGACTCAATCAGTACTGGCAGAACTACATCGAATATACGAAGCGATACAAGAGTGAGCAGTAAGCAGTAAGCAGTCGAGATGAACGGCTGCTTCTACTGCTCACTGCTCACTGCTCACTATCATGGCCAAGACACAACCAGCGCGCGGGATGCGCGATTTTTTGCCGACTGATGTGCGGCGACGCGAGTATGTGATCGGCGTCGTGCGCGAAGTGTATGAGCGTTACGGTTTCGAGCCGTTGGAGACGCCTGCGGTCGAGAACATCGAGACGCTGCTTGGCAAATACGGCGAAGAGGGCAATCAACTCATCTTCAAAATCCTCAAGCGCGGCGAACACGAGAAGACCGGCGAAGCCGACCTCGCGTTGCGCTACGATCTGACCGTGCCGCTCGCGCGCGTCGTCGCGGAGTACGGCGACAAGCTGCCGAAGTTTTTCAAACGCTACCAGATTCAACCCGTCTGGCGCGCCGACCGGCCAGCGCGCGGACGCTTCCGCGAGTTCTATCAATGCGACGTGGACATCTGCGGCGCGCGCTCGATGATCGTCGAAGCAGAGTTGTGCGCTGCGGTCAGTGATGTGCTGGTGAAATTAGGGTTCAACGATTTCACGATCCGTCTGAATCACCGGCAAGTCCTCTCCGGCGTGCTCGCACAAGCGGGCGTCACACACGATAAGCAAGCGGACGCGCTCGTCGCGCTTGATAAACTCGACAAGATCGGCGCAGAAGGCGTAGCGAAAGAATTAGAAGCGCGTGGCATCGCGGGCGAGGCTGCGTTTAAGTTGCTACGCTTCTTCGAGGGCGTGGCGGGCATTGAGCGTGCGGCGAATCTAGTTGATGTCGGTGCGCCCGGCACAGAACGCGCGGCCTTCAACGCGGACATGTTGGGGCGGCTCGTCGAATTCATCGGCCCACACGATGCGGGCGCGCTCGGCTGCGAAGAGTTGCGCCAGATTTTGCAGTACGCCGAAGCGAGCGGCGTCGGTGCGCGGATCAAACTCGATCCGAGTCTCGCGCGCGGACTCTCTTACTACACCGGCGCGATCATGGAGATCAACGTGCCCGACTTGGCTGGCTCGCTCGGCGGCGGCGGGCGCTACGATAATCTCGTCGGCATGTTCTCAGGGCGCGACATCCCTGCGTGCGGCTTCTCGCTTGGGCTTGAGCGTATCATCGTTGTGATGACCGAGCGCGAGATGTTTCCTGCGGAACTTACAAGCGCACCTGCCGATGTGATGGTCACAGTCTGGGATGAAGAGGCGACGGCTGACGCGCTCGCGCTCGCGCGGGAATTGCGCGCAGCAGGCTTGCGTGTTGATGTCTATCCGCAAACCGACAAGCTCGGCAAGCAGTTCAAGTATGCTTCGGCGCTCGGCGTGCCTTTCGTCGTAGTCGCTGGCCCCGACGAACGCGCGCGCGGCGAAGTCGCCTTGAAGGACATGCGCTCAGGCGAACAGCGCACGATGAGCCGCGCCACTATCGTAGCAACATTGCAGGAATCATTGAACCGGAAGATTTGATTAACAATCATGCTCGATAACTTGGGAGATTTACGGCGCACATATTCATGCGGGGAGTTGCGCGCGGAGCACGTGGGGCAGACGGTGACGTTGATGGGTTGGGTGGCGCGGCGGCGCGACTTCGGGCCGTTGACGTTCTTTGACTTGCGCGACCGCGATGGCTTGACGCAGGTGGTCTTTAATGAAGAGACCGCGCGAAATGCGCACGCGAAAGCGAAGGAGGTGCGCGGCGAGTATGTGATCGCGGTGACGGGCGAGGTGGTGGCGCGTGCTGAAGGGCAGCGCAATCCGAAGCTGGCGACGGGCGAAGTCGAGGTGCAGGCGCGCGAGTTGTTGCTCTTGAACACGGCACGGACGCTGCCGTTTCAGCTTGAGGTCGCATCGTCAGATGCGATGGCGAGCGAAGACGTGCGGCTCAAGTATCGTTATCTCGATCTGCGCCGCCCGCAGTTGCAGGCAAACTTGCGTCTGCGCGCGAAGGTCGTGGCGGCGGAGCGACGCTTCTTGGACGAGCAAGGATTCACGGAGATCGAGACGCCGATCTTGATCAAGTCAACGCCGGAGGGCGCGCGCGATTATGTCGTGCCGTCGCGCCTTCATCACGGCAAGTTCTACGCGCTGCCGCAGTCGCCGCAACTCTTCAAACAGTTGTGCATGATCGCGGGGCTTGATCGCTATTACCAGATCGCGCGCTGCTTCCGCGATGAAGACCTGCGCGCGGATAGGCAACCGGAGTTTACGCAGCTTGACGTTGAGATGAGTTTCCCATCGCTCGAACAGGTCTATGCGCTGGTCGAGGGGTTGTTCGCGCACGTCTTCCGCGATGCGCTTGATGTAGAGTTGACTGTGCCGTTCCCGCGTCTGTCTTACGCCGAAGCGTTGCGGCGCTACGGCAGCGACAAGCCCGACTTGCGCTTCGAGATGGAGTTGCAAGACCTCGCGCCCGCGCTTCAAGGGACGACGTTTGTGCCGTTCGTGTCGGCGCTTGAAGCGGGCGGCGAGGTGAAGGGCCTCGTCGTCAAAGGCGGCGCGAAGTGGTCGCGCAAACAGTTGGACGAGTTACAAGAGATCGTCAAACGTTATGGCGCGGGCGCGCTCGCGTGGATCAAGTTGGGCGATGAGTTGTCTTCGTCTCTGTTGAAGGCGTTGGGCGATGAAGGCGTCAAGCGCATCGCAGAGACGGCGGGCGCGGAGCAAGGCGATGCGGTGCTCATCATCGCGGGCAATGCGGACACGGTTGCGGCGAGTCTCGGCGCGTTGCGCAATGAAGTGGCGCGGCGCGAGAAGTTGATCCCGGCAAGTGTGTTCAAGCCGCTGTGGGTCACAGAGTTTCCGATGTACGAGTATCACGAGGAGGACGGGCGTTACTATGCGAAGCATCATCCGTTCACTTCGCCGCTCGATGAAGACCTGTCGCTCCTTGAGCGTGCGATGACAAATAACGAGACGCATCTGCTCGGCCAGATTCGCGCGAAGGCTTATGACACGGTAATTAACGGCATCGAGGTCGCGGGCGGCTCAATTCGTATTCACCGGCGCGACGTGCAACGGCTCGTCTTCCAATCGCTCGGCATGACCGAAGAGACGGCGCGCGCGCGCTTCGGCTTCTTCCTCGATGCGTTGGAGTTCGGCACGCCGCCGCACGGCGGCATCGCATCAGGCATCGAACGCACGTTGATGGCGCTCGCGCAGACCGACAACATACGCGACGTAATGGCGTTCCCGAAGACCGCCTCAGCCGCAGACTTGATGATTGACGCGCCCGGCACGATTGACGGCCAGCAGCTTAACGAGTTGCACATACGCATCGTGGAAGAAGAATGAGCGCGCGATACAATCAACCTCAAAGAACAAGCTGAACGCGACGAAAGGCGGTGGTTTATCATCACGCTCCGGCGCGCACACGTTGAGGAGATGTTGGCGCACGCGCGTGCGGTGCAACCGGCGGAGTGTTGCGGTCTTATCGGCGGAGGGAATGATCTGGCCGAGACGATCTATCGGTTGCAAAACGTCGCGCCCGATCCTTTGACGGCTTACGAAGGCGCGCCTGCGGAGTTGTTCGCGGCGCAGCGACGCATGCGCGAGCGGGGCGAGCAACTGCTTGCGATCTATCATTCGCACCCGCGCGCCGCAGAGCCTGAGCCGTCTGAGACGGATGTGCGTTTGGCTTTTTATCCGGCAGCGATCTATTTCATCTTGGGCTTGGGCGCGGAGCCTGCGCGCCTGCACGCGTTTCGCCTCTTCGAGAATGAGAAGCGTTGGGCGCGGGTGGAATACCGTGTCGTCGAAGAGTAAGATTGCTGTGAACCCGACGCACGTGTGATTCGTAAAAATATCTGTCATGGCAGAGAAACGCAGCAAGTACGATACAGACCCGCTCGACCCGGATTTTGCGCGGCAGACGGACGAGATGTGGGGCGCGACACGCGGCGTCGAACAACCACGCTCGACCGACGATGTGAGCGGCGCAACGACGCAACTTATGCCTGAGTCGCCACAGCCCGCGCCGAACCCGCAGTCTACGTCGAACGACCCGCCGCGCGCGCCGCAATCGGAAGCGCCGACGCAGCGCATGGACGAAAAATTCTCGCCATCCTATCCATCCATCTTCATTCCGCCGACATATCAGCAACCGCCCGTGCCATATCAACAACCGCAGTACCAACAGCCGCCGTATCAACAACCCTATGCGCCGCCGCCTGCGGGCGTGAGCGCGGCGGGAACGTCGCCAGAGCGCACCATCGCCGGGCTGAACATTAAAGAGAAGTGGGCGACCGTATTGCCTTATGCGCCGTTCTACATCGGCATCGTGGCTGCGCTCATCGAGTTGTTGATGGTGCCGCGTCGTGAAGTGCGCGTGCGCTTTCATGCGGCGCAGGGGTTAGCACTGCAAGCGGCGATTCTCGCGCTCAGTTATCTCTTCACCTTCATCGGTTTCTTCACCAGCAGTTGGACGGGCGGCGGCCTTGTGCGCCTCGCCGGTTTCGTCTTCCTGATCATCTCGATGATCCGCGTCTGGAAAGGCGGGGAGCATCGCATTGGCCCGCTCAACGACGCAACCAAGTGGCTGAACGAGCGGATCGATCCGCGGAAGAGTTAACAACTCAGCCATTGACTAATCCGCGCAGCCAGCGTAGAAGAGCCGGAGCGGGCGCAATCTTTCCCGCCACCTCGCTCGTATTTGCAATGACCGCGTAGCCCAAATCCGCCGTGCTTATCAGCGGCATCTGATCTCAAGTAAGGAGCACGACAAAGCAATGGCAAACAAAGGTAAGAAAGCTGGCGCAGACAAATCCAAGGGGCGAGTGAAGGTCGGCAAGTTGAACGCGAAGAAGGAACTCTCCGCCAGTGAGGCGAAAAAAGTCAAAGGTGGTCAGCAAGCCGAAACCCTTGACGCTCAGGCGCGGCAGCTAAAGCTGAAAGGCGGTGATAAAGGTCTGGGGGCCATTCCTCCTGATAAGAAGAACTCCGCCCAAGCGGCCAGCTCGGAAACGCAATAGGCGGCACACGCTAATCAAGCTCGTGTGGGCAGTGGTTTCTCGGCTCTAGCGTTGAAGAGTCACGGCCCCCGGTGTTCGTTGGTCAGGGCCGGTCGGATGCTTACGGGCAAGCGGCCCACCTCTCAGAACTCCGGCCCGAGCAAAATGCTCGCCGCCGCCGCCAGCCTCCCGGTCCTGACCGAGGTTCCCACATGTTTCTGCTCGATCTGGGCGACGGCGCTTATCTGCAAAAACTTGAGACGCGCCATGCAGAGCCTCTATTCAAGGTGTTTGAACCGCACCGCGAAGAGTTAGCCCGGTGGCTGCCGGCGCTGACGCAGTTGACGACCTACGAGAAGTTTCGCCGCTACGTCAATTGGTATCGTGAGCAGGACGCGCAGGATACGGCCTTCGGCTGCGGCATCTGGCTCGGCGCAGAGCCGGTCGGCTTGGTCGCCCTCGACGAGATCAACGTCGCCAATCTGTCGGCCTCAATGGAGTGCTGGCTGATCCCGCCCGCGCGCTGCCGCCTCCTCGGCACGCGCGCCTGCCAAGCCATCGTCAGCTACGCCTTCGAGGAACTCACGCTCGAACGGATGGTGCTGCGCGCCGCCGCCGACAATCTGTTGAGCCGGATCGGGATCGAGAGCTTGGGTTCTCGATATGAGGGGACGGCACGCTCGTTCGAGTTGATTGACGGGCGCTTCCACGATAGCGCCGTCTATGCGCTGCTGGCGGGCGAATGGCGGGAGACGTGCGCGCGCGTTGATCGTGTGCGCGTGCGCTCAGCAAAGGCCAAAGACGTGGATTGGCTCACGCCACTCACGGGGCCGGAGATCAGAAAAGAGATGCGCAGCCGCAGTCACCGCGTGTTCGTAGTTGAGCGACAGGGCGTGCTCGTCGCTCGTCTGCCGGGGGCAGAGGTCGCCGAGATCACGCGGTTCGTGGTCGCGCCCGAAGCTTTTGGGCAACAGGTCGGCCGCCGCCTGTTCGAGGTGGCGGAAGGGACACTGCGGCGCGCTGGCGCGACCCTGCTCTACCTGCGACTAAAGACACCCACGCCAGCGCAGCACCGCGCATTCCTCAAGCGCCGCGGCCTGCGGCCCGTCGCAGCCGATCTCTGGGTCAAAGGCTTATAGCTATGAGCAGGCGGGCGGCGGGCGAGATATTTAATCCGGCGTGTGCAGGCGGCCGTATTTTACGCGGAACAATCGGTGCAGCCTCGCACCGGCGGCGACGCACGAGTGTTATTGACTAGCCGCCGGAATTGGCCTAGAAGCAGCAACGTAACTTTAGCGAAAGGAGCATGAACGTGAAGAAAGCAAACACGAACAAGCGCAGAGTCAAGGTTGATACCCTGAAAACTTCGGCCAAGGAGTTGACCAAAGAGCAACGGAAGAAGGTCAAAGGAGGAGCGCAAACCCTAGACGCAAAAGCCCAAGACCTTAAATCGGAAAACGCGGCCAAAGGACTGGCTACGAGCTATCGGTCTGCCAGCATGCCGCAACAGTAACGGATGTCTTCGACGCTGGCTCCCTTGTTTCGGCTTGAGCTGTGCAATCGGGCCAAGAGCGAAGCGAGCGGGCCTTTGCGCGCCGGCCGGGCCAGCAGAAAATCCACACGATCAACGGGCAGACCCACACCAGCCAAGTCTTCATCCACCTCTATGAGCAAGACCTCGGCTTGCGCGTCGAGCAGCAGCAGGCTGGCCGCATGTGGGCCGCGGCCCAACTCTCTGCGCGGTGTGCCCGACCAGACAGTGCCGCGCGTGTAACCTGTCGGATATACGCCGCGTCGGCGCAAAGCTTGGGCCATTTCTTCCAGTTCGGCGGCGTAGCCTGCGGGGGCGGCAACGACGGGAATGCGCGCGGCAGTCGGCGTCGGGAAAAGGTGCGCCAGAATCGGGCCGGCCAGATTGCGCGTCGGGCCTTGCTGCGTACGCTCGTGCTGCGCGAAGCCGGGGGCGGGGTTCACCTCGATGATCACGTCATGCGCCGGATCAAATGGCGCTGCCGGGTCGCGCACGAGCAAGTCCACGCCCAGCACGGGCCCGGCGAAGAGGCGACCGACGCGATTGAGGAGTTGTGTGAGACTCCGATGCACGGTTGCCGTCACGTCAGACGCGCGCCCCTGATTATCGTGCCCGACGCGAAACGCCAGACCGCGTGCGGGCACAGTGTCCGGCTTGAGTTTCTGCTGGCTCAACACGGCTTCGAGAATCCCACGGCTGCGCAGGTCCAACTTTTCGTGTGACGGCAAATGATAAAACTCTTTGGCCAATGCTTCGGCCGTGCGCCGGCCGTCGCCCGTCGCCGTCGGCGCTTCGCAGGTCAACACGGCCCGGAGTCGGCCGCCGACGAGCGTCGCGCGCAGGTAGCGGCCCGCGCGCTGCCGCTCGATCAGCAGCGGCCCGCCCAGCGGCCCGGCTTGTGCGGCTGCACGGCGAAAGGCCGCGCGCACGGCCGGCAGCGAACGGAGGTTGGTCCAGACCCCGACCTGCGCCCAACCGCGATTGGGTTTGAGCACGACCGGCAGTCCGAGCGCGCTGGCCAGCGCGACGGCCTCGTCGGCCGTCGCAACAAGCATGGGGTTGGTGGTCGGCACACCGGCCCTTTCCAGCAGACTGGCGGTGGCTAACTTATCGTCCGCCACATCTCGGAGTGCGCCATCGCTGCTGAAATACCCGCGATGATAAATGCGACTGTGTGCGCCTTGTCCCAGCACCAACCAACTCTGCTCAGGATCGAGCCATGCGACCGGCAGCCTGCGTTTGTGTGCTGCCTGCGCCAACAACGCGGCCTCGGCCGGGCATTCCCAGATAGCTAACAACTCCGCCAGCACAACTCTAGTTGCCGGCCGATCTCCGCGCGACACGGCGGTCAGAATTTGATTGACGCCGGCTGCGAGCGCGTGTGCGAGTCGTTCATGGGGGCAGGCGATCAACAGGCGCACCTCGCCGCGCACGCCCGGCATAAGCCGACTCCGACCCCAACTCGCGCCGATGGCACGACTGAGCGCATCGGCCAGCGCAATGACGGCGGCGGGCAAAGTTTGTTGCCGACGAAAGACAGCGTGCTCGGCCATCTCAGGCAATGCGCGGACGAGGCGGGCCAGCGTCTGCGCTATCTGGCCGGCGCTCCAAGCGCTGTGGCGCAAACTCGCCAAGAGGGCGGGATTGTTACTCCACAAATTAGGCCCGGCGAGGAAGCGTTCGGCGTGGATTAAGCTGGTTGCCATGAAAGCTCTCCGAGGGCGAGCGCCGGCACGTGATAGCTCACCCCGCCGAAATAGATCGAGCGCAGCGAATCGCCCCGGCACGCAGCATCCGCGCACGCCGCCTTCATTCGGCGCAAGGGGATGCCCAAGCGCACGCCTGCGACGTGACGAAGCGCACGGCTCGTCCTTTGCTCCCCGCTTGCGATGACGGGGAGCGCGCGCCCGCTCTGTTCCGTGAGGATTTCGTCGAAGTGCCGGACGAGCAGACTGTCGCGCTCGATCCGGCGCAGCAACTCCCCGCGCGGAATCCAGATATGTTCGGGTCGGGCGTCGGGCAGAGCCGCACGGTGCGCGAACCACAGTGGTGCACTCGCCGATCTCTGATCTGCGGACTGGATGGGCACGCCGAGATCGTCAAACGCGATTGACGGGTGGCCGGGCCGCGTGCATGCGAGCAGATCGCCGGCCGACTGATCTACTTCGGTGAGGGTCTTGGACGCGCTGAGGAGTTGGGCCACGGCGGTCGGCTGTAGCAATACAACGCCGCAGCCGGCGCGCGCTTGTGTGCGGCACGCGCGCAGACGCGCGTGCTGGATGCCGCGTGCGATGTGCGGCGTCAGATCGTGCGGCTGAGATGCGTCGAGCGGCACGGTCATAGTCCAAGCGCCCGGCCGTGCAGCGCACCGGCACGAGAGGGTCAGACGCGCCGCATGCCGCACGACCTGTCGTGTCCGGTCGCGTTCGTCTTGCAGGTGTATCTCCCGCCGTTCGAGACAGAGTTCTAATTGCTGCGCTCCTGCGCCGGCACGACGGATTGACTTGCGCAGATGCGGCGACCAATCGCGCGCGAGCACATCCCACGCCGCCAGCGAATCGTGCCATACGCCTTCACGCCACAGCGGCGGCCGCACGCCAGCGCGCCAAGACACGGCATTGAGATTTGCCAGCGCCGCTGCTACACGAG
The DNA here is from genome assembly GCA_003223935.1 of Acidobacteriota bacterium. Lineage (GTDB taxonomy): Bacteria > Acidobacteriota > Blastocatellia > Pyrinomonadales > Pyrinomonadaceae > QHXQ01. Next base: position 51,823 of record QHXQ01000030.1, on the reverse strand, counting down.
CGCAGACGTCTTGTGGGCGGGCGGGCGCAAAGAGAAACGAGAAATTGATCATCCGCCCGCCGCGCCAGAGGGCGAGACTCAAACAGGCGCTCTCGCCGCGTTGCTGTGAAGTTCCATTCAGCGCGACCTCCGCGCGTTGCTCGGTGAGGCGATCTACGTGCAGCAGCCAAGCGTCCAAGCCGTGCCTTGCCAGTTCGCGCCCCACGCGCTGACAGAGAGCCACCTGCCAAGTCACGACAACACCTCCAACTCGCCGAGCCGCACGGTAGGGCCGGCGACGCCTGTGATGACCGTGCCGCGCTTGCCGCAGAAGACGGGGTCGGGCGCGGCCTGCCAGTCGTTGCCTACGCCTTCGATGCCGGCCAATGTGGCGCGGATGTTGCCCCGGACAAGCACACCGCGCACGGGCGCGCCGAGGTGACCGCGTTGTATGCGGCGGCCGGCCTCGACCGTCAGCGTAAAGCACCCGGACGCTAGATCGGCGCGCCCTTCAGCCAAACGCTCGATGTAGAGACCGCGGCGAATATCGGAGCGCAAGGCGTCGGGACTGTGCGGGCCCGGCGCGACGACGAGATTGCGCATGCGCGGCTGCGGTTCCATGCGGAAGTCTTCACGCCGGCCATTGCCGGTTGATGGCGCGCCGACCATCGTGGCGGTGACCCGGTCGTGCAGCATACCGGCGATTGTCCCGGCATCGATCAGCGTGACGGTGACCGGCGTCTGCCCTTCATCATCAACGAACAGTCCGCCGCAACCCACCTCGGGCTGCGGGCTATCAACGATAGTCAGTTCAGGATGCGACACTTGCTGGCCGTAGGTGCAGTGCGCAAATGGAGAAGCGCCGCCAAGCACGTGATCGGCTTCGAGCGAGTGGCCCACCAACTCATGAAAGAGTATCGCGCCAAACCCCGGAGCCACCACGACCGGCATCCGGCCGGCAAGTTCGCCGGCCGGATGCGGTGCTTGTGCCCACGCCGTGCGCACATCTGCCAGCAAACCGGACGCGCGCAAAGCTTCCGGCCCGCATGTGCCTTCGAGAACGCGCGCACGTCGGAGCAAACTCCCGTCCGGTCGTGGCAGTTCAATGCTCACGAGTGCTTGCCGGCCGCGCCACTGCCGACTACGCCCCAGCGCGGTGGCCGAGCCGCGCAGGTATTCATCCATCTCGACGCGCACACGCGCAGTATCTGAGAGTCGGCGCGCGGCGCGGGTAGTGAGTTCGGCCGCGGCCACCTGTCGCAGTTGCAGCGTCGCAGCATCGTCAAGTTTGAGCGTGAGTTGGCGCACGCGGTCGGGCAAGCGGGGTGCGTTAAGACGCAACCCAAGTCCAGCGAATGCTCTGAGCAGCCCTTGGGCCGTTAGATCGGTCGTCCAACTTACCGCTGATACGCGCTCGCCCACCACTCTGAGTTGCGCGCCGCAGACCCACTCTTGCGTACACGTCCGTCTGCCGGACGCATCCCGCTCGATGATGCTGCGGTGGCGCGCCTCCCAAAATATCTCGGCGAGCGGATAGGCGTTAACCAGTGGAGTCAGGAGCGCGTCCACCAATTCCCGAACAGCCTTGGGCGGCCGGCGCGGACGTGAGCAGGGCGGACGAAAGCTTCGGAGCTGGATGTTCTGCGTCTGCATGCTACTCTCGCCGCTTTACGCCGCAAGCTTACTTGATTGCGCTCATACGCCGCAACGCATAAGTCTCGGCCGCGCCGGCCCGCTTCTTTATCTGCCGTCGCTTGATTTATGTTAATCTCGCGACCGGCGAGCGAGACCTGTCCGTTGCTCTCCGGCTTGAACAGCTTTCGAGGAGCACTCCGTTTGTTGCTGAGGAAGAAACTGATCGCTGGCGCGTGCGTCCTGTGCGTCGCGCTCGCGCTTGTGTGGCCTGACAGCGGCGCGGCCCAACGCCACCGTCGGCGGCCCGCGCCGGTTTCATCGAGCGCCGGTCTGAACGCTGCGCCGGATGCGCGCGTGCGGCAACTCGCGGACGAATACCTGCGCGGCTACTACGAGTTCAATCCAACAAAGGCGACCGCGCTCGGCTTGCACGAGTACGACGCGCAGCTTGAAGCACGCAGCAGCGACGCAATTGCGCGTGAAGTGCGGCGCGTGCGCGCGTTGCTGGCGCAACTTGCGCGCACACCTGAATGGCGACTCTCGCCCGAAGCGCGTTACGATTTCCTAGTCCTGCGCGCGCATGCGCAAGGTGAGTTGCTCGAACTCGAAGACGTGCGCATGTGGCAGCACAATCCGAACCTCTACAACGTGCTCTTGGCCGAGAGCGTTGACAACATACTAAAACGCAACTACGCGCCCATCGAACAGAGGCTCGACGCGCTGCTCGCACGCGAACGACAAGCCGCGCGTCTGCTCGCAGAAGCGCGCGCCAATCTGCAAAACCCGCCGCGCATCTATACTGAGACCGCGATTGCGCAGGCGCGTGGCGGCGTCGGTTTTTTTCAGCGCGTCGTGCCGCAGATGTTCGAGCATGCGGGCGGCGGTCGCCTGTCAGCCGCGCGTCGTTCGGAGTTTGCCGCAACGAACGAGAGCGTCGTGCAGGCGCTCAGTGCTTACGTTGATTGGTTGCAGAACGATCTGCTCGCGCGCTCAAACGGCGCGTTTGCTATCGGCGCGGAGAATTTCCGCCGCAAGCTGCTCTACGAAGAGATGATTGATACGCCGCTCGCGCAACTCGTCGCCGACGGCGAAAGGGAACTGCGCCGCACGCAGAACGAGATGCGCACGGTCGCGGAGGAGATCGCGCCGGGGCGCGACGTGCGCGACGTGCTGCGTCTGTTGGGGCGCGAGCATCCGACCGCAGATGGCCTCGTCGGCGAGACGCGCGCCGAGCTTGATCGCATCCGCGCCTTCGTGCGCGCAAACAATATCCTCACTGTGTCCGCGCGCGAAAATCTGATCGTCGCCGAGACGCCCGAATATGCGCGCTCGCTCTCGTTCGCTTCAATGGACGCGCCGGGCGCGTTCGAGCGCGTGGCGACCGAAGCTTATTACTACGTCACGCCGCCTGATCCGGCTTGGGATGCGCAGCGACGTGAAGAGCATCTGAGTTTCTACAATCACTACTCTCTGCCCATCGTCTCGATCCACGAGGTCTATCCCGGCCATTACTATCAATTCCTCGCGCTGCCGCGTACCACTTCGCGCGTGCGCGTGGCGCTCGCCGCGAACAGTTTCGTCGAAGGCTGGGCGCACTATTGCGAGCAGATGATGCTCGACGAAGGCTATGGCGGCAACAATCCGAAACTACGGCTCGCGCAGTTGTCGGCCGCGCTCACGCGCCTGTGTCGTTATCTCGTCGGCCTCAAGATGCACACGGCCGGCATGACTTACGATGAAGGCGTCGAGTTCTTCATGCGCGAGGGCTACATGGAACGGACCAACGCAGAGCGCGAGGCGCGCCGCGGCACGGCCGATCCGACTTATCTCGTCTATACGCTCGGCAAGATGGAGATTATGCGGCTGCGCGCAGATTACCAACAGCGCGTGGGCGATCAATTTCGGCTCGGCGAGTTTCATGATCGTCTGCTCAGCTACGGCATGCCGCCGATCAAAATTTTGCGCATGGCGCTGCTTGATGAGTCGGGCGGGGCAGCTAACGCGACAGCGAATGAACCAATGGAAGATCAGACGCGCGCAGTTGAGTTCACGGTGTTGGCGACGGGCACGATGAGCGGGCATGAGGGCGGGCGGGCGCTTGAGTTGATCATGAATGAGGACGAATGGCGGAGAGTCTGGGGCGAGATCGGCGCGGGCCGGCCCACGCCCGATGTCAATTTCACCACGCAGGCCGTCATCGTCGCCTTTCAAGGCCAGCGACCGACGGGCGGTTACGGCATCTCCGTGCGCAGCATCCGCCGCGATGGCACTGTGCTTGCAGTCAATGTTGAAGAACGGCGGCCTGCGTCCGGCGATGTTACAACGCAGGTCATTACGTCGCCGTTCGTGGCTGTTGCTATTCCGCGTCCCGCCGCCGGGACGAGCGTTAGATTTGCGGCAGAAGCGGGCGCGCCGAAACCGGCCGCGCGCCGCATTCTGCCCACGCGCCGACGCGGTGTGCGCCGACGCTGATGCGACTTGAAACAGCATCGTAACAAAATTCGGTTATTTAATTTGTCGCTGTGGCGCGCATGAACGATAATGAATGCGCCGTGCACCGAAATGGGTTTGAGATTTTAAGTCAACGATGTTCGGTTAGGATTCATCAAAACAGAGGTGCATGAGTGCCGCATGCAATCCCGACTGACTGCGGCTGGTATTTGCAACAGTTTGTCTCTCCCCGGCCGCACGCATGATTCACGCGCGCGGCTGACAGCGATACTTGAGGGAGAGGCTTAAGAGCAGGATGAGCAGGCGGCCGCAACCCTCGATATGTGTGTGCAGGGTGGCGCGCCGCTTTTTTATTTTGCTGAAGCTGATAAGTTGCGCGTGTGCTGCGCGTGCGCGCGTTTCGCAGAGGAGTAAAAGAGATGAAGCGTAAATATATGCAGACGCATCGTGTGCATCAACTGTTGGCGGGCTTAGCGGCGTTCGTGCTGCTGGCGCTGCCCATTAGTGCGTTAGCCGTGCCGACGCACATCGTGCCGCCGAAGAACGGCTACGGCGTGCAGGACGACATACAGGCCGGGCAACAGGCGGCGGCCGAGGCCGAGCGGCAGTTGCCGATCTTAAACGATCCAACCGTGACCGAATACGTGAACAGCGTTGGCTTCCGGCTCGTGGATGCGATCCCGCCTGAGTACCAGCACCGCGAGTTTCGTTATTCATTCAAGGTCGTCAATCAACGCGAGATCAACGCCTTCGCTTTGCCGGGCGGGCCGATGTACGTCAATCGCGGCATGATCGAAGCGGCGCACAATGAAGGCGAGATGGCCGGCGTGATGGCGCACGAGTTGTCGCACGTCGCGCTCCGGCACGGCACGGCGCAGGCCACGAAAGCGCAGAAGTATTCGATCCTCGGTGGCATCGGCGCGATTGCCGGCGCGGTCATCGGCGGCGTGCCCGGCGCAGTCATCGGGCAAGGCTCGCAACTCGGCGTCGGCGTCTATTTCCTGAAGTTCAGCCGCGAGTATGAGACGCAAGCCGACGTGCTCGGCGCGCAGATCATGGCGCGCGCCGGTTACGACCCGAACGATCTGGCGAACATGTTTAAGACCATCGAACAACGGGGCGGCGCTGGCGGGCCGCAGTTTTTGAGCGACCACCCGGCTCCGGCCAATCGCTACGCGCGCATCAATCAAGAGGCGCAGTTGATCGGAGTGGTGCGCAATCCGATCAAGAACACGCCTGAGTTCCAACGCATCCAAGCGCGCTTGCGCGGTTCAGGTCGCGCCTACACGCAGCAAGAGATCGAACAGGGCGCAGGGCGCAATCAGTATCCGAACTATCCGAGCCAGCGCAACACGAACGTGCCTTACCCGTCCACACGCTTCCGGCAGATCAGGACGGACTGGTACACGATGTCCATTCCAGACAACTGGCGCGACTACGGCGCGCAGACTTCAGCCACGTTCGCGCCCGAAGCGGCGGTTGATCAGAACGGCATCTCGCACGGCGTGATCATCGGCGTGGACAATGTGCAGTCCAGAAACTTGCAAGGGGCGAGCGACGAGTACATCAGTTCGCTGTTACAGGGCAATCCGTATCTGCGCCAGCAGAGCGGCTATCAACGCACTAGCATCTCTGGGCGCACGGCTTACGCGACGACGCTCACGGGGCAGTCGCCGCTGACCGGACGCTTGGAGCAGGTCACGGTCGTCACGACCATGCTGAACGACGGCCGGCTCTTCTATTTCGACGCCGTCGCGCCGCAGGATGAGTCGCGCTACTATCAGAGCGCCTTCAGCAACATCCTGCGCAGCATTCAGTTCTATCGTCTCTAAGCGCAGCTCGAGACGCAAACCAAGAAAGCGGGCCGGTGAACTATTCACCGGCCCGCTTTGTTAAAAACAGTGACGAGGGACAAGTGACGAGCAAGCGCAAGTTTTTAACTCGTCACTTGTCCCTCGTCACTGTTTTTACATCTTCGTCCCGCACTCAGGACAGAACTTCGGCGTGCCTTCAGGTTGATGGCCGCAGGCCGAGCAGGTCAACTTCGCAGGCTTCGTCGGCGTGCCGCATTCGGGACAGAACTTCGCCTTGCCCACCATCGTGCCGCAGTTCGCGCAAAGCGGCCTGGTCGCCGCGCGCGCGTCGTCTGTCTGTGCTTGCGACTCTGCGCTGACGTAAGCATCCGCGCTCATGTCCAGCTTCGAGGCGTAGTCGGTCTGTTGGGCGCGCTCGTAGATTTGCTGGCGGGCCGCTTCCGTCTTCGCGTTGGCGTGCGAGGCTGCGAGTTCCTCTTGAAAGTTTGGCGCGCAGCCTTCACACTGCCCGACGTTCGCGTTCCAACAAACTTCGGGACAGACCCAACGCCCGCAACGCGAGCACTGATGAAAATGCTCCTTGCCCTCAGCCACCGCCGCCGCCAAAGCATCATCATGCGCCTTGCTGCCGACCGTGCGCTGCAACTCATAAGCCGAGTTGCCGGCCGAACTCGCCCAGCCGCCAAAGAGATCGCCCGCCGCCCGCAGGAGCGACCCGGCCGTGCCTAGCGTCGAAGCCTGAAAGCGCGTCATGTAACCATTGCCGCACTTGTCGCAATAGAACTTGAACTGAAACCCACGGTCTGTGGATAGGTCTTCATAATTTTGCACAAACTGTATAAGCGCCATCGAACGAACCTCCTAAAACAGTGACGAGTGATAGGTGACAGGTGACAAGTTAAAACCTCCGTCGCGAGCCATCTTAACATTTACGGGCCGGCGCTTGCCACGTCCGTCTTATGCCCTGCCGACAGCGCAGCAAGATAATTGACATCTGTTACGAGCGTGAGTTACTTTCGCCCGCGTCATCCCGTTCCTGCGCCGCTTGTTCAAGGCATCCCGTCACAAGCTCGCGTTCGTATCTTCATCCGAAACCGCGTCAGGTAAGTCTTATGAAAACCAGCATCCCCCGTGCGCATCTTCTGTTCGTCATCCTCGCGCTGATCTCTGCACTGCTGCTCTCGTCGCTGCCGACCGTGACAGCGCAACAGGATGACGGGCGCGGTCTGCGCGCAGAGATTGACATCAAGACCGAAGACGGGCGCGTCGTCAAACTTTATGACAAGAGCTACGCGCTCCTGATCGGCGAGAGCGAATACACGAACGGTTGGCCCAAACTGCCCGGCGTCCCGGCGGACATCGAAGCGGTGCGCGTCGCACTTGTGAAGCAAGGCTTTCAAGTCATCGTATTGCCGAATCGGACGGGCGCGCAGCTTGACGAAGCCTTCCGCAACTTCATCTCGCAATACGGCATGAACGTCGAGAATCGTCTGCTCTTCTACTTCGCCGGGCATGGACACACGATCAAACAATCATACGGCGAAGAGATGGGCTACATCGTGCCTGTGGACGCGCCCAACCCGAACCGCGACCTGAGCGGCTTCATGGATAAGGCGATGGACATGCAGCAGATGGAACTCTATGCCCGGCGCATTCAAGCCAAGCACGCGCTCTTTCTCTTCGACTCCTGCTTCTCCGGTTCACTCTTCGCGCTCTCACGCGCCGTGCCCGACAACATCGGCTACAAGACTTCGCGTCCAGTCCGCCAGTTCATCACTTCAGGCAGTGCCGATGAGACCGTGCCCGACCGCAGCATCTTCCGCGAGCAGTTCATCGCCGCCATCGAAGGCGAGGCGGACGCGAACCATGACGGCTACGTGACGGGCAGCGAGTTGGGCGACTTCCTGCAAGACCGCGTGGTCAACTACACGCGCAACGCGCAGCACCCGCAGTACGGCAAGATCAGAAATCCGAATCTCGACAAAGGCGACTTTGTCTTCATGCTGCCGAAAGCGCCCACGCCGCCGGCCATCGCCACAAGCAATCCGACGCTCTTATCGCCCACGCTGCCCGCGCCAACGGTTGACCCGGCCGCCTTCGAGTTGAGCTACTGGAACTCGATCCAGAACAGCACCGACGCGGAGGACTTCAAGGACTACTTGGCGAAGTATCCTAACGGACAATTCGCCAGCATCGCGCGCCGACGCATGGCGGCATTGACGAGCGCAACGAAGCCCGCACCGACGAGCACGCCGGGCAACACAGTCGGCAACACGACGAGCACAGCGCGACCGGCCGGGCGATCACAGCAGATGCAGAGTCGTGCGGGCATCGAGTTCGTGTGGATACCGGCGGGCAGCTTCATGATGGGGTCGGAAAACGGCGGCAGCGACGAGAAGCCGGTGCATCGGGTGACGATTGCTGATGGTTTCTACATAGGCAAGTACGAGGTAACGCAGGCGCAGTGGCAGGCGGTGATGGGCAATAACCCGTCGAACTTCAAGGGCTGCGACAACTGTCCGGTGGAGCAGGTGTCGTGGGATGATGCTGTCTCGTTTATCGCCAAGCTGAATGCGCAGAACGACGGCTACACGTACCGGCTGCCGACGGAGGCAGAGTGGGAATATGCGGCGCGGGCAGGAACAACGACGGCGTTCGCCTTCGGCGACTCCCTGAGTTCAGAGCAGGCGAACTTCGACGGCGACTATCCGTATGGCGGGGCGGCGAAGGGCGTCTATCGCCAGACAAGACCCGTTGGGAGTTTTCAGCCGAACGCGTTCGGCTTATTTGACATGCATGGTAATGTGTGGGAGTGGTGTCAGGACTGGTATCACGGCTCTTATGCAGGCGCACCGACGGACGGGAGCGCATGGCTAAGTGGCGGGGAGCAGAAGTACCGGATGCTGCGCGGCGGCTCGTGGCTCAACGGCCTCGCTTTTAACCTCCGCTCTGCCGACCGCAACTGGGACACCCCAGACCTCCGCAACGTCGTCATCGGTTTTCGTGTCGTGGCGGTTGTGCGGACGTAGCCTTTGACCATTTAGCCTAAAAAGCGCGTGAGCGCAGCGCGCGGAGCGGATAAGAAGTTACATTGACTGCCAGTCCGCGCCCGCCATTAGACCGGCGACGGATATGTCTTCATCTATATCGGGCCAGTGCAGGCTCGTGCCGCCGCCGCCGATCTCATAGTGCGCGCGTTGCTCCGGCGTCGCGTCGCTTAACAGTGGAAACCAGATGAGCGGCACGCTGACGATGCGCCCGTCGGTGAGATGAACGCGCATCATCTCGTCGTCAAACTCGACCGACTTGGCGAGGGCAGAGGTCGGCACATAGGCCCGCGCCGCGTTACGATTGTTCTTCGCCAAAGTGCTCATTCCAAGCCTCCAAAAATTGCGCCCGGTGTTGCCTGACAAGCTCTGCGATTTCGCTTAGCTCGCATCCCCTGAACCCGTAATTGAAAGCCAAGCTGATGGGTTCGAGCAGACTTGCACAAGTATTCGGAAAGTAATGCATAAATGGCTTGGACTATTCAATTATGCAGTCCTCATGCAGACTTTCTTGAATAAATGTGCAAGGCTGGTTCGAGCCAGAACTTCGCTTCGTTCTCCGCTGCCTTGACATGTATGTGCGGCGGCTCTTGACTCTCGTTGCTGAAAAAGAAGAAGCGAAAGCGGCCTACACGCAACACCGTCGGCATAAACTCATCTTAGAAGTCTAGCTTACAAGACGCAAGCGGTAGCATGAGCGTCTTAGCCCTCGCTTCAACCACGCGCACCTTTCGCTTCCTGCCAGAGTTCTTCCATCTCATCGAGTGTCGCTTGATCAAGTGTGCGCCCGCGCGCTTTGAGTCCTTGTTCGATGTGGCGGAAGCGGCGGCGGAATTTGCGGTTGGTTAACTTCAACGCGGCTTCGGGTTCGACGCTGAGGTGGCGCGCAATGTTGGTGACGGCGAAGAGTAGGTCGCCCAACTCTTCGCGGACGCGCTCGTGTTCGGCCTCTTCATCAGAAATAGGCCGCGCGGGCGCTTCACGTGCGCGTTGTTCGCTCGTTGCGCCGGTTGATTGCTCGTCGGCGCGGGCTGATTGATCGTCTGCGGCGCGCGCCTGTTGGCGTTCGTCGCGTTCTTTGATCGCGGCCTTTAGTTCGTCAATCTCTTCGTGGAGCTTATCGAAGATGTCTTCGAGGCGTTGCCAGTCGAAGCCGACGCGCGCGGCTTTGGTTGTGATCTGATGCGCTTCCATGAGCGCGGGCGCGCGTGAAGAGACGCCGTCGAGGAGCGCAGTCTCTTCCTCTTCGTCTGTCTTGCCGGCCGCCTTTTTCTCGGCCGCTTTGATCGCTTCCCAGTTGCGCAGGACTTCCGCCGCATCCTGCGCCGTCTCGTTGCCGAAGACGTGCGGGTGGCGACGCACCATCTTGGTGTGGATGCCATCAACCACATCTGCAATCGTAAACTCGCCGCGCTCTGCGGCGACTTGCGCGTAGAAGATGATCTGAAAGAGCAGGTCGCCAAGTTCGTCGCGCAACTCTTCCGGGCGACCTTCACGCGCTTCTTCGACGGCCTCGAAAGCTTCGTAAGCCTCTTCCAAGAGCATCGGCGCGAGCGTGGCGTAGGTCTGCTCGCGATCCCAAGGGCAGCCGTCGGGTGCGCGCCGAAGACGCGCCATCAGTGCGACCAGATCGTTGAATGATGCGGGCATAAGCATTTAGTTCCGGGTTCAAAGTTCCGAGTTCCGAGTTGAAGCCACAAAGTTTAATTGCTTTGGCTAAGTCTAAAACCTAAGCCGGTATGTTCCAAGTGGGCCGCGCTGGTAGAACAACTCGGAACTCGAAACCCGGAACCCGAAACTCTGCCATTCTTGCGACGGCGTGCGCGCAGGTGCTACCATCGTGGCCGTTCAGCAAACAACTGATGCGAATGAATGATTGACCGGCGCGGCCCTCTCGGTCGTTGTCGTGTCTGCGTGAAAACCGATGAGCGAAGAGAAGCCAACTTTCAAAGTCACAGACCGCCGCTTGTTCAACGCAGACGGCACGCCGCGCCAGATCGAGCGCGAAGAGGAGACGCCGCCAGCGGCCGAGACCGAAGCGCAAGCAGGTGCGAACGCAACAGCGCCAGCAGCCGCAAGCGCAGCCAGCGACGCCGACACACAACGCGAGCGCCCGCGCGCCGACCACGAAGCGACGACAGAGCGTGCGCCGTCTGCGTCTGCACGTGAAGCTGAAACGGCCGGCGGTGATCCGACGCCGTTCGCCAATCTCGTCATGTTCATCGCGTCGCCTGCGGCCGCCGCGCTCGGCATGACCGAGCATCCGGGTCTGCCCGCAGGCGAGGTCGATCTGCCGCTCGCCAAGCATTGCATAGACCTGCTCGCCACCATCGAACAGAAGACGCGCGGCAACCTGAGCGCGCAAGAGCAACAGATTATCGAAGGGCTGCTCGCCGAACTGCGCATGCAGTACGTCTCGCTCGTCGGCACGCGCCCGCAGACGCGCCCGCGCGGCTTCACCGGCGGCGACATCACCGGCGGGAGGTGAGTTCAAGGTTCAAAGTTTAAGGTTCAAGGTTCAAAGTTTGCTGGGCTTGAACTTTGAACCTTGAACCTTAAACTTTGAGCTTCCTTTATGAAACTTACTTTGCTTGGCACAGGCACTTCGACGGGCGTGCCATCCATCGGCTGCGAGTGCGAGACGTGTCAGTCGGATGATCCGCGCGATAAGCGTCTGCGCGTCTCCGTGCTCGTCGAGCACGACGGGCAGACGGTGCTCGTGGATACTTCGTCGGATTTTCGGCAACAGGCGCTGCGCCACAGGTTGAAGTGGCTCGACGCGGTGCTCGTCACACACTGTCACGCCGATCATATCTTCGGTCTCGACGACATACGCCCCTTGAACTTCCGGCACGGCGCGCTCGGCGTCTATGCCAATGAACGCGCGTGGGTGGACATCCGGCGCATCTTCAAATACGTCTTCGAGCCGACCTACTTCGGTGGCGGCCTGCCGCAGGTCATCGCACACACGGTCGTCGCGGGCGCGCCCTTTTCGCTCAGTCGCAACTTGCTCGTCACCCCGCTCGAAGTCATCCACGGCCGTCTGCCCGTCATCGCTTACCGCTTCAACGACTTCGCCTACGCGACCGACCTGAGCGAGATTCCGCCCGCCGCAATGAAATCTTTGCGCGACCTAGACGTGCTCGTCCTCGACTGTCTGCGCATCAAGCCGCATCCGACGCATCTCTGGCTAGAGCGCGCGCTCGCGTACATCGCCGAACTCAAACCGCGCCGCGCCTACCTGACGCACATCGCGCACGACATCAAACACGCACGCGACTCGCGGCTGCTCCCCGACGGCGTCGAGTGGGGCTACGATGGACTGGAGATAACAGCATAGAGGTTAGAGATCAGTAAAAGCACAGATACTAACCTCTGACCTCTGCTTTTATGCGGCTCTTTCACGGCACAGACAACGCGGAGATCGCGCGCCCGACGGTGTTGACGTTGGGCGTGTTCGATGGCTTGCATCTTGGGCATCAGTTGATCATGCGGACGGTGGTTGAGCGGGCGCGTGTGTGCGGCGCTGTGCCGACCGTGATTACGTTCGATCCGCATCCGCGCGCAGTGCTGCATCCGGAGTCTGCGCCGCCTTTGTTGCAGACGTTCGATCAGAAGATCGAAGCCTTCGGCGTGCTCGGCATTGAGCAGACCATCGTCGTGCGCTTCACAAAGGCGTTTGCGCACATACGCGCCGAAGAGTTTCTGCGCGACATGGTGCATGAGCGTCTGCAAGCGCGCGAGGTTTACTTGGGGCGCGGCTTCGCGTTCGGTTATCAGCGCGAAGGCAACATAGAGTTGTTGCGGCGCATGAGCGCGCAGCTTGGGTTTCACGCTGATGAAGTGCCGGAAGTGCAGTTGCACGGACAGCGGATCAGTTCGAGCCGGATACGCGAATTGCTGTTGCAAGGGCGCATCAATCTCGCGCGGCGCATGTTGGGCCGACCTTACGGCGTCGAGGGGCGCGTCGTGCGCGGGCACGAACGCGGGCGCACAATCGGGTTTCCGACCGCGAACCTGCACCCGCAAAATCGCGTCATCCCTGCCGGCGGCGTCTATGTCACGGCGACGCTCATTGAAGGCGCGTGGCGGCGCAGCATCACCAACATCGGCGCGCGCCCGACGTTTGAACACAACGCCGAACCGACGATTGAGACTTACGTGCTCGACTGGACGGGCAACCTCTACGGCGACGTGGTGCGCGTCCGCTTCCTCCATCGCCTGCGCGCCGAACGGAAATTCGGTTCAGTCGTGGAGTTACAGCGCCAGATTGATTACGACGTAGCGCGCGCGCGCCGCTACTTCACGCGGCGCGGCGTACACCGCTCGCTGGCGGTGATTTGAAACCCATCAAAGATTAAATTCTCTTTGCCAGCGCAGACTTCGTACTACGGGCAGGGTTGACGCATCTAACTTTGTGTTGTTGGCTTGCAACTCGCAACCTAAAAATTTCGTTGCTGTTATAGGTTTGGGATGCGTTTGATTTAAGCTTGTGATTGACGATGGCGATTAGCGAACAAAAGCAGACTTCTTTAGTGCCGACGAATGGCGCGCGGCACAACGGGAACGGGCACAAACAGACCGCTCTGGCTGTGGTCGCGCGCAAGCCGCACGTGCAAGCGAATGACAACGGGCATCTGCTCTCGGCGGACGATGCGCCGTCAGCACAGAGCGCACATGAGCTTGAGCGGATCGGTTGGCGCGGCTGGTGGCGCACGTTGCAGGTCGTGCGTGTGATGTGGCTGCTCTCGTTCTATCTGTTCTTGGAAAACTACGAGGCGCGCAGCAAGTACAACCGGCGCATGAGCGAGCGCGGGCGCGAAGCTGCGCGGACGCTTGACCGCAACGCACGCTTCCGCGCGTGGCGACGTGATGTGTTGGTGCGCTTGTTGGATCGTCTGATCCGCACCGTACGCTTCGTCGTCTTTCGCGGCGCAGACGAATCGCAGCGCAAAGAGGCGCGGCTTGCAAGGCAGGGCGCTTGGTTCAAGCGCAGTCTGATCAAGTTGGGGCCGACCTTCATCAAGATCGGTCAAGCCCTCGGCACGCGCGGCGACCTGTTGCCGCTCGCTTACGTGAAAGAGTTGGCGACGCTGCAAGATCAAGTGCCGCCCTATCCGACGAGCGAAGCTTACGCGCGCATCGAAGCGGAGCTTGGGCGCACACTGCAAGCAGCCTTCGCAGAGATTGACGCTGAGCCGATTGCGGCCGCGTCGCTCGGTCAGGTCTATCGCGCGCGTCTGCACGACGGCGCGGAGGTCGCGGTTAAAGTTCAGCGCCCGAATCTCGAAGCGCAGATCAGTTTCGACATCGCCATCCTGCGCCGGCTCGTCCGCGCGCTCTCGCGCTTTCCCAGTTTCACCGAGAACGCCGATTGGGAAGGCATGCTGCGCGAATTCTCCGAGACGATCCGCGAGGAGATGAACTACGTCCACGAAGGACGCAACGCCGACCGCTTCCGCCGGAACTTCAAAGACTGGCGGCCCATCCGCGTCCCGCACATCTACTGGTCGCACACGACGCGCCACGTGCTCACGCTCGAATTCATACGCGGCACGAAGGTCACAGACCTTGAGGGCCTGAAAGCGCGCCGCATCTCGCCCGTCAAAGTCAACCGGCTGCTCGTGCGGACATACCTCAAGCAGTTGCTTGAAGACGGCTTCTTTCACGCCGACCCGCATCCCGGCAACCTGCTCGTGATGGACACAGGCCATCTAGCCTTCTTCGACTTCGGCATGACCGGCCAGATCACGCCGCGCCTGCAAGCGCAGATGATCACGGCCTTCTTCCATGTCATCGAGCGCGACGTGTCGGGGCTGGCGCAGGATTTGATCGATCTCGATTTCTTAAAGCCCGGCGTCAATCCCGATCTGGTGCGCCCGGTGGTCGAAGGTCTGTTCAAGCACTATCTGAATCTGAAACTCGGCGAAGTGAACTTCAAAGAGTTGACGTATGAACTGGCCGAAGTAATGTACGAGTATCCGTTTCGTCTGCCCGCGCGCTTCACCTACATCATGCGCGCGCTGATGACGCTCGAAGGCATCGGCATCATCACCGACCCCGGCTTCAGCTTCTTCGACACGGCCAAGCCCTACGCCAAAGAGTTCATGCTCCGGCGCGAGGGCAGACAATTCCGCAAACTCGTCATCAACAAACTAACGGGGCGCGACGAGGACGGGCGCATTGACTGGCGCAAGATGTGGAAGTTGGCGAAGATGGCCGCGAAGATGTATCTCGAAAAATAAGGTCAGAAAAAATAAGGTCAGAACCGCCTGCGGTAGCGGGCGGGTGCTTGGTGCTGCAACTAAGACCCGCCCGCTACCGCAGGCGGTTCTGACAACTGGCTTATTTTTGTCCCGCCTTGATCGCATTGAAGAGAAGCGGATAGGTCGCCAGCGATTGGCCGCGATACTGCGGGCGGAAGCCGAAGAGGTAGATGCGCCCTTTGCCCATTGTGACTTCGAGGAGCGCGGACTTGCCCCAGAGACGTCGGCCGCCGAGCAGCCAGCCGGAGAGCAGCGGGTCGTGGTCAATCGGATAGCGCGCGATGACGTGGACGCGCGCGGCGTCTCTGGCGTCGAACTCGAACACGGGCGATTGCTCGACCCAAGCGATTGACTCGCGCGGCATCCCTGCGGCGACGGGGTGCGCGGTGTCGAGTTCGATACGGAGGATCGAGCCGGGCGCGTAGTATTCGGTCTGCTTGAGGCCCTCTGTGATGTCGCGCACCGGCAGCTTGAACGCTTCGATGGCGAAGTCCGACGCATCATTGAGCGCAATGAGCGTCCCGCCCTGCTCGACAAACTCACGCAGCGCCCGCACGCCCGCCTCGCCCAACCCGCCCGTCAACTCCGGCGGCATCGTGCCCGCGCGATAACCATTCGAGATCGTGCGCGGCGATTGATCGGGAATGATGATCGTATCGTACTTCGCGCGCAAATTGCCCGCGCGTGCTTCTGCGTCTTCAATAGATGAATAGCGCATTGGCTGCGAGAATTGGCGTTCAAGTATCCATCGCGTCCAACCTTCGTCTAGCGCAGGAACGTGTGATTTATAAAGAGCGAATCTGACGCCGCGTATCCCATAAGGATCAGACATATCACTGGCAAAATCTTTAATAGGCCCAGGGCCACTAAATTCAATAGGGACATCCGTCAACGATTTCACACGTTCATCACGTGCATCCTTCTGTGGTAGTCCACCCACCTGCCTGACCTCAACACCCATCAATAACGCTAAGCTATGCGCTGTTACATCGTATGGCGGTATGGGCTGACCTGAAGAGTCGCGCAGGTCTGGGTAATGCTGCGCTTCCAATAAGGCTTTAGCGAAACCGCCATAGGGCTGTGCCATCTTCACAAATACCCTGTGTGTAATGCTAAAGCCAGATGTCAATTGCTGCTCTACCTCAACGCCGGCAGTCTTTAAGATTTCTACTAATCGTTTACTTTTTTCATACGCCATTGGAGGTTGGGTTGGCATGAAAAACTCAAACCCCACTAATTCACCTTTCTTTCTTGGCCGCACGGCGTCTTTGCCGATGGCGTAGAAGCGTTGGAGCCATTCGGTGCGATGGTCGGCGGCGTGGCGGAGCAGGGCGAAGGCGGCGGTGGTCATGTAGTTGGTGATGTCGCGCAAGTGCCATTCGCCGCCGGGCCAGACCGGACGGAAGTTGGCGGACTCATGCTGCGGGTCGTAGCCTTCGCGCGAGCGTAGTTCGGAGAACTTGACTGTGATCGGCGTGGCGAGACGGCACGAGGCCGTCTCAGATAGGATGCGGACGCCGCCGTGATAGTGCGAGTAGGCGCGACCCGGCGTCCATGCGTCGTAGGTTGAATCGGTCGTGATGCCTTTGAAGCCGGCGGCGCGCAGTTCGGCGGCCATGTAGTTGCCAAGCTCTGTGTAGCCCGCGACGATCTGCTGTGGCACGTTCGGCTCGACGGGTTTCATGTAAGGCGGCAGAAACAGACGCGAGCCAAACGCGCCTTGCTGGTGTATGTCGTGGACGATCTGCGGATGCCAGACGTTGTGAATCTTATCAACCGTGAGTTGCGTCTCGACCTGCGTGAAGGCGTACCAGTCGCGGTTATTATCGTGCCCGGTGTACTTGTGATAAAGCTCCGGCGGGTCTGTGCCCTCAAAGGGCGTGCCAAGCGTCTTGTCGTACCACTGCTTCACGATGTCCACGCCGTCGGGATTAAGTGACGGCACGAGCAGCACGATGCAGTTCTGCAAGACCGAACGAACGACCGGATCATCAGACGACGCGAGCCGGTGCGCGATCAACATGCTCGTCAACGTGCTGCCGACTTCCGTCGAATGAATCCCGCAAGTGATCAGCACAATGGTCTTGCCGCGCGCAATGAGTTGCGCGGCCTTCCGATCCGCATTCGCGCCGAGCGTGCGCGGGTCGGCCAGTTGACGCTGAATCTCTTTGAACTCATCAAGTCGGGCCAGATTCTCCGGCGCGCTGATCGTCGCCGACACAAACGGCCGCCCCAGCGTCGTCTTCCCCAACTCTTCAAACTTCACACGGTCACTTGCCGCCGCCAACTTCTGAAAGTAATCAACCACGCTCGCCCAACTCGCCAACTTGCGATCATCGCCGGGCGTGAAGCCAAGCATGTCCGCGGGCGCGGGCACGGACGGAGAAAATAAACTCGGATCGGCTTTGAACCCGCCATCATCATCCAACTGTGGCAGTCGCTTATGAACCTGCGAAGAAGTTGCAGGGCTGTGGCGACGTGCGGGCGTGTAGCTCGTCTGTGCCGGGACGATGGAGAGCGAGAGCAGCGAAAGGCAGAGCGCAAGGGCAGCGAAACGTGTGCGCATGGGCATCAATACTCCAAGCGGATAGATAGGAAGGTCGCGGTTTGCCGCGCGCAGTTTAGCACAACAGCAGACGCCGTGAGCGTCGCTTTCATCTTGCTTGATTGCGTACTTGCGCGGTAAAGTAGCGCCGCAATCCCCGCTACTCCCCAACATTTCCATGACCCTTGTTGGAGGTCGAGACCGATGGCAACTGAGACTGATGTCGCGCGCACAAACGAGTATCCAGACATCGTCGGCGCGAAGCCTGAAAACCCATATCTCGCGGCGTTTCGCCCATACTTGCCGGCCGGCGTGCGCCTGCGCGAGTTGACCATCCTGCCGCTCATCATCGGCACACTGCTCGGCATCGTCTTCGGCGCGTCGTCCCTTTATCTCGTGCTCAAAGTCGGCTTGACTGTGAGCGCGTCAATTCCCGTCGCCGTCATCTCGATCACGCTCTTTCGCGTGCTCTCGAAGTTGGGCCTGCGCGATGCGACGATCCTTGAGAACAACATCGTGCAGACCGCAGGCTCGGCCGGCGAGTCAATCGCCTTCGGTCTCGGCGTGACGATGCCCGCGATCATGATCCTCGGCTTCGACTTGGAAGTGACGCGCGTCATGCTCGTCGCCGTCCTCGGCGGCCTGCTCGGTATCTTGATGATGATCCCGCTCCGGCGTGCGCTCATCGTCGCGCAGCATGGTTATCTGAAATACCCGGAGGGCACGGCCTGTGCGGAGGTCTTGAAGGCGGGCGCGTCAGAAGAGTCGCGCGCTGCCGCGCACACGGACGAAGCATCGGCGGCCGTGGCGGATGAAGCAACCGTCGGCGGCAAGACGATCATGGCGGGCTTCGGCATCGGCTTCGTCTATTATGCGCTGCAACAGGTGTTCAAGACGTGGAAAGAGGTGCCAACCAAAGTCTTCGGCAAGCCGTTCGACGCCGGTTCGATCTCGATTGAGAACAATCCGGCGCTCCTCGGCGTCGGCTACATCATCGGGCCGCGCATCTCTGCGATCATAATGGGCGGCGGCGTGCTCTCGTACCTCGTGCTCATTCCAGCGATCAAGTATTTCGGCGCTGGCCTCGCCGCGCCGCTTGCGCCTGAGACTGCGCACTTGATCAAAGACATGACGGTGACGCAGATACAGAAGGCTTACATCCTCTACATCGGTGCGGGCGCGGTGGCGGCGGGCGGCATCATCAGCTTGTTCCGCAGCTTGCCGACCATCTGGCACGGCATGAAAGGCGGACTCGCGGACTTGCGCGGCAGTCGGGCTGCGAACGAGAACGCGCCACGCACAGACCGCGACCTTTCGATGAAGTTTGTCATCGGCGGCATCATCGTCATGCTCATCGTCATCATGATCGTGCCCCAATTGGGTCTGCGTTGGAACATCTTCGGCGCGCTATTGATCGTGGCCTTCGGTTTTCTGTTCGTCACTGTGTCATCTCGTTTGACGGGTGAGATCGGTTCGTCATCGAACCCGATCTCCGGCATGACCGTCGCCACGCTCTTGCTGACCTGTCTGGCCTTTCTACTCCTCAAGTGGACTGCGCCGCCTTATTTCGTCACGGCGCTCTCAATCGGCGGCATCGTCTGCATCGCCGCGTCGAACGGCGGCACGACCTCGCAGGATTTGAAGACAGGTTTTCTCGTCGGCTCGACGCCGAAGAATCAACAGATCGCCATCCTCGTCGGCGCGCTCGCCTCGGCGCTCGTGCTCGGCTACATCTTGCTGTGGCTGAATCAATCTTCAACCGTCTATGTGCCCGTCGCCGGCAGCAAAGAGATCAGCATGCCGGCGAACTTCCACTTCAACCTCGCCAACTGCGAGCAGAGCGGCGGGCAGCCCAAACAAGAACACTTGATCGGCTCGCAGGCGAGCAGCGATACGAACCCGTACTTCGTCTGTCATCAGACCGATCCGGCCGTCGGCAACGTCGGTCGCTATCTCGTCAACGCGCAAGGCGCGCCCGTCTATCTCTCCGACCCCGGCATCAACGGCGTCATCACGGAGCGACCGGGCGGCGGCACTGTGACCAAATACAACGCGCCGAAGGCGACCTTGATGTCCTACATCATCAAGGGCATCTTGAGCCGGCAACTGCCTTGGGGCTTGGTGCTCTTGGGCGTCTTCATCGCCATCGTGCTTGAACTCGCAGGGATTCCATCGCTCGCGTTCGCCGTCGGCGTCTACCTACCCATCTCAACCTCCGCACCGATCTTCGTCGGCGGCATGGTGCGTCTGGGTGTGGACAAGTACCTGCGGCGCAAATTCGCGGGCAAGAATCTGAGCGAAGAACAACTGGTTGCGGAGGGCGACAAGAGTTCGGGCGTGCTGCTCGCTTCAGGCTACATCGCGGGCGGCGCGCTCGCGGGCGTCGTCCACGCTTTCCTCAATCTAAAGGAATCGGTTGCAACTAGACTGACGAACATCGAGACGTGGTCAACGGCGAACAACCCGTTCTTCGAGGGCGCGCGCTCAGACTTGCTCGCACTGATCCCGTTCCTCTTGCTGACGATCCTGCTCTACATGGTCGGGCGCGAGATGGTGCTTGCCGGGAAGCGTGCGCGCGAACGTTGACGTTGAATTAAATGGACGCTTAGTTCAACACAGAGCACACAGAGGAAACGCAGAGGCCACAGAGAAGTTGATTCTCTCTGTGGCCTCTGTGCTGTCTCTGTGCGCTCTGTGTTTCAACTCCGCGCACGAGCAACTCAACGTCTGTTCTAATAAGCTGTCGGCGTGCTCGCGTCCGCCGTGCGGCCGTTGAGGTCTGCGGCGCGGAGCACATGAGTCTGATCGATGTAGAAAGAGAGTCGCCCCGTTTTGCGATAGGTGGTCGGCGTAGCTGTGACTTCAAACTTATCGTTCGCCACGTTGAGCTTAATCTCATAGCCTTCGGCCTCTGTATTGCCCAACGACACGCTAAATCGCTCGCCGTTCGGGCCTTCACGCTCGGCGTACTCTTTATTCTGCACCTCAACTATATCTGCCAGTGAGCCGTAACTGCCGTGCTGGGCTTTATAAACCCCTTGCATGGCGGCAATCGCTTCCAAAGCGTAACGCGCCTGCGCTTCATGCGCGCGAAGCGGCGCGAGTTGCTTACTGACGAGTTCATCTGCCGTCATCAGCGCGAGCACTTCTTTCGGGATGTGCAGTTCGTGGAGCAAGCCTTGATCGTCTTTCGTCAAGGCGTGCGTGATCGCGCCGGGTTCGGGGTTGAGGCGCAGGAGCACGTCGCGCACCGCCGCGTCGTCAATCAAATCAAGTTCTTCTTTGGGATTGTCGAACGCATCTTTGATGAGCGCGCTCGACACGTAAACCTGCCCGAGCACTTGGCGCGGTTGCCAGCGCGCGGCGTTGCGATAGGCATCACTCGATGCGAGCGTCTCGCGCTTGTTGTAAGCATCAACGACGTGGCGCATCGTCGCCGCATCGGGCGCGACGACGAGAAAGCGATCAATGAAAGCGATTGTGCCTTGCGAGAAGGTGAGCAATTCTACGTCGCCGCGCTTCTCGATCAACTGCTGCTCACCGACGCCGCGCAAGCCAAAGGCTTCGAGCGCGCGCGGCAAGAGCGCCTGCAACGCGCGCTTGTCGTTTAAGGCGATGACGATCAGCGGGCCGCCCGCACCCTGCGAGTTGTCATTCTGTCGCCTGCTCGCATTGTTGCCCACACCAACCCAACGCGACGGTGCGGCGACAGCGATCTCGTTGCCGAGCGCGGCGAGCAGATCGTCTCTGATACGAAAGCCGTTCGACTTCTCAAAGGCGCTCAGTTGTGTCTCGAACGATTCATTCGCGCCTCCGCGCCCTTGCGCGCCGGTTGTCGCGGCAACGTCCAAGAGCTTGAGCATTGAGGCGACGTAGTCGTACATCTGTGGCAGATCGAGCGAGGCGCTGACGAGCACATCCGTGTCTGCGGGCACGACGCTGGCCGCTTCGGGCGTGAGCGCCGGCCCCGACAACAAGATGGGCACGAAGGGGATCGGGCGCGCAGGCTTGTCGTCTCCCTCTTTGACAAAGAGCGCGCGCACGACGAGCGAATCACCATCAAGTTCACCCGCGAGCGCGATTGACTCAGGCCAACTGTTGCCGCCATTAAGTCCGCCGAAGATGACCGACGGCAGAAGCGACAAGAACTGTTCATTTGCGCGCTGCCGCTCGACCTGCGCCTGCTCCTCCGGCGTCAACTTCTTCTCCTCCACCGGCGCGGGCGGTTCGTCCGGCGTCGGCTCGGCTACGATGGTCGTCGGCACGGTCGGAGCAGGTATCGTTGTGGTCATCGGAACGGCAACAATCTCAGTTCGGGTATTGCTCGCGTTCTCGTCATTGTTTGTCGGCTCAGGCGTCGTCGCTTGCGCCGTCAGCGTTGGATTCGCGCCAGTGCCGAGCACGGCTTCATCATTGTTATCAGGCTGCATCTGTGTGCCGCCCTGCTTGCGCTGCATCTCTGCGCGTTGGCGCGCGGCCTCGCGTTCGTACTTCTTGCGTTGCTGTTCGGCGTTGCGCTCGATGCGCTTCATGTTGAAATAGACGAACAGCATCTCGTGTGCGAAGTGCGCGCGCGCCGCTTGGAAGCCCGGCTCGTCCGTCAAGAGCGGTGCGCCTGCCGGATGCAAAGCCGCCAGCGAGAACTGCGTATCGCTCGACACGATCAGCGCACCGGCGCGCTCGACGAAGAACGGCGGCGCGCTCGCTTCAGGCTTGTTGGCTTGCGCTGCGTTGCCGCGTCGCACAGCGGCGCGACCCGTCGTTGGTTGAGCCGCCGCGCTCGGCTCAGGCAACGGCGCAACGCTCGTCGTGGTCGTCGTCGTACCGTCGGGGTTGGTTTTGGTCGTGGTGGTTCTGAGCGCCGTCGTGTTGGTGGCTTGCTCATCGTTCTTGGGCTTGACGTGCGCCGTCAGAAACGCGCGCAGTTGCGCCTCGAACTTCTGCGCCTGTTCGACTGAGGAAAACTCTACGGCGACGAAGCCGTCGGGCAACTTCGGGCGCACGGGCACGGCGGCAAACATCACGCGCGCAGTCTGGAGCGCCTCCGCATGCGCGCTCAAAAAGTTGAACAGGTCGAGCATCTCCGACGGTGCGCCGCCCGGCAGACGCAAGGGCCCGATCAACTCCTGCACCTCTTTCGAGTTGACGTATTGCCCAAGCCCGCGCACCTCACCGTAGATCGAATAAGTGTCGGCGGCAAGTAGCGTGTCAATGGTGACGCTTGGTCGTTCGGTCGGCTGTGCGACGGGTGCGACCGGAGGTTTGGTCGTGGCGTTGGCGGGGCGCGGCGCTTGCGCGAAGCACGGCGCGGTCAGCGCGCAGATGAGCAGGAGCGCGTGTGCGCGCCACAGGCTGGCGTGTGATTTCATAAGGGGCTTCCTCGTCGCATCATTGCTGCGGACAGGAACGCATCGGGCGCGTCCGTCTTGCGGAAAATTATGACAGATTTACGGAGCAAAGCTAAGCCTTTGTTCGCGGCGCGAGTTTCAAGCCTTCTCCAGTCCGGCATACTTCTCGATCAGCTTCTTCTGCCCGAAGCCGGGAAAACTGACCGTGAGTTTCGCGGCATCGCCCGTGCCTTCGCGCCTGAGTACCAATCCGCGCCCGTACTTCGGATGGCGCACGTGCGTGCCCGGCACGAAGCCGCTGCTCGTTGCAGCCGACGAAGCTGCGTCTCGTTCCTCTGTACGCCGTCTGATGGTCGGTTGTTGCGCGGGCGCAGTATTGCTCGGGTTGAGTTGGCGGCCGCGTTGACGGAAAAATTCGGCGATGGAGTCAACGCTGTCGTATGTCTTACCCGTGTAGCGTCGCTGTTCACCCGATTCGCCGCCATGTTCACCACGCAGGGCGCGCGCCGCTTGCAGATTATCCAAACGCGATGAACTGCGCGCAAACGATAACCAAGAAGGGCCGCGCGTCAAGTCTTCCATCAACTCAAGCGGCATTTCGTTTAAGAACTGCGACGGTTCGGACGCAAGCTCTTCGCCATAGACGCGCCGCTTCATCGCGTGCGTCACGTACAAAAACCTTTCGGCGCGCGTGATGGCGACGTAGCACAAGCGCCGCTCTTCTTCCAATTCCGCCTTATCGGTGGCCGAGCGCGCGTGCGGGAACAAGCCATCTTCCAGCCCGACGATGAAGACGAGCGGAAACTCTAAACCTTTAGCCGCGTGCATCGTCATCAACGTGACGGGCGCATCGCGTCTGTATTGATCAGCATCGGAGACGAGCGCGGCCGAGTCAATGAAATCGCGCAAGCCCCCGCCCTCTTCCTTGTCGTAATCAACGGCGGCGTTGACAAGTTCCTGCAAGTTCTCCAGCCGCCCTTCGGCCTCTTCCGTGTCTTCGGTCTTCAAAGCCTGCGCGTAGCCCGAATCGAGGATCGCCGTCTTGACCACTTCCGAAGCCGACTCTTTCTGCGCGACGGCGACGAGGTGCGTGATGATCTGCTGAAAATTTTTGAGTGCATTCGTGGCGCGCGGGTTGAAGCCGGGCGCTTTCGTCTCCGGGTTGGTGACGATGGCGATGGTTTCCCAGAGTGAGACGCCGTAGTCTTTGGCGCGGCGTTCGAGTTCGTCGAGCGTCTGCTTGCCCAAGCCCCGCGGCGGCGTGTTGATGACGCGCATGAGCGCAATTGAGTCGTGCGGGTTCAAGGCGAGTTTCAGATACGCGATGATGTCGCGCACCTCTGCGCGCTCGTAGAATGAAAAGCCGCCGACGATGTTGTAGGCCAGCCCCGCGCGCCGCATCGCTTCTTCAAACAGACGCGACTGCGCGTTCGTGCGATAGAGCACGGCGGCGCGTATGTCTGGCTCACGCCGTCTGTGTTCTTCGATCTTCGCGGCGACGAAGCGCGCCTCGTGCTCGGCGTCGAGCGCCTGATAGTAGCGTATCCGCTCGCCCGTAGGGTTCGCCGTCCAGAGCGTCTTATCTTTGCGTTCGGTGTTATGGCGGATGACGTGGCCGGCGGCGTCGAGGATCGTTTGCGTCGAGCGATAGTTCTGTTCAAGCTTGATCGTCTGCGCGTTCGGATACTGCTCCTCGAAGTTGAGTATGTTCGTGATGTCTGCGCCGCGCCAACGATAGATTGATTGGCTCTCGTCACCCACCACGCAGACGTTCTGCTGCTGCTCGGTCAGAAAACGGATCAACGCGAACTGCAAAGCGTTCGTGTCCTGATACTCGTCCACGAGGATGTAGCAGAACTTGTCGTTGTAGTGCGCGCGCACCTCCGCATCTTTGCGGAGCAAGCGAACAGCTTTGATCAGCAGATCATCGAAGTCGAGCGCGTTGTTCGCGCGCAAGCGTTCCTCGTAGAGCTTGAAGACGCGCGCGATGGCGGCGCGTTTTTCGTCGGCATACTCGATGCGCGCGGCATAACTTTCGGCATCAAGGCCGCTATTCTTCGCATGGCTGATCGCGCCTTGCGTCTGGCGTGGGCCAAGCCGCTCCGTGTCGTAGCCCAAATCCTTGATGCACGCTTTGACGACGCGCACGGAGTCGTCTTGATCGTAGATGGTGAACGAGCGCGTGTAGCCTTCGTCGAGCGCGGCGATGTCGCGGCGCAGGATGCGGACGCACAGGCTGTGGAAGGTCGAGATGAGCGGCGCGCCCTGCATTGGATAGTGGCCGAGCAGGCGGATGACGCGCTCACGCATCTCCTGCGCCGCCTTGTTCGTGAACGTGACCGCGAGGATATGAAACGGCTCGACCTTGCGCTCCGCGATCAAGTACGCAATACGATGCACGATGACGCGCGTCTTGCCTGAGCCTGCGCCCGCCAAAATCAGCAACGGCCCTTCGGTCGCCACGACGGCCGCGCGCTGTTGTTCGTTGAGTCCTGCGAGAAAATCCATGTGTAGAACTAAGCAATAATCAGGTTAAACGAGGCGCACGCGACCTTGACGAAAATCTATGACGAGTTCTCGGCCGCGCAGAAAATCTAAATCTAATAAACCATTAACACCAGCACTCGGCGGCAGTGTATGGCCTAGCACCGGAAAGTTGTCGTGCTCCTGTCCCAAGGTTGCGATCTTATTGATCGTTACACGAGGCGCGAATTCAACGCCGCTGCCAGTCGTGACTTGGACGCGGACAGGTGCAAGCGCAGGATCGTAACCGAGCGCCACAAGCAGGCCGACGTTAACTAAAGTGGCCGTTGCTCCCGTGTCGAGCGCGAGGCGCAAGACGGCGCTGCCAGAGGGGCCAAACAATTCAGCTTGGAGCACAATTAGTCCGCGTTGCGCGTTGAAGGGATAGCTCATAGCACGATGGCCGTGTCGTCGGGCATGACGCCGGTGTAGAGGATGGCGAAGCGGCCGGGGCGTAGCGCAGCCGCTAAACGATAAACCTCGTCGCGGTCTTTACTGTGGTGTCGTACCTTGCCGCCTTGCACTTCCAACGCATCGTTAGTTTGTGGGTCTTCGACAAGCACCCATTCTGCGGCGAAACGTGCAGCGATTTCCGTCACGGTTAGCATTTCGTCCATACAACAACCTTCTTGAAATTACTTAATCAATTTTTGCACCGCCTTAAATTGTTCATGCCGTGCGTCGCGCAATAATTCAAAGAGCGCGAGTTCAATCGAAGATGGCAGCGCGCCGCTCGCTTGCATCTTTTGTAAACCAACCTGCTTGTTGTGTGCCGCCCGCGCGGTGATGCAGTCGGTTAAGAGATGAACTTGATAGCCGGCGGCGAGCAGGTCGTGTGCAGTCTGGTTGACGCAGATGTGCGCTTCGATGCCGCAGAGGAGCATTTGCCGCGCGCCGGTCTGTTCGAGTTGCGCGATGAATTCGCGCGCGCCGCATGAACTGAAAGCGGTCTTTTCAATCGGCTCAAGGCCGGCGGGCAGCGCGGCGTAAATCTCTGCCGCCGTGCGCCCCAAGCCTTTCGGATATTGCTCGGTGACGATGATGGGGACGTTGAGCAACTGCGCGCCTTGCGTGACGAGCGCGATGCGCGCGGCCGTCTCCGTAAAATCTGAGATGACTGCGCGAAAACTTTCCTGCATGTCTATGACGACGAGCGCGGTCTGCGTCGCGTCGAGCGTGTGTGCGTGGCTCATGGCTGCTTCCTTCCCGGCTGTCATTTAAGCACATCGCTATGAGGGCCGGCAAAAGCGCGTCTGCACTGGGAATAAAAACGCCGCCGCAACAGGTTATTCTCTATGTAGGAGCGATTCGTCCCGTGTGGCTTTCGCGGCGCAGGCGCGCCAGACAGTTTGAAGAGACGGCGCTGCCGCACTTGGCGGATGTCTATCGCTTCGCGCGCCAACTGGCGGATGAAGAGCAGGCGCAAGACCTTGTGCAGGACACATACCTGCGCGCTTGGAAGTATTTCGATAGTTTTCAAGCGGGCACGAACTGCCGCGCGTGGTTGTTCCGCATCCTGCACAACGTCTGGACCGATCGCTTCAGACAATCACGCCTCGAACTATCGCTCAACGAACAGAGCGAGACGGCGATCGAGCCTTACTACGATTGGGAAGACGAGTTCATGCGCGAAGAGCTATCGGCCGAACTTGAGCAGGCGCTCGCGCAGTTGCCCGAAGCTTATCGTTGGGCTGTGTTGCTGGCGGATGTCGAAGAACTCTCTTATCAGGAGATCGCGCAGGTGATGGACTGCCCAATCGGCACAGTCATGTCGCGGATCAATCGCGGCCGACGGACGCTGGCGCGCTTGCTGCGCGCGACCGAGCAAAGCGAGCCGCAGGCTGAACATAAGAGATCGAGTTGAGCAAGCAGACGTGAGGAGCCGAAGTTGATGGACTGCAAAGAATTTCGTGAGTCGTTGGATTTCTACGCGGACGGCGAGCTTGCGCCGGAGGCAGAGGCGGCGGCGCGGCTGCATTTGAATGAGTGCGCCGCTTGCCGTCGCGCCGAAGCGGAGTTGCTGCGTCTGCGCCGCGCGCTCAAGCGCACGGTCGCGCAGCATCAACCGCCGCCCGAACTCGTGCGCCGCGTCGAGGCATTGATAGGGGCGCATCGGCCGCATCGTCTCTGGCAGAGGCGGATCAGTCTGCCCGCGCCTGTCTTTGCGTTGCTGCTCGTCGCCACGCTGCTCGTCGGTCTTGGCGTCGCATCATTGCGCCGCGCGCCGCCGGGCAAACAGAGTGCATCGGTACAGCCGGAACAAAAGCCGCCTGCGCCTGCGCCTGCACCGCAAGGCAATCTTGATCTGGCGCGGTTCGATCACGGCGAGCGCGCAACGATCTACAAAGTGCGGCGCACGCAAGCAGGCGACGCGCAATGAAGGGAGGCAAGGACGATGAACGCGCGAAGATTAAGTCTGACACTGTTGCTCGCACTCACTTCATTGTTGGCGAGTGACCACGCGCCTGCATCGGTCGGCGCAACATCCGGCGCGGCGCGTGAGCGCATCCGCTTTCTGATCACGACCGTCGAAGAGCGCAGTGGCGCGCGCAATGTCATCTCTGAGGCGACGGTCGAAGGGCCTGCGGGCACGGACTTCCAGATCGATCTGCAAGGCGAGCGGTTCAAGTTGGACGCGCAGTTTTTGACCGACCTCTTGCGCCCCGATGCTCTGCGCGTCAGAACAAAGCTCAACACGCGCCGCTTCTACGGTTACTCGGAGCGGAGGCTCCCGCTCTACGAAGAGGACAAACAGAACGAGACTTTGGAACTCGGCTTCGACGAAGCGGTCGTCCTGTTGCCCTTCGGCCGCGGCAGCGATGATCAACTCAAGATCGAGATCACGCCAAGCGTGAGCGCACAGACGGCGCGGCTGCCGTCGGGCAAAGCGCGCCCGCTTGAGATCAACATCCTGAAGGAGAGTCCGGGCGGCATCATCGGCATGAGGGCGAGCAAAGTGCCGCACCGTTTTGTCGCGGAGGCGATGCTCCTTGAAGACGGGCAAGCGGTGGCGCGCGGCACGTCCCCTTGTCTGCTCGAAGAGGCGCAGGAGATCACCTTGCAACCGACCGCGCAGGCGCGCGCTGATAGTCAGGCGCATCCGCTCGTCGTGCGTCTGTCGGTGGACGAGTACATACGTTCTCGTCCGTCCGATGAGGTCGCCATCGGCTTTGACATTTACCGCATGACAGACGAAGGCAGACGCGAGCAGATCGCCGTGAACTGGGCCGGCGTCGCCGCACTCGGCGCAAGTCTTGGTTACGACCTGAACGATCTTTACGCGCCCGGCACGGGGCACAAGTACGAACTGCGTTTCAATATCCGGCTGGCTGCTGATGAGCAGAGCGATTAACCTGCGCGCTGTCTGCTTCAGCATTCGTCTGAGATTCAGGAGGCAATGATGCACTTCAAGCGTATTAACTTATTCATCCGCTCGCTGCTGTTGCTCGCTTTGTGCGCGCCTATGCGCTCGACGGCTGCACAGGCACAGCCAATTGACCTCGCGTTGGCGCACCAATACTTTCAAGAGGCGCAAGCCATCTGCACGCGCGACGAAGGGCGTCTGTGGGGCGTCTCGCTGTGCGGCCCGATGTTGTTGGTTGAGCCGGAGACGCGGACTGTCGTTGCCAATCAACCCGACGCGCGCGGGTTGCTGAGCAAGCAAGGCGAAGTCTTTGTCGGTCATTGGCCCGAAACAGAGAACATCGCCAACACGGCCGTCACGTGGGCCGGCGCGAAGTGGACGATGATCCTTTGGCCGCTGCCGACAGACGTGTTAGACCGTAGGCGTCTGATGATGCACGAACTATTTCATCGCGTGCAGGACGAACTGAAGTTCGCACTGAGCAATCCGTCTAACGATCACTTGGACACGCGCGACGGCCGGCTCTGGTTGCAACTTGAATGGCGCAGCTTACGCGCGGCGCTGACGAGCACGGGCGCGCGGCGGCAGCAAGCAATAACCGACGCGCTCGCGTTTCGCGCGTACCGGCGCAGTCTGTTTCCGCAGTCGGACGTGTCAGAGCGCGCATTGGAGATGAACGAGGGGCTGGCGGAGTACACGGGCGTAAGACTGAGCGCGGAGTCTGAGGCGCAGGCGATTGCTTATGCCGAGCGCGAGATCGAACGCGCGAACGCGCGCCCGACCTTCGTGCGCTCATTCGCCTACGTGTCCGGCCCCGCTTACGGCATCCTGCTCGACGCCACCGGCGCGAACTGGCGCAAGGGTCTCACCGCGCAAGCCGACCTCGGCGTGTTGCTCGCACAGGCTGCGCAGATCAAAGTGCCGGCCGCTTTGAAAGAGTTGGCGGCGCGGCGCGGCGAAGAGTACGACGGTCGTGAGTTGCGCGCGGCAGAGGACGCACGTGAGCGCGCGCGGGCTGCGCGTCTGACAGCATACCGTGCGCGGCTCGTGACGGGGCCGACGCTCGTGCTGCCTCTGACCGAGCAAGTTCAGTATTCATTCAATCCCAACAACCTCGTGCCGCTCGAAGGCTTAGGCACAGTCTATCCGACGTTGCGCGTCAGCGACGCTTGGGGCATCCTCGAAGTGTCGAACGGCGCGTTGATGGCGCGCGATGGACGCGCGGTCTCGAAGGTTTACGTCGCCGCGCCGACGGATGCACAGACGCGCCCGCTCAAAGGCGACGGCTGGACGCTGCAACTCAACGACGGCTGGCGCGTCGCACCGGCCGAGCGCAAAGGCGATTTCGTCTTGCAGAAAACGAGCGCGCCGCAACAGCAAGACATCATCCTGCTGCCTGCGCATCGCTGAAGCACAAAGATGAAAAGGATTGATTCATTGTTTCATTGAATCAATGAAACAATGAATCAATCCTTCATTCATCGTTTGCGTTAATGCGCTTGCTTGGGCGTGTAGTGCAGCACGTAGTCTTTGAGATGTTGGCAGGGTTGCAACTCGATGATGTCAGTTGTCTCTGCTTCGCGGCGTAGGAGCGCGCGCGTCTGCGCGTCTGGGGGCAGGGAAGTGAATTGATCGTCCGCTGGTTCGCGTGCTGGCGCAGGACGCGCGAGCAGACGGTAGCGACCGGGTGCGAGATGCGTGAAAGTGAACGCGCCATCGCTGCGGACGCGCGCCGTCGCGTAGCGCAGAGCATCGTCGGCGCGCTCGCGTTCGGCGGGCACGAGATAGATTTCAAATTCGGGCAGCGCCGCGCCTTCGCTCGCAGTCGTGACGTGACCGCGCAGAGCGGCCGCGCC
Organism: Acidobacteriota bacterium; assembly: GCA_003223935.1. Classification (GTDB taxonomy): domain Bacteria; phylum Acidobacteriota; class Blastocatellia; order Pyrinomonadales; family Pyrinomonadaceae; genus QHXQ01. Next base: position 20,995 of record QHXQ01000030.1, on the reverse strand, counting down.
CGGCGCGAGCGTGAGCGTGAGACCGTTGACTTGTGAACCGGCGGCGAGCGTCAGTCCATCAAACAACGGATTGATGTTAGCGGCTGGTGCGGACGGCGGCACGCCTGCTCTGATTGCGGCCGGCGGCGCATTCGTGCGCGCGCTATTCGGCAGCGCGAGCGTGGCGGTGCGGACGTACCAATCGGAGTTGGGCGGGCGCACTGTGAGACGGAAGCGACCGGCGGCGAGGCCGCGCAAATAGAACTCGCCTTTGTCGTCCGGCGCGGCGTCAGCTAAGCGGCCGCCGCCGGGATGGAGCGCATCGGCACGCGCATCGCGTTCGCGGCGCACGCTGAGCGTCGTCTCGCTCGCAACGGCGTCGAGCCTGCTTGTGCATTGCTCACGCCAAGCCGCGCCGGCCGGCACAGCTTCGAGCACGACGCGGCCCGTAATCGCGGCAAGCGGCGCGAGCGCGAGCTTGAGGCCGGTTACGTCTTTGCCGCGCACGCTGACGCGCTGGCTTACTGCGGCGGTGCGCCCGTCGCGACTGTACTGCTCGGCGACGAGATCATATTCGCCGTCGGCGATGCCGTTGAAGACAAATACCTGATTGCTGTCGCGGCCGGCCACGAAGCGTGAACTGACGGTGTAGTTGCTGCTGGCCGGGAAGAGCGTGATTGAGGTCGAGCTATTATCTGAAGTCTGGCCGTTGACGAGCACGCCACTCACAGCATGACCCGGTTCGCCGCGATAACGTATGTCAATATCTGTGGCTTCCTGCCCGGCCTGTATGGTGATTTCAGTCGCCCCATCGTGCGTGGTCGAAGGATAAAAGGTCGGCGCGTCGTCATCGTAAGGCGACGGGCGAGAGTTGAAGCCGAACATGCCTTGACCACCGGCGGCGACGAGATAGACGCCGGGTGTGAGACCATAGATGCGATAGACGCCGCGATCATCGGTCGTGCGTTCAAAGGTGCGCGTGAACGTGTTGCTGTTTGCTTGCCCCTCAAGCGGGCGCACGCGGATCGCGTCAACGTGGACGGCGACGAGCGGTTCGCCGTTCGCGCTCGTGACACGGCCGGTGATGACGCCGCCTTTGTTGAGTCTGATCGTGACCGCATCGCCGGGTTGATAGTAAGTGCGCTCGCCGCGCTCAAACTCTAAGCTGCTGGGATCGAAGTAGCCGGGCGCGTTGGCATTGACGGTATAAGCGCTGCGCGGCAGATTGTCGGTGCTGAATCGGCCGTCCGTATCGCTCGACGTGTTCGCCCGCCCGCGCGGACTGGACACATTGATGAATGCGTTGGCGACGGGCTGGCCCGACTCGTCTATGACGCGGCCTGTGATCACACCTTGCGGTGCGTTGTCGGTCTGCGCGTGTGCGCCGAGAGCGCAGAGCAAGAACGCGCACGCGCCGAACGCGCGGCGCAATAGATTAAAGCGAACTGTGAGAGCTTGGCACGACATAAGGCTGATTTTGTTTACGTGGCGCGTCACTGTGTCGGCGGCGTTTGATTGAAGACGAGCGTGACCTGCACCTCGCCGGTGTCGGGCACGTTGACGAGTTTGCGGTCGGCGGGCTGGCGTCTCTGTCCGGGCGTGGGCGTAGCCGCATCGAAGAGCGTCAGTTCGTATTCGCCCGCGCTCAGGTTCTCAACCACGAACCGGCCAAGCTCATCCACGAGAACGGACGCGACGTAGCCCTCACCTTCGGCCGCACCCGCGCGCCGCACGTTGACGGCGATGCGTGCGCCCGCCGGCCGCGCGCCGGAAGGATACTGCACCTGCCCGCGAATCACACCCGTGCCGTAAGCCACGACCACGCGCACGCCCGACACCTGTGCGCCCGATGTGACTTCGATTCCCTGTGGACTGTCTGCGCCGTCGTGCTGTACGCGCAAGAGCGTGAAGCCCTTCACCGGCGGATAGCCGAGAAATAGTTGCACCTTGCCGGGGCGCAAGCCTGTGATCAGAAAACTACCGTCGGCGTTAATGTGCGCTTCGGTGGAGACCGGCGGCACAAGCCCTTCGGTTGCGCGCGTGCCCGCGCCGAGACGCAACTCAGTCAGACGGGCGACGACGGCCGGGTTGTTCGTACCTTCGACGACGAGTGTGCCACTGATGCTTGCGCCGTGCGTGAGTTTGATCTCAAGTCCGCTCACATCTTGATCGATGATCTCGAAGGCGACGGCGTCGCTGTAAGTCGCGCTCGGCTCTTGGGAGAAGGCTTGACCCTGCGAGGCAAACAAGCCGTAGTGGCCGGGCATGAGATTCTTCATGCGAAACTCGCCGCGCTCGTTCGTGCGTGTGCCGTCGGAGCCGTAGCCGCCTGTGAAGCGACCTGTCGCATTGACCGCGCCGTAGATCAGACCGGCACCGGCGACAGGTTGGCCGTGTTCATCAACGACGCGCCCCGCCGCTTCGTATGTGTGCGCAGGTTTGCCGACCGTGATGTCAACGCCGCTCGTCTCTGCGCCGGCTACGACCTCAACGGGCTTGGCCTGCGCCTGCTCGCTCGTGTCGCCGTAAAATGTGCGTGGAATGTAACTGCTCGCGCGCCCCACGCGGATGAAACCTTCATCCTGTCCTTCGCCGACGGAGACAAGGTAACGACCGGCCAAGAGACCATAGATGCGATAGACGCCGCGGTCGTCGGTCTGAAACGCGAAGGGCGGGATCATGTATTGTGGATTCCTGCGGTCAGCCTCGTCAGCCGTGATGATGCGCAGCCGCGCTTCGACGACGGGCTTGCCTTCGGCGTTCGTCACACGGCCGGTAATGACGCCGCCGCGCGTGAGCATGAAGTCGAGGCCTTCGAGTTGGTCGTCCGCCGTGATATTGAGCAAGCGCCCTTGCCGCGCGGTCAGAGGGTTCGCGTTCGAGATGATGTAGGCGGGCGCATTGGCGGTCAATTGATAGCTACCGACGGGCACGTTCGTCAAACGGTAGCGGCCCTCTGCGTCGGTCGTGGCTTTCGCCGCAGGTTGCGGCGGCCCGAAACCAGACCAATTGACCGGCATCAGCGCGACCAGCACGCCAGCGACCGGATGCTCCTCACACGTCACACGGCCGGCGACGAAGGCCGACCCTTTAGACGCGCGCACTGGCGTCTGCGCGTGTGTGTTGACGTGCGGCGCGAGCGCGCACGCGACGACTGACAGCACGCAGAAGAGAGCGCGCGCGCTGGTGCTGGTTGATCGTAGCAGGGCGTTTGAGCGCATGATGAGAACCCCGACAAAGGGTTAGTGAGCCGAACGACACGAGGCGCAAACGCGCGCTAGCTTAAAGGTTCGCGGGCGCAGAGGGCAAGGCGGCGCGTGCAAGCACCAGAGCTATCGGCGGACCGCTGTCTGTTCGTGCAGGCAACGACTCGGCTCGCGTAGCCGATATGGTTTAGAGCTACTCTTTATAGTGTTATTGGCGAGATCGAACAAATATAATCAGCTTGCAAAGCTTCAATATTTCAAGCTGCTCCATTCGGCACACGAGTTGCGATTCATTCCGCATAGGAGGTTAGTTTATGAGTTTCACTCGCATGCAAGGCAGACTCGGCAAGGCTATTTTGGCAGTCTCTATGCTCTTCGGGATCATGCTCGTGGCCGGCACGAACGCGCAGGCCCAGTATCCTTATGGGCGTGATCGTCGGGATGACCGCTATGAGCAGCGGCGTCGTGATCGGGATCGTGACAGAGATCGTGACCGGGATCGGGACAATCGTAATGATCGTTACCGGCGCAATGGTGGCTATGGCAATTACGGCGGCTACGGTCAATCCGGCGGCTACAATAACGTTTACCGGATCGCCCAGAATCAAGGCTACCAAGACGGCTTGAACACCGGCGCAAGCGACGCGCAACGCGGGCAGAACTACGACCCGCAACGCTCGCACTACTACCGCAACGCCACCTACGGCTACAACTCTTCTTATGGCAACCGCGAAGCTTACAAGCAGTCGTACCGTGATGGTTTCGTGCGCGGCTATCAGGAAGGGTTCCAGCGCTACGGTGGGTACGGGCGGAATTACCCGCGCCGTCGGACCGGCAGCATTCTCGGCGACATCTTCGGCCGACCGTAACAGGCTACGAACGACATAACGACTGATGCGTAAGATGCCGCGCCTTCTGGGCACGGCATCTTTTTGCTTTTGAGTATGCGACGTGAACCGCTCTGCTCAATCGGCGCGACAAAGCTCTTGGCAACGCCCGCGCGCATAGTCCCAAGCGGAGAAATGGCAGTCGCCGTCGGCTGAGACGATGAACGGGTCAACACCGAAGCTGGTGTAAAGCCGGTAGAGTTCGTTGGCAGACATGCCGGGTTGGTAATGCGCGGCCAGTTCGTCGTCAACCAAGCAGCGCGCGGCTGCGAGCGCCGCTTCGGCCGTATGGAACTCGCCGAGTTGGTAACGCTCTACCTCGTCCATGTAATGAAAGTTGTCGGCGACGAGCACGCTGTAGCGCAACAGACTCGCTCCTTTCGATTCTGTCGGTGAGGCGCAACTTGGCTTGCGTCTAGGGCGGCGGCTGGCCGTTCAGCCCGCGCCGACGCAAGCGACGCGGCATGTTGTTCGGGTTGTTAGGCTGAGGCGGGCGACCTTCCGCCGTGCGAGCTGCCGCTCTAAGCGACTGCAAACGCGCGTTCGCTTTGGCTAGGGCCATGCTCGTTTCATACATGCGTTGTGTGGCCGCGTCCACCGCCGCCGCGTTGACCGCGCCGTTCTTGTACTGTTGTCTCGTGCGTTCGAGGTCGCGTTGGGCGTTGGCCGCTTCGATGCGCGCCCGCTCAAACTCGATACGCGCACTCTCAAGCTGCGCCTCCATTTGCGCTTGGACCACAGCACGACGAATCTCCGGGTCGTTCGAAGCGAACGCGGGCGGCGGCGGCACGTTCTCGGCTTCGGGCGGGTGCGACCGTTCCTGCTCCGCGCGTTGCTGCTCGGCTTTGCGCGCCTCGTCCGCCGTGTTGGTTTCCGTCGGCGGCTTTGCGTGGGCCGGCGACGCGGTCGGCTGCGGCGTCGGTTGCGTGTGCTCTGCGACGGGCTGCTCGGTCTGTGTGGGCAGCGCGGGCGTCTGCTGTTGGTTGGTCTGCGGCGCAGTGTTGTTGTTGTCAGGCGGCGCGGGCGCAACCGACGCCGACCTATGGCGCATTTGATAAGCGAGCAGCACGCCTGCGACGAGCAATAAGACAACTAGCGGTGCGACGTACATGGGCCAACGTCTGCGCGCATGTGTCGGCGGCGCGGCAACCGTGACCGTCTCGCCGCCCCGTGGTGTGGCCGGCGCAGGCAGCGCAGTCTGGACCGGCGACGCGGGCATTAAGATCGTCTCACGTTCGAGCGCCTGCGGCGAGAGCGCGGTCTCGTTAGCCGGTGTGACGGGCGCGACGGTCGCGGGCGTCGGCGCGCCCTGTTGGGTCAAAGGGTTATCAATAAGCGTCTCCGCCAAGGCTGAGGTGGGTGCCTGCGCACGACGCAGGGCGGCGCGCAACTCTGCGGCGTTGTCGTAACGCTGCGACGGCCTAAGGGCCAATGCTTGCATCAACACATTGGCGAGCGCGCGCGGCACTTGCGGGTTCAACTCACCAATCGGGCGCAAAGGATCGGCTTCGTCGTGAAAGACTTCGGTGGCGCGCTTCAAAGCGTCAACCGGCGTCTGGCCTGTGAGCAGGTGATAGAGCGTGGCGGCGAGCGAGTAGAGGTCGCTGCGCGGGCTGGTGCGCTCGCCTTGAATCTGTTCGAGCGCGGCGTAGTTCGGCGTGTAGCCGAGCACGCTCACGCTCGCTTGCGCGCGTGTCATCTGCCCGGCCGTGCCCTTCGCCAGTCCGAAGTCTAACAGGATGATCCGGCCTTGTGGCGAAAGTTTCAGGTTCGCCGGCTTGATGTCGCGGTGAATGATTGGCGGCTCGTGCCCGTGCAGGTATTCGAGCGCGTCGAGCAGTTCATCGGCCCAGCGCGTGACGGTCGCAAACGGAAACGGCTGCCCGCGCTGCGCCAACTGTTGCGCGAGGTCTGCGCCCGCGATGAACTCCATCACGAGATACTGCCCTGCCTCTTCGCTGAAATGATCGATCACTTTGGGCAGCGCCGGATGATTGAGATTGGCGAGCAGACGCGCCTCGCGCGCGAACGCGCGCCGCAACTCTTCGGTCTCCACGAGCGTCTCTTTCAACGCCACAGTGCGGTGCAGGCGCTCGTCCAAAGCCTCATAGACCGCGCCCATCCCGCCCTGTCCGAGTTGGCGTATGACGCGGTAACGCTGCTGCAAAACTGTATCTGGAGCAAGCATCTTCGATTCTTCGGGTGGCGGCGCGCTTAGGTCGCTGCGCCTAACTATAACATTAAACGGTTAAGCCGCCGACTGGCTTTCTGAAGCGCGCGCCAGACATTCGTGGGTAACTGTGCTGATGTTCGGTTGTCGGGACATGGCGGGTGTTAAGTGTCGCTACAAAATATAAGCGGCGGGGACATGCCACAATCCCCGCCGCTTCTTCTCACAACTCGCGTTGTGAGGTCGCACCGATTTCCAACTAACCGGCGCGGCACGTCGGCGTCCTCACCCCACCAACGTGTGGGTCACGCACATCCAGCACGTGCCCGGATGGCCGCGCCTTATACCACTACACGCGCCTCCGTGCAATAGTTATTTTTGTGGCCCGCAATTGCGGCCGTGGGGCCTGTGTTTGCGCGCATCCTCGCGGGCGAATCGCGGCGCCGCATGCAGGCGGCCATCGGCTTCGCATTTCTGTTGGGCGGCCTGTTCTACGCCGCGTTCGGCGGCGCGCACAATTTCGCGCTCGCGCTCCTGCTGCTCTTCATCGCGCATATGGGCGGCAGCATCCTCTGGGTCTTCTCGACCGTGCTCTTGCAAGGGTCGGTTGAAGACAACTTTCGCGGGCGTGTGTTCGCCGCCGAGTTGGCGCTCTTGACGCTCGCGCTCGCCGCCTCGAACTATGCGACCGGCGAACTGCTCGACCGCTGCCAGGTTTCGCCGCGCACCGTCACCGTTATGATCGGCGCGCTCTTTCTCGTGCCCGGCCTACTTTGGTTTGCGACCGCGCGTTGGTGGAATCGCACCTTGTTTATTCTCCGAGATTTCTTTCAGTTCTCTTTCGTGGGCGGCGGCTGACTGGTGCTGGATTGCGTCGTAGGCGGCGCGGGAACTGAAGCGGGCACGTAGCCGAAAACATTGGTCATTTGTGTTGTGGCGTCACCACTTGACGCGCTGCTGGCAATCCGCCCGCCTCTGACCTTCTTCTGTTCCTTCCGGCTCAACTCTCGATCCGTCTTTTCGAGCTTGTTCACTTTGACTCTGCCGCGTTGTTTGGTTGTGTTTGCTTTCTTCGTTCGCTTGGTCATTTAAGGGCGCTCCTTTCAAGCTGTTGTACGAATGCTGTCTGTAAGGTGGATGGTAGCGCGCATGGTAGCGCGCAAGGACTTTTAGCCAAGCCTAACTCAAGCGGGGCCGGCCAAGCGAAGATTTTGGGGCAAAACCACTCAGTCGTAGCGGTTTGCCTCACAGAACCCTTTGAGACTCGTTCTGTTGGGCAAGATTACTCTGATAGAGAAGTAGGAAGAACTAAACCGTATCTTTCCATCTTAGCTTCTTCTATGCTGGTGCGTCGCCACTTTTATTGAAGATTTTATCCCACGGTGGCCCATCTGTCTCAGGCTTGAAGGGCTGTGTCTGTGTGGTAGCACTCCCGCCGCGAACCGTCGTTGATTCCTTTGAGGTCAAGGACTTGACCGCCTCTTTACTGAGCTTCCCAACTTTGACACGACTTATCTTCTGCTCTTTCTTGCCTGCTTTCGATTTAGTAACCATGATTCTTCCTTTCGCGTAGTGGACGCTGATTTTACAACTATTTTGCGAAGGGAGAAAGAATTGTTGGGCAAGACCCTTCCGTTAGGCAAACCGCTACGACTGAGTGGCTTTGCTTAACGGCAGCCTTTTGCCCAACGAAAGTCGGCCCAACAATTCCAATGCCGCCCAAAGCAAAAGCGGCGGGGGAGCTTCAGACACCCTCGCCGCTTGTTTGCTAATCAGCCACGAACATATCCATCAAACGCCTGGAACGCCTTATCCTGAGTCTTGGGCTTGTTGACGGTAACCTCTTGTTGAATGTCAAAAGGAGAATTTACAGGCGTTAGAGTCTCGCCCCCTCTAACTTTCTTCAATTCTTTAGCCGTCAACTTTCTCTCTTTCTTAGGTAGGGCTTTGGTTTTGGTCCGCCGCTTAGTGTCTTTGGCCATTGCTACGCCCCTTTCAAGTTGCCATACGGGTATGGGCTACTGCTCATTAAGCCAGATGCCCCGGTTTCTGGATGTCGGGCGGGGGTTGACTGCCGCCCTGTATTTTCTTCTGCTCACCCTTGCTTAATTCTTTCTTTTTCTTCGGCAGGTCTTTGATGTTGGTGCGGCGCTTGGTTGCTTTCTGCTTTGCCATCGCTGTTGCTCCTTTCGAGTGGTGGTAGTGCTCAAAAGGTAATGCTGGTCAAACAAGGCGAATCACCTCCCGATTGTAGTGACAGATGAAGTACTTGATCGCCCCGATGTGATTCGCCAGCTTCTTTGAGAACGAGAGCGGCTTGCGCACCAGCCGCGAGACCCGCTGCCGCAGCGTACAGTTGAACCGCTCGACGCCGGAGGTTCGCCCCGACTCCTTGCCGCAGACGACATGCCGCGCGGGCGGGATGACATCGGGGCGACTCCTTGTAAAGAAAGTTTGGTCACTTCCTATTACAGCGAGTCGCTCCGCTCTTTTCAAAGACCGAGCATTACCTTTTGAGCACTACCAAATAAGTGTCCACTGAACAGGGCGGCCATTTCCATCTGACAGGTCTAGGGATTGCGCAGGGCCAAAGCAACGTACATTCTCAACCGTGAGCGACAAGAAGTACGCCGGAAGTGGTGAGACTTCTTGTTGCTTGCTGTCAGGTATTACTTCAGTCTCTAACTTGTTCTTCGTCATTAGCCTCTTGCAGTATTGGCACGCCTGCACGCTTCGTAGGAGAGATAATCAATAGCCACCTTGAGCCTTGCCGTTGCGCTGCTCGCGCACGATGTCTATGAGCGCGTCCAGCTTTTGATTCGTGTGAGCCAAAGAATCAACCAGTGTCGCAGACTGCTCGTCCGTGCGTGCCTATGTTTCCGCCAGCCACGTTGCGCTTCTATTATTCTGACTGCGGCGCGTGTCTGCGCTTCAGTCAGTTGCCGCATGGTATTGCTTAAGCGCATCTGGAGTTGCGCCATCTGTGCCTGATTTTCCTCCACCCGTCGCATGGTAATCATAAACTGCACCCGTTGGGCAAGGATGAAATCCATCAACTGCTGCATCTCTAAGGTCGTCATCGTCGCTCACAATCCGGTTGCGCTCATTCTACATGAAAACTGCGGCGCGAAAAGCACGTGTTGCTGTTTCAATGCGCCCGGCCTAAGAGCCAAGACTTGAGGATGCCGGGGTGTGTGGGGTCGGTGGCGAAGTATTCTTGAATTAAGCGGTCGTAGAGGGCGTTGCGCTCGGTGGTTTGGAGGGTATAGCCGTAGGGCATCTGCCCGCCTTTGATGTAGGAACTGATGATGGTGCGATCCATCGGCCAGTTGAGCGAGCCGAGTCGTTCCGGCTGATGACAAGCGGCGCAGGTCATCGCGTGCGCGACGGTTGTGTTACTGAAGCTTGCGCCGAAGCGTTGGTTGCGTTCGGTCAAGTCTGCGGTGCCGAGACCGGGGCCGAACTTGCTTGTGTCTATGTACTTGTCGAAGCGCGGTGTACCGTAAGCGCGGAAACGTTGATTGACCGCTTCGACGTTTGGCTGCTCGCTTGCACTCACGCTGCCGGCGACGGGGAAGATTGGTAGGATGCCGCTCTTGTGGCATTGCACGCAGTTGTCGTCGCCATAGCCGAGTTCCCAACGTCCATTGATTGTGAGCGAACCGTCGCGGCGATAGGTGCGATAGAAGTCTTTGAAATAGACGTTCGCCGTGCCGTCGGGCGCGAGGATGGTTGAGACGACCGAGACGTTGCGTACATGCGCGCGCGCGCCCGGGTCGGTGATGCCGAACTGCACCCACTTCTCCGGCACGCCTTGCGCTGCATGACCGGGCACGACGATCAAGAGCCGGCCGTAGCTGTCGGGACTGTCGGGCGTGCCGAGATGGCGCGACTTGTAGCTGAAGAAGATGAGTTGATCGTCGGGCGCGCGGCACTCGTTGAGTTGGCGCAGCAGAGCTTTGGCGCGCGCTAAGGTCTCGTAGCGCGAGACGGCGCGGAGGAAATCGGGCTGCAACAGAAATTCAGGAATCTGCACATACTGTTGCGTCTCTGCGAAGTATTGTTTGTCGGGCACGTTGAAGCCAAGTTCATGATCGGGCAGACGCGCAACGTTCGCCGCTTCGATGTACTCGACAAACTCACGATAACGACCGATGAAGCTTTCATCCTGCGCGAGCTTGCACTGCTTGATCGTCGTGGCGATGCCGCCAAGCACACGCTCATAAGCCGGTTGTGCCTCGTCGTGCTCATACGCCGCCCGCGCCGCCAACACGAGCGCGTCAACCCGCGCCGTTACCCATGCGTCCGGCTGCGCCTTCACGCGCGCGCAGAGAGTTGCCGGAGCAGCAAGCGCATGCGAGCCAAACAGCACGAGACATAGTCCGAGCAAACTTAGACGGAGATACATGAGTACATTTCCTTCGCATCTTTGCGTGGGGCTTTAATTCGCAGCAGAGTTGGCTCCGGCACGGGCGCAAAGCCAGCCCGCAAAGTTTGGTGTGGGCCGCTACACTGACTCCACTCGCCCGGCCAAATTCATCAACAGCGTCTCAACCTCAAGCTTTGGATACTTCTCTTTGATCATGTCCCGTAGCTTCTGCAACTGCGCCGTGTGCACTTTGGTCTCTTTCTTGGGCGTCTTGGCCAAATCTTCGCCAAAGATTTGCTTGTACGCGCCGCAGTCTCGATGATCCAACAGGAGCACTTGATGAATCCCGTGCAGATCAATCGCCAATCCTAACTCATCCCAGAACGTCTTATTCCATTCAGGGAACTTCTCCGTGATCGCGCCGAGCGCTGCTCCGGCCAGCACGATATGATCGTATTTGTTCCGCAGCCCGCGCCGCGTCATGTAGCGTTCCGTCTCGTCCACCAGCCGATAATCCATACAGCTTAGTAACAAGGCGTCTGTATGACCGGCCGCCAGCGTGCGCGGCGACCAACACGTCGCGGTGAGCACTGCGGCGCTGCCGCCCAAGAGCGCGGTGCTCAGAAATTGACGGCGCGGTATCTCTCGGCCAAACAGACTTTCGCAAGCGTTCGGTTTCATAGGTCTCCTCCACAGGTAAGTTTCTGCCGATTGCGGATTGAGAGAGTCGCTGGCTTTCTCAGCCGCAAACGCAGCAGGCAATACTAACCCCGTCCTTGAAGTACATGTCTGTCAATAATAAAGTTATGAAAATCGAACTTGGGGTTTGCGGTAAACGCCTACCAAAATGAAGTATCAGACGGAAAATTAAAGTTGTAAAAGATAGATTTTGATTAAGCTGTACCCTAATCCGCCACATTTCTTGGGTAATAAAGTCGTAGAGCGGCATAAAGATTACACAAATCAAAGATTTATCGGCAACCCCCTTCATTTATTGCGAATTAGTTTCTCTAAAAACTTCGTAGGCGAGAATCCAATCGCTTTGGCTATCTCTAGAAACTCAATTACGTCAACCCTTCGTAGCCCACGCTCGATTTTAGATACAAATGATTGCGGGCGGTGAAGCCTACTAGCTAGCTCCACTTGCGTCAATCTAGCCTTCTCTCGTGCTTCAATCAGTAAATTCTTGAGATAATCATATCTCTCCTGTGGTGCTGGTAACAGCTGCGTCATGTTAATAAAATATCGGCATCCGCAAATTCATCTGCCCTTTCCTTCGGTCGTAGCCTACACGCCGCACTCGACGCCTTGCATCACCAAGACAAAGAGCAGTGGCCAGCAGCTAACCTGAGCCTGCTTCTTGCACGGCACTGGGATAAGGGCTTCGCTAATGAATGTGAATCGAAGGTGTACTTTGATAGAGGCCGTGAAGTGTTACGACGCTATGTGGATGAGATGATTTCTTCACCGGAACAAACCCTCGGCACCGAAGTGTATATGATGCACGTCGTAAACGTGAGCGGACTCCACGTTAAACTCGGCTGTAAAGCCGACCGTGTTAGTCTGCATTCCAACAGGTTACTTGAGGTCGTAGATTACAAGACTAATTCTTCCGGAAAATTACCGACGTCAGAATCGCTTGCGTATGATCTGCCGACCTTCTTGTATTACTTGCTCGCCCGCATCACTTACCCCGAATTCACCTCAATCAAGATTACTTTCCTAAACGTAATCACTATGGCGAAGGTCGAGGTGAAGTATAATCAGCCACAGATTGCTGCAAATAAAAAAGCGTTTATAAGCGTCGTTCAAGAGATCGCCACAAGTGGCTTTGGCGCGCGGCCGTGTGAGGCATGCGCTTGGTGTGCATTTTAGGATCACTGCCCGCTATTTAACATAGAGATGAATCTTGATGCTTTAGTGTGAGCGCGCCACACCATTACTTCTCGCTCGTCGCCCACGCGCATCGGAAATATCGATCTATATTTCATCCACAGCAACATCCCTCTGCTAATCCCTTGATTGGTCTTAAATGGATTGGTCGCGTCAACCCTTCTGACCAGTTCTTGTATTTGGACGAAATTCCACCCCGGCTACTGCCCGCTACATTGCGCTCGTCTGCGAGCAAAGAGGGTAACATCTAAAGTCCACCCGCGTAAAAAATCGCTTGACAGTTTCCGCGCAAGCGGCATATAGTCCGACCGCTTTTCATGTTTGATGAAGCTTGGCCGCACCGTCTACCGTCGTCAAGCCTCAGTTACCAAGTTGTCAACGTCAGCCTAAGAGTCGCGGACGCAGTATCCTCGGACTTGCGTCCTCATGGTTAACCTTTCGCCAGTTAGCAACACCGACTGGGCTTCACTTATAGAGGCCATCCACCATGCGCCGATCCTCCGCTTGTCCCGGCACGCCGCGTGTCCAACTCGTCTGCTTACTTCTTATCTCAGCGATCCTAACGCCGGTACTACCGACGCCGGTAACAACCGGCCGCGTCTCTGCCCGGACCACATCGGCACGACCTAAGCCCGCGACGCGACAGGACGCGCCAGCAGCGACAGCTAAACCAGCGCAACAGAGCGACCGGCGCGCTGGTGAACTACTCCTCCGCTTCCGCATGGGCGTCTCTGAACAAGACCAAGACGCGCTCATGCAACAACTTGGTGTGCAGCGCCAACCCTTGCGCGGCGCATCTGGTATCGAGCGCTTAACTCTCTCTTCTAATCAGAACACAGACACAGTTGCCGCCATTTTATCCAACAATCCCGTGGTTGAGTTTGTCGAACCAAACTACCTCATTACTGCCGATGATATAACGCCTAACGATCCACGCTTCGCAGAGCAGTGGGCACTCAAAAACACGGGCCAAGCAGGTGGTACTTCTGGCGCAGACATCGGCAGCACCGAAGCATGGGCGCAGACAACCGGATCAACTGACACCATCATCGCCGTCATCGATAGTGGTATTGACTTCACGCACCCAGACCTGAAAGCTAACCAGTGGACGAACCCAACACCAGCGCCACGGGGTCACGTATCAGGCAGTAGCTTTCCAAACGATCAGCACGGCTGGGACTTCATCACCGACTCAAATCAGATCAAAGATGAGCAGGGGCACGGCACGGGCGTAGCCGGCATCATCGCTGCGCAAGGTGATAACCACACAGGCATCTCCGGTGTCATGTGGAGTGCGAGTTTGATGTCCTTGCGCGTGCTTGACCGCGATGGCACAGGCGACGTAGCTCATGCCATTGAAGCTATCGACTACGCAACGTCGCACGGCACACAGGTCGTTAACTGTTCATGGGGCACAGAGCATCATTCGCAGGCGCTTGAGGCAGCCATTGCCCGCGCTATCGATCATGGCGTCGTCTTCGTCTGCGCCGCAGGCAATAGCGGCCGAGACATTGATCAGACACCTCATTATCCGGCAGCTTACGATCTGCCCAATGTCATCGCTGTCGCGGCAACTGATCAGTTCGATGCTTTAACTTCATGGTCGAACTGGGGCGCGGCGCATACAACAGTGGCTGCTCCCGGCGTGAATATCTTGACGACGAAGCCGGGCGGCAGCTATGATACTCTGACCGGCTCATCTGCTGCTGCGGCACTTGTCAGCGGTGCAGTTGGCCTGATCAAGACGCTGCGCCCACACCTGAGCGTTGAACTGACGCGCAACGCACTCGTCAAGAGCACACGTCAACTCGCCGCGCTTAACGGCAGAGTCGCCTCTGGCGGAGTTCTAAATGCAGTGGGCACGCTTGCATCTCTGAGCGTGCTCCCAGCCGACGAAGGCACAAAGGCAGGTGATGAAACACATCATAATGCCAATGGCAGCCAGGACACTAGCCAGCACAACGGTGAGGTAACTAATGCGGTCAGTAGCGGCCCGCAGAGCAATAATATTGATAGACACGGCAGACCACCTTTGCGCGGGCGACCCGGCACGCATCTCCCTGACCTCAATCTGGTGCGCCAGCATCAGCCGCAACGGCCACATGCCCCGGCCGCTATTCGCTCGACCTTACGCAACTGTCCACCGCACAGCCCGCGCTGCAATGAAGATCATGGCGCGCAACCACAGCCATCGCCACAGCCGGTGCCGCATCGAGCCAGCAGCAACCAGGCTAGACCACAGAACCTACAGCTCGCCGCGGCCCAACCTCGGCTACCTGAGCATCTAGCCACAACTGATACGACACGGTTCGATTATATGCGCGAAGGCGGGGGCTTCTCTATCACCGATACACCGTTCGCACTCAAATGGGCGGCACGCACCTTCGGTGCCAGCAATTTAACCGGCATGTTTGCTGCCGTCTCAGGCGGCAACGATGCGGTGTTCGTTTCGCAGTCTGTCCCGACCACCATGATTGCAGGGCAGACCTACACCGTCTCGATCACATTGACGAACATGGGCACGACAACTTGGACGCCTGATGCCTTCTATCATCTTGGTGCGCAGAACCCACCGGATGTCTCAGTCTGGCGGTTGGGCCGGGTGCAACTGCCTGTGGCAGCAGTTGCGCCGCAGACGAACGTGACCTTCAGCTTCGATGTTATTGCACCGACCGCTGCTGGCACCTACAACTTCCAATGGCAGATGGTGCAGGACGGAGTGGAATGGTTCGGCCAGCCAACAACCAATGTAGCCGTAGCTGTGAGTGCGCCAAGCTTCGAGGGTTGGTTCGATATGGCAAGCTGCGCCACGATCAGCGGCTGGGCGTGGGCGACAAGTCAACCTAACACGCCGGTTGAGGTGGACATCTTCGCCGACGGTAATTTCGTCACGCGCACGCCGGCCGACATCTACCGCCAAGACCTCTACAACGCTGGCAAGGGCGATGGTCGGCACGGCTTTAGCATCAGCACACCTGCTGCTCTGCGCGATGGCACGTCGCACGTCCACAACATTACGGCGCGCATCGCCAACTCAACTTTCCTGCCCACTGGTTCACCGTCACTCTCCGGCTCACCTAAGACTATTAGCTGTGCTGCGCCCGGCCCAACGCTACCGCAAGAGAATGTCGTGTGGCATAATGCTGTGGGCGTGCTAGTCTCAGGCAACACCTTGACGAAGACTGCCCCAGCCGGCTGGGGCAACGCTGGTGCATCTTCAACCAAGATCATCACCTCAGGCGATGGCTACGTCGAGTTCACTGCCACTGAGGCTAATACGGCCCGAATGTGCGGCTTGAGCAGCAGCGGGGACGCCAACCAGAACTATTCGGAGATCAGCTACGCCATCTACTTAACTTACGACGGGAACATCACCGCTTACGAGTCTGGCAATTACGTCGCGTACTTGGGTACATACCAAGCAGGTGATCGCCTTCGCGTTGCGGTCGAAAGCGGCACGGTCAAATACTATAAGAACGGCAACCTCCTCTACGCGCACACCGGCACGCTGACCTATCCGCTCAGAGTTGATACCTCGTTGAGCAGCCCTAACGCGACCATCTCGAACGCCGTCATCGGCGGCACACTCGGCGACTACAATGATGTCTATCTGACTGCGCGCTGGCAGTTCGATGAAAGCTCAGGGACGACAGCGGCGGATGCCACCGGCAACAACAACACTGGCGCGCTGCAAGGCCCATCTTGGTACACCGGTAAAGTCGGCACCGGTGCGCTCGACTTCAACGGCACGTCCAACTATGTGAGCGTGACAGATGGTACGGCGCTCGCCAACCTGACCAACAACTTCACCTACGCCTTCTGGGCCAAGCCGCGCTCCACGCACGAGGTTGACTCGGAGATGACCATCGGCACGAGCGGGTGCCAATGGCAGCGTTATGTCATCGGGCCCAACTGGTATAACAATGGCGACTCAGGCATCGGTGTCTCAATGGGCACGAACGGCGTGAGCGTCTATGAGCATGCCGCTTCCTACATGCCGGCGACACTCGTCTACCAAGCTGCGCTCTCCGGCTGGACGCATGTGGCGGTGGTCTATACGAACAAGCAACCGCAGCTCTACATCAACGGCGTGCTCGTCAGGACGGGACTGACCAGTCCGATGAATAATGTGCATGCCGCGACCGGCTGGCTGGGTGGCTTCCCCTACGGCTATTTCGATGGGCAGTTGGACGACGTGCGCATCTACAACCGCTCGCTGACATCGGCTGAGGTCGCAATTCTTGCCGGTGCGCCCGCGACCGTTGCGCGCGTCAACGTAGCTCTGGCTGCTAATGGCGGCGTGGCTACAGCGCAGAACTACACGCAGGATGGTGTCTATCCGGGATCACACTTTTATCCGTCCTCAACCAACGATGGGCAACGCTATGGGCACTTATTGCCAGATAACAGCGACATCAATGGCTTCTGGCGCGACGAGCATGGGTTGCCTTCATGGCTTCAGGTTGACTTCAATGGCTCGAAGACCATCAGTGAAGTGGATGTCTTCACTATCGCCGATTATCCGGCTTACATGACGCAAGCCGACCCATCGCCCTCACAGACCTTTACCCAGTATGGTGCAACCGCTTTCAACATCCAGTATTGGACTGGCAGTGCGTGGCAGACTCTACCGGGCGGGAGTATCACCAATAATAATCTGGTCTGGAAGCAGATAAACTTTGCCCCTGTGACCACGAGCAAGATTAGAGTAGTCGTTAACGCTGCTGTGGACGGTGTGGCACGGATCGCCGAGGTCGAAGCATGGAGCACCGCTACTAACAGTGCCAGCGACGCTATAGGCGACTTCTCTAATACGCAGAACCCGAATGGGGCGTGGAGCTATGGCTATCAATCTGGTGGCGGCGCATTCACGCTCTACGATACGCACAACAACCAGTACGGGTCGGGGCTTGATACTTGGGTGTCGAGCAGTATCCAAGGGGTGCCGATGGTGACTAAAAACAGCACCGGCACAACCCAGACATACGCTGGCGCGCCTTCAGTTGTCCAGCCGCCGGATATGCTCAACCTGCATCCGGGCGCGACGGGCCAGCGAAGTGTTGTGCGCTGGACAGCGACTTCGGCCGCGACTGTCAACCTCGCCGGGCGCTTCCAAGGCATAGACACCGTGGGTACAACGACCGATGTGTTGATTACGCACAATGGGACAACGATCTTCAGCGGTAACATCAACGGCTATGGGCAAGCCGTACCGTTCTCACTCACACAGACGGTCGCGGCAGGCGATGTCATCGACTTCTCGGTCGGCTATGGCGCAAACAGCACTTATAATAACGACAGCACGGGCCTGCGAGTCCAGATCGGGACGACCGCCAGTGAGAACTTCGCGCAGCAGCGCCTTGCGCCGCGCAACCGCACCGGCGGGGGCGGCGTTGAGCTACTCTCCGGCAACTACAACTGGTCGCTGCCGCTCGTCTCATTGCCCGGTCGCGCCGGTTTGGACTTGGGCTTGGGTCTCAGCTACAACTCGCTGGTCTGGACGAAGGACGGCTCGGCCATCGAGTTCAACTCGGATGACGGCACACCTGCGCCGGGCTTCCGCCTTGGCTTCCCCACGATCCAGCCGCGCTTCTATAACTCGCAGACGGGTAAGTATGCTTACCTGCTGATCACGCCATCAGGCGCGCGGGTTGAGTTACGACAGACCACGAACGGCTCAAACATCTATCAAGCGGCGGACTCTTCATATCTCCAACTCGTCGATTACGGCAGCACGCTCTACCTGCAACCGACCGACGGGTCGCTCTTGACCTATACGCTCGTCAACGGCGCATATCGCTGTGCTGAGATTAAGGATCGGAACGGCAACTTCATCAGCGTGGCTTACGATGGCTGGGGGCACATCAGTCAGATCATAGATACCTTAGCGCGCAGCATCCAGTTCAACTACGACAACTATCAGAACCTGCTCTCGATCATGCAGACGTGGCATGGGCAGACCCATGAGTGGGCGACCTTCGGTTACGGCACGGTGATGATAGGGGCAAACTTCGATCCGTCTATTAAGGTGTTGGGGCCGCAGAGCCAGCAACTCATCAATGTGCTGACGCAGGTCGGCTTGGCGGATGGCTCAAGCTATCGCTTCGCCTATAACTCTTACGGGCAGGTGCAGCAGATTAGTCGCTACTCGGCGGATAATCATCAACTCGCTTATACCAAGTACACGCTGCCGGCTAATAGCAGCGACTGCCCGCGCGTGAGTGACCGGCGCGACTGGGCGCTAGAGTGGAACAATGAGCAAGAGGCGGTGACGACTTATAGCTATGATCTAAATGGTGCGTTCGGGCAAGAGACGATACCGGATGGGACGAGCTATAAGGAGAGTTACGGCACGACATGGCAGCAAGGGCTAACAGTAAAAGAAGAGTTCTTTGCTGCTGGAAATCCAGCAGTGCAGAAGACAACTAACATCACGTGGGAGCAGGATGATCAAAGCATCTCTTACCAAGTGAACCCGCGGGTTACTGAAGTCAACATCACCGACCCGAATGGGAATCACCAGCGCACGCGCACGGCTTATGAGACTACTTTAGGCTTCCACCTGCCGAGCGATGTCTTTGAGTACAATGCAGACGCTGTGACTGTGCTGCGGCGCACGCACACCGACTATAACCTCGATGCGGCCTACACGAGTCGGCGCATCATCGGGCTGCCGAGCACCAGTTACTTGTATGACGGCGGAACAGATGTCGGCGGCGGGCAGCTTGTCTCTCAGGTGAGTTATCTCTATGACCAGACTGATGCGGGGCGGCTCGTGGATACGCCTGCGCAAGCCTCACAGCATGACTCAGCATATGGCACGAGCTTCGCTACGGGGCGCGCGAATGTGACGAGCGTGCGGCGCGTAGATGTAACGAACACAAATCAATATTTAGAATCCACTGCCGGGTACGATACAACCGGCAACGTCGTCTTCAGCCGCGACCCAGTAGGGCATCAAACCAGCGTGAGCTATGCAGATGTCTTCATCGATCAGACGGAGCAGCCACTCACGGGGCTGACCATCAGCACCTACGCTTACCCGACCACTGTGACCGACCCAGATGGCTTCACCGCGACGACCAAGTATGACTACGACATGGGCGCAGTCCGGCAGGTGCAGACGCCGCTACCGAACGTGACGACGAACCAGCCCGGCCCTGTCCAGACCGAGCAGTATGATGATGCCGGGCGGGTGGTCAAAGTCTTTAACTCGGTCAATGGCGCTTACACGCGCTTCGTCTATGCGCCGGGCCAAGAATGGGTACAGACCTTCAGCAAGATACAGGACGGCACTAATAACGAGACTTATGCCATTCAAGTCTTCGATGGCATGGGGCGCACTTACGCTTCGGCGAGCCTGTTCCCCGGCAGCACGGGCGGCTATCGTGGGCAGCACGTGGTCTATGACGTGATGGGGCGCGTCGTCCAGCAGTCGAACCCGACCGAGATGACCAATGCGTGGGAGCCGGCAGGTGATGATGCTCCAAGTAATCAAAATCCTAATGGCGGTTGGCACTATGCTACTCAGGATTATGACTGGAAGGGCCGACCGACCTACTCGACCAATGCAGATGGGTCATTCAATCAGGAACTGATCTATGATGGTTGTGGCTGTGCAGGGGATGCGGTTGTAACCCAACGAGACGCGATGGGGCGGCAGCAGAAGGTCTATGCCGATGTGTTAGGTCGCACGGTGAAGACTGAAGTGCTGAACTGGAACGGCACGGTTTACTTGGCGACGACAGGTAAGTATAACGCGCGCGATCAGGTGACGCGCGCCAGAGTGTATCAAGGCGCGGTACCTAACCCTGAGCCAGACCAAGAGGGCAGCACCTACCAGACTACGACGATGGCTTACGATGGGTATGGCCGGCTGGGGCAGCGCCATGTGCCGATACAGCAGGATCAAAATCATAACCCGCTAGTGAGTATCTACACATACAATAACGACGACACCGTCCAATCCGTCAAAGACGCACGCGGCGTCCTAACCAACTTTACCTACAACAACCGGCACATGGTGACGGGCATCAGCTACGACTTAACCAACGTGGCTTCAGGGCAGAACGTCGCCACCGCACAGCCGGTGACTTTCACCTACGATGCGGCCGGCAATCGCCGCCAGATGACAGATGGCTCCGGCTCCGTCGACTACCATTATTATCCGTTGTCACAGTTGCAGTGGGAGACCAGACACTTCGCCAGTCTGCCCAATAACGCTTACACGATTAACTATGCTTACACCATCGGCGGACAACTGCAAACTGTCACCTATCCGTCCGGCACAAGCGTCGCTTATAACTACGATGCCCAGAGCGGACAGTTGAACAGTCTGACAGGAACGAACTTCGGCGGCACTGGCAGCACAACGCTCGCCTCTAATCTCCAGTATCGCGCTTGGGGTGCGCTCAAGCATCTAACTTATGGCAATACCTTGCAACTTGACTTGACCTACACTCCGCGCCAGCAGGTCAAGCAGCAAAGTCTG
>QHXQ01000125.1 GCA_003223935.1 Acidobacteriota bacterium | reverse complement strand
CTCATAAGCGTGTGTGCGCCGGTGCAAATCCGGCTCCCGCCATTTGGTTCACGCACGGCTGGGTAGCTGAGAGAGCGCAAGCGCCGGCCTGAAAAGCCGGAGAGAGTGGTGCGAGTCCACTACCAGCCATCGAAATTATTGCGGAGTGGAGAAGCGGCCCATCTCACCAGTTTCATAAGCTGGAGAACGCAGGTTCAAATCCTGTCTCCGCGCCCACGCCTTTTGCGGTGTCGTTCAACTGGCAGGATGCTGGACTCTGAATCCGGAGATTTTGGTTCGACTCCAAGCACCGCAGTGCAGATAAGGTATAGCGTGATCAGAAGCTTTATAGATATTATACGAGGCTTATGGAGAAGGTTAATGGAAGATAATACGGTACAAATCCGCTTACTTAAGGCTGCTGAACTCCAATTCCGTCTTGCCTCTGCTGTCCGTCTGGCAACTACCACCAAACGACAGCCGCTTGATCTGCCGCTAGTATGGACTCACGGTAAGCATAAAGTGGAATATGATGAAATCGCCTTGACGCCAGAAGAAGCAGACTATGCTGCATGCAGCCTTCATCGTGCTGCCATTTATCTCATGGCCGCCCAAATTCGTGAGGCGGTTATCAGTGCCGTACCTAACGCTAAGGAACACTCTGATCAAGAGGTGCAGTCTGTTTATCAGATTTCACGTTTAATCCGAAATGCGTTCGCGCATCATCCATTGTACCCAACTTGGTCTATTGATGATGATTGTCGAGATCGCACAGTCACAGTGGGTGACATCATCCGGCTCGATACAACCTCTCTTCATAATAAAAGACTTGACTGGCGAGATTACGGTGGCCCGCTAGCTCTGCTCCGATTGTCCCAATTTGTTCGGTATCAGATTTTAGGAGATGTCCATCTGACGAATGAAGATGGTAAATCTACACGCGCCACTTTATCTCCGAGCATTGAGTATTATCAACAAGGTAATCTGCTCTTATGGAGCCTTGATTAGGCATAGCGTCACTTGTACTTTTGATAAATCTTTAACCACTTGCGGACTGCATTGTCGCTGACTCCATACTTCCGACCTGTAGCGGTGAAGCCGAACTTTTCGACCTGTTCAAGAAGTTGCCGATATGGCGGGCGATTTGCTTTCCGCAACGCTGGTTTAGGTGTCTTGCCAAGAACAGTCTTATAGCAGGTCATAGAGCAATACTTGCGACCTAGCGACATCTGTCTGCCACATATTGGACAGTGACTCTGTGAGCGTTTACCACAATGCGTATCTAAAGTTGCATTGCAATTAGGACAAACGATTCTTAAGTTCATTAAGCGAGCATCATCCCGAATCCCGTTGACATGATCTAGGATGAGTGCCATACGTTTGCCGCGCCAGATTTCTCCCTGACCGCATAGCTCACAAATAGGTTTCTTCAAACCTTCTTTAAAGAGGCGTGCTTTAAGTGCCGAGCGACTATATGTGCTGTGTTCCATTAGCACGGTCTCAAGAGGGACAGCCGGCCTAAATATATGTCGTTTTGCAATTTCTGTTCGAGAAAGAAAGTGAGAAGTAGAGATATTCCACTTAATGCAATAACGTTTGATCGTTTCATGATTACCACCCGCTTCGCAGAGTTTCAAATAGCGTAGTGCTTCAGCATAACTCAAAGAATTAGATATGGCGTCTTGGAGTTGGAATTGGTTGTATCTAGGCATAGACAACATCCTTACATGTGAAAATTGTTTGCGCAGCTTAGCACAATGAAGATCGCATAAGAAGGAATTGGGATGTAGCCGAACGGTAGAGGCGGCGGTCTTTGAAATCGTGACCCTTGTAGGTTCGAATCCTACCATCCCAGTTATTTTACAAATGTCCTGCGGAACGTAACTCAACGAGCAGAGTGCCAGCGCGACAGGCTGGAAGTTGGTGGTGCAAATCCGTCCGTTCCGATCAAGCTCACCCCAATCAATCATGCACGGTTGAGAAGCTCAGACAAGCAGTAGCACGCGCCTGATAAGCGCGCGGTTGTGGGTGCGACTCCCACCTCAACCATCAAATGTTTGCGGCGTAGCTCAAGTGAGAGCGCCCGTCTTGTAAACGGGAAGATGCGAGTGCGACGCTCGTCGCCGCAGCCAATAATATCCGGGCCTGTAGCTCAGTTGAAGAGAGCGGCCGGCTTCTAACCGGCGGCGCGCAGGTTTGAGTCCTGTCAGGCCCGCCAACTATTCGCAAACAAGCACGCGTAGCCAAAAGGGAAGGCGGCGGATTGCAACCCCGTCAATTGCGAGTTCGAGTCTCGCCGCGTGCTCTGTTAACGGCGTGTGTTGTGCCATACGCTACGACCAACAACTTTAGAACGACAGACAACAGACAACAACGGAAGGAGGTGACGCGGGCATGAGTTTGAACCGCAAGGTTTTGCTTTTGAACGCTTCGTATGAGGCGCTCGGCGTGGTGGCAGCGGCCCGCGCCGTCCGCCTTGTGTGGAAGGGTGCGGCGCAGCCCGTCGAGTTTAACGGCGGGTGCGTGCTGCGCTCGCAACATTACGCTTTCATCGTGCCGAGCGTGATCCGCTTGGTCGAGTACATTGACCTGCGCCGGCGGCGCGCGCAGTCGGGCAAGCAGCGCATACACATCCTCGCGCGTGACAAGATGCGCTGCCAGTATTGCGGCGTGCGCGGCACGATCTTCGATCTGACGCTCGACCACATCATGCCGCGTTCGCGCGGCGGCCGGTTTGAGCCGGAGAACCTCTGCGCCGCTTGCAAGCCTTGCAACCAGCGCAAGGGCGACCGCACGCCCGACGAGGCGCGCATGCCTCTGCTCGCCACGCCGAGCGCCCTGCGCTACGGCCTAGACCATGCGTTGCTCCGGCACTACGCCGCGCAACGCCCGGAGTGGCGGCCTTACCTCTTCCTCGCGGAAGAGAGCGAAGTGGCCTGACGATAACAGGTCACACCAGAGCGGTCGGCGGAGCAATGAACACGTTCGTTGCTCCGCCGACCGCTCACACACAAGGCACTGATGTTGTCAGAAAAAACTATTGGTTAGCTCTGAGCAAGCGGGCAAAAGAGCGCAACGGACAACGGACAACGGACAACTTTTTCAGGAGGTGACAGAGACAATGGTACACGTTCGTTTTGAGGGTCGCTCATTCGACTACGCAGAGCGCGAGTTAAGCGTGCAGCCAGCGATGACCGACCGCGAGATTAAGGAGCGGCTGGCACGCTTCCTCGACGCCAGCATGGATCGCTTCGAGCACTACGTGGTCGAGCGCACCGAGCGCGGCGATCTGATCGTCCGGCCTGAGGCCGTCTATGGTTGATTGAAAATTTTGGCGCGTCCCCGCGCCCTGACTTGAGAAGCTTACACACTTTGCCTTTAACGCAGGTGGTCGTGGGTTCGAGTCCCACCGGGAGTATTAAGTGTTTGCTCCCGTAGCTCAGTGGTAGAGCACCTATGTGCTGAACGCTTTTCCGACTTGCGCGGGGAACGCTAGAAAAACAGTGACAAGTGACAAGCCATAACCCGGCGCTTGTCCCGGTTCGTACAACATCGTCGGTCTCGCCGCGCCCTGACCGACCGGAGCCTACACACTCCGCCAAAGCAAGAGGCGCGCAGATGGAGGTCTGCGCTGCAAGCCTGAGCCTTAAAGCAGGCATGAAGCTCCGCAAACTTGCGCGGCAGAAAATAGCTGTCAGCCGTCAGCGATCAGCGTTCAGCTAAAGACAAAAAAGCTGACTGCTGAAAGCTGATTGCTGACAGCGTTCACCGGAGGTGAATCATGACGAACGAGCGCGACATGCGTCTGGAGATGCTGAACAGCTTGCTCACGACGCCGCACCGGAAGCTTGCGGACGTGGCCGAGTTGCACAAGGGTCTGCTTGAGCGCGACCCTCTGTTCTACGGTCACTTGGCTGTGTGGTATCAGCGGCACGGCGACGTGCGCGATCACAAGGAGGTGTTTGTCGGCAACCTGTTGACGAGCAGTGTCGCGGGTCATCGCGGCGCGGGCTTCGTGTTGTTGCAGGAGTTGCCGCCGTATCAGGTGGCGCGCGTCGTTGATTTCGTCAAGCAGCAGCGCGGCACTCTGCCGCGTTCGGCGCGCACGGCCATCGAGCGTTATCTGCGTGCGCGTGAGGAGAACCCGAAGCACTTCGACGCGGCGGCGCTGCGTGCGCGCAAGGCGATGAAGCACCTCTACGCGAGCCTGCACATCAAGCCTGATGCGCGCGCCGATGCGATTCTGTTCAAGGACGAGCCGCCGACGGGTAGCCTCGCATTCGCGTTGAAGCAGTTGGCACAAGTCGAGACGCCGGCCGAGCAGGCGCAACTGATCGTCGAGCATCGTGTGCCTTATGCGGTCGCGGTCGGAGCGTGCAAGCAGTTGACGCCGACTGTGCTTGTGGCGCTCATCAACCAGATGACGCCGCAGGAGGCGATCAACAATCTCAAGTCGCTCAAGGCGCGCGGCGCGTTGGAGCACGCGGAGGTCAAGGCGCTCGTCGAAGAGAAGCTACGCAAGGCCGCCGACTCTGATCGCGTCTCCGCGTTCAAGGCGGTCAAGGCCGCAGAGGTCGCGGGCGTTGACGCGGCGACGACGGCGCAGCTTGAGCAGGTTGCGAACGAACAGGTGAAGCGGCGCGGCCGGATCACAAAGACGACGGCGCTCTTCGTGGACAAGAGCGGCAGCATGACCGAAGCCATCGAGGTCGGCAAGCAGATCGCCGCGCTCGTCTCCGGCATCGCGGAGGCGGAGTTGTTCGTCTATGCCTTCGACACGATGGCGTATCCGATTGCGCCGACGGGTGCGGGTCGTGAGTTGTCCGATTGGGAGCGCGCGTTCGAGCACGTGCGCGCCGACGGTGGCACGTCAATCGGCGCGGCGCTCGAAGTGATGCGTTTGAAGCGGCAGGCTGTTGAGCAACTCATCATCGTCACGGACGAGGGCGAGAACACCGCGCCGTACTTCAGTATGGTCTATCCGGCGTACTGCGCCGAGTTGCAGGTCGCACCGAACGTGCTCATCGTGAAGGTCGGCGGGCACATCGATCTGATCGAGCGGCAACTGCGCGAGGCGCGCGTCACCTGCGACACGTTCACCTTCGCGGGCGACTACTACTCGCTCCCGAACCTCGTCCCGCTCCTCAGCCGGCCATCGCGGCTTGAGTTGCTATTGGAGATCATGGACACGCCTCTGCCGGAACGGAGGGGATGAACTTCTGTCCGTTGTAATCTGTAATTTGATATTGGTTATTTGTGTGCGGTGACAAGGTTGTCCCTTTAATTCAGAGAACAAATAACCAATATCAAATAACTAATAACCAATAACCATGCCCGACATTCGCGCACTCATCAACAAACTCGCAGCCGAAGAGGCGGCGCTACGCGAGACTTGTTTCCTCGCGCCGTGCGTGCCCGGCTTGCAGGTGCGCGTGCGTGTGTCGGGTCTGGTCTATTCGTTCCGACCCGTGCCCGCAGGCTTCGAGGGTTGGGGCATCTTCCAGCCGCGCGATGCGGCAACGGCAGAGTTGCTCGATGAGGCGACGCTCGCGCAAGTCGGCGCTTATCTGAAACTTTCCAAGGCGCTGCGTGTGCGGCTCGCGACACGTCTGCGCGGGCGCACGTGGCTCGCGTATCCGGCGAACGAAGCGGACGCACGGCAACAGACGGGGCGCGTCGAGCCTGTGCTTGTGCGTTTGGTGGACGAGGCGCGACAGTTCGAGCAGGTCGTCGCGCGGCACGACGGCGCGCTCCATTGGTTCGAGGCGACGGACACGCGCGCAGACCCGCGCGAAGCCGAACGTCTGCACGAGTTCTTACGCGAACGTGTGCCGCCGGCCGGCGTCAACTGGAAGGGCATCACGCCGGAGACGCGCACTACTTATGCACTCGCCGCCAACCACGCGCCCGAATTCGCCGCCGAGCGTCAACGCCAACGCGAAGAGACACGCCTGCGCGGCGCACTCGCACTTGGCGGCGGCACGCTCCAAGACTACGCAGACCAAGGCGACCACTGGCTCGTCAACTGGCGCACCGGCGACGGCGAACTCCACACCTCCACCATCACCAAGCACGACCTGACGGTCTTAAGCGCCGGCATCTGCCTCTCCGGTCAAGATCGGGCATTTGATCTACAATCACTCGTGGGCGTGGTCGAGGGGCAGTGGGAGTAAAAGGAATGGGGGCAGATAAATTAAACTGCCTCTATTCAAAGCCCGTCAAAACAGCCGGAATTAGGGAGTTAATAATATGGATAAGGTGACTTTGCGTGATGCAATTTACAAATTAGATGAGCTGGCGCATACGCGGGATACAGAGGCGTGTTACGCGCTTGGGCAAGCTGTAAGTCAGTTCAACTCCCTTTTAGTTGCTGCTAAGGAGTTATATCTAGATCGAGCAGATATCCAAGGTATGCACAGCTACGAATACGCCTTGGCGGATAAGGATGATTTCAAAGATGCAATTGCTCGGCTAAGACATGCTATTGATCTGCGCCCGCATAGTTCCGCCGGAGATATGTTAGCGCAAATTCAGTTACCACCAGATGCACCCTCGGATGTTGCTTTAGATATACAGGAACTAGCAGGTGCGATCAGTCTTGGACTTCATAAATCAGCCCTGTTACTTGCTGGTTCGATTGCAGAAGCCCTTTTGATTACTCGTCATCCTAATAAATCAGAGCGAGGGCCGGGTCTGAACCAGCTTGTAAATCAAGCACGTGAACAGCGTCTTTTCGGAAGGGATACGCTGCGGTATCTAGAAACGCTTGTCGAATATCGTGACCTCATCCATCCAAGAGCAGAGGCGCGGAACCAGACCATGAGAAACAAAGCTCGCGTCGAAGCGGCGGTAACAGCACTTAAACTTTTATGTGACGAATTAGCCTACCCTGATGCACGATACGAGTAAAAGTGAATAGCTCTATATTTCTATGATTCAAAGCGCAACAAAGCCCAATCTGTCGAACACTGACGAAGTAGCGCGGCTCGTCAGCGAGTTTGAGGCGTGTACGTTGGCGCGGGTGCGGGAAATTACCATTGTCTCTTTCTTGAGGGCAAGTTATAGCGAATGAACATCACGCGCCGTACTCTCTTATACATGGCTGCGACCATTCTGATTATCCTCGCGCCGGCCATTGAAGGTGCGTTGCCGCCCACCTTGTTTTGGCCGTGCTACGTGGTCGCCATTGGGTTGGTTGTTTATGCGTTCATCGGCGCATCCGGCCGCACTCAGAAGTTAACGCTAATCTTGGCATCCGTTGCTCTGACGCTCACCGCTGCCGATCTAGTCTTAAGATTCACGCCGATAGTATTCGACGAGTTGGCGGAGAGATGGCCGCGCATGCCGCTCGTCAATAGATATGTGCCGAACTTGCGTTACGAAGGCAGGCGGTTCAACGACCTGAGTCGGATGGCGGGCGTGAAAGAGTGGTGGGAAGAGAAACAGATCAGTTGATCACTGATGCGGCCGGATTCAGAAATGGAAGCCTCGATCAGTCTCGCCCTTTAGACGTGTTCATCTTGGGCGACTCTTTCGGCGGCGGGGGCGTCAGTCAGGAATACACTTGGAGCAGCATCTTAGCCAGAGATTATCATTTGAACACTTACAATCTGTCTGTCCCTGCGAGTAGCCCTTGGCAAGAATACGTCAACCTCTGGGCCGAAAAAGATAGATTCAAGACCCGCGCAGGCACTGTGCTCGTCTGGCAACTGTTCACCGGGAATGATCTGGATGAATATTACGGCTCAATGGATATTAATGCGCTCCCTTGGTGCGGACGTTTACGCGCGTGGCTGAACCGACTCAACGCCGTGCGCGCTCGCTCGCCTATTCATTACTTGATGGCGAGCATCTGGGCAAAACACGACGCGCGTGCTGATGTTCTCGCCAAAGATTTTTTGAACGGGCGCAAGCTGCTCTTCTACAAGCCGTACACGGAAACCTCTTTTCGCACGTCGGAACAGATCACCGCGCATCAAAATTACGCTGCTTTGAGGGCAACTATTCATGCCGTGAAAGAATTGGCAGCCGCACGTGGAATCAGGTTGGGTATCGTTCTTGTTCCGGCTAAAGAAGAAGTTTACTCGTGGGTGTGGCAGAACAGTCCGCCGTGGACTGCCGATTCCGCGCCATCAGGTTTCTCAGTCGTGCTGGCGCGCCTCTGCGCAGAGGAAGGTATCGGCTTTCTCGATCTGAAGCCGCCATTGATCAAAGAGTCGCGCCGCACGTATGAAGAGACAGGCCAGCTACTCTACTGGTACGACGACACGCATTTAAGCACGCATGGGAATCTCTTCACTGCTACGCTGATCTATAACGAACTGATACGCTGATGAAGGGCATTGAGATTGGAGGCAGCGTTGAGCGTTTTCTTTCATGAGCAGCTTTATCGTTCGCGCGAGTTGTTGGCGCGGGTGCGGGAGTTTGAGGTGACGGTGTGCGGGGCGGGGGCGTTGGGGGCGAATGTCGTGGAGAGTCTGGCGCGGCAGGGGTTCGGGCGTTTGCGTGTGTGTGATCGGGATCGGGTGGAGGAGCGGAATCTGTCAACGCAGCCTTACTATCGTTCGGACATCGGCGCGCAGAAGGCGCGTGCGTTGGCGCATGCGCTCTACCGGGCGTTGGGCGTTGAACTTGATGCGCGGGCGGATGAGTTGACGGCGGCGAACGCGGGGAAGTTGCTCAAGGGGAGCGCGCTCGTGTTGGATGCGTTTGACAACAGTGCTTCACGGCAAGCCGTGAAGGATTATTGCGCGGGTGCTGACGTGCCATGTCTGCACGCGGGGCTGGCGGGCGATTATGCGGAGGTGATCTGGAATGAGTCTTATCGTGTGCCATTGGCGGCGCAAGACGATGTGTGCGATTACCCACTGGCGCGCAACCTTGTGACGCTGGCGGTGGCGGTCGTCTGCGAGTCGGTCATCTCTTTTGTCGCAGACGGCACGCGGCGGAGTTTTACCGTGACGCTGCGCGACCTCGCCGTGCGGCCTTTCACGCTGGAATAAGCCCATTAGACTGTAAAACTGAGATTTTCCCGCCCAAATACGCAATTTCTGGCTGCGAAATCACGATTTCCAAGACCAAAATTGTGATTTCTGTCAGAACCGCCTGCGGTAGCGGGCGGGTGAATGGTGATGCAACTAAGACCCGCCCGCTACCGCAGGCGGTTCTGACTTGGACTAAGGCTCTGTTTGCTTGCCTCACATTACACGCGGACGCCTTCGATGACGCTGTAGGGCGATTGCGTGGGTACGATGCGCGTTAGTTTGAAGCCGGCGCGCTCGAATAGGGAACGATACTCGGCTGCTGTGCGCTCGAAGCTGTGCAGAAAGACGAGCATCTCCAGATCGAGGAACTTGCCGGGCGATGGCGCGTTGCCTTCCGGTATCACCATCTCGACGACGAGCAGACGACCATTCTCCGTCATCGCCCGATGACAGTTGCGCAAGATAGTCAACGCGCGTTCGTCCTCCCAATCGTGAATGATGTGCTTCATGATGTAAGCGTCGCCGCCTTCAGACACGGACTCAAAGAAATCGCCGCCGGCCGTTTCGCAACGCTCGCCGCAACTCTTGATCACGTCCTGCGCGCCCGCGACAACAGGCGAAGCATCGAAGAGCACGCCGTTCATCTGTGGGTTTCGTTCGAGGATCGCGGACAACAGATAACCGTGCCCGCCGCCTACGTCAACGAGCTTCTTGATGCCGGAGAAGTCGTAAGCATTAACAATCGCTTCGCTCGCAGACTTGCTGAAACTCGTCATCGCATCGTTAAAGGCCAGCGCTTGGTCTGGATGCTCCGGCAGATATTCAAAGACGGGCTGGCCGTAGATGTGCTCGAACGCGGGTTGCGCATGTTCGACGCTGTACGGCAACCCTTCCCACACGCGCCAGTGCCAATCAGCGCCCATGTAGATAGCAAAGGCGCGCATGCTGTCGGGCGCATCGCTGCGCAGAGGTTCGGCGAGCGGCGTCAAATGAAAACGCCCGTCCGCGTCTTCGCTAAAGATGCCCACACTCGCCAACGCGCGCAGCAGACGATAGAGCGCACGCGGATGCGCGCCGACCGCTTGCGCAATTTCATCTGCGTTCTTCGGCCCGTCCTTGAGTTGATCTGCGACGCCGAACTTAGCCGCCGTCGAAATTGCTTGCGCGACCATGAAACCAAAGATTATCTGTGTCAGTTGTGCCGACGCAGGGAGTTCCTGCGGTACTTGCTGTGCCATTGCTGCTTACTTTTACCTTTCAGAAAAAATGTGCCGAACAAGATGAAGAGACTAACACGCCGGTCGCGCCGGGATTTTATGACGCGACCGGCGGCGGGTAATCTTATACCAAATTACCGCGTCACATGAGGAAGAGAGGTCAGAACCGCCTGCGGTAGCGGGCGGGTCTTGGTTGCCTTCCGGCCCGCCATCGCAGCAACACCCGCCCGCTATCGCAGGCGGTTCTGACTTGCACAACTTGGTCTTACGTCACAACTCGCGCCGTTGTACCTCAATAAGCCACGTCCCGCTCGTTGACGCTTGCGTCGAGATTTC
Organism: Acidobacteriota bacterium; assembly: GCA_003223935.1. GTDB lineage: Bacteria > Acidobacteriota > Blastocatellia > Pyrinomonadales > Pyrinomonadaceae > QHXQ01. Next base: position 7,288 of record QHXQ01000125.1, on the reverse strand, counting down.
GATGGGCAGAAATTTCTTGATGATCTCGATGTTGGTCGTCGTGTGTAGAGAGAGCGGCCCCGTGGTGTACGAGCCGCCGCCCGCGAGGGCAAACGGGATGAGCAGTTGATCCGCTAAGTGTTCGCCGACGGGCGCATCGTGCGCGAGATATTGACGCGCTTCGGCGCACGCGCGCTCGGCAACCGTTTCTGCACGCACGCCGCGCTCGCCCATGCCCGTGATGATCTCCTTAACTTGCGCGCTCTCGAACTCAAGCGTCAACACATTGCCGGGACTGAGCGCGTTGTTTGAAGTCTCAATGCGCAACTGCTCATCAGTCCAACCCAACTGTTCGCGGACGATGCTCAACTCGCGTTCGGCGATCTGCGGCGGCAGCTTAACGACGAGCGCACGTGCGCGTTGATTGCTGAACGCGCCGCGTGTGCGCAGGTCTAAGCGCGCAAGTTGCGTCGGTTCGATGAAGACGTTGAGTTGCCCGCCGCCGGGCGGATAGAAGCCGTAGCGCACGAGTTCGATTGCGAGGCGCGGCCCCATGCGACTGACGAGCGGCAAGAAAGTCTGCGCGAGAAATTCGTAGGGCGGCGCGTGGACATTGTGCGTGCCGCCGCGCAATGTCAACAGGCTCGGCTCGTCTGCGATCATCAGAGGCGGCAAGACCGTCTGCAAGACGAGCGTCGTGCTGCCCGCCGTGCCGATGTCGAACGTGTACGCGCCAGCTTTTGTGCGCCCCGGTCTGAACTCAAACTCACGCGCGCCGACCTGCGCGCCTTCAACCTGTGCCGCGCCAATCTCGGCGGCGGCATTGACGGCCGTCAAGTGTTGTCTTTGCAGTCCGGGTTTATCGCGGCGCGCGCGCACGTTGTAGATGCGCACCGCTTGCCCTGTGATAAGCGAGAGCGCCAGAGACGTGCGTATGATCTGCCCGCCGCCTTCGCCAAACGAACCGTCAATCGTGATCATGCGACTCATCTCATGTCGTCTTTCGCGTTTAAGCCTAACGCAAAGCCGGCGTGTTAAGCTACGGGTCTTGAGCGTCGAGGCGCAAGCGCAAGATGAAAACTTATAACCTCTGCTTTCTCGGTTTCGGCAACGTCGGGCGCGCGCTCGTCGCGTTGCTGCGTGAAAAGTCTGACGAGTTGCGCGCTGACTACCGCATCGAGTGGCGCGTGACGGGCGTGGCGACACGGCGACGCGGCTGGCTCGCCGCGCCTGAAGGATTCGACAACGATGCCTTGCTGCGTGATGAAATAATACCGCAAGTTTCGTCGTCGCTCGCAGACGTGCGCGCGTGGCTCGACGCGGCGCAAGCAGACGTGATGTTCGAGACCACAGCGCTCGAACCGTTCACGGGTCAACCCGCGATTGAACACATACGTGCCGCGCTCACTGCGGACGCGCATGCGATCACGGCGAATAAAGGGCCGGTCGTCTATGCCTACGATGAACTGATAGAACTAGCGCAAGCGCAAGGTCGGCGCTTCATGTTCGAGGCGACGGTCGCAGATTGTCTGCCTGTCTTCTCACTCTTCCGCGAGACGCTGCCGGCGGCGCGCGTGCTCGGCTTTCGCGGCGTCTTCAATTCAACTTCAAACGTCATCCTCGAAGCTTTGGCTGCGGGGCAGACGTTCGATGAAGGCGTGCGGCGAGCGCAAGGCTTGGGCATCACAGAGACCGACCCGAGTTACGACGTGGATGGTTGGGACGCGGCGGCGAAGGTCTGCGCGCTCGCGCGCGTGCTGATGCACGTGCCGCTCGAGCCTGCGGAGCTTGAGCGCGTCGGGATACGCGAGCTAGACGCGGCGGCGGTGCGTGCGGCGCAGACGGAAGGAAGACCTTTTAAGTTGATTGGAAGCGTCGAGCGAACAGATGAAGACCGTTTGCTTGCGCGCGTGCGGCCGGCACAGATCAGCGCAGACGATCCATTAGCAATGGCGCGCGGCACGTCTCTGCTCGTGCAGTTCAAGTTAGACGTGTTGCCGGGGCTGGTCATCATGGCCGAGCAGCCGAACCTCAAGAGCACCGCTTACGGTCTGCTCGCAGATTTTATCAGTGCAGTAGGCAGAAGGCAGTAAGCAGTCGGCAGGTTGAACGCGCGTCGTGATATGACAAACCGCGCATTAACCGGCGGCAGGCTATTTGTCTCGGAACTGCCTTCTGCTTTCCGCTTACTGATTCACCGTTTGATCGGCGGGGACGAGTACGTCGAGATTGCAGTCGGTGAGGGCACTGCGCATGCGCACTTGGCTGAGCAGAGTTTCGAGGTAGCAGGTCAGACTGTTGAGCACGGTCACTAACTCGAAGCGACTCTGCGCCGCGCGCATCTCGGCGATGAAGCTTTCGTACTCGTTCCAGTCGCGGTACATCAGATGACACATGCTCTCGTCGCGGAAAAGCGTGAGGCGCGCGAGCAGCAGAGAGACGGCGCGCCCATCGCCGGTCGCTTCGACATGGTGTGCAAGTTGGAGCAGTTGATCGAGTTCGCGGTAGAGCTTGAGCGAATGCTGCCGGCGGCGCGCGAAGTCGGCGAAGAGTTCTTCGCCCGTCAGCGTCGGCTCGAAGACTTGCGCGAGCACGATCAGCGATTGCTGGATGGCGTTGTGCAAAAGGCCGTATGCGTGTTCGAGCCGCGCGCGAATGGATGAAGTGTTGCGTAGTTCGTCCAAGCCGATCAGTTCGACCTCGAAGACGCGCCTGACTTCGTGTGCGATGGCATAACTGACGCCATTGAGCACGCCCGCGAGCACTTCATCTGTGCGCAGTTGACGGTGCGCCTCGCGCTCGATGAAAGCGATGAGCGTGCTCGTCTCCGCTTGCAGGCGCAGAAAGACGGACATCGTGGCCACGAGCAGACGATCCTGTCGCACTTTATGTTCGATCAGACGCAGATAGCCGAGCATGCGCCCAAGATCGGCCAAGATGCGGGCCATTGGCTCGTGCTGCGCTTGTGCGCTGAGCTGCGCGATGAGCGCGGCGAGCGGCGCGGGCAGAGAAGATTGTTGGACGGTTGATTGAAGACTTGTTTCAGCGTGGTCGGCTGGTGACGGGCTGAGTCGCATATGTGCAGGGTGATCAATTCGCGCTGAGTCGCTGCTCATAAGTTTTGCTCCGACTGAAAGGGACGGGCGCGACGTGTCTGGTCGAAGCCGCAGGGCGGGCGGAGTCTCCGCTTGGCGTCGCGTGCGGCGGCGCGTCTGTCGCCGTCATCGCGCGCGCGAATAGTTCAAACGCTGTGCCAACTGCGCGGCGCGGGCGGCGATTGCTCCAGAACTTGAGAAACACGGGGAAATGATAAAGCCTGCGCCTGCGGCGTGTGCTTCGGTGACGCGGGCGGCCGTCTGTTTGACCTGTCAAAGTGATGGTGGCTGTGACCGCTTTGACAGAGGCGCGCTTGGCAGAGCGTCTATGATCGGTCTATGTTGTCTTAATCTGATCAAGTTGCAAAAGAGGGGTGGCAGATGATCTCTGTGCGTAAAGCGGCCGCGCGCGGCCATTTCGATTTCGATTGGCTTAACACCTATCACACGTTCTCCTTCGACCAATACTATGACCCACGCTTCATGGGCTTCCGCAGTTTGCGCGTGATCAATGAAGACCGCGTGCAGCCCGCGCGCGGTTTCCCGACACACGGTCATCGCGACATGGAGATCATCACTTACGTGCTTGCAGGTGAGCTAGAACACAAGGACAGCATGGGCAACGGCTCGGTCATACGTCCCGGCGATGTGCAGCGCATGAGCGCGGGCACGGGCGTCCGGCACAGCGAAGCGAATCCTTCACAGTCCGACCCCGTCCATCTGTTGCAAATCTGGATCGTGCCGCACAGACTCGGCAGCGCGCCGGGCTACGAACAGAAATTTTTCGCCGACGAAGAGAAGCGCGGACGTCTGCGCCTGATCGCGTCGCCGGACGGGCGCGACGGTTCTGTGACCGTGCAGCAGGACGCGAGCCTCTACGCCGCACTGCTTGAGCCGGGGCCGGAAGTGGTTTACGAACTGCGCCCGGACAGACACGCTTGGGTGCAGGTGGCGCGCGGCACGGTTGAGTTGAACGGGCAAGAGCTTGGGCAAGGGGACGGCGCGGCTGTGAGCGACGAAGAGCGTTTGACGTTTGCCGCGCGTGAGCCGGCCGAAGTGCTGTTGTTTGATCTGGCTTGAGCCGCTTTGCGCGTGCGAAAGCAGAAGATAAAGCCGCGCAGGATGATCATCCTGCGCGGCTTTGGTTTCATCGATTGTTAATTGATGAAGTTCGGGCGACAGGCAAACGTCAGCGCAGGCGCTTACGTTTGAGTAAGGTGCGCAGTTTCATGCGGGCCTTGTGCAGTTGCGACTTGCTCGTGCCGACCGAACAGCCCAAGAGGCGCGCGATCTCTTCGTGCTCATGTCCCTCTACGTCGTGCAGCACGAAGACCGCGCGATAGCCCGGCGGCAACTTGTCAATGGCCCGCTCCAAAGCGATCCGGTCTATGACCGGCATCTGGTTGGGATTCTCCGTCCCCTTCACAACTTGCACCGGCACGTCGCCATCGTCGGTCGTCTGCTCCATACGCACGCCCTTCTTTCTGAAGTGCATCAAGACTTGATTGACCGTCAAACGATGCAGCCAAGTGGTGAAGGCCGACTCGCCGCGAAAACTGCCGATCTTGCGATAGAGTTGGATGAACGCTTCCTGCGCCAAGTCTTCCGCCTCGGCCACGTTGCCCGTCATGCGCAGACACAGCGAATAGACGCGCCGTTGATGGCGCTCGTAGAGTTCCTCAAAGGCCGACTTGTCGCCGCCGGCCGCTAGTTGCGCCAGCGCGTGATCGCTTGCTGGGGCCGTTGTTTGAGTTTCGTTGGAGACACGTCCGGCGCTTTGCCAGAGCGGAAAAGTTGTCGCGTCTGCGCTCATGTCCTGACCTTGCAGCAAGCACAGTGCCAGCGAAGCGCGCGACAAATTTGCTGTTAATTTAGCTGAAAAACTTCATCTCAGCGCAACGAAAAACCATATCGGGCATGCCTAACCGAAAGCGTGTAAGACTGAAACTTGCAAGCACGCCACAGTCTGGGGCGCACGAGTTGGCCGACCCGAAAACCATTACGACGCAAAGCCGCTTGGCAGCGCACATCAATTAACTTTTGGCGTAGAAAGTGACTCTGAGGTCGTCGGTCAGCTGGCGTGTTTCCGTCGGCTGGAAACCTTGCAGGAAGCCCGCGGGCATGAACGTATCGGCGGCTGCGGCTGTCTGCGACACTTCGGTCACGATCCAACGTTCGATCTCAGGCAGGAACGCGCGATAGGTCTGCGCGCCGCCGATGATGAACAGATCGCATGCGAGGTACGGGCGCAAGGAGAGCACGTCCGCTTTGTCGCGCAAGAGGACGACGCCCGGCTGCGGCGCTAAGTTAGCCGTGCGACTTAATACGAGGTTGAGCCGGCGCGGGAGCGGTCTGCCAAGCGTCTGCCAAGTGCGCCAGCCCATGACGCAGGCGTGGCCGGTCGTCTGCTCCTTGAAGAACTTCAAGTCGGCTGCGTAGTGCCAAGGGAGCGCGCCACCCTTGCCGATTGCGCCGTTCGGATCAACTGCGACGATGCCGATGATCATAAGCAGAGCCTGCGCGCCTTTCAAACCGCAACCGGAGCCGCGATCTTGCCGTGCGACTGATAGCCGATCAGATTCAGATTCTCGTAACGCATCCGAAGCAAGCCTTCGAGTCCGCGCAACCATCCGTCCGTCTCCACGATCTCCAGACGCGGCAGCGGCAACGGCTCGCGCGTCAATAATTCGCGCACCTGCGCAAGATGGTTCTGATAGATGTGATAATCGCCGAGCGTATAGATGAACTCGCCAATCTCCAACTCGCACACATGCGCGATCATGTGCGTCAGCAGCGCATAGGAACTGATGTTGAAGGGCACGCCTAAGAAGGCATCCGCCGAACGCTGGTAAAGCTGGCAATGCAACACGCGCTCGTTCTCAATTTTGAATTGAAAGAGCGTGTGGCATGGCGGTAAATCAACCTGATCTGCGACGCGCGGATCCCAGCCGGTGACGAGCAGACGCCGCGAGTTCGGGTTACGTTCTATCTGCTCAAGCAAGCGCGCGATCTGATCGACGCCGTCGCGTTGCGGATAGTGACCACCAAACGAACGCCAGAGATAACCATAGACGGGGCCTAGATCGCCTGCTTCGCGCCCGAAACGGCTCGTGTGTTCAAGGTCAGCCCATTCCTGCCAGATGTCCACACCGCGCGCGCGCAAGTCACGCTCGTCCGTGCTGCCAGAGAGAAACCAAAACAGTTCCTCTGCGATCCAGCGAAAAGGAATCTTCTTTGTGGTGACGACGGGAAAGCCTGCGCGCAGGTCGAAGCGCGTCTGGTAGCCGAAGTGCGAGATGGTGCCGACGCTGGTGCGGTCTGCGTGCGCGCGGCCATGTTCGAGGATTGATCTAAGCAGGTCGTGATACTGTCGCATATCAGGTAAAATCGCGGCGCATAACGCGAAGTGCATCTTACACGGCGCAGGGGCGAAAGCAAACGGATGACGGGCTTGAAAATTACTGAATACCCGGCGGTGGTGCTGGCCGAAGTCGGCGCGCCGGTCGAGCAATTTGATGCTGAGTTGGCCAAGCTATGCGAGGACATGTTCGAGACGATGTACGCGGCCGAAGGTGTGGGCCTCGCCGCGCCGCAGGTGGGTCTCGGCTTGCGTCTGTTCGTGATGGATTGCGACGGCATTAAGTTGGTCGCGGCGAATCCTGAGATCGTGGCGGAAGAGGGCGAGCAGGTGGGCGAGGAAGGGTGTCTGTCAGTCGGCAAGATCGGTGCGCCGTTGAAGCGACCAATGCGCGTGACGCTACGGGCGCAGGACATGCAAGGCAACTGGTACGAACGCACAGCCGAGGGCTTAGCCGCGCGCTGCTTTCACCACGAGACGGATCACTGCGATGGCACACTCTTCATTGATCGCCTGACGCCGCTCAAGCGCGACATGGTCAAGAAAAAATTTCAGAAGCAGAAGAAATGGGGCTGACAAGTCGGGCGCGAAATAAGCAAGTGCAAGTCAACCAATCCGAAACGAGTTGCATAGACTAATACATCAACGCCGCTCTTGATCTTGCGATTTGCGCGCCCCGCCCCGCTCCCTGCGCCACTGCCGGAAGAATAGCGCCACCGCCGTCACGCAGATCGCAAGAAAGATCAACAGCGCCACAACGACGACCAGCAATTCTCTTTTGTCCAAATCAGTCATCCGGCAAACTGCGAAACTAAAGCGCGCTATGACAGGCTTGCGGTCACAATCCAATCAACCT
>QHXQ01000124.1 GCA_003223935.1 Acidobacteriota bacterium | reverse complement strand
TCTTGACGAAGGTCTGCCCGACGTTGAACTGTTCGGCGACCTCAGCCAGAGAGCCTTTGCCTTTTTCGTAAGCGGCGATGACTCGCTGGCGCAAATCTAAGGAGTATGCTTTCATGCCGGAAGCTTACTCCTGAATGTTAGTCGCATTCAATCGAAAACCGTAATAATATCTACCCGCCTCTACTACTACCCCGCAGAAGTCTCTGAGGTGCTTGAGAATATCTCATAGTTAATTTGGCCCATGCGGCTTCTCTCAACAGCGTGAGAGAAGCGATAACCTCTTTCGTTAAAATTCGGGCCATCATCTAGTGGTAAGACCTTACCGGAAACCCTATCCCTTGTGTTTTTCTCTTGACCAAAATATTCCTCCTGCTATACTCTGAGTGCTTAACAAGGAGCACTGGTTCATGACAATTTAAAGGGGGTACTTATTGAAAAGTACCTTATTCCTACCGAATCAGAACCAAGCGAGCGACCTCGTAAGAGCGTCAGGAGCAACTCGCCTTCTAATCAGCAAAAGCACAATTATCACTAGCCGCGTATCCGCCGACGACATTCATCTTGGAATGCAAGCCACTCGGCAAAATCACGAAGAAGTTCCGCAGCTGTCTCTTGGCGGCTTGAATTTTCAGCAGATTGGATTATGCTCTGCGCACACAGATTCGAGTCAGGATTTTGGTTGGACACATCTAGCCCGTTAGGGGCTGGAAAGGTATCAAGATGGTGCGCGCGAGATCGCGCGCGGGCAGACTTTTTCACTCTTTGGTTCATCGTCATGTCTCCTTGCTACGGGGCTGGTTGATGAGCCGAGCAGCCTGATGCGTTCTGGTAAAACGCATCGGCTACACTGAGCCTGAGTGCTGTTTACAGCACTCAGGCTTTTTCCTCTCAAAGAACGAATACTTAAAGCAAAGCTTTAAGAAAAAACTAAAGGGCGACGTAGCCGCCGCCCTTTAGAGGAAAAACTGCCCCACCGCTATCTGAAAAAGCGGCGGGCTATCAGTGTTATGAAAACACCCTACCATGACGAGCAGATTATATTACTACCATCAGTCTATTGGCAAGATTTATGTAACGTCGTTCTGTTCTCACTTAGGGTAGTTTCAACTTATCATCTATCGACACTTCCATAGTCGTTTTACCCAAACGCGCATACGCCAACAATATCAATAGCGACGGTTCTGCTTTTCCCTGTTCATATCGTGAGATAAGTCCGGGGTAGGGCGGCGCAGGCACGTCGTTCTATCGTTCCGCCATCTGCACTTGGCTTAAGCCGAGCATGTGGCGAATCTCCCGCAATTTATCAGCAACCGCTCCGGCTGTGCGCGGCGTCTTCGTCCCACCAGATGAAACCTCCTGATGAGACCTTGCGCGCACTGTTAATTAACAGTGTCGTGTGCCAGTCATTACTTGCTGCCGGAAATCCAAAGCTGGCCCTGTGTTTCGTTCTCTCGGCCTCGGTGATGGGCGGGCGGCTAGCTCAAAACAGAAATATGCCAAGCCGTCACCGGCGTAGAACAAATGAAAACCATCCTCATAGGAACGCCACCACCGCCCCCAGAGTGGCGAAACTAGCGAAGCTGATTCATATTGACCGAGTGGAAATGCTAATGGTATCTAGCAGAGTAGAAGGGTGGAGTGTATTCGCATGGATGAAGACGGCTATGTTGAGAAGAAAATACCGCCCGGTGTTTGGGTGTTCTGGATAGTTATTGGCACGGCGGTTGTGATTGCTATTGCCGCTTGGTCACTCAAAGATAACCCGAATAAATATGCTTACATTCAAACGGTTGTCTTAGCTCTTACTCTAATCGTTGTTGCTTGGTACACCTACGTTACTGCAAAAATGCAGCAGGAGGTGAAGCGCCAAGCGGAAACCGCGGTTCGTCAGGTTAATATCAGTATCTTACCTGTATTCGTCGCTCAGATTCATCTAGAAGGGAGGTATCCGCTTGACCCTCAACCAGAGCCTAATAAGTTAGTAATTACTAATATCGGTAACGGCAGCGCATTCAATATTCAGGTGGATCCAGTTGATATTGAGCTTGGCTTTAATGCCCCCAATATGATTCCTGCCCCAAACCTAACATTTCAGCCACTAATATGCCTGCGGCCGGGAGAGAAGGGTGTGGTAAAGCATAAAGCCAACCTCGATAAAACAGGACAAGGCGAAGTTACTAATAATATATTCTTTGACTGGTTAAAACAGTTCGCGGATTCAAGTAGTAAGTGCAACCAATGGTTGTTTGAAATAGACCTCGTTCGGCGTCTTGTACGAGAGCGTCTTGCGTGGCCGATTATTAAGGCGCTGCATCACATGGTCAAGTTGGGCGTTTGTGATCGGCGCGAAGTCCGACTTCTTCGGGAAGTATTGCCGCACTAACCCGTTGGTATTCTCGTTCAAGCCACGCTCCCACGAAGCATAGGGGTGTGCAAAGAAGAAGTCCGCCGCCAAGCTCCGGGCGATCTGTTGATGATGCGCGAACTCACGCCCGTTGTCGCTGGTGATGGTCTTCGCCGTCAGCGGCGCAAGCTGCGTGGTCAGCGCTTCGGCGACCAACTCAGCGGTGTTGTGGCTGACCTTCGCCAACCGCACCAGCTTCGACTTCCGCTCGGCGAGCGAGAGCAGCGCCTCTCTGTGATTGCGCCCAACGATGGTGTCGGCCTCCCAGTCGCCCAGCCGCGTCCTGAGCGCGACGACTCGCGGGCGCTCTTCGATTGAGCGCCGGGCGGGGATTTGGCCGCGCCGGTCGCGCCCTCCGGCGTAGCGTTTGCGCCGTACTTTCTGACAACGCAGGTGGCGATAGAGCGTGCCGCCCTGTTGTTTGTCAGCATAGACGTACTGATAGATACGCTCGTGGCTGATCGTCGGCTGCCGCTCTAAGGTAAGGCGGTCAGCGATCTGTTCAGGACTCCAGTCTTGGGCTAAGAGCTTTTCGACCTGCTGCCATTGCGCGGCGGTGATCCGCGCTGTGACCCGTTGTTGCTTGCGCTCTCTTGCTAACTCGTCAGCCTGCTTGGGACGGTAGCCACGCCGGCCTTGGTTGCGCTTGAGTTCGCGCGAGATGGTGGACTTATCAACGCCCAAGTTGCGAGCCAGCTCAAGCTGGTTGTGGCGCTCTTTCTTCAAGGCGTAAATCTGGTATCTTTGCTCGCGGGTGAGCTGCTTGTAGCCTTTCATCGGTGCCTCTTTGATGTCGCAGTTAAAGTCGGCACTTAGGCTACAACAGCTTGCCCTTTAGCTGCGACGGTCAAAGTTGCACTTACAAGTTGAATTCAAGGTTGATACCAGAACACGCCAAGTCCGACTATGTTATATACATCAGGTTTATGGACATCATCGGTAATAAGTATGTACAGCCAGTGCAAATGGGAAAGAGTGGATTCTTCCCCGGAGTAGTGCAAGAAGATAATAGCGTCCACGCGCACTCACTGCATTCTTAAATACATTGCTATAAGGTTAGCTATATTTTGTTCGTAAGGTGGCGAATAACCGAACGGGTTATATAAACGAGAAGCCCTCCACAGGTTGTTTTTACATAAAAGGGGTAATCGCTAAGGAGAACCCACACCGATAGAATGCTCACTGAGCAGACAAGGATAAGCTCGACGGTAAAGAAAATTGCATTCTTACGCCGCTCTAATTCTTCACGTTTGAACTGTTGCCTTTTCTCTCTTTCTAAAGAGCGCATCAGAAGCACCTCATAGTGCAGACTAACCACAAGTACCCTAGAAACCGCAATGCGCCTTGAATAGCCTTTCCGATTTCATTTCGGAGTGGCTACCCAAGGCGCTAAGCCTAATCACTATTCAGTTTATGCTATCGGTACGGGCCGTGGCCGGAAGTGTTGCGCGCGGGCGCGCCGGCGGGCGACCGCGGCGCGGTGCCGGCCCAAGCCGATAGTCTTAATATCAAGCAAACATTACTGGTATCCTAGCTACCAGTGTTGAAAAACCAAGGATAGAATATGCCGATTCCAATTATTGTCAACACAAAATCTTCGCTAAAACCTTTTCCGTCCGGGAATTCGTGCCGGTAGGTCTAGCTCATCATCTACGAGCACTTCCATATGCACCTCAGCAAGCCGCGCATAGGCTAAGAGGATTAGCAATGTTGGTTCGCGCTCGCCGTGTTCATACCGCGAAATTAGTCCTGTTCCCGGTGCTCCGGGTACATCTTCAAATCGTTCCGCTAACTGTTCGAGCGTTAAGTCGAGTTGCAGCCGTATCATTTGTAATTTGAGCGCAAGGCGCTCTGGCTTGGCGCGGGGTTTCTGTCCCATCAGAAATCCCCTCGCTTGTTAATTCTGCCAATTGGCAGTATAGTATGGCTGCTCGAAACGACTGCCGGAATCGGTAAGGCGTTCCGCGCAGCCTTCACTCGACTATCTGAACTCCCGCGCGTGACATCTGGCTATAGGGTTATACCAAAGACCCGTTTGGAGCACACCATGAAACTAACGGTCGTCATTGTTATCGCATTGTTCCTGTCGGCCTGTAGCCAATCGGAAGCAGGCAAGACCGTAGCCGCAAGCAATAATACAAGCCAAGCGAAGCCTACTAAGGTTATTAGGTTCACCAAGACCTACGTTGGCGCGATCAATAAGCTGTACGCTATCGAGATGACGCTGACCAGAGATGGCAGCAACCTTTCCGGTTCATATTTCTACACCGTGCACAAACAGGACATCGCGCTCAAGGGTACGGTTGACGCCAAAGATAACTTTACGCTGGCTGAGTTCGACGCGAGCGGCCATCAAACGGGAACATTCACAGGGCGGTTCGTGACGGGTGAACATATCGAAGGGCAGTGGTCGAAGCCAAACGGCCAGCCAATGCCATTTGTACTGGAGACTGGCGCGCAACCAATCGCAAGCAGCTTCTACTCCTACTAACAATACAAACCAACAACCACCAGCAGCGCCGCAATCCACCAATGAGCTTACTCGTGATACCGTCTTATCTTTAGTGCGCGGTAAATATGCTAAGAACGTCATCGTGAGCATGAGTACCAGTTCATTTACGCTTAGGAATCAAACCGAACTGTACACACAGATGATACAGGCGAAGGTCTTGACGTGCCGGAATGTTGGCGGGGTTTGGATGTTCTGCCGCGGAGGGGCAAGTGGGAGCGGTTTTTATCTAACGCAGCAAGAAGCGGGAACAACGACAGCCGGAAGCTTAGCTCTCAATATTGGTGCGAAAGTGCCCTCATCAGTGACCGGCATCTCAAAAGTTGACCAAGCGACAGCCTATGCCGATGTTATCTTTGCTTTCGAGCCTAATAGCTCAAACGCTCTCTACACCCGCTGGAGCGATGTGTTTACTCGGCCAGACACGCAAAATGAACAACACAGAGTAATCTTGCGGCTCTATGATGACGGGTGGCGTGTAGAGCGATTCAACTGATTACATCTCGTAAAAATTCTTTTTAATTCTGGTAAAGACAAGCTCGAATCTCTCGTGTATAGCTCTATCTTCACGCTTCCCATAATTCTGATGCACTACTGACATGAAATGCTCAAACGAGACTACCATCGGCGCGTCAAAAAACACTCTTTGATTAAGGCACTGATCAAATCTAAAGTCTCCAGCTAGAATATTGCCTTTCATCTTTTCAACACCATCAATGCTCACAATCTGCAAGGGAGTAAATTTTTTGCCCCGCGTTATAGAAGCGGTCCAGAGTCGCTGGAATTCGATATTCAGCCACCAGTTCATAAAATCAAATCTGAGGAACGGCTCCAGAAATATAATGACCGGGGTGACCTTTGATACATGATTCTGAATATTTGGTAGGCCGGCTAAATCAATTCGCTTGGATTTGTCCTTATGAAAAAGTTTTTCGATTTTAGAGATTAGCTGTTTTACACCAGCGCCTCTACCGCTAACGAACTTGTCAGCCAAATCAGAATAAAATTTACAAGTACTACCACTGTAGAGCGTAACGCGGGTCGGACAAAACTGAAGAGCGGTCCCCTGCCAGCCTTTAATGTTAATAGGCGTATTAGCATTAACTTGATCAGAAAGCAGAAGCTAGAGACCCAATTGCCTTAATAATGGAAACATTTGACAAATCCGCATCGGTAAGAATATCTTACTAGACGTAAGGAAGGGATATAGGTCTTCAATATGGCTTTGCTTCAGGACATCTAGACATACCCGGAGATTTATACTGCGTTGTGGTTCCGCCGGGACTGAATTCCGGCCCAATTGTTTATTGGATAGATATAGCAACTGAACATTGAGAGTAGCTTTCTTTTCTGTGAATTCTGTACGCCGGAAAGAGAGGGTTAATGGTGGCAAAACATAAAGCCCGTTCTGTTGAACCGCCAAACGATCCCTGGATGGAACTCAACTCCCCTGAGGATGCTGGTGGATATCTATCTATCTACTATAGCGATGATATGAGTCGCTTGCCCGTGCGTGCAGTTACAAAGCCAGGAGACAATAAAAGCGATCCAAATCTGGAAACGCTAACCTACGGATTGTTCTCCACATGTAGTCCACGCATGCGCTCTGGTGTGGTCAATAGAAGAAGCGAGTATCTTTTTTTCGCTACCTCTAGAAAAGAAGGACGAGTGCTCACAGGCTATTATCACATCAGGTGGTTCACAAACGGGGTCTTTGAAGATGCGCGCGATTATTGTCTTGCTGCATCTGCTGCAAGATTCATAGAAAAGCCTGTCTCTTTAACTAACGTGGACCGCTATTGCGGAACGAATGTCTCTAAATGGTTTCGAGGGATGCGACTCCTTTCATTTGACGAGTGCAGAAAAATTGCGATGTTAATCGATGCTCAACCCGATGCCACTACCGATTACCTTGAAGAGATTGACCGATTAGAGCGATTCAATCTGAAGCACGGTGGCTATCGTTATATAGCGTGGAAACAAAAAGATAAATTCTCGTGGGAGCACGCTAAGCAGTATCTCATTGAGAAGAAATCAACTACGAAATCGAAGGTGATCAATTCGACGCCATCAGATTCATGGAAGTGTTCTGATTGTGGTCACAGCGTAATGAACAAGGCGTTATTGAAACGCTGTCCAAATTGTGGTGGCTTAGGAACTTTAAGTCCGCTATTGGATGTGGGTACATAATGCATTACGTGTCAACGTAAAGAAACAACTACTACTATGTCACTAAGGAGGTGAAAACATGGCCCGAAGGATTTTCATTTCATACCAGCACGAAGATCGAGCCCGCGCTAAAGGGTTTAACCTTCTACGATGGAATAAAAACTGCGATATCGAATTTGTCGGAAGGCACCTGCTCGACCCGGTGAATAGCGAGAATGAGAGGTATATTGAAGGGAAAGTGAAAGAGCAGTTAAATGGCACCTCAGTAACAGTTGTATTGCTTGGTGAAAAGACCTGTTATAGCGAATGGGTGCAGTGGGAAATATTACAAAGCCTAGAAAAGAATAAGCCGAATGGGATTCTGGCTATACGGCTTGATGATAACGCTAAATTACCAGATGGCTGTCCAGTTGGGGAAGCTCTAAGGGATGCAGGCGCGGAGATTATTGACTGGAATCCCCATGAATTCGCAGACGCTATTGAGCGAGCCGCCATAGCCGCCGGACGAATTAAAGCTGTTACCTGTGGTACTCATGGTGGTGGATCTTGTAATAGGTAACATGATCTGGTCTCATGAATACCTTTGACCTCTTGGAAGTCGCGTAAACCCTGGCTCAGATTGAAAGTCAGGTGTTCATCCGAGCGCTTCATATTAGTTCGCGGGTAAAGTACGAATTGCCACGCGAAAAATCAGTCATTACGTTCTCATGTTTACGCCGTTGAGATCTACTTGGGTAAGATTCGACTCAAGCTTGGGGGGATTTCTTACATCTTATTACGGTTTTCGATTGAATGCGACTAGCCATTGGGAGTAAGCTCTTGGCATGAAGGCTTATTCCTTAGATTTGCGGCAGCGAGTCGTTGCCGCCTACGAAAAAGGCAAAGGCTCTATCGCTGAGGTCGCCGAACAGTTCAACGTCGGGCAGACCTTCGTCAAAAAGATGCTCCGCCAGCAACGAG
>QHXQ01000029.1 GCA_003223935.1 Acidobacteriota bacterium | reverse complement strand
TTTTTGACGAACGCTTCGATGTTATCAATGAGTTGATCGGCGAGCGTCTGCATCGCTTGGCGGCTGGCCCAAGCGACGTGGGGCGTGACGATCAGGTTGGGCAGATCAAGTTCGAGCAGCGCGTTGCCGTCGCGCGGCGGCTCGCGGCTTAAGACATCAATACCCGCGCCCGCAATCTCGCCCGCGCGCAGAGCTTCAATTAACGCCGCCTCATCCACCAATCCGCCGCGCCCGCAGTTAATCAGCAGCGCAGAAGTTTTCATCTGCTTAAATTCGGCCGCGCCGACGAGGTGGCGCGACGCTTCGTTGAGCGGCGCATGCAGCGTGATGATGTCGCTCGTGCGCAAGACTTCAGCGAACGGCGTGCGGCCCGCGCGTACAACTTTCGCGCCTTTGCGTTCGGCGATGAGCACGTTCATGCCGATGGCGCGCGCGAGTTGCGCGACCGCGCGCCCCAACGTGCCGTAGCCGACGACGCCGAGCGTGCTCGCGTGCAGATCGTTGATCGTGCGCGTGTGCAGACAGAACTGCGGCGCGCTTTGCCACGCGCCCGCTTGCACGTCCGCGCGATAGCCGATGAGGTTGCGCCGGAGTGCGAACATCAACATCAAGACGTGTTCGGGCAGCGTGTGGACGGCGTAGCCGCGCACGTTCGTGACCGCGATGTTGCGTTGGCGACAAGCGGCGAGATCGATCATGTCCACGCCGGTCGCCGCGACCGCGATCAATTTCAGTTCCGGCAACTGCGCCAGTTCCGGCTCGCGCAACGGCAGTTTGTTTATGATCGCGATGGTCGCCCCGCGCAGACGTTCGACCACTTGCTCAGGCCGCGTTGCTGCATAATCTTGCCACGTGTGCGCGAAAGCAGGCCGCCGGATGTCGGCGACGAGCGTGCTGCGTTCGAGAAAGACGATGCGCTCCATAAGAAAGGGCTGAATAAGAAATCATTTACGCATCCACTTTTATTCAGCCCTCAGCCCTTCATAAATTGTGTCGTGATGAAGCCCCAGAGGATGACGCTCAGGCCGCCGACCTCGCCGGCAATGAGCAGGTACATGAACCAAGTCGTGATGAAGTTGCGCGCGCGGAACATGTTGTCCGTGTCGTCGCGCAGGCCCGTTGTCGTGTAGCCCACAATCGTCAGAGCGAAGAAGACGAGCGGCACGATGGCGGCGACGAGTTGCACCGTCTGTGAGTAGGGGCTGAATTCGAGCAAGCGCGCGATGACGAGCGCGGCGAAGCTGTAGAGGAACGACGCACGGTGCGCGATGTCAATATAGACGGGCGCGCGATGTTCGGCGCGCCGCATAATCGCGCGATACTTCACCACACCCAGCAGCATGCCCGTTAATAGAAACAGGCCCGCCGCAGCCAAACTTATTTTGACGCTCAGGTTCATAAGCTCTCGTGTAGGTTCAGGTCTTTCTGATGCGCTAACGAATTAACGACGGTGCGGCTCAAATGCATCTGACGAGGTGTTACTATACTACCGCTTTGATCACAAGCGCATGAGGGCGACGCAAGTCGGCTGCGTTTCAACGCCGACACAAACCGAATGAAAGAGAGAGTCAACCCGCAGGCGGACGCGCAGGCGGCCGACGGCGTCGTGAGCCAAAGCCGACGGCGCATGACTATGCTCAAGTGGGCGGTCGTGTTAGCGGCTGCGTTCGTCGTGCTGCTCTTGCCGCGCCCCGAAGGGATCACGCCGCAGTCTTGGCGGCTGCTGGCGATCTTCGTGGCCACGATTGTCGGCTCAATCGTGCGGCCCATTGCGAGCGGCGCGGTCGTGCTGTTGGGCGTCGTGGCAGTGGCGCTGACGGGCGCGCTGCCGGTTGATCAAGCTTTGCGCGGTTATGCCGATCCGATTGTCTGGCTCGTGCTGGCCGCGTTCTTCATCTCGCGCGGCATGATCAAGACAGGGCTTGGGCGGCGCATCGCGCTCCTGTTTATCCGCGCCATCGGCCGGCGCTCGCTCGGCTTGGCTTACGCGCTCGTCGGCGCAGACATGCTGCTCGCCGCCGTCATTCCTTCCACCGGCGCGCGCTCCGGCGGCATCATCTTTCCCGTCGCCAAATCAATCGCTGAAACTTACGATTCGCGGCCCGGCGCAACAGCGCGCAAACTCGGCTCGTTCCTGATGGTGGTCTGCTACCAATGCGAGGTGATCATCTGCGCGATGTTTTTGACGGGGCAAGCGTCGAATCCTCTGATCGCGAAGTTTGCCAAGCAGGTGACAGGCGTCGAGCTGACTTACGGTCGTTGGCTGCTCGGCGCAATCGTGCCCGCGCTCATCTCGCTCGTCGTCGTGCCGCAGCTTTTGTTTCGGCTCTATCCGCCGGAGATTAGACACACGCCTGCGGCGGCCGAGTTTGCCACCGCCGAGTTGCAACAGATGGGGCCGGCAAGTCGGCAAGAGAAGATCATGCTCGCGGTCTTCGCGCTCGTCGCGCTCCTTTGGATGGCTCCGGTGCTACCTGCGACGCGCTTCGTTGCGTTCGAGTTCCTGCGCAACATGCACTACGCAGTGGTCGCGCTCGTGGGCGTCAGCGTGTTGCTCCTGACGGGCGTACTCGATTGGACGGATGCGCTCAGCGAGCGCGCTGCTTGGGATGTGTTCATCTGGTACGGGGGTCTCGTGCGCATGGCCGAAGCTTTGGGCGAGACCGGCATCACCAAACGCTTCGCCGAAGCGGCCGCAGGTTTCACCGCCGGTTGGCATTGGTGGCTTGCGCTCGCCATCCTCTTGCTCATCTATTTCTACGCGCACTACGGCTTCGCCAGCATCACGGCGCACGCGACCGCCATGTACACGCCCTTCCTTGTCGTCATCATCGCTGCCGGTGCGCCGCCAGCGCTCGCCGTCCTCGCGCTCGCCTATTACTCCAACCTCAGCGCCTCGCTCACGCACTACGGCACGACGCCCGCACCCATCTACTTCGGCGCAGGCTATGTCAAGCAACGCACATGGTGGTGGCTCGGCCTCGTTGCCTCCGTGCCGAACATTTTGATCTGGGCCGGCTTTGGTCTCGCTTGGTGGAAGCTGCTTGGTTGGTGGTGAAATTATGAGCGATGACTGTTAAGCTGACTGTATAAGTGTTCGCATTGCATCGCAGAATTCCGGCAACTCTCCCAAGCCAGCGTATTTGGTTGGAACGACGAACATATTTCGTGGATTCATCAGCCACCGAAAGTGTTGCTGTAATAGTGTCATGCTGAGATCGACGAGCGAACTATTGCGGTAAAGTCCCACCCCTTCCACATGCGCGACCTTCCAGCCTGCGTCGTTCGGATTGACAACTTGCTTCAACGTGCACTTGAATCGCGCTGTCTCTTTCTCAATACGTTTAAAAATCATTGCGACCGGAATAGCGTCCGCTGTGATTAGATCACGAACCTCAGCAAGCGTAGGAGTTTCACCCAGAACTGCCAATGCGAATGCCCACTGTGCAGGACTATTGTCGGTCGGAACGAGTGTACGAGCGGCGGGATGTATTAGCTCAGTCCCTCGATTGTCCTTATGCTTACGAACATAAAGGGGAAGCGATACATCTCCTACCCAACTCTCGATTAACTCATCCCAGCGACTAAGCACATCTGGCTGTGGCTTAGGCCGGCTCGGATGCTCTGCCCATGTCTGAGCAAGACGAGCGACTAACTGCGCCATCTCCGACGGAAGCACTGCCGGAGCAACCGGGAAGTGAGTCTTCATTCCTTGAAGCATAAAGCACTCAGTTCACGAGCGTAGTTGAATGTTATAGGTCTTGATCTTCGAGTTGAGCGTGGTCGCGTTCATGCCGAGCAGACGGGCAGCGCGTGATTGATGGCCGCCGGTTTGTTCGAGGGCGCGGCGGATGAGGTCGATCTCGAAGCGGCGGACTTCGTCGTAGAAGTCTATCCCGTGTGCGACGTCAATCGCGGCGGCGTTGGGGCTACTGCTCGCGCCGAGCGCGTGACGCGGATCGCAGATTTCGGTCGGCAGACACTGACAGGTGATCTCCGTGCCGGGCGCGATGACGACGGCGCGCTCGATGACGTTCTCAAGTTCGCGCACGTTGCCCGGCCACGTATAAGCTTCCATGAGCGCGAGCACGTCGGGCGCGAGTTGCTCGGAGACGTGGCGCGCGTTTTCGTCGTTGTACTTGCGGATGAAGTGCTGCGCGAGCGGCAGTACGTCTTCGCGTCGTTCACGCAGAGGCGGCAGTTCAATCGGCACGACGGCGAGCCGGTAATACAAATCTTCGCGGAACGTGCCCTGTCGCACGGCCTCTTTGAGATCGATGTTGGTGGCGGCGATGATGCGCACGTCCACACGACGCGGCGTGGTGTCGCCCAAGGGCGTGAACTCGCGTTCTTGAATGACGCGCAGCAGCCGCGCCTGCGTCTCAGGCGGGATGTCGCCGATCTCGTCGAGAAAGATCGAGCCGCCGTCCGCGACTTCAAACATGCCCTTCTTCGCCGCGACCGCGCCGGTGAAGGCACCGCGCGTGTGGCCGAAGAGTTCGGATTCAAGCAAACCCGAAGGGATGTTTGAAGAGTTGACGGGAATGAACTGCTTGGCGGCGCGCGGACTCTGCTCGTGGATCATGCGCGCGACGACCTCTTTGCCCGTGCCCGATTCGCCTGTGATCAAAACGGTCGAGCGCGCAGGCGCGACTTGATCTATGAGTTGAAAGATCGCCTGCATGCGCTCGGAACGACCGATGATGCCGCGTTTGAGGCTGCGGCTCATGGCGCGTCGGAGCGTCTGTCGTTCTTCGTCCTTGCGTCGGCGCTTGATGCCGGCGGCGACGGTCGCCGCCACCTGCTCGTTCCGAAACGGCTTGCGGATGATGCCAAACGCGCCGCGTTCCCAAGCAGCGACGGCCGTGTCGAAGGTCGCGTAAGCCGTGATCATCAACACGACCGCGTCCTCATCCAACTTCAACAACTCTTCTAACGCGCGCAGGCCGCCGATGCCGGGCATCGAGACGTCGAGCAGCGTCACGTCGTAGGCGCGGCGGCCGTAAGCTTCGAGGCCCTCTTCGCCGGTCTTGGCGAGATCGACACGATAGCCTTCCGCCGAGAGCAGCGTCTCCAATACGTCGCGCATGATCTCCTCGTCGTCCACGACGAGGACTGAACCCTTCTTCGCCATAAGCCTGTTAGATGCGAGTCAAGGGTGCATGGTAAATGGTAAAGGGTGAATAGATCAAAAGCGGGCGCGCGGGTTGATTCAACGACCGACGCGGCGCGGTCGTTGATAGACGCGCTGCGCTTTGACGGTGGCCAACACGCGACGTGTGCCACGTACGCGCCGGCCGCGCTCGGCCGTGACGAGTAGATCGAATTGTGCGGCGTCCACGCCGGTGGCGCGGACGTAGGTGTTTGTGTTGTTCAAGCCGCGTCGGGGCAAGCTGCCGAGATAGTGCGAGCGACCTTCGGGCGTCGTGGCCCAAAGGACGTAGCGATTCGCGCCGAAGCGTGCGGGCGGCGGCACACGTTGAAAGAGTGCGCGCACGTAAGCCATGCCGTCGGTCGCACCGACGCGCGCTTGCCCGCGTGCGTGCCGTGTGGCGCGGCGTGTGCCGACGAGCGTTATGTCGCGCGCGTTCGTGGCACTCCTCAACGCCTCGTCAATGCTCGCGTAGAAGTCTCCGTTTGCAGCAACGCTTGTCACACGGCGGGCACGGACGACCGGGCGTGTGACATTCACATGCGCGTCTCTATCGTCGGTGCGCGGGCGCACGGACGACGTGGCGAAGAGCGCGTGGACTTCGCCCGCGCGCGTGGAGAAGACGGGCGCGCCACCCGGATGATCTGTCTGCGCATGCTCTTCAGCCGTGACGATCAGGCTGTAGCGTTGAAACGAGGTGGGGTGTGCGAACTCAAGCGCAGCATTGCCGCGCGCGTCGCGGCGCAACTCGCCGAGCCGCAGGATGCGCCCGCCCGTGGCCCAGACGAGATAGACGCGCGCGTTGGGCGCGAGTTTGTTCGGTGGCGGCAGATTCGTCGCGGTCAGACGCACGCGCCCGCCCGTCGTCGTCGGCTCGATCTCAAGTCGCGCCGTCGCGCCCGCCGCAAACGAACGCAGTTGCAACATCAAGTTCGCCGGTTGCGTCGTCGCCGTTTCGGCAGCGCCTGATCCGGCTTGCACCGTGAACACAACTAGCAAACACAACACCGCACACGCACACAGAAGCGCGCACCTAACGCCGCGCCCGAAGAGTCTGCGACTGTGAGTCATGCCGATTCGACCTGCCGCTCGATTGTCAGAACTGGAACGCGCGAGAGCTTAGCACCAAGCACGCGAAAGAAAAAGGTTGGACGAGAGAAAGCCGTGCATATTTATGATCGCAAATATGAGATTTCAAATTTGCAAGCTGTGCGCACAAAATTCTTTTCGCTTAGTCGCTCGCGGCTTGGAGACGTGCGCGTGTCTGTGCGGTCGGGAGCGTGATGCGGAAGGTTGTGCCGCGACCCGGTGCGCTGTGGACAGAGATGTGACCGGAGTGCTCTTGCACGATGCCGTAGCTGACGGCTAACCCTAGACCTGTGCCGCGCCCGACACCCTTCGTGGTGAAGAACGGATCGTAGATGCGCGCGACGTTCTCAGGCGCGATGCCGATGCCTGTGTCGGCGATCTCGATGGTGAGCATGCCGTCTTCGTCGCACGCGGTCTTGAGCGTGATGCGCCCGCCTGCGGGCAGCGCGTCGCGTGCGTTCAAGAGCAGGTTGGTGAAGACCTGTTGGAGTTTGCCGCCGTTGCCGTAAGCGGGCGGGAGCGTCGCGTCGTAAGCGCGCGCGATCTCGATCTGGCTCTGGCGCAGTTGCGGTTCTAAGAGTTGCAGCGTGTCGTCAAGCACGCGGTTCAAGTCAAGCGCGCCGAACTCTGTGACGTTGCCGGTGCGCGAGAAGTTGAGCAGGTTATTGACGATGCCTGTGGCGCGTTCGGTCTGCCGGCTGATCTTTTGCAAGAGCGCGTGTTTCGGATCGGTCTCCGCAAGCATGTTGAGCAGCATTTGCGTGTAGCTTGAGACGCCCGTGAGCGGCGTGTTGATCTCGTGCGCGACGCCTGCGGCCAACAGCCCGATGGACGAAAGTTTCTCGCGCTGTTGCAACTGCTCTTCGAGCCGGACGCGCGCCGTCACGTCTTCAAGCACGACGAGCGCACCCGTGTGTTCGCCGCTTTCGGTGCGGCGCAAAGGCGCGAACGCGATGTTGAGGATGAGCGAGTGGCCGCGTTGCGTCGCCGTATGCAGTTTGTAGATGTGGCGCACGTCGGCGAGTGCCCAGCCGGCGCGACCCAAGACTTGTTGCAAGGTCTCGGCAAAATCGTCCGCGAATAAATCTGCGACGTGTTGATTGACGGCCTCATCGCGGCTGACGCCGAGCAGCGCTTCGAGCGCGCTGTTGCAACCCGTAATGCGCCCCTCTGGATCAACTGCGAGCAAGCCGACGTTGATTGATTCGATGATTGATTCGTTGAACTCTTTCAACGATTCAAGCTCGGCGGCGCGCTCGTGCTGCTCCTGATAGAGCAGGCTGTTCTCGATGGCGACCGCGACATAGCCCGACACGGTGCGCAAAATTTCGAGGTCTTCGGACGACAACAACTCGCCGCCCATCGAGCGGCCCAAGCCGATGACCGCGACCATGCGCCCGCGCACGACACAAGGCACGTAGTAGTGCAGCGTGCGGCGGACATAGCCGCTCGTTGAGTCGAGTGGCAGTTCGATGTCGTCGGCGCGGACGATGCCTGTGGCGGCGGAGCGTGCGCGGATCATCTCGCGGAAGTCGGGCGGCACTTGCAACTCGTGTTGCCCAAGTCCGACAGCGCGTGCGACGCGATAACCGGACGGCGCGTTCGTGTCTTCAATAAAGATAGCGACGCGCGCGACGCCGAGCACCTGTTGCAGACGGCCGACGAGCGCATCGAGCAAAGGCTCAAGCGCGGTCGTCGCGGAGAGCGTGCGGCCAAAGTCGAGTAAGCCCTGCCGCATGTCGTAACGCTCGCCGTAAAAGAGCCGGTCAACGCGCACTTGCAAGAAATTCTTGAGCGGCGCAGCGCTCATCACAATCGCCGCCATGCCGAGCACCGAGACGATCACGCGCAAGGTGATGATGCCCGGCGTCATCTCGCCGCCCAGCGCGTAGAGGCCGGCCACATAGACGACCGCGCCGAGCATGAGCGCAATGGCCAGCGTCGTCAGCGCATAGACGGCCGCGCGGCGCACGACGATGTCCACATCCATCAAACGGTAGCGCACGACCGAATTGCCGAACGTGAGCGGGATCAAGACGAGCGGCAGCACGGCCGCGTCCGTCAGCCAACGCTTCGTCTCGGCGTCGGCCGCAGAGACGCCCGCGCTCACATCGCCGAACAGATAGCCGACCGCGTAGAGCAGCGTGAACGGCGCAATCGCCAACACTGATCCCCACACGACCCACTTCAACTGTTGCCGCACGACCGCGTTCTTGCTGCGCCAGAAGCGCCGGATCAAAATGACCGCGCCCGCGATCAAGGCGACGACCAAGTGCGCGAGGTCGGCCGTGTAGAGTTTGCGGATAAACTCATCCGAGATGGCCGGCATGTGTACGTGCAGGACGTAGCCGATCTCATTCTGGTAAGCCGCGAGCGCCGTCAACAGGGTCAGACAGATCGCGGGCACGTAGAGCAGCACGGCGAGCCAACGCCTCTGTTCAGATAGCTGTCGGCGCGTCGGATAGATGGCGCAGAAATGCAGAAAGAGCGCGGCGAAGAAGATGTAGGCCGCATCGTCTAAAAACGCGATGGACTTGTCGAGGTCTTCGTATGTGCCGATGGGCTTGTAGAAATGGAAGACGAAGGCCGTGAGACAGAGCGTCGTGAAGTGCAGGACGAAGGGCGCGCGCCCGCCTTGTTTGAACAGGACGAAGAGACCGACGAGCAGATAGACGACGCCGATGAAGTTGATGTAGTAGTCGCGCGTCGTGCGATTCGGAATGGGGCTAAGGTCTGAGATGTAGATGTCGTAGTAGCGCGTCTCTGCGGGGAATGACGGCCGCTCGATGCGATAGACCAGACGGCCCGTGCCCTTCTGCGCCTCTTCGAGATAAATCTGCACGTCGGCTGAAGAGACGACCGGCTCGAAGTTGATCTCGTCAAGACTGATGGCGATCAGATGATCGCCCGGTTGCAGGCCCAACACACCGGCGCGGCTCGCGGGCGCGTCCGGCGCGACCGTACGCGCGTAGATGCCATCCTTCGTCTGTTTCCACTCGACGCCGTCGGTCAAGGGCGGCTTGTGCGTGAGGCGCTGTGCGAAGTTGAGCGCGCCGGCAGCGACGAGCAGAGCCGTCACCAGCAGCAGCATCCAAGTCCGTGTTGTCAGCACCGATCCTTTCACGACATTAAACCTCGCGCCCCCTTGCTAAACCGATAGATTAAAAGCAAACGATGTTCCAATTAAACCGCCGCGCTCATGAATTGAATGCGCGTCGGCTGCACATTGCAAGCGCCTCAACATGTCCGTGTGTTCTGCGCCGATTCCAATAGCCAGCGCCTTGCCAGCATCGAGTTTGCCCGAAAAATACACCGACCCCGATCCGATTTTTCGTATATCTCCAAGATTTTGGACGACAAAAACAGTGACGAGTGACGAGTTGAAAACTACTTTTGCTCGTCACTCGTCACTTGTCACTTGCCACCGTTCTTAAAATCTGACTGAGATGCCGCCGCGCACAGAGCGGTGTGTGCTGCTGATGAAGGTCAGCTTGTCGCCCTCTTCGACGCCGCACTGCGCGTCGAGCAGGTTGCGCGCGTCGAGCACCGCTTCGGCGCGGACGGGCAAGCCGAAGGTCGGCAAGTCCTGCGTCACGAGGATGCTCAAACTGGGGTCAAAGACGGCGAGCCGGCCCGCGAACGGATCAATCGCAAACACGGAAGCACGCGGCGAGAAGCGCAAGACGGTGCGGATGCGCGTGCCTGTGTCGAAGGCGGAATCAAGTTGCGCGGCGGCCGTCTGGAAGAGACTGTTGTGGAAGATTTGATCGGGCGCTGTGCTGTCGCCCCCCGCGCCGGGCGCAAGCGCTTGCCCGCGCCCAACCGCATAACCGGCCGAAGCGCGCAAGAACTTGCTCAGTCGCCGCGTATAGACGACGCGCAAGCCGCGCCCCCCACCCTGTTGATTGGCGACGCGCAACAAGGTCGCGCCCTGCTGATCGCTAAACGAGTTGAGCGGCACGCTCATCAAGCCGACGCCGCGCCCGTCAGTCGTGTCGAAGAAGGCGGTCGCCTCGACGCTCGATCTGTTATCCAGCACGCGCTCGACGCCGAACTCTAGCCGTTGATTACGCTCCGTCACCGCGCGCCCATCCACGAACGCGACCGCCTGCTCGCTCATCTCTGGAAAGACCACTGGCTCGTCTTCAGAGACATTGGCGACCGATTGCGCGCCGGCTGAATTATCTCCGGGCGTGTAGCCGAAGCGCAGGCGCGTGCGCCCGTTGGCGGCAAACTCAAAACCGAGGCGCGGGCTGAGCGCGCCGCTCCCCTTCGAGCCGAGGAAGCGCGAATAATCAAGCCCGAGCACAACCACCACGCCGTCGCGCACGACCCACTCGTCAACCGCGCGCACAGAGACTTGATTGAGCGTGCGCGGCTCGTCCAATTGCTTGAAGAGAAGCGGCAGGCTGGCACCGCCGAGCGTCGCGCTGACGCGATGCTTGGCATTAACGTGCATGCGCCCGGTCGTCTCAAAACGGGCCAGCGAGTTCGTGCCGAATTGGCCGGCAAAGATCAACTCGACATTGCCGCTCGCGCGCTCGGCGATGGCGAAGTTTGTGCCGACGTAAGCAGGCGCGCGCGGATTGGCCGACGTGGCGGCGAATGTTTCGACGACCCCATGCACGGGCCGGCGCTCGTAGTCAGGCGACGAAAGCAGTGGGTCTGCGGCTTGCGCTGCCGCTTCGGCCTGCGCATCGGCGGCGCTCTCAATTGCATTCTCGACTGCTGCAACCGTGCTGTCGTCTTCTTCGCCAGCTTGGAAGATCGAACGATGAGCCTGCGCCGCGCGCAGACGCCACTTGGGATCGTTGCGGTCTGCGCGTCGTTCGGGCACGGTGCGCCCCTGACCGAGCGGGACTAGATTGAAGCGATAGATGAGTTCGTCTGAAGGGTTGACTTGAACGGCGGTGAAGGTGACGGCACTGAAACCATCGGCGATAGCGCTCAAGACGTAGCGACCGGGTGCGATGCGCGTCGAGAACGAACCGTCCGCGTTGCTGCGCGTCTGCTTGACGACCTCTTTTGCGCCGTCGCGCAAGAGTTGGACGAGCGCGCCGGCAAGCGGTTGCCCGTGACTATCGCGCACGGTGCCGCTAATCGTGCCGAGCCGGTGACTCGTGCCCGCGCCGTAGGTCTGCGATTGACCTGCGACTGCAAGCACGAATGTAAAAGCGAAGAGCGTCAGTCCTGCCCGCCGTAGAATTGATCTCATAGCGCCGAAACCTCCCGGCGCGCGTGCCGTGCGGAAATTTCTCACGCACGAGCGGTCGCGCCCTCAAGCGATCTCCCTGTCAGTTGCCCTCCGGTTCGCGGCCAGAGTCGGTGCGAAGTTGTTTGCACTCCGCAACCTTAACGCTGCTTGTGTGACATTGCCTTTGCATGGCTCGCCTGAGCGAAGAGTGCCATTTTCTAACTAATGCTGGAACAGTGTCAAGCAAGCTTTTAAGTCGCGCCGTCGGTCGTTTGCTCGCGGTCTGGGCACATGCTACGATGCAGGGTGCTGCAAAAATGCTTACCGACCGGGCCGGAATTTTCCAGATTTCAGCACATTTCAGAGGTAATGACCGAACAGATTTGTTCAACCAGACTCGCCAACGGCGCGACGATCTTGACTGAATTCATGCCGAGCCTGCGCTCGGTCACACTAGGCATCTGGGTGCGGCGCGGCTCGCGCCACGAACCCGCCAAACTCAACGGCATCTGCCATTTCATTGAGCATACAGTCTTCAAAGGGACAGAGCGGCGCACGGCCTATGACATCGCCGTCGAATCTGATCGGCTCGGCGGCCATTTCGATGCTTACACGTCGCACGAACTGACCGGCTTCACGCTCAAGGTCGTGGACACTGCTCTGCCGCAAGCGTTCGATCTGCTCGCAGACATGCTGCTCAGGCCCCGCTTCGATGAGCAGGATTTACAGCTTGAGCAGCGCGTCATCATCGAAGAGATGAAGATGGTCGAAGACTCGCCCGAAGAGTTCTTGGGCGAACTCTTCAACGCCGCTTATTTCCCCGATCACGCTTTGGGTCGTCCCATCGAAGGCACGGCCGAGACGGTCTCGTCCTTCACTCACGAGCGCACTGCACGTTTTCACGCGCAGGCTTTCGCGCCGCGCAATTTCATCATCGCCGCTGCCGGCAACGTCCAACACGAGCAACTGGTCGAACTCGCCGCGCGCGCTTGCGCCGACATCGAAGCGGTAGAAACATCCACCCTTGAGCCGGACGCGACTGCACCGCCCATCGCCGCCGCGCCCATCTTCGCCGAACGCAAACAAGAGCTTGAACAGGCGCATTTGATCTTGGCAACGCCGTGGCCTTCTGCGCGCTCCGAAGATCGTTATGCCGCGAGCCTGCTCGCCTCGATCATCGGCGGCGGCACGTCGAGCCGCCTCTGGCAATCAATCCGCGAGGAGCGCGGGCTGGCCTATTCGGTCGGCGCGGCCGCTTCGGGCTACACAGACGTCGGCGTCTTTCACATCTATGCCGGCACGTCGCCCGCGCAAGTTGACCAAGTGCTCGACCTCGCGCTCGCCGAACTGCGCCGCGTCGTCCGCGTGCATGTCGGCGCAGACGAGCTACGGCTGGTGAAGGATCAAGCCATCGCTTCGATCCTCTTGAGTCTCGAATCAACGAGCGCACGTGCCGGTACGCTCGCGCGCCAAGAGATCATACACGGCCGCCACATTGCGCCCGACGAGATCATCCGCCGCCTCGAAGCCGTCACGCCCGACGATTTACAGCGCCTCGCCCGCGCCTCCTTCACGACTAACGCGCTCGCCTTCGGCGCACTCGGCAATCTCGACGGCTTCCGTATTGATCGGGCGCGATTAGAAATATGAGGTTCAAGGTTGCAGGTTCAAAGTTTATTTGACCTTGAACCTGCAACCTTGAACCTTGAACTTGAAACTGATGCGTTTCACAGTCTTAGGCAGCGGCTCGACCGGCAACGCCGTGCTCATCTGCGCGGGGCAGACGCGCGTGCTCGTGGATGCGGGTTTGAGCGCGAAAGAGATTGTCAGGCGGCTGGCGCTTGTCGGCTGCGACGCGGCGGAGTTGTCGGGCGTCATCATCACACACGAGCACAGCGATCATGCGGGCGGCTTGCGCGTGTTGCTGAAGAGTCTGTCGTGTCCGGTTTACATTTCGGGCGCGACGCGCGAGGCGTACATCGGCGAACGCGCGGGCGTCGGCAACGACGAGCCGCGCAAACGCGCCGACGTGTTGCACGACCGCACGGTTGAGATTTCATCGAGTCAGGATTTCCGCGTCGGCGAGATAGACTTTCATCCGTTCACCATCCCGCACGATGCGGTGGATAACTTCGGCTTCACGGCGACGCACGCCGGGGTGAAGCTTGCGACGCTGATGGACTTCGGCTGCATCACGACGCTGATTAACGAGCGTCTGCGCGGTTGCGCCGCCATCGTCATCGAGTCGAACCACAGCCGCGACATGCTCAAGGCGTGCAGCGTCTATCCTTGGGAGTTGAAGCAGCGGATACTTTCGCGCACCGGCCATCTCTCGAACGAGGACGTGGCCGCGTGGCTGCGTGAAGGCTACGACGGCGGCGCTCAGCACATCGTCCTCGCGCACCTCTCGCAACGCGCTAATAATCCTTACGTCGCCAAGCTCTCCGCCGAAGTCGCGCTGCAAGAACGCGGCGAGCTTTTCCAGACGACGACGCAGATCATGCTCTCGCATCACAAAGAACCGATGCCGTGGATCGAACTGTGAGACGCCGTTGGACATTAGACATTGGACTCTTGATCGCATGCGCGTTGTTTGTGTCCGCGTGTGCGGTGGATCAAACTCGGCGCGGGCTGCCGCCTGCGGCGCAGACCGCGATTGACAACATCACGGACGATATCGCCGCCGGGCGCGACGATAAAATTTACGACGAGGCGGCCGACGAGTGGCGACGTGCGGCGACGCACGACGAGAGTCATGCCAGCTTTGAGCGCGTGCGCAATACCTTTGGGCGCGTCTTGAGTCGCGCGCTTGTCGCGGGGCGCGAGGAGCAGACGGCCAACGGGCATGCTATCGTCGCCACCTTCAACACGCGCTTCGAGCGCGCCGACGCCATCGAAGCCTTCACGCTCGTCGAGCGCGACGGTCGCTGGCAACTCGCGCGCTACACCGCGCATTCGGATGCGTTGAGATGAAGTTCAAAGTTGCAGGTTCAAAGTTCAAGGTTAAGAGATGCTCATTGGACATTGGACTTGGGACATTGGACTTTGAACCTTGAACCTGCAACCTTGAACATGATTACTCGCTACACCCTGCCCGAAATGGGCGCGCTCTGGTCGGAAGCTGCTAAATTTCAGAAGTGGCTCGACGTGGAGTTGGCGGTCTGCGAAGTTCACGCGGAGATGGGCACGATTCCGCGCGCGGCGCTCGAAGAGATCAAGGCGCGCGCGCGCTTCACCGTCGAGCGCATACACGAGATTGAGCAGACGACCGACCACGACGTGATCGCGTTCACGACCGCACTCGCAGAGAACATCGGCGAGGCCGCGCGCTTCGTCCATTATGGGCTGACCTCTTCGGATGTCGTGGATACGGCGAATGCGTTGTTGCTGCGCGATACGTGCGATCTGTTGCTGGCAAAAATTGATGCGCTCATGGTGGTGCTGCGTCGCCGCGCGTTCGAGTTCAAAGAGACGCCGCAGATCGGGCGCACGCATGGTGTGCACGCCGAGCCGACCTCGTTTGGTCTGACCTTCGCGCTCTGGTTCGACGAGATGCGGCGCAACCGCGAGCGTCTGACGCGCGCGCGTGAGGCCGTGGCGGTCGGCAAGATCAGCGGCGCGGT
This sequence comes from Acidobacteriota bacterium, assembly GCA_003223935.1. Classification (GTDB taxonomy): domain Bacteria; phylum Acidobacteriota; class Blastocatellia; order Pyrinomonadales; family Pyrinomonadaceae; genus QHXQ01. The sequence continues at coordinate 53,235 of QHXQ01000029.1, read as the reverse complement.
CGGTGCGTTCGCGCATCTCGATCCCATCGTCGAAGAAAAAGTGTGCGCGCGTTTGGGTTTGAAGCCCGCGCCGGTCTCGACGCAGGTGATCCAGCGCGACATCTATGCCGAGTATCTCTGCACGCTCGCCGTTGTCGCTTCGTCGCTCGATAAGTTTGCGTTGCAGGTGCGGCATTGGCAACGGACTGAGGTGCGCGAAGCGGAAGAGCGATTCAAACGCGGGCAGAAGGGTTCGAGCGCAATGCCGCACAAGCGCAACCCGATCTTGTCGGAGCGCATCTGCGGCCTCGCACGTGTGGTGCGCGGCTATGCGGTCGCAGGTCTCGAATCGGTCGCGCTCTGGCACGAGCGCGACATCTCGCATTCGTCCGCCGAGCGCGTCGTCTTGCCCGACGCATCAATCGCGCTCGATTACATGTTGCACAAAGCTGCGGGGTTAATTGATACGCTCGTCGTCTATCCCGAACGCATGCTACAGAATCTGCACGCGACGCGGGGCTTGGTCTTCAGTGGTCAGTTGTTGCTCGCTTTGACGCGGGCGGGTGTCGGGCGCGAGCAGGCTTACGAATGGGTGCAGCGCAACGCGATGCGCGCGTGGGACGAAGGCGCAGACTTCCGCGCGCTCGTCGGCGCGGATGAAGATATTAAAGCACGACTCACGCCCGCAGAGGTCGAGCGCGTCTTTGCGCTCGACACTTATCTGCGCAACGTGGATGCGATCTTCGCGCGTGTCTTTACAACGAACGCGGCGCGACAGTGAGAGACGCCACCGCCGCGCCGCGCGGGAACGCGCACGTGTTTGATCGTTAGCTTACTGTCTAAGGGCCGTGCCTACTTGTTGGCGATGTTCGCGGCCATGTCGCCGATGATTGGCAGCTTGAAGTCTTTGCCCGTAAAGGCCATGACCAAGCAGTAAATCCAGACGGCGAGGAACGCGAGCCAGATCACGATTGATGCTAGGCCGGCGACGAAACCGATGAGCGGAATCGCGCCGAGTATGCGCATCACGATCATGACGACAAAGAAGGCCGCGCCGAGCAGGATCGCCTGCATCGCGTGGAAACGCACGAAGCGGCTCTCCTTCTCGATCAAGTAGAAGATGAGGCCCGTTATCCACGTCAGAATGTAAGCGATGCCGGCGGCGACGTTGGCGTCGAGGCCGGTGCTGGACTTGCCGGCGGCGCTCGGCGGCGGCGTGCCGTAAGCTTGCGGATCGGGCGGGGGATTTTGCATGACGAGTTGCTCCTGTTTAGACTCTGTGCTTTGAACGCGAAAGACTCATAACGAATTGCGCGCATCTTATGCTAACGATGCCGTCGCATGCAATACTTACGGTGCGAATTTAGTGTTAACACGACGTGGGAGCGCATATCTTGAAAGCTAAAGTTTACGTCACACTTAAGGCCGGCGTGCTCGATCCGCAGGGCAAAGCGATCCAACATTCGGTCGAACTGCTCGGCTACGGCGGCATCGCGGACATACGGCAGGGCAAGTATTTCGAGATCGCGCTGGACGATTCGATTGACCAAGAGCATGCGCGCGCGGCGGCGGAACGGATGGCGCGCGAGGTCTTGGCGAATCCCATCATCGAAGATTATCGCGTGGAGGTCGAAGCGTGAAATTCGGCGTCATCGTCTTTCCCGGCTCGAACTGCGATCACGATGCTTATCACGTGATCTCAAAACACGTGGGCCAGCCCGTCAGCTTCATCTGGCACAAAGAGACAGACCTCAGCGGCTACGACGCGATCATCATTCCCGGCGGCTTCTCCTACGGCGACTATTTGCGCGCCGGTGCGCTCGCGCGTTTCTCGCCCGTGATGTCGTCGGTCAGAGAGTTTGCCGCGCGCGGCGGGTTTGTGCTCGGCATCTGCAACGGTTTTCAAATCCTGTGCGAAGCCGGCCTCTTGCCCGGCGCGCTGATCCGCAATCGCAACTTGCATTTCGTCTGCGCGCACATCAACGTCCTCGTCGAGACCACCGACACGCCCTTCACAAACGAACTCACGCGCGGCGCGGTCTTACGCCTCCCCATCGCACACGCCGAAGGCAACTACACGTGCGACGACGCGACACTCGCAGAGTTGCAACGCGAAGATCGGATCGTTTTTCGCTATTGTGACGACGCGGGCCACATCACGGACAAAGCCAACCCGAATGGCGCACGCGACTCAATCGCCGGCATCTGCAACCGCGCGCGCAACGTCATCGGCCTAATGCCGCACCCTGAACGCGCCTGCGAAGACCTGCTCGGTTCATCCGATGGGCGCGGCATCTTCCATTCGCTCACCGCCACGCTCGTCCATGCACAAGAGAGATGAGCACGAAGCCCAAAGTCCAAAGTCCAATGTCAATAAACGCGGCGCAGACGTTGGACATTGGACTTCAGACTTTGGACGCATTCTTTCTTGGGCCGAAGTGCAACGCACGCATCGCATCCGCAACGGCGTCTATCAACGACAGGGCCGCCTCATCTCTCTGCTGACCGACTTCGGCCGCATCAATCCCTGTTATCCCGACCGCCACGCCGCAAACGACTCGAATACGATCATCTACACCGGCGCAGGCCGGCACGGCGATCAGCATTTGACGCCCGCGAATCGGGCGCTGCTCGCCGCCATCGAATCGGGTCACGCCGTTCCGCTCTTCAACAAACTCGGCACAGGGCGTTGGCAGCACATGGGTCATTGGCGCGTTACGGCTGCACGCCACGAGTTTGACGAGCATGCACAACGGATGCTCTGGCGCTTTACATTGAAACGAGCATTGACGCGAGCCGAATGATAAGGGAAGAGTTTCAGCATGAACGGCGTCTAACGTGCATGTCGTCTGACGCTCGCCGCGCTGGCCGCTCGACCCGCAGCACGCTCCATTCATCATTCGTCGCTTGTCACTCGCCAACGCTTTCGGTAAGCTGGCATGTCCTGCAAGCTATCATTAACTTGATTGAGGAGTGTCTGAGATGAAAAGAAGCTACACGTTCGCTCTGACCCTTGCCCTCGCGCTGTCGCTCGTCGCCTTCGGTTCGCTCTGGCGCACCGCGCGCGCGGCCGATGAGCCAGCGCCGGCTATCATCGGCATGATGATCGAAGATTTCACGCTGCCTGATCCGAACGGGCAAGCGCACACGCTCGCGTCGCTCAAAGGCAAGCACGGCACGGTCTTGATTTTCATTGCCACGCGCTGTCCCGTCTCGAACGGCTACAACGAGCGCATGGAAAAACTGGCGCAAGATTATGCAGCGCACGGCGTCAGTGTCATCGGCATCAATGCGAACTCGACCGAGCCGGCTTCGGAAGTTAAATCGCACGCAGCCGAAAAGCATCTGACGTTTGCGATCTTGAAAGACAACGGGAACAAGATCGCCGACCGGCTCGGCGCAGCGCACACGCCGGAAGCGTTCCTGCTCGACGCGAGCAACAAGCTCGTCTATCACGGGCGGATTGATAACTCGCTGAATCCGGCGAACGTCAGCGCCAACGATCTGCGCGACGCGATTGACGCCATCCTCGCCGGCAAGCCCATCGCCAAGACGGAAGCCAAAGCCTTCGGCTGCTCGATCAAACGCGCCGAATGATGTTACGTCGCATACTACTCGCGCTCGTCTGCTGTACCCTCGGCGCAACGCTGCTTGACCGTTATGATGTCAGCACGGTCGCAGTGCGCGCCGCCGATGGCATTGGCAGCGATAAAACGAGAACTGCGCAGAAGCGCAAGAGCCGCACCGCAAAGAAGCGCGGTGGTCGCACAACGCTTGTAGCGACTCTATTGGGTGAACCACCTATCTCCTCTTCGCCGCTACATGCGCCATCAGTAAAGTTACTTGACGCGGCCGGCATCAAGCAGTTGCTCGCGCCTGTAGCGCCGCCCAATGATCGCCCATTGCTTATCAACTTCTGGGCAACTTGGTGCGAGCCGTGCCGCGAGGAATTTCCCGATCTCGTGCGCATCTACAACGACTATAACTCGCGCGGTCTCTACTTCGCTTCGATCTCCATTGATGATCCGTCGGAACTTAAAACGGGCGTGCCGAAATTTCTCAGCGAGATGCACTCGCAGATACCGGCCTTTCTGTTGAACGTGACCGACTCCGAGCCGGTCATCAACTCGGTCGATCCAGATTGGGGCGGCGAGTTGCCCGCGACCTTCTTATTCGACAAGCACGGGCAAGTCGTCTTCAAACACAAAGGGCGCATCAACCCGACCGAGTTGCGCGCCGCACTCGACAAGGTTTTAAGTGAATAGAAACGATAGTCCTGTTTTTGACTGCTTACGCTTACTATTCACTGCTCACTCTTATGACTTCCGAACTGATCACGCCCGAAGTAGTCGCCGCGCACAATCTCACGTCCATCGAATATGAACGTATCAAGCAGTTGTTGGGGCGCGAGCCGACGTTCGTCGAGTTGGGCATCTTCTCGGTGATGTGGTCGGAGCATTGTTCGTATAAATCGTCGAAGGTGCATCTCAGGCGTCTGCCGACGCGCAATGAGCGCGTGGTTGTGCCGCCGGGCGAGAACGCAGGCGTGGTTGATGTGGGCGACGGCTGGTGCGCGGCCTTCAAGGTTGAATCGCACAATCACCCTTCGTTCATCGAGCCGTTTCAAGGCGCGGCCACAGGCGTCGGCGGCATCCTGCGCGACATCTTCACAATGGGCGCGCGCCCCGTCGCTTCGATGAATTCTTTACGCTTCGGCTCGCTCGATCACCCGCAGACGGGCCGCCGCAATCGCGCTCTGCTCGCAGGTGTCGTCGCCGGCATCGCGCATTACGGCAACGCATTCGGCGTGGCGACGGTCGGCGGTGAGGTCATGTTCGACGATGCGTATGCGTTGAACCCGCTCGTCAATGCGTTCGCGCTCGGACTTGTGCGCCATGATCAAATCTTCTTCGGGCGCGCGTCGGGCGTTGGCAATCCCGTCTTGTATGTCGGCGCGAAGACCGGGCGTGACGGCATACACGGCGCGACGATGGCCTCGGCCGAGTTTGACGACGAAGCATTAGAGAAGCGGCCGACCGTGCAGGTGGGCGATCCATTCTTAGAAAAGCTTTTGCTCGAAGCGTGCCTCGAAGCGATGCGGAGCGGCGCGGTCGCGGGGATTCAAGACATGGGCGCGGCCGGTCTCACCTCTTCGTCATGCGAAATGGCGGCGCGCGCGGGCACAGGCATCGAGCTTGATCTCACACTCGTGCCGCAGCGCGAACAGGCGATGACGGCTTACGAGATCATGCTCTCGGAATCGCAAGAGCGCATGCTCATCGTCGCGCACAAGGGGCGCGAGCGGCAGGTCGTGGACATCTTCAAGAACTGGGATTTAGATGCAGTCGTCATCGGGCGCGTGACCGACACAGGGCATGTGCAGGTGATGCACCACGAAGGCACGGTCGCAGACATCCCCGTCAATTTTCTGACCGATGAAGCACCGGTGTACGAACGACCGATGAAGAGCAAGACGGAAAGCGGAAGGCAGAAAGATGAAGATGTCGCAGTCGGTGGCGGCGTTGATCTCATCTCGCCCGCGCCGCCGTCTGCGCCCGTCTTGGAAAGTCTGGCGCGTGAAACCGACAACGAGCAACAGACAACGGACAACGGACAGATCGATCACAACGATGCGTTGTTGCAGTTGCTCGTTGCGCCGAACGTGGCATCGAAGGAGTGGGTCTATCGGCAGTACGATCACATGGTGCGGACGAACACGGCCGTGTTGCCGGGCGCGGACGCGGCCATCGTGCGGATCAAGGAGACGCGGCGCGCGCTCGCCATGTGTCTCGATGGCAACGGACGTTACTGCGCCGCCGACCCGCGCGCGGGCGCACGCCTCGTCGTCGCCGAAGCCGCGCGCAATGTTGTGTGCGTCGGTGCGCGCCCACTCGCGATCACGAACTGCCTGAACTTCGCTTCGCCCGAACGACCTGAAGTGATGTGGGCGTTCTCGGAGACGGTGGATGGCATGGCCGAGGCGTGTCGCGCGTTCGACACGCCGGTCGTCTCAGGCAACGTCTCGTTCTACAACGAGACCGAAGGGCGCGGCATCTTGCCGACACCGGTCATCGGCATGGTCGGCCTTGTTGAAGATGTGCGCCGCGTCATCCAACCCGGCTTCAAACAAGAAGGCGACTTGATCGCATTGCTAGGCACAACCAATGATGATCTTTCGATCAGCGAGTACGCCGCGACCGTCTTGGGCCGCACGACCGAAGAGATGATCGAAAGGGGCCGTGTGCCTGTGCTTGAGCTGCAATTGGAGAAGGCCGTGCAAGAGGTCTGCTTGCGCGGGACGGAAGCAGGCTTGCTGCGTTCGGCGCATGATTGCGCGGACGGCGGGCTGGCCGTTGCGCTGGCCGAAAGCTGTTTCTCGTCGCTCAACCGGCCGGCCATCGGCGCAGGTATAGAACTCAACGGCGCGCTCGCGCCGCCTGTGCAACTCTTCAGCGAATCGCCCTCGCGCATCGTCGTCAGTTTCGCAACGGAAGCGCGCGCGCAGCTTGAAGAGATCGCCGCCGAACTCAACTGCCCGTTCGTCGTCATCGGCCGCGTCGGCGACACATCGCTGCGCATCGCCATCAATGGCACGCTCGTCATCGCGCGCGACCTCAACGAAATCGAAACCGTCTGGCGTAGCGCGCTCGGCCAGCGTTTGCAAACGGAAGCCTTGGCGGCGGCGGCTGAATAACTACGCCATACTTAGGGCGAACGAACCTCTCTTCGCGCCTATCCAACGCCCAGCAGAACGGTCAATTGCCGTACACGGATGTACTGTAATGTGTCGCCACAGTTCGTCCGGCCGCGTCGCTAAAGCTTACGCTTCTTCGCCATTTACGCCCGCCGACTGTGGGGCATGACGGTTGCGAAACCTGTCAGATGTCTATCCCTATTTTGCGCCCCCTCCGAGTGCCAAAATCTGATTTCGAGGAGGAGAATTGCAACCATGAGCAAACGTTTGCTGAGTACAGCGGCCGGCTTGGTGCTCGCGCTGTCGCTAGCAGGTCTCGCCGCCGCGCAAGATTCCAAGACGACCACCACAGTCACCACGCAGACCACCAAGACGATCCAAAACCCGGATGGCACTTACACCGTCATCCAATATCCGGCCGACAAAGAGGTCGCAGTGACGCTCGCGCCGGGCACGGTTATTCCAACCGCGCACGGCCTCGCCAAGGTCCTGCGTCATGGCAACATGACGACGATTAACCTAGACCTATCGGACATCACCGGCGACGTGAACAACTACAACGTCTATGCGGTTGATCCGACGGGCAATTTCACGCTGCTCGGCCCTGTAACGATTGCCAACGGCGTGGCGACGCAGACTTTCACGACGCCGATGGATAAGTTCATGCTCGTGCTCTCGCCCGAAGCTAACTTGACGACCATCGCCGACACCACACCGATCCTGTTCCGCAGCACTGTGCCGGAAGGCTTCGCGGTCATTCCGGTCGCAACGAGCAGGCCGAGGCATGGCGCGGCAGTTGGCGAGCGCGTCGCGGCGACGACCGCACCGACCGCTTCGCCTTACACCGTGCCGATGCTCGACATTCCCGGCTTCCGCCGTGGCACAGACACACACTTGCGCGTTAACTTCCCTGAACTGAACGATGCGCGCGCCAACGTCTTCATCGAGCCGCGCAAAGATGGCCCGACGCAGATCACGATGCGCTTCCACAGCCTGACGCGCGCGCCTGCGGACAAGCGCATTGTTGTCTGGGCAGTCGGCCCTGACGGCAGTTACGCGAAGCTCGGTCAGATAGTCAATACGCGCCACCGCAACGAGGCCGAGATCAAGGGCGAGACGGCGCTGTCGGACTTTGGCTTGCTCGTGACGATTGAGAACGCGGACGATATCATCTCGCCCGCCGGCCCCGTGTACGCTACGGTTATCCGAGAGCGTTAGCGCGGCGACGACTTCAAACTTGCCGCAGTTGTGCTTGCGCCCCAGCCCCTCGCGGCTGAGCAGGGCGCAAGCTTGCAGAAAGGGATGAAGGAAAAACGATGAATGATGAACGCGGAGCGATGAACTATTTTTCTATTCATTGTTCATCATTCTGCGTTCATCGTTTTCTTTCATCCCTGTTTTGTTGACCTACGCCGCGCCGGCTGTGTTATAGTTCCTTTTGCCGGTGGCGCTTGGCCCCGTAAGGATCAGCCGACGTTTCCGGCTCACCCGACACACTGTCCGGCTCTCTCGCAAGAGATCACAAGCAAGGCCGCAGTTCTTCCGTCAACCAGTTGCAGCTAACACGGACGCGCCGTCAGGATGCGCCCGCGCTTCGTTCGGACACGTAAGGGACTCCTCGTTTTAACCCTTCTTAACCGGGCGCGCGATTTCTTCCGCGCTCAAGCTTGAAAGTAAGCCGATGCTAAAACGCAGACTCCCCCTCTGCCTCGCCCTTCTATTCGTTTGTGCCGCCGCCACAGCGCAGGCACAGGAAGCGGCGTCTCTGCCGGAACTCGTCCGGCGCGTCAAGCCCGCAGTCGTCGCCATCGTGACCTACGATGCGAAGGGCAATCCGTTGATGAGCGGGAGCGGTTTCTTCCTCCGCCCCGGCCAAGTCATCACGAACATGCACGTGATCGAAGGGGCACGGCGCGTCGAAGTCAAGACGCTTGACGGCAAGGGGCGCGTCTATCAAGCGGCCGGTGCGCTCGCCGTTGACGAAGAGGGCGACCTTGCGCTCTTGAGTGTCGAGATGCCTGCCGAGCGCGCGCACAGCAGCGAGTTGATGACGACGCTACCCGATGAGGGCGAGAAGATTTTCGTCATCGGTAATCCCTTACGGCTCGAAGGCTCTGTCTCAGACGGCATTGTCTCGGCCGTGCGCGAAGTGCCGAACCTCGGCCACATCGTGCAGATCACCGCGCCCATTTCGCACGGCAATTCGGGCAGTCCGGTCTTCAACATGCGCGGGCAAGTGGTCGGCGTCGTCACGATCAAAGTGGTCAACGGGCAGAACATCAATCTCGCGCTCGGCGCGGCGCGTGTCGAGCAGTTGCACGCGGGCCGGCTGCGCACGTTCGATGAATTGTGTGCGCCGAAGCGCAACGGCGCTGGCGACCCGGAGGCGGCCGCCGAGTGGTGGTACAAGAACGGCTTGAGTTCGCTCTGGCTGGGCAACTACGACGGCGCGTTGGATTCGTTTGAGAACGCGGTCAACAAAAATCCGCGCCGCCCCGAAGCGTGGATACAGGTCGGCTACTGTCTCGTCAAACAGGGCAAGAACGCCGATGCGATCAAGGCTTACAAGCAAGCCCTGCGCCTGCGCCCGAACGCTTACGAGACCTACAACAAACTCGGCGACGCCTACTACTACGCCAGCAACTTCAACGAAGCCATCGTCGCCTACAAAGAGGCCGCGCGCCTCCGGCCTGATCAGTCTGAAGCCTACTACAACCTCGGCATGACCTACCTCGAACTCGGCGACAAAGACGCCGCCCTCGCCCAGAGCCGTCTATTAGAGCCGCTCGACGCAGAGTTGTATCAGAAGTTAATGAGCGAGATTAACAGGTAGGCGAGAGTGCAATTGGAGAAAAGGGCGAGCTTGAAAGATCAGGCTCGCCCTTTTTCTTGTTGCTAGCTTTTCGTCCGCTTCACTCACCACTCGTCTGGCTAGTGAAGATGTTGCGGTCAATCGCCTTTGGGTCGCCGATGACGACGAAGCGCAGGTTGCGCATGTACTTTTGCGCGACGCGCTGGACATCCGTCGGCGTGACGGTGCGCAGGCGCTCCAAGAAGTCGAGCGAGTTGCGCCAGCCGCCGCCGAGCAGTTCGTAGCGCGCGAGTTCGCCCGCTTGTGCCATGTTGGTCTCTTGGCCTAAGTAGTAGCGCGTGAGATAGCCGGAGATTTCCGAGTTGATGTCGGACGAGTCGGCGCGCTCGTGTTGCAGCCGCGCGATCTCGTTGAGCATGACGCCGACGGCTTGATTGGCGTCAACGGCCGTGACGTAGATGCCGCCGATGTTTGTGCCTTGCTCGCGCAGGAACGCTTCGGGGGCGTAGGAGAGGTTGCGGCGGAAGCGCACCTCGACGAGCACACGATCATTCAACAGAGACGACGCGACGCGCATCGGATAAATATCTTCAGAGGTCAAAGGCGGTGCGGCGAAGACGCCTTGAATGTAGTTGGTCGGCAAGCCCTTCGTCGTCACGTCAACGGATGAGGTGGCGAATGAAAGCTGCGGCAGAGGCTCGGGCTTATAGTCACCGCGCGGAAGTTTGCCGAACGAACCAGCGATGCGTTGGCGCAAGGTCGCGGCGTCCAGATCGCCGACGACGATGAGGAGCAGACGCGAGGTCTCCATCATGCGCTTGTGATAGGCGCGCACGTCGTCAACGCCAAGCCGGCCGATGGTCTCGGCCGAGCCTTCGGGGTCGTTGCTGTAAGGATGACCGGCGTAGGCGACGCGCGCTTGCAACTCTTGTAGATACTCGTCGGGCGAATCCTCGTTGTTGCTGCGTGCGACGACGAGTTTATTTTGCACACGCTTCACGTCTTCGGGCGCGAAGGTCGGATGCAGCGCGATGTCTGCGAACATCTCCCAAGAGCGGTCGAAGTTCGGGCGCGTGGAGATCATGCCGAGCGTCGAGTAGTCGTAAGAGACATCATAGCTGATGCCTGTGCCCATGCGCGCCTGTTCGCGGCGCAACGTCTCGCGCGGGAACGCTTGGCTCGCCTCGGTCGCAGCGTCCCACATCAACGCCTCAAGCCCTGCGTTCTGCGCCGTGATGTTGCGCGCGCCGCCGCGCATGAACAGAGCCGTCGCCACCGTCAGACTGCCCGCGCGCCGCTTGACCAAAACCTTCAGCCCGTTGACATCGAACTCCGTAACGAGCGCCGCCGCCTTGTCCGCAACCGCTTTGACCTTCTCCGTGTCGGGCTGGCCCGGTTGCCCCGGCTTCGGCTGCGACACGCTCGGCGCATCCTTGCCCTTTGTCGCTTCCTGCGCGCGGCCGACAAAACTCGGCGCGTACGTCAACCCCGTGCTCAGCACCAACGCTAAGCTCAAAATCCAACTGCTGATCAACTTCCGCATCTCGTTCATCGCCCTTCTTAATCTGCTGCCTGTTGCTTAGCGCCCTGCGGCCTTCTGCTTAACGTTCTCTGCTCTCTGGTCTGTGCTGCCGATCAAATCCGGCTCCGTCAACTTCGCTGCCTGCTGCGACTCGTCCGAGAGCATCGCAAGGCCCACGTGCGGCTTGCCTTGTATGTAGGTCGAGACGTAGCGGTTGATGTCTGCGCGCGAGGTGCGGCGCAGATTGCCTAGGTAGCCGCGAAAATAATCGAGGCCCGTTGAAGACCACCAGAAGCCGATGGTGTGCGTGTAGTCGCTCAACTTCTCGCGCGAGAAAAGATCGTCTGCTTCAAGCAAGCCCTTCGCGTTCTCCAACTCTTGGTCGCTGAAATAATCTGGATCGTTGAAGTGTGCGATCTCTTTGTAGATGGCGGCCGTGGCGGCTTTCGCTTTGTCGGGCGTGGTCTCGGCGAGCAGTTGAATGGGGCCTGTGTTGCGCTGCGTGTAGTAGAGCAGGTCAATGCCGGTCACGAGGCCCGAATCAACGAGCGCGCGTTGGAAGTGCGAATCGGGCTGGCGCAGGATGAAAGAGAACACGTCGGCCGCGTAAGTGGCCGCGTTGTCTTTGCCGATTGAGGGGCCGTGCCAGCCGACGGTGATGATGACGTTCCCGACCGGCTGCTTGATGATCGCGCCCTCGCTCTTTGGCAACGGCGGGTGTTCGACGAGCGGAAACTTCTTGAACGGGTCTTCCGTGCGCGCCCAGTCGCCGAATAACTCGTCGGCCATACGGAATACTTCATCCGGTTGCGCGTCGCCGGTAATGATGAGCGCCGAGTTGTTGGGCACGTAGTAGCGCGATTGAATCAGGCGCATCGTATCGGTCGTCGCCGTCTTGACCGTCTCGCGGTTGCCCAAGGGGTTCTTGCGGCTCGGATACTTGTAGAACAGGCGATTGATCATCTCCTGATTCAAGTAGTAACCCGGACTCGATTCGTTGCGATCAATCTCGCCAAGGACAGCCTGTCGCTCCTGCTCGAAATCCTGCTCGCGGAAGAGCGGGCAACGCGCCGAGTCGCGGATCGAGAGCATGGCGGGGCGCAGGTTCGGGCTGGTCGTGTGCGAGAAGTAGTTGACGATCTCTTCGCGCGTCGAAGCGTTTGAGAGGATGCCGAGTTGATCGATCGTCAGCAAGTACGAGGCTTTCTTCTCAAACGCGCAATTCGCTTTGAAGAACATGTGCTCGTAGAGGTGCGACAGTCCGTTCAACTCCGGCGGTTCGGTAAACGAGCCGTTCTTAACCGCTAGCTCAACCGTCACGAGCGGGATCGAGTGGTCTTCTAAGACGATCACCTCAAGCCCGTTCGCCAACACTTTGTTGACGAGTTGCGATGCGGCTTGCGGGAGCGGACGGGCTGGCGCGGCGGCGGCGGGGCCGGCGGTCTGCACGGCGGCGGCGCGCGGTGGCGGCGTCTGCGCGCCGATTGCGGCCGGAAATGTCAGAGACAGGACGAGAGAAAAAACAAGCGCCAGCGCACTCGTCCGGCGCGACCGAAGTGTGTGCTTCATAAGTACCCGGTTCAAATGATTTCAGTTTGCGGCCCGCGCCCGCGCGAGCGGTCACAGCCAAGCTGAAACCATCCGACTGCCGAGCGTTTAAGGAGACGCACCGTTTAGAAGCGGATCATAACACGGCGCGTTGCTCGCCTCACAGGCGGGAGAAGCTTTATGACTTCACGTGCGGCAGGTCAGCCAACGCGCGTTCGCGCATGGCATCGCGGAAAGGTTTGGCGCGCTCGCCCGCGGCGTTTGCAGACCACTTGACGCGCACCGCGCCGGACTCGCGCCCGTCCGCGCCGACGCGCAAGCTGTAGGTCTGTCGTGCGCTCGGCACGTAGAGCACGAGCCGACGACTGAAGGGATCATTGCGCGCGTCCGTGCCGGTGAAGAGCACTTCTTCATAACCGTCACCGTCCGCGTCCACAACCTCGGCCGTCCAGTACGCACCGCTAAAGTTCTCCACGTCGAGCGGCGCATGGCCCGTCACGCGATAACCGCCTTGCGGGCCGCGCGGCTCCATCATGAAGAGATGCGTCGTACCTTTGTCGCGCGCTTCATGCACGGCGATGATCGCAGGGCCGCGTTCCGTGTGCACGACGCGCGCCTCTGTGATCGCGCCGTGATGCGAAGCGACAGACGAAGCGACGAGTCGCGCCGCTTCATCTGTGAGCGCGGGCGCACTTGCGTTGTCGAGTTGTGCGCCGCGCAAAGACGCATCGGTGGGCGCGGTGTTGGGTGACATGCGATCAGTCTGCAAGTTGCGCCCCAACGCGGCGGCGCGCACGCGCTGCGGTGGCACGTCGAGTTGCGTGCTGTTGGCCCAGACGAACCAGAGACCGCCGAGTGCGGCGAGGATCGTGGCGGCGGCGATGAGGCGCGAGGCGCGTGTGGCGCGCCGGTTGACTGTGGCGAGCGTCCCGGCGAAGGGCACGGGCGCGTGTGTCTCTTGTGTTGGCTTAGCGAGACTCTGCGCGAGCATGCGCCGCGCCTCTTGCGCCGAACGCGGGCGGTCGTGCGGACTTTTGGCGAGCAATGCGTGGACGACGAGGGCGAGTCGGCGCGGTAGGTCTGGGCATTGCGCGACGAGCGGCGGCGGCAGCGCGGTTGCCTGTTTGACGAGCACAGCCGATTGCAGTTGATCAAGGAAGGGGGGGCGGCCTGCGAGCATTTCATACAACAACACGCCGACGCTGTAGAGGTCGCTTGCCGGCCCGACCGGCTGCCCCAGACATTGTTCGGGCGACATATAACGCGGTGTGCCGATGATGAGACCCGACTCGGTCGTCGCGTGCGTCTTGGTCACTTCAGTTGAGTTCGCCAAGACTTTGGCGATGCCGAAATCTAGCACGCAGACGCCGCGCGCGGTCAACATGATGTTCGACGGTTTGAGATCGCGGTGGACGATGCCGAGCGCGTGCGCTTCGGCGAGCACGTCGCAGATGTCGCAAGCGATCTGGACGGCGCGCTCCGCACTCAAGCGCCCCTGCTTCGTCAAAGTCTCCGCGAGCGTCGCGCCTTCGACGTGCTCCATGACGATGAAGGGGCGACCATCGAGCAGACGACCTGCGTCGAAGATCATGGCCGCGCCGTTATGCCGCAGTCGCGCCATCGTACGCGCTTCACGCATGAAGCGCTCGGCCACTTCGGGGTCGGCAGCGAATTCAGGTTTTAAGATTTTGACGGCGACGGGCCGTTCGAGGCCCAAGTGTGTGGCGCGATAGACCGCGCCCATTCCGCCGCGCCCGATCTCTCGTTCGATGCGGAAGCGATTGGCGATCAGCCGGGGGGTGTCCATTGAGAAACCCTCTGTTCGGAGTAAGGGTCTCTCGTACAGCCTCGACGAGCGCGCGCTGCGAGGGAGGTAACGGCAACGGTCATGCACGCACGTCGGAGCGGCGAGAGGTTGTTAGTTAATCCTTTTACGAGATGGGGAGAGACAGACGCAAGACGCTTGCGGTCTGCCGGGCGCGACGGAGTGTAGCACCAAGCGGGCGAAAAGGTAAGAGGGAGATTGCAAACTTTAATGCGCCCAGAGTGCCGCGAGCCAATGGGTCATGAGTACGACGAAGAACAGACCGGCGTAAGCGGTTGCGCCGAAGCGCAGACGCCGTTGCAGACTTAGCGCCGCGCCGTGGCCGAGTCGCGTCTGCTCGCAGAGCAGCACACAGATGAGCGCGCAGCCGAGTGCAATGAGACCGAGCACGAGCAGCAAGCCCGCCGGATTTAATTGCCAAGCCGATGTGATTTGACCATGCAGCGTGAACAGAACGCTGCGCGTCATGCCGCACAAGGGGCAGGGCACGCCGAAGCGTTGGCGAAACCAACAGACGCCATCGAGCACGTGCCCGGCGAACGTGATCGAGTTGAGATCGGCAGAAGCGACGGCGCGCAGGATGAATAACTGCGCGAGCAGCGCCGCGCCGACAAGACCGGGCACGCTGCCGGGCCGGTTGATCCAACGGACAGCCCGCGCGCTTGCGTTGCCGCTCAACTCGTTCACGCTATCTCTTCCGGTCGCTTTACGCACGCTTGAGCACGTAGGTGCTCGCAGCCTTGTCGTGGATGGTCTGCTTCTTCTCGTCCCAGAGCGGGAAGAGTAGATCGAGCAAGACGAGAATCCAGCCGACGAAGGGCACGATGCTCAGACCAGCCTGCACGATCAGACGCAGGAGCAGTGTGCCGATGGACGGGATGTTGCCCGTCGCATCCACGACTCTGAGTTTCTGGAAGTTCTGCCCGATGGACGCGCCGCGTTTGCTGACGAGGTAAATCTTGTTGTAGAGACCGAAGCCGAAGACCGACACAAAAGCGAGGAACGCGCCGAAGCAGAAGATGCCGCCGGGCAGCGCGCTGTCTTGTCCGCCGACCGCGCCGCCGATGCCCGCGAGCACGCCGAAGATGATAAAGAGCACGATCATGATCGCGATGTTGATGCCGCCGTCAATCAACGCGGCGATGACGCGGTCGCCCCATTCGGCGTAGGGCATCGTCGCCGCCGCGCCATAACCGACGACGGTCGGCGCTGATTGACCGTAGATCGCTGGCGGCGGAGGCGGCGTTTGAAACGTCGGATTGGGCGGCGGGGCTGTGTAAGGCTGAGCAGTCGGCGCGGACTGTCCGCCGGTTGCGGGCGCGTTCAGTTCTTCGGTCGGCGTGCGCCAAGCGCCGGGCGAGGGCGCGAGCGCCGCGCCGCATTGCACGCAGAATTTCGTGCCGTCAACATTGTTCGTGCCACAAGATGCGCAGATGGCCATTATGCTTCTCCTTCAGGGGATCGCTTAAGCAAGCGATACAAAAAATAGTTTTGTGATCAACTGACCGCAGGCAGCCAGAACGTCTGCCCATGTTCGCCGACGCGCTCAAGGCCGAGGTCGGGCAAATCTTGCTCACGCGCGCCGAGAAAAGTAAAGTGCGGCAGGTCGCTACGCACGGTCTGAAACCAGCCGTGCCGCGCTAATGTAGCGCGCACGGACGGATTCGTAAACTCTGCCACGTCAAACGCGACGAGCGCGAGATGCTGCGACGCGCCGGGCGCGGCGACCGAGTAGAGAATAGACTTGGAAAAATCTTTACTGCAAAACAACCCGCGCGCTTCGAGTGCAAGGATGGCGGCGACTTGCGCGGGCGGCGCAAGCGCGCACACCTCAGCTGCTTCATTCGTTGTCAGACGCTCTTGCGCAAGCCAATGCTCAAGCGCAGGCTCGACGCGCGAAGCCCACAGCCTGACGGTATCCGCGTAGCTGCGCCGCGCAGCCTCAGCGCCACCACGCGGCGTGAGGCGAAAGCCTGCGGCCTGCGCTTCAACTCGCGCCGCCACGAGTGCGGCGAGTGCCGCCGGTTGCAACTCAATCGTCACGTCATCGATCAATCCGGCCTGCGCCCTTGCGCGCGCTTGAAACTCTGCGACCTCAGCCTCACCGCGAAAGACGCATACGGGCGGCACAAGCACATCGTCCGCCGCAAGAAACATCGCGCCATATTCTGCGAGCAGCCGACGCGCAACGGGATTGTTTATGTCGCAGACATCTTCGAGTCGCATCCCGCGTCGCGCGAGCGCGCGTGTGAGCGCGGCGAAAAAGGGCGACGAAGTGAAACGGTCTGCGCTCGTATCTGTTCTGCTCGCGTCGATGTTGTCGTGCATGCAAGCTTGCTGTTGTGGTTTCGCGCGCAAACGTTCATCAGCGCGCCGCGAAGTTTTGCGTTATGCTAACAGGAGTTGTGTGTGAAAAGAAATTGAGGCGGGACGGATTTGATGGAGCAGCTTGAACGATTTCGCGCAACGCTCGCCACCTATCGCAAGCACGGTTGGCAACTCAAGCGCGTGCTGATGCGCGCCGACCCGCTCGCCGCTTTGCGTGCTGAGGTTGGCAGCGCAGACGAAACGGCCGCAGTACAGTTCGAGCAGGTCAACGTTCAGCCCGCGCCCTTTGATGCCATCTGGCTCGCGCGTCCTTCACACGGCGGGCGCGAAGCTTGGGAGTTGCGCCTCATCAGCGAGCCGCCCTACGCCCTCTTTGAACTCTTTGAACCCGACGAGCCGGAAGATGACCGCGAAGACGTGCGCCGCGAGATGGAAGCGAGGCTAAAAGAAATGATGAAGGCGAAATGATGAATGATGAAATAGAAACAAACTGTCTGTCATTCATCATTCCGCCTTCATCATTTCCTCATCTTCGCCCCATCTTGACTGCGATCTCTTGTTGCGCGCCGCCGCGCATGACGATGGCTTTGATGATGTCGCCGGGCTTGGCGCGGTGGATGCGCGCTTCAAATTCATCTGTGGTGCGGATGGGTGTGCCGTTGAACTCGATGATGATGTCACCTTTGCGCAGGCCCCCGATATCGGCCGGTCGGTTGCCGAGCACTTGGCCGAGGCGCACGCCGTACAGGTTCGTGCCCGGCACAGGCACGCGCTCGTAGTCGTCCACGCCGAGGAAGCCCTGCTCGCCGGTCAGACCCATGAGGGTGTCTGTGTCCGCGTTGAAGGCGGCGGACGAAGCGGTGTTAAGCGTCACCACCTTCAGTTCGCCGTCGCGCAAGAAAACAACTTCGACCGCTTTGCCGATGGGCGTCGCGCGCAGCAGGCGCGTCATGTCGCCGTTGCCGGTCACGTCGTGGCCGTCGAAGCGCGTGATGATGTCGCCGCCGATGAGGCCAGCGCGCTCGGCCGGACTGTTTGGCACGACGGCGTCCATCAACGCGCCTTGATCAACGGTCGTGAACCCTTTCGTGCCGAAGAACGAGCGCGCGCCGAGATTAGAACCACGATTAAACGCACTGCTTATTTCCTGCTTGATTTTTTCCAGCCAGCTAGGACTACGGCGCACCCATGCGCCGCCGCTCGCAGACGAGATGATGAGCGCCAACAGCGGCCACATGAGCCAGTTCAGGCGCCGGCCGCGGTGCGACCGACAACGCACGGCCGGCGCGAGCGTCGTGGTCTGCGGCGCAGGCATTTGCGGCGCAGTGTACGGTGCAGACATAGGCACAGGCGGCATTGCGCCGTCGAAGCGCCTCGTCTCTGTGTACTCAGCTAAACCTTCGCCGAGCCTGTAACCGCACATGCGACAGAAGCGCATGCCGCGCACCAAGGCGGCTTGACAGTTCGGGCAAGAGACGGTCTCAACGCCGAACGGGCGTGGCTGTGCGTCCGCGTTTGTCTGTTGTTTGATCTCCATGAGCAGGCACCTATCTGGGTTAGGTTCAACGCCGAGGGCATTAACTTAAGCTGTCTGGCGCGACAACAGTTATTACGCGCGGCGGCGCGGCTCGGTTGCACATTGTTACTATGCAGCATAAACTTCCCAACTGGATACGAACAAAGGCACGCGCCGGACAGGTCAAGCATACTAGCTCACCTATGCGCGTGCCACCCGCGTTCACGGCATACAACGTGCTGAGCCGTTAGCCGTTTCAAGCCCCTATGCGAACTCAGACCGGAAAGGTGTCCCGACAGTGGAAGTAGTCAAAGCCCTCGCCGCCTTAAAGCCGCTCTACGGCAGAGACAACATCGAGATCGTAACCGAGAACGGCACGCGCGTGCGCGGCGTCGTCAAGAGCATGAAGACCACGCAGGCGCTCACCAAGCCCAGCGTCAAGATGCAACGCGCCGACGGCGAGATCGTCAAGATCACCTTCGATACTATCACCGAGATCATTGATCATAATTAGTAGGCAGTAGGCAGTAAGCAGCAAATACAAAAAACAAGAGTGCCCGGTTGGGTGTCTTTCCTTACACGCCTTACACGAGGAACTAATCAACTAGCACCCTTTTTCTGTCTTCACTGCCTACTGCTTTTTCTCCTTGTTTTATGTATAGTACGCACATGCAGGCGTAAACGTGGCTTGCATGAGAGGGGATGGAGAAGAGTTCAAACATGATGATGGAAGAGTTGGGCGGGCGCGTGGCGAGCGTGTGGGCGGGTTTGCGGCCGACGACGCGCAGTATGTTCGAGCGCGCGTTGCAGTCGCCGTCGTCCGCACCGGCCGTGCGCAATGCCAACGTTTATGACGCGCGCGCCGAGTGGGAGTTGAGCCGGCTGCTGGCGGCGCTCGATGATCGGGTGCATGATCAAGCTGCACTCAGTCTGAGCCTTGAGCAGACGCGCGAGTTGGGGCGCATGGCTGAGACTTGCGCGCTCGTCCTGCATGCCGAAGCGCGCTCGGCCGAAGTCTTCGCGCAGTTGTTTGAGCGTGCGCTCGGCGTGCATGACTACGCGCGGGTGGACACGCTGGCAGATACGTTGGCGGCGCGTCTGCCGCCGAGCGAGGTCTGCGAACTGGCGCGCCACGCGAACCCGGCTGTGCGCGCGCTCGCATACGAGACGCTGGCGCAAGCGCCGACCTCAACGCTCGTCGAGTTGCTCGGCGATCCGGTGGATATGGAAGTGGCGCGCGAGGCGCTCGCCGCGCAAGCCGACGACTACGGCTCGGAAGAGGCGCGCTGGCTCTTGAACGCGCTCGAACGCGCAGGCGAAGAAGAAGATGAGTTATAAGAAAAGCCGCTCAAGTTCGAGCGGCTTTTCTGTTTCACTAGCTTAACGCGCGGCGACCAATCAGGCGACTCGCGCATCAGGTCTTCATCCCTCATCCTTCATGCCTGTTCTTCAGCACCGATCTCACGCAGGCGCGCGAGCGTCTGTTCGATCAACCAGTTCGGTGTCGAAGCGCCCGCAGTCACGCCGACGCGCCGCGCGCCGCGCAAATCTTCAGCGTTGATCTCGTCCGGCGTCTCGATCAGAAAACTCTGCGCACATTGCTCACGACAGACCGAGAGCAACTTGATGCTGTTCGACGAATGCTTGCCGCCGATGATGTAGAAAGCATCCACGTGGCCGGCGAGCGCGCGGGCCGCATCCTGCCGGTCGCGCGTGGCTGAGCAGATCGTGTTGACGATCTGCGGCTCGCTGTCGGCCTTCAAACGCACGGCATCGGCCGCTTCGAGAAAGGTGCTGAGTTTCAGTGTTGTTTGCGAGACGACGAGCGGCGCGTGCAATGGCGGCAAGCTGGCTACTTCGCTCGCATCGCGGACGACGTGCGCGTGCTGCGGCGCGTAACCACGGACGCCGATCATCTCTGGATGATCAGGGTTGCCGACGACGACCACATCACGTCCTTGAGCAGCCGCGCGCTCGGCCAGCTTCTGCACTTTCGTGACGAACGGGCACGTCGCATCAATCACACGCTCGGCGCGCCCTTCCAACTCGCGCTGCACTTCGGGCGTGACGCCGTGCGCGCGGATCACGGCCGTCTCGCCCGGCGCAACATCCGCCGGCGCGTTGATCGTCGCCACGCCTTCGGCTTCGAGCCGTTTGATCTCCTGCGTGTTATGAATCAACGGCCCCAAAGTGCGCACCGTCGCGCCTTCATCAAGCGCCTGCTCGACCATCTCGACGGCGCGCTCGACGCCGAAGCAGAAACCGTATTCGTCAGCCAACAGAACCTGCATAAGTTTTACGAAATCATCAGGCCGCATCGGGCGGCTGATCGGTCACGTGAGACGGCCGCGCCGCGCGTCTCTGCTGCCACTCTTCGCGCAGCCGGTCGCCGCCAGCGACCGCTTGTTCAATCCAATCAATGTTCTTGTCGGCGAACCAGCCGATTGCGCCCCAACAGTTCTTCTGAAAATCGCCGAGCCGGTGCGCCACATCGCGCGGCAGAATCGCGTAAGACGCGTCGCACAACAGCCGCAACGCAGCACACAGCGAATCGCAGGAACGATTTGATGTTTGATTGGTGTCCATGTTCGATCACACTCCTCAAACCCTCATACGGTCGCTGGCGCGGCCACGTTCCGAATTGTAGGAAGGTAAACCCTAAAAGGCAAACGAAACATAGAGGAAAGGCGCAGGGCGAAAGGTGAAAGTGCGGCCACGCCTGCGGCGTGATCTGAAAAAGGTTCAGAGTCGCTGATCCACGGTTCGATAACCTCCGCTCCGATCCTCGCCTATCAGAGTTGCTGCGCCGCGCCGGCCTCGCGCCATAGAAATTCCTTCCGCACCGCAAGCGGACTGAACCGGTCAGCGCCTTAGTCGTGGGCGCTCCTAATCGTCGTAGCTCGCCTGCTCCTGCGTCAGTCTCACTCGCCGATAGCCGTTTTTACAGCCGGCCACATCATCTTGGCCCAATACTCATAACCCTCATCGCTCGGATGAAAGCCGTCCGCAGAGAAGAACTCCGGATGCGCGGGGATGATCTCGCGGCTCATGTCGTAAGCATCAACGAGCGTGATCTGCTGCTGCGCGGCGATCTGCGCAATACGTTCGTTGAAGAGCGCGATGCGCCGGGCCGCTTCGGCGCGGGCGAACTCAGGCACGGCCGGGGCGGGCGAGATGTCTGGAATGTTCGTGGCAACGATAGGCGCGTCTGTCGCAGCACGCAGCCGTGTGATGATCTGTTCGTAGTTCGCAGCGAAGCGCTCGAACGGCACGTTGTTGGTCACGTCGTTGATGCCGATGCCGACGGTCACAAGCGTCGGATGCAGCGCCGCAACCCGCGCCACTTGCCCGCGCAACGCATCATCCGTGCGCGCGCCGCTCATGCACAGATTGACCACGCGCGAACCGGGCCGCACACGCTCGATGCGCTCAAACAGACGCGCCACATAACCGCCGCCTCTCCGCGCGCCCACACCGACGCCCGTCGAATCGCCAAGCGCCACATAAACGATGGGCGCACTTGTTTGCGTCGTCGCGCCATCTTGTTCATCCTTCGTCGCACCTTTTTGCCCGTGTTGCTGCTCCGCCCCCACACGCATCTTGTCACCCCTTGAAACTCGATCAGCGAACCGTGCGCACGCACCGCATGTTAGCGCAAGCGCAATCAACATCAACACGCGCACGTGCCGCACGCGCAACCGACGCGCGCTCATTCGCTGCCCCTTGTTTATCACTTATCCTTCCCTTGCTCGTTCAAAACACTTCATCCGTCCGCACCGGCTCGCGCAAGACAAGTTCGGCCGCGCGCCGCGCGACTTCCGCCGCTTCTCTGTGCCGCGCGCGCAAACCCGCGATCTGCAAGAGCGACTCGCCGGTGCGCGAGAGCAGACGGAACAGGTCGCCCTCTTCGGCGCGCGTCTCATGGACGAGCGTCGCCCACGGCGCGCCCTGCGCCCAACGCGTTGCCGCCGCCGCCGCCGAAAAGTTCAACTCCTCCACCGGCTCGATCTCATAATGCCATTCGATGCTCGCCACGTCGTAAGCCGTCTGCTCAAACTTGGCGAGCGTCATCACCAACTGATCGTCCAAGGCCAACTCGCCGTAATCGCGCTCTGCGTCGGCCGCAAGCGCAGCGACTAAACCGGCGGCGCGCGGTGGATCGATTTGCGCGAAGAGATTTCGTTCGATGGTCTCGCCGACGAGCAGCGGCCGATCAAGCCGCAAGTCCGCGAGCCAACGCCCGCGCTCGGTCACGTGCTCGTTCGCATAATCGAGATAGCCGAAATGATCGAGCACGCGCGCGCGTTGCTCAAACGGCCGCCAGACCTCTTCCAATAACGCTTCGATGCGCCGCTCGACGCGCTTGTACGTCGCCGCATCCGGCAGCACCGCCCACAGCGTCTGCTCGCAACGCGAGCGCGCAGCTTCGTCCGTATCACTCGCCATGTCTGTCCGCAACAACTCATCAACGAGCCGATCAATCAGCGCGGCTGCTTCGTCCACATCGGCGCGTGCTTCGCGCAGACGCGGCTCGCGTAAAAGTACAGCGCGGCCCGCACGCACGTCCGCGAACGCGGCATCGCGCGCGTTCTCTGTCAACGGATAAATCTCTTCATAGACGCGCCCCACACGTTCGAGTGCGAGCGATGCGCGCCGGCCGTCTTCGCGCACGCCGCCAAACGCGCCCTCGCGTCGTTCGGTAACGAAGACCAGACGCTTGCCGTTGCGCCCGATGCCGACCACGCGACCGGGCACAATCACCTTGTCGAGCCAACCAAGAAAAACTTCGGCGCGCGTCTGCGGCGCATCGCCGTAGAGCCGTTCGCGCGCACTCATCAGACGTTCAAATCCAAGCGCGACGGCGAGCGGCCACTGGCAGCCCGTCGCGCGCAAAGTCTCTTCGATGCGCATGGCACATTCGTCGCGTTCGCGCTCAAGCCGCGTGATGCGATCAACCGTTTCACGATAAGCGAAACTGCGCGATGCGATCTCGCGCACGTGCGCGAAGTCGCCGTAGGCGTCGAGCAGATTCAGCAGCGTCGTATAGGTCGCGCGGAACTGGCTCTCAAGCGGATCGGGCGGCGCTTTGAGCAGTGCGGCCAGACGTTGCGGGTCTTGATGCAAGCCCGGCGCGGCGACGACGAAGCCGACGTTATCGCGGCTGCGCCGGCCTGCGCGCCCCGTCATCTGCTGCAACTCTGAGGCGGACAACATGCGCCAGCCGTGCCCCGTGCGCGCGTCAATGTTTGTTAAGACGACTGTGCGCGCCGGGAAGTCAACGCCTGCGGCGACCGTCGCCGTCGCAAAGATCGCATCGAGCAATCCGGCGCTCATCAACTTTTCAATCGCCAGTTTCCAAGCGGGCAAGTGGCCCGCGTGATGCGCTGCGACGCCGCCACGCACGACCGTGTCCGTGTGCCGATGCTTACGAATCTCCGTATGCTGTTCGACAAATGCGCGCAAGAACTCGCGTCGTGCATCGCGTCGTTCGTCCTTGCGTTGTTGCAGACCGAACGCAGCTTCGGCTGCGGCTTCGTCGCAACGACGGCGCGTGGGTAAGAAGACGATGGCGGGCAAGAGATCGTACGCGCGCAAGGCGGCAAGCAAGCTGGCGGGCGGCATCTCCGGCATGCGCATCTTGGACGTGCCGCGCGGTTCGCGGCGCGCGCTGCCCCAGCGCGTCGTCTGTCGCTGCGCGTTGGCCTGTTCGAGAAACTGCGCGATCTCGTGATTGAAGCGGCCTTGTTCGTCGAAGAGCGGCGCGAGTTGGCCGTCTGGATAGAGAAACGCCGCGCGCAAAGGGACGGGGCGCGCGCCCGGCCGTTTGACCACGCCGCAACGAACACCGCGCACCTCTTCGATCCACGCGGCAAACTCTTTGGCGTTGCCGACCGTCGCGGACAACAACAACAGACGCACGCGCGGCGGCGTCAAGATGATCGCCTCTTCCCAGACGTGCCCGCGCTCTTCGTCCGCGAGATAGTGCGCTTCGTCCATCACGACGAGATCGGCCCGCAGTTCGCGCCCTTCGCGCAGAGCGTCGAAGAGTTGATTGCGATAGACCTCCGTTGTCCCGACGATGACGGGCGCGTCCGCGCGCTCCTTGCGGTCGCCTGTGAGTATGCCGACGTGCTCAGCGCCGAAGGCTTCGGAAAATTCTTGATACTTCGAGTTCGTCAGCGCCTTCAACGGACTCGTGTACCAGACGCGGCGATGGGCGGCGAGCAGCCGCCTGATCTCTTCGCGCGCGATCCAAGTCTTGCCGCTGCCCGTCGGCGCGGTCACAAGCACGTCTTCGTGTTCGACTGCGGCGAGGGCTTCGAGTTGAAACGGATCAGGTTTGAACGGCGCGGGCGCAGGCGCGCCGATGCCTTCGAGCAGCCGCCGCACAGGGCGTGAACGCGCCGCCCGCGCTGCCGCCGCACCGATATTCTCGCCGCTCGTCGGACGTTGTGCGCCGTCGCCGCGTCTATGTTCATCGCGTGCGTGCGCCGAGGCGCGTGCGTCGTGCCGGTTGCGCCGGTGGGTGTTGCGCTGGCGGCCGCCTTCTCTGTAGCGTGGCATGATGGGTTGATCTTAACTCAGAGCCGTTGTGAAATGGTCACGTCCGGTGGTAAGTTTTATCCATCCCCCGCAACGTTCGGGCACGCTGGCGCGTCTTAAAAGGTTGCAAAAGTTTTTTTGCAATGCTGACCGCCGCACCCTTCGGTCACGTTGAGGGTTTTATGGCTGAACTGTTCGCTGATGTCGATCTTGAACGACGCGCGCCACGCGCCCAACGGATGCTGCGCACGCTCGGCGGCTCCATCGCGCTGCACGCGCTTTTCATCCTTGCTTTAATCTACGTGCCCACCGTGCTTGACATGTTGGGGCTTGCCTCGACGCTCTCCGGTCTCAAGTTCGTGAGCGAGAAATACAACAAGACAGAGGTGCGCGAGCGCGCGACGATCATCAACATCGCTGACACGAAGCTCTACTATCCGCGCGATTATTTCTTGCCGCCCGGCACGCTGTCGCAAGTTGCGCCGACGCCGGTTGACGACGTGAAGTTGGTCGCCACGGCCAAACCGCCGAAGCCGACACAAACGCCGACGCCTACTCCATCGCCTTCGCCGAGCGTTTCACCGACGCCCGGCACGACAGAGGTCGCAGCGAACAAGGCGGCTGTGCCAGGTGCGTCGCCGTCTGCGTCGCCTTCACCGGCGGAGTTGAAGACGGCGGAGGATGCGGAGAAAGTTTTGCAGGAGACGAAGCAAGAGAAGCTTCCGCCGATCAACACGGCCCCGTTCACAGACCTGTTGCAAAAAGGGAAGACGATGAAGGACGCGGGCGAGATCGATCTGTCGGGGACGCTTGAATTGACGGTCGAGGCCGACCGCACAGACGACGGCACGCTCGCCAACGTCGAGATCACCGGCGGCGCTGCGAGCGATCCGAAGTTGAAAGAGTTAGCGAAGTCGTTCGCCGCCGCTTTAAGTGAGAGCAAGGCGCTCGCGGCGCTCAATGACACGCACCACCTGCGCATGAATCTGTTGTTGGACGACCAGCAGGTATCCGTCCGCATTATGACCGAGGTCGCTTCTGAAGAGCAGGCGCGACAGAAGGCGAGCGGCTATCGGGCGCTGCTCGCTATCGGCGCATTCAGCAAGAAAGGGCGCGACGAAGAGGCCATCTTCAAGAGCATCCGCGTGACG
The DNA here is from genome assembly GCA_003223935.1 of Acidobacteriota bacterium. Classification (GTDB taxonomy): domain Bacteria; phylum Acidobacteriota; class Blastocatellia; order Pyrinomonadales; family Pyrinomonadaceae; genus QHXQ01. The sequence continues at coordinate 27,317 of QHXQ01000029.1, read as the reverse complement.
ACGGACGCGCGCCAGATCGTGCTCGGCTTCACTATGCCGCGCAAAGACATGGGCGCGCTGCTCACTAAGCTGACCAAGAAAACCGAATCCGGCCGCTCCCTCGCGCCCGCGCCGTCTGCTACAATCTAAACGATGAACGCTGAAGCTCAGACCACACAACTCACGCCGCCGCACGAGCGCCAGCACCTACTACTGCGCGCCCTCGTCGGCTCGCTCGTCTTGTGTGCCGCGCTCGCGCCAACAACCGCGCAGTCAGTTGTCTTTGCGGCGCAGGGGCGGACGACGGTACAACGCGAAGCTGTGGTGCTGAGATTTCATCGTGCGCTGCCGCAGCATTTACATGCCTGCAAGCTCGCGCATGCCTGTCAACATTCCGCCGACCGCGCGCAAGTTGCCAGCACGCCGCCGCACAACATGCTCGCCTCCGCGAGCGGCAAGCGTCTGGCTTTGCAGCTTGAAATGTCGCGTGCACAGGCCGGCAATCTCCTACATCAACAGCATTCCATTCCCTGAAACCCTGCACCGGACAAACGAGTCGCACATGAAAAGCGGCTCGCTTGCTCCATCTCTATCGCTCACTTACAATCGCATGCTGCGCTAGAAGCGCGGACGTGCGCTATGCGACCGGAGAGGGTCGCGTGTCCGTTTTGCAGGGAAGGTGTTCCAGTTATGATCGATAAATTTCTGACTAAAGTTTTCGGCAGCAGCAATCAACGTTACTTGAAGGGCTTGCAGCCGACGATTGATCGCATCAACGAGTTTGAGGCGACCGTCAAGCCGCGCACGGATGACGAGTTGCGCGCGCGCATCGCGGAGTTGCGCGAACAGATCGCGCAGGCTGTGGCCGATGCGGGCGACAAGGAAGAGCGCAAGCGGCTTGAGCAGGATGTGCTCAATGAAATTCTGCCCGAAGTCTTTGCGATGGTGCGCGAGGCGAGCGTGCGCGCCACCGGCATGCGCCACTTCGATGTGCAGTTGATCGGCGGCATCGCGCTCCATCAAGGCAAGATCGCAGAGATGCGCACGGGCGAAGGTAAGACGCTCGTGGCGACGCTCCCCGCGACCTTGAACGCTTTGACGGGGCGCGGCGTCCACGTCGTCACCGTCAACGATTATCTCGCCACACGCGACGCCGAATGGATGGGGCGCATCTACAAGTTCCTCGGTCTCACCGTCGGCGCAATCGTCAACGATCTGGACGACTGGGAACGCAAAGACGCTTACGCCGCAGACATCACCTACGGCACGAACAACGAGTTCGGCTTCGATTACCTACGCGACAACATGAAGTTCGATCTGGCCACTTGCGTCCAGCACGGCCACTACTACGCCATTGTGGACGAGGTTGACTCGATCCTGATTGACGAGGCGCGCACGCCCTTGATCATCTCAGGCCCTTCGGATGAAGCGACCGACAAGTATTACAAAGCGGACGCGATCATCCCGCTGCTCAAGCGCGGGCAGGAGATCGAAGAAGCGCCGGGACGCAAAAAAGTCACAGGCGATTACGTCGTGGATGAGAAGCAGCACACGGCCGTACTGACCGAAGAGGGCGTGGATAAAGCCGAACGGTTGCTTGGCGTCGGCAACCTCTATGATCCGGCGAACATGGAACTGCTGCACTGCGTCGAGCAGGCTTTGAAAGCGCACACGCTCTACCGGCTTGATCATCAATACATCGTCCGCGACGGCGAAGTGATCATCGTGGACGAGTTCACGGGGCGCACGATGCCCGGTCGGCGTTGGTCTGACGGTTTGCACCAAGCGGTCGAAGCGAAAGAGGGCGTGAAGATCGAGCGCGAGAATCAGACGCTTGCAACGATCACGCTGCAAAACTATTTCCGTCTCTATCAAAAGCTCGCCGGCATGACCGGCACGGCTGCGACCGAAGAAGCGGAGTTCGATTCGACCTACAAGTTGCAAGTCGCCATCATCCCGACGCATCGGCCGATGGTGCGCATGGATAATCCAGACGTGATCTACCGCACCCTGCCGGAAAAATGGGATGCGGTCGTCGAAGAGATCAAGGAGTGTCACGAGAAGGGCCAGCCGACGCTCGTCGGCACGGTCTCGGTCGAAAACTCCGAGTTGATCTCAAGCAAGTTGCAACGGGTCAAGGTGCCGCACAACGTCTTGAACGCGAAGTATCACGAACGCGAGGCGGAGATCGTCGCGCAAGCGGGGCGCAAAGGTTCGGTCACGATTGCGACAAACATGGCGGGGCGCGGCACGGACATCTTGCTCGGCGGCAACCCCGAATTCATGGCGCGCGAATTTTTGAAGCATGATGAGATCGATCCCGAAGAGGCGACGCCGGAGCAGTTCGAGCAGGCATTAGAGCGCGCCAAGCAGATCGTCGAAGCGGAGCACGTGGAGGTCGTCGGAGCGGGCGGCCTCCACATCATCGGGACGGAGCGGCACGAGTCGCGGCGCATTGATAATCAGTTGCGCGGTCGTTCGGGTCGTCAGGGCGACCCTGGTTCGTCGCGTTTCTTCCTCTCGCTCGAAGATGATCTGATGCGCATCTTCGCGGGCGAGAAGGTCAAGGCATTGATGCAGCGTCTGGGGATGGAGAAGGGCGTCGCGATTGAATCGAAGATGGTCTCAAAGCGCATTGAGGCAGCGCAAAAGTCTGTCGAGGCGCGCAACTTCGAGACGCGCAAACATCTGTTGCAGTACGACGACGTGATGAACCGGCAGCGCGAGACGATCTACGGCTTGCGTCGGCAGTTGATGGAACAACCCGACCAGCGCGAGTTCCTGTTGGGCGATACGGGCGTGGCGCACGACCTGTTGGCCGATCTGACCGAACAATACTTGAGCACGAAGGTCGCGCCGGACGACTGGGACGTGGAGAACTACAAGATTCAGTTGCAATCCATCTTTGACTTTGACGCCGACGCTGAAGGGATTGATTTCGTCAACTCTGCGGCGGAAGAGATTCAAGCTACGATCTGGGAGCGTTTGAAAGCGAAGTACGCCGAGAAAGAGGCGCAGGTCGGCGCGGAGGCGATGCGCACCTACGAGCGCATCATCATGCTCAACATCATTGACGCGCAGTGGAAAGATCACCTGCTCGCCATTGACCACTTGAAGCAAGGCATCGGGCTAGTCGGCTACGGACAGAAAGACCCGCTCGTCGAATACAAGAAGGAGAGCTTCGACATGTTTCAGGCGATGCTCGACCGGATTGACACGTTCACCATCCGCTCGCTCTTCAACCTGCAAGTCGTCGCCGAGCAAGCGCCCGAACAACTGCAACAGCGTCGCCGCAGCCGGCCCACTTCGATGACCTTCACGGGCCCCAATCAAGGCGCCGCCGCCGCCGGTGAAGAGGCCGCGCGCACCAAGACCATCACGCGCGACCAACCCAAGATCGGGCGCAACGAGCCGTGCCCCTGCGGCTCCGGCAAGAAGTATAAGAAGTGCTGCGGCGCATGAAGCCGCAGCACTTCACATGAAGGAGTTAGGTCATGTCCGCACCTCGCCATAATATCTCTCATCCGCGCGCCATCGTCTCGCTCGTCGGCGCGTGTCTGTTATTCTCGCTTGCCTGCGCGCAGCTAACGCACGCGCAAGTAAACGCGCCTGCTCAAGCCGACGATAAGACGCGCGGTATCGAACTTTATCAACACGGCGACTATGAAGGCGCGGTGCGCGTCCTGCAAGTCGTAGTCAAGCAGCAAAAAAATGATGCCGATGCTTGGTACTATCTCGGCTTGACTTATAATCGCAAGAATGACGTGAAGCAGGCGCGCAAGGCTTTTGAGCATGCCCTCAAACTGCGGCCGCAGTTCGACGCCGCCCAGACGGGCATAGCCTACACACTGCTGCGCGGCCACAAACTAGCCGAGGCTGAACGCGCTGCCAACCGCGCGCTCGCTATGAATGCGCAGAATGCGGAAGCTTATTACGTTCTCGGCGTCGTGCATCTGCAAGGACAGAAGAATGCAGACGCGCTCAGCGCAAGCGAGGCCGCATTGCGCGTGAAGCCGGACTATGCGCCCGCGTTCCTACTTAAATCTCAGGCTCTGGTCGGCCTCTTTGAACAGGAGAATGAAGCCGCTATTAAAGCGGCTGAACTTGGTAACTCAGCGCCGCCATCGGCAACAACTCAAGCGAGGTCTGCGCGGCTTCGTGAGGCGGCACAAAGTATCGAACGCTTCTTAACGCTCAGTCCGAATCATCCGGATGCGCCGTTTTGGCGTGAACAGTTGGAGACGTTGCGCGTTTACACAGCAGCACCCGAAGGGCCGAGTGTCTATAACACCAAAGAGGTCACCAGCAGAGCCATCATTACCAGCAAGCCTGAACCAACGTTCACACAAGAGGCGCGGCAGAACAATACGCAAGGTGAGATCGTGCTACGCATGGTACTCGCGGCCGACGGTAAGGTGAAATATATTCTGGTACTCAAAGGGCTGAGCGACGGACTGACAGAGCGGGCCATTGCGGCCGCGCGCCAGATCACGTTTATCCCCGCGATGAAAGATGGGCATCCCGTCTCGCAGTTCGTCACGGTCTCATACAACTTCAATATCTATTGATGCACTGAAGCGGACTGTCGCGGCCGGCTGAATCGGGTATTATCTCCTCCAACAATTTTTCTGACCTTGGGCACGAACACTTCATCCACTAATCCAATCGTGCAAGCGATCATCGCGGGCACAGCGCCGCCGGTGGCGCGCATGATGGCAGCGCGCGGTTTGTTGCCGCTCGCGCAGACGGATTTGCTCGAAGCGTTGGTGGCGTTGCGCGCCGATAATGATCAAGAGGTCGCGCAAGCTGCCGCAGCGACGCTCGCAGCGCAAGAACCGGAAGCGCTCGCCGGTGTCGCCTCAGCGAGCGAGACGCCGGCGGCGGTGCTCGCTTATCTGGCCACGGACGCGCGAGCCGAGCGGGCGACGCATGAAGCCCTCGTGCTCAATCACAACACGCCTGACGAAGCTATCGCCGCGCTTGCAAGCACGACCACTGACAACTCTCTGCTCGAACTGATCACGATCAATCAACAGCGACTCATCCGCGCGCCCGCGATCATTGATGCAGTGCTCGCCAACCCTGCACGCACGCATGAAGCCGAGCGGCGCGTGCGCGAAGTCCGCCGCGAATTCTTCGAGAAGGAGCGCGGTGCACAGCAGATCGCCAACGAGTTGCGCGCACGCGGTATGTCAGCCGCAGCGGAGTTCGTCGAACAGGCTGAATCAATCGGCACGGGCGCGTTGTCGGTCGCAGATGCTTGGCTCATCGCTGAGCACATCGAAGTCGCAGACGCGGACATTGACGATTCGTGGTTGCCGCTCGAACGGCTTGAAGAGATTTTCGCCGAGAACGAAGAACAGCGCATCGCGAACGCCGAGCGCGTGATTGCGGATATGGAGGCGGCCGAGGTCGGCGAGGTCGCGCCCGAACGCATCTCGCTGATCCGGCGCATCATGTTGATGAACGTCAAGGATCGGATCAAGCTTGGCATGAAAGGCGACCGCGAGGCGCGCGGCATCTTGATCCGCGATTCGAACAAGATCGTCGCCACTGCCGTCATCAACAACCCACGCATCACCGAAAAAGAGGTTGAGAACATCGCTTCGATGCGCACGGTCGCCGACGAAGTCCTGCGCCTCATCGCGCACAATCGTGCGTGGGCGCGCTCCTATCAGATCATCCACAACCTCGCGCGCAACTCGCGCACGCCTATCGCCAGCGCGATCTCTATCCTCCCGCGTATTCAGACGCGCGACCTGCAACACCTCTCGCAAAATCGCAACGTCTCCGAAGCCGTCCGCCGGCAAGCGCAACGCCTGCTCCAGACCCGTAGCGGGCACTGAAAAAAAACGGTGCCAAGTGCCGAACAAAGATAAAGTTTTTAACTCGGCACTTGGCACTCGGCACTGTTCTTAAAATATCTGTGAGCCTTTGCGCAGCACCGACCAAGCGACGTCGGTGAGTGTGTGGCTGGCTGCGCCCCACCAGAGGCCGGCGAGCGCGGCGAAGACGAAGCGCAGTACGCGCCCTTGCATCAGCGCGCCCGCTTCGATGGCGCGCCAAGCGCGGATGACTGCGCCGTAGTCGGCCGGCGTGCTCGCGACGAAGGCGGCGTGCAGGTAGATCGCAACGCAGGCAAACAGCGTGAGCATCAACGCGAAATAGATGACGCGGATCAGTGTGCCGAAGATGATGCCGTGCGACCAGCGCGAGCGGTGCCGAAAGAGGACGCGGTACGGCCACCAGAGCAGGCGGAACGGCCCCCAGCGTGTGTACTGGCGCGAGAGGATGTCTAGGTCTGGGCCGAACATCAGTCCGCCGAATAGCATCGCGCCCGTCGCCGTCGCCGCCAACGCAACGCTATTCGTTGCGCCCCATGCCGCCGCAAAGGTCGGCACAGCCAGCAGCACAGTGATCGCGTCGTGCGTTCTTCCCGAAGGCATAAGAGCAATGGTCGGTGGTCAGTGATTAGTGGTCAGATAAAGTTACTACCTATCACTGACCACTGATCACTGCTTATAGCATGCGCTTGCGCGGCGACGCAAAAATTGTCGTTTGCGCGGCGAGCGCAAGGCACGTTACACTTGTGCCCGCTTCGATAAGATAAGAGATGGGTAAACGCGGACAAACACAGACGATCATGGAATATGCGGCGGCGCGCGGGTTATTAGGCGCGCTCGGTGTGCTGCCGCGCCCGGCCGCAGTGGCCGCTGGGCGCGCTTTGGGCCGGCTCGCCCACATGTTGGGCGGCGGACTGCGCCGCACGGGCGAGATCAATCTGCAACTTGCCTTCCCCGACATGGATGAGCGCCAGCGCAAACAGATTCTGCGCGGCTGTTACGATAGTCTCGGCCGCACGCTCGGTGAGTTCAGCCAGTTTCCGCGTGCCACGCGCGCGAGTTTGCGCGAGCTAATTGATTACGATCCGGTTGGGTTAAAGCATCTGCGCGCGGCTGAGGCGGCGGGGCGCGGCGTCATTTTCCTGACCGGGCATCTCGGCGCATGGGAGGTGCTCAGCTTTGCTTGGTCGGCGCTCGAATACCCGATCAGTTTCATCGTGCGCCCGCTCGACAATTTACATGTCGAAAAGTTGATTGAAGGGATCAGAACGCGCTTCGGTAATACTGCTATCAACAAAACAGCGGCCGCGCGGCAAGCACTTCGTGTTTTGCGCGCCGGCGGCACGCTCGGCATTCTCGCAGACCTCAACACGCAGGAGAAAGAAGGCGTCTTCGTGCCCTTCTTCGACCGCCTAGCCTGCACGACCACCGGTGCGGCCATGCTCGCCCTGCGCGCGAATGCTATAGTCATTCCAACGTGCGCCATCTGGGATAAAAAACGCGGGCGCTACTTCTTTCATGGCGACCCGCCGGTCGAACTTGTCCGCACAGGCGACGAGAAGCGCGAAATCGAAATCAACACAGCTAACTTCACTGCCGCCATCGAGCGCATGGTTCGCGCCTACCCAGACCAATGGCTCTGGATTCATAAACGCTGGCACACGCGCCCCGCCGGTGAGCTTAGCCCTTATCAGCGCCAATCTCGACGCAGCAATACCTCCCGACTCACTCTCTCCGCCGTCGAGAAAGATTTTTCCAACCGCTGACTGTGAAATTCCCAACCAGCGTAACCACTATTCTTTTAGTGTTTTGTCGCAAAGCGCGAGGCTTGTTACAGAAGTGTGGAGAAAATTTGTAAATTTATACTTGACAGTCACAAAGACTTGGTGTAATTTCGCACACGTTGATGAAGCAATCAACATAACAAACGTTCTTTGGAATATGAGTGGGGTTGCGGCGGATGGCTGTGGGCTTTAAGTTCTACCAGCAATTTTATCTCGCCCGTACCAACGCACCGCCTATAATTGCCGGGTCGCACGTAAGTGGCGATCTCCAGCTTATGTCAACGCCACCCTGAATCTCCGAGCCTGCCCAAAAGTTTTAGCCTCGCTAGTCCCCTAAGCTAGCGAGGCTCCTTCTCTTTTAGCCCAAAATTTTTCTGTGACAACTTAAGCGCAATTACTGGTCGTGGCTGATGACAAGTCGGCACGGCTACATTGCTAGTCCGCCGTCAACCTGTATCACTTGGCCGGTGATATAACGCGCGGCGGGCGATAGCAAGAAGCAGGCGATCTGTGCGATCTCTTCGGTTTCAGCGAAGCGGCCGAGCGGAATCTGTTCGAGCAGCTTGGCGCGGTATGTTTCGTCGAGCGCGCCGGACATTTCGGTTGCGACGAGTCCGAGCGCGAGCGCATTGACCGTCACCTTGCGGCTCGCCACCTCTTTGGCGAGCGCCTTCGTCAGACCGAACAGGCCGGCCTTCGACGCAGAGTAGTTCGACTGCCCGGCCATGCCGACGATGCCACTGATTGAGGAGATGTTCAAGACTGAACCGCCGTCCTCTTGTCTGAGCATCACGCGCAAGGCGGCACGGGCGAAGTTCCAAGCGCCTTTCAGATTCGTATCCATGACCGCATCCCAGTCGGACTCTTTCATGCGCAGGATCAGGTTATCGCGTGTGATGCCGGCGTTGTTGACGAGAAAATCTATGCGCCCGAAGGCGTCCTTCGTTTGCTTGACCATCTCGGCGGCGGCATCTGTCTGCGCGACATCGCACTGCGTTGCCAACACGCCGACGCCCAAAGTTTCTATTTCGTGCCGCAACTCTTCGGCCGCCTCTGCACTCTGCGCGTAGTTAAACGCGACTGATGCGCCGCGCTGCGCCAACTCCAAAGCGATGGCGCGCCCGATGCCGCGTGTCGCGCCGGTCACAATCGCGGACCGACCGGCAAAAGATTTTTCGTCACTCAAAGTTGTTCATCCTCTGCTCTTAAATTTTCAACGTGCGTAGATACTCAATGAACTTCGGCGCGAGGTCTGGACGCTTGAGGGCGTATTCGACGGTGGCGATGAGGAAGCCGAGTTTGTCGCCGGCATCGTGGCGTGTGCCGTCGAAGCGGACGGCGTAGAACGGTCGCTGCTTCAGGAGCGCGCGCATTGCATCGGTGATCTGTATCTCGCCGCCTGCGCCGCGCGGCGTGCGTTCGATCTCGGGGAAGATGTCGGGCGTGAGGATGTAGCGCCCGATGATGGCTAAATCTGACGGCGCTTCGGCGAAGGGTGGTTTCTCAACCATGTCTCTGACGCGAAAGACACCTTCGTCAATCTCTTCCGCATCGAGCACACCAAAGCGCGAGATAGCTTCGCCTGCGACGCGCATCGTGCCGATGACTGGCGCATCGAATCTCTCATAGACGCGCAACATCTGTTTGAGCGCAGGGATTTCTGCGTCAACAATATCGTCCGCGAGCAGCACGGCAAACGGTTCGTCGCCGACGAAATCGCGTCCTTGCAAGATCGCATGACCTAAACCAAGTGCCTCGCGTTGGCGCACGTAGTTGATGCGTGCAAGCTCTGAGACGGCGCGCACCTGTTTCAATAGTTCTGTCTTGCCGCGCTCGCGCAGCAAGTGTTCGAGTTCAAACGAGATGTCGAAGTGATCTTCAATCGCGCTCTTGTCGCGCCCAGTGACGATGAGGATCGCTTCGATGCCAGAGGCGACCGCTTCTTCGACGACGTACTGGATGAGCGGCTTATCAACGAGCGGCAGCATCTCTTTGGGCGAGGCTTTGGTCGCGGGCAAAAAGCGCGTGCCGAGACCGGCGGCGGGAAAGACAGCTTTGCGAATCTTCTGCGGCATAAATTCAGTGGTCAGTGGACAGTGTTCGGTGGTCAGTTATTGGTTATTAGTTATTCGTTATTTGTGCGTGGTCATAAACCTTGAAGCTTTCAATCAGAGAGCAAATAACAAAGAACTAATAACCAATAACAGATTCGGACAAATCTCTTGCTTGACAGGCTCGCGCGCTGTCAGCTAGGTTGAGTTTTTTCGTCACAACTGAATTGCGACGACTAGATACCACACGTCAAAGGACGACGGCAAATGCTCGATCTGAACTACGTCCGCGAAAATTTGGAGCGCGTGCGCGCGGCGCTCGAAGCGCGCGGCTTTCCGACGGCGGCACTCGATGATTTCGCGCAACTCGATCAGGCGCGACGGCGCGCGATCTCTGAATCTGATCGTTTGAATGCGGAGCGCAATGCGGCGAGTCGTGAGATCGGCGCGTTGATGAAAGCGGGCCAGCGCGAAGAGGCGGACACGCGGCGGCGCGCCGTCGGTGAATTGAAGGAGCGCATCGCGGAACTCGACCGCGCGCGCGATGAAGCCGAATCACGTATGCGCGAGTTGCTTTCGACGATTCCGAACGTGCCGAGCGAGTCTGTGCCCGTCGGCGCTGATGAGACGGCGAACAAAGAGGTGCGGCGTTGGGGCAACGCGCCGCAGTTTGATTTCGAGCCGCAGGATCATGTGGACATCGGCACGCGCCTCGACATACTCGATCTCGAACGCGCGGCGAAGATTGCGAGCGCGCGTTTCGCGATCCTTAAAGGCGCGGGCGCGCGTCTGGAGCGTGCACTCATCAACTTCATGCTCGATGTGCACACGAGCGATCATGGTTATGAGGAGACGCTGCCGCCGTTCATCGTCAACGCAAATTCGCTGTTCGGCACGGCGCAGTTGCCGAAGTTCGAGTCTGATCTATTTAAGTTGGAGGATGAACGCGGTCTCTATCTCATCCCGACCGCCGAAGTGCCGGTGACGAACATTTATCGGGAAGAGATTTTGGATGAGGCGCAGTTGCCTATGAAGTTCGTCGCTTACACGCCTTGTTTTCGCTCTGAGGCGGGCAGTCACGGGCGCGACACGCGCGGCGTCATCCGCCAACATCAATTCGATAAGGTTGAACTTGTGAAGCTCGCGCGCCCTGAAGATTCTTACGCGGAGTTGGAAGCTTTAACGCGCGATGCCGAAACGATCTTGCAGAAGCTTGGTTTGCACTATCGCGTCGTCACGCTCTCGACCGGCGACATGAGTTTCGCGTCCGCGAAGACTTACGACATAGAGGTGTGGCTGCCGTCGCAGAACACCTTCCGCGAAATCTCCTCTTGCTCAAACTTCGAGTCGTTCCAAGCGCGGCGCGCGCAGATACGTTTTCGCAGACAGAGCGGCGGCAAGCCCGAATTCGTCCATACGCTCAACGGTTCGGGTCTCGCCATCGGGCGCACGTGGCTTGCGATTCTCGAAAACTATCAACAACGGGACGGCTCAGTCCTTATCCCCGAAGTTTTGCGCCCGTACATGGGCGGGCTGGAGAAGATCGAGGCGAGCGAAAAGACCGGCGCAGCGTGACAAGTTTGCGCAGCAGTGTGCATGAATGGAACCGGCGCGTTTGTAAGTTAAACGCGCCAGTTTAATTTATTCCAGCGCGGCGAAAAAGATTATCTGTCCGTGTAAAAGATGTTCGAGTGTGAGAAAGCTTTAATCCGGTTGTGAATAAATTATTCCAGCCGGTGAATAAGATTCTCAAGCTGAGAATAATATTCTCAGCTCGTGAAAAAGATTTCCGGGTAGGAATAAAACTTATTCCGGCGTGCGAATAAATTAAATTGTGCCGCTAAAAGATAAATCGGGCTGACAATGATTTAACCAACCCGCCTTATCTTTTAGCGGCGCTAGTTCATTTTCTGCCGCCGCGTCTCGCTTATTTAATCTCCACATCGAAGGGCAACATTGCCATGATCTCGCCGCGTTGCATGCGGTCGAGGATGGCGGCGTAGCGGAGTGTGCGGCGCATGTCGGCGGGGAGCGCTTCAAAGGCGGCGCGTTGTTGGACGGCTTGGAGGCTCGCGCTACTGTCCTCATCTTCGTTTGAGAAGAACTGACTGAGGAAGGTGTGCGGCGCGGGCAACACGACGCGACGGACGCCGTGTGCGGCTGGGATATTGGCGAGTTGTTTGGCGACTTCGATAGCATGATCAAGACCGCCGAACTCGTCAACGAGGCCGTTCTCTTTACCTTGCATGCCCGACCAGACGCGCCCCTGTCCGATTGAATCAATGTATTTGGCGTCGCGCTTGCGCCCTTCGGCGACCTTCGGCACAAAGTCTTGCCAGTAGAAACCTTCGAGCATCGCTTTGAACTTGGCGCGCTCGTCGTCTGTGAACTTCTCCGTCTCGCGGAACAGGCCTGCGTTCTTGCCGCGTAGGACGTATTCGTTGTTGACGCCGATCCAATCGTAGAAACCTTTCAGCACGGGCTTGCCCGCGAAGACGCCGATTGATCCCGTGAGCGTCGAAGGCTCTGCGACGATGCGGTTCGCGCCCGTCGAAATGTAATAACCGCCCGATGCCGCGAGGTCGCTCATTGAGACGACGACAGGTTTTTTCTGTTTCGCCGCTTCGACCGCGTGCCAGATGATGTCGGACGCATAGCTTGTCCCGCCGGGACTATCAACGCGCAGGATGATCGCCTTGATCGTCTTATCATCGCGCGCGTCCGTCAAAGCTTTGACGACCGTGTCCGAGCCGACCATGTGCTCGCCGCCGAACGGCCCGCCGTCGCTCGAAGTGCCCGACGCAATCGCGCCCGAAGCGTAGATGATCGCGATCTTGTCGCCTTGATTTAAGCCCAGAGATTCAGGCGTGACGCGCCGGTAGTCCGAAGCTTTAACCGTGCTCAGCTTGTCATCATCTTTATAACCGAGTCGCTTTTTGAGATCGTTCTCAACCTCATCGCGGTATTTCGCCTCGTCAATCAAACCCAACTTCTGCGCGTCGGCGGCGCGCACCGGCGCGTTGTCAATCAACGCCTTCACTTCATCCACAGACTTGTGGCGCGCGGCGGCGATGCCGCCGACGTAGCGCGCGAACGTGTCGTCGAGGATCGAGTTGAGTACCTCACGATGTTCCGGCGACATCTGCTTGTTCGTGTACTGTTCGGGCGCGCTCTTGTATTTGCCGACGTGCTCGAAATCAGGATAGACGCCGAGTTTATCGAGCGAGCCGCGCAAAGACATCACATCGGCCGCCAAGCCCACGATGAACAGATCGCCGATGGGCGCGACGTAGATGCGCTCGCATGCGGTGGCAATGTAATACTCTTTGTTCGTGCCGTACTCCATGTAGGCGTAGATGGGTTTGCCTGAGGTGCGAAAGTCCGCGATGGCGTCGCGGATTTCGTCGGCCTTGGCCCAGCCCGCGCCGGTTAGATCAATGTCAAGCAGGATGGCGCTGATGCGTCTATCGGCTTTCGCCTTTCTGATCTGCGTGAGGAGATTGGTGAGCGAATGGTCTTCGCGCCCGAAGAAGCGCGCGGCGAACGGGTCTTCGGGCGCGTAGTCCGGCATCGAGCCGGCAATCTTCAAGACGAGCACGCTGTTGTTGGCGATCTCCGGCGCGGTGTCGCGCAGAGACCAGATGAACAATCCGACGAGCAAACCAACGACGATGACGATGGCGAGCAGTATGCCCGAAATAATGAGAACAATTTTACCTGTGCGTGTGATTGCCATGACTTAAAAATACACCTTCAGCCGACAAACTATAAATGGGCTGCGCCTTTGTGCGCCGCAACTCCGCGTGTAATTACGCGCTGAGGGCTGAAAAGTTTTTAATGTCTATTGAGGCTAAGCTTTGCTTAGGTTAACGATGGCAGAACCTTATACTTTAAGCGGCAGCCATTGGATCAATTCAAAATGAAGGTTGGCTTAAGTCAGATTACGCGATCTCAAGCTGTGAGAGGTAACTTTCAGCCTAGCCAGCTTTTAATTGACCACTTTTCCTGCCAAATAGCCCGCTAACAAAAAATAAGATTAATGGTTAAAAATAGGAGTTAATGGCACTGAACTTGCCGGAGAGATCGCGAGTCCCGCGCCGGTGCAGTAGCTCGCGCGCTATCCTTACTCTGAAACTGCCGCAAAGGCTCTAGCAATGAAAACAATCAATGAGAACTGATAATTCAGGCCGCGCGACTGCGGGCTGACAATTTGTCAGGCGCTCTTAGCGGAAAAAGCGATTGCAACAATCCTGCCCGACAGGGTACTGTCTAATTGGGGTGTCATCCGGCCGCAACGGCTCATACCATAAAACTCATGACAGGCAGACAGCGTTTCACCGATCCTTATATGTGGTTCATCGTCGCCATCGGTGGCGCAGTCTGCCTTTACTCTATCTATGCCTTTCCTAGGGTCTCGCTCGCGCGGATCAATCTGGCTTTTCTGCTATTGGCCGTCTTCTTGGCTACGGTCGGCTCACGAACCGCCGTGGTCATTCCTCGCATTGGCGGCCAAATCACAGTTTCTGACACCTTCATCTTCTTGACGATGCTGCTGTATGGCGGCGAGGCGGCGATCTTGCTTGCCGCCATGGATGGAATTTGCTCCACTATCCACTCCAGCCGGAAGTCGAGGACAATCTTCTTCAACGCAGCGGTCATGGCCTGTTCAACTTGCCTCACCGTTTGGACGTTGCGGCTCTGCTTCGGTCCGATTGTCGAACTGCCGAACCGCCAAATTTCTGCGTCCTTTATCACGGCCATTTGCGTCATGGCGCTCGTTCAGTATGTCTTCAATTCCAGCTTGGTTGCCATTGCACAGGCGTGCAAACTTGGTCAACCGTTCTGGCAAACATGGCGCAAGTACTATCTTTGGACTTCCCTGACCTACGTCGCTGGCGCATCCGCCGCCGGCATCATTGCTCGGCTCGTCAGTTCAGTTGGGTTCTACGCACTCTTGGTGACAACGCCGATCATCGCTATCGTTTACCTCACGTACTCCACTTACGTGAAAAACATTGAAACTTCGACGCGGCAGGCCGAACTGGCCGAGCAGCATATTGAAGAACTCTCTCGCTACATCACGGAACAGGAGCGCATTCGCGAGCAGTTCGCGCAGATCGAGAAGTTGTCCGCCTTGGGCGAATTGGCTTCCGGCGTCGCGCACGACTTCAATAACGCGCTCGCGGGCATACTTGGGCGCGCTCAACTGATGATGATGAAGACGAAAGACCCGGAAGTCTTGCGCGGTCTCCAGATCATCGCCAAGGCCGCACAAGACGGCGCGCACACGGTGAAGCGCATTCAAAACTTTGCGCGCCAGCGGCGCGACCGGGACTTTGAGTTGGTGGCGATAGACCAGTTGTTGCTCGACGTAACCGAAATGACGCGCCCGCGCTGGAAAGCTCGGGCCGAGGCGGCCAATGTGCATATCACCTTTGGCTCGCGCATAGAGACCGACGCGCTGGTCATGGGCGATGATTCTGAGTTGCGCGAAGTGCTCATCAATATCGTGTTCAATGCCGTGGACGCGCTGCCGGAAGGTGGGGAGATTACGCTTTCGACGATGGAAAGAAATGAGGTGATCGAAATCTCCATTAGCGACACCGGCATCGGCATGAGTCCTGAGGTGCGCTCGCGCATCTTCGATCCTTTCTATACAACGAAAGGCAAAGCCGGTCTTGGTCTTGGCCTCGCCGTCAGCTACGGAATCATTCTGCGCCACGGGGGAATGATTAACGTCGAGTCGGAGGTCGGGCGCGGCACAACTTTCCGGATCACACTGCCAATGGCAAAGGGCGAACCTAAGGCAACCACTGAAGCGAAAAGCATATTGAAAGATGCGTGCGGCGTTCCCCCAGCGACTGCACTAGTGGCGCTGCCCTCTCAGGCGCAGAGTTCTCAGAGCGGAAGGATAAGAATCCTAGTGGTTGACGACGAGGCCCCGCTGCGCGAAATCTTACGCGAGATTCTGGAGCACGAAGGCCATGAGGTGGTGCTGGCGGAAGGCGGCTGTCAGGCGCTTGAGTTGTTTGCGGTGGAAAAGTTCGACGCCGTCTTCACAGACATCGGCATGCCGGGCATGAATGGGTGGGAACTCGCGCGCTCCATACGCGCTCGTGACCAGCGCATTCCACTGGCTATCATCACGGGCTGGGGCGATGCCGTCAGCGCGCAGGAACAGGAGGCCGCAGGGGTCGGCTGGGTTGTCACCAAACCTTTTACTGCCGACCGCATCCGAGAACTCGCGCAGGAAGTCTTCCGATACTTGAATAGCTCCGACGAAAGCACTACGCCGCCGCATAATAGCGCTGGCGCATCGTCGCACTCGCAAGCAAGCGAGTTTAGCCCCATCGTGCTGCCGCAAGACGAGCTAGCCCACATCCCGCAACATATCAGCTAACTTTTTATAAGACCGCGATTATGCCGCGGCAATCATCCCTCTTTGGACCAGTACTTAAAGAGGGGAACTTCCGCTATGTCTGGAACCATAACCTGACTAGCAGCGTCGGCACCGATTAGCTCGCGCACCGGTTCAGCCCCGATCAGGGCGAATGCAGTCTCATCCTCTGACCCCTCGTCGCCAGCAATAATACTTAACAGCTTGCCGCTATTGTCGGCCACCGAAAGCCTCTCAGGCCGGGACTGGTCAGTCGCGGCAAAGCCCCAAGCCCGCATGCCCACCCCGACCCAAGTAGCCAGCCGCACCAATAGGGTCAAAGACTGCTCGGCGTCGCGCCAGTAGGGACTCGCCTCCTGTTCACTGATGGTCGCATCGATCAGTAGTCCCTCATGCAAGTAGAGATAGCCGGAGCAATATCGCACGGCCTCTTCAAAATTTCCCGCCGCGTCTTGAAACCGCCCTGTGCGGCGGGCTTCCTCGATGGTCGCGTCGTTCCAGCGGAGTTGAATGTAGCCGCTCATCCGGCTGCGCTGCACCATCTCCATCAGTTCACAGAGCGAAAAGACTTTGTCGAGTTGGATCGAAGAAAAGACCTCCGATGGTTGCCCATCATTCGCGCTCTGAGCGACCGTGGTAACCTCCTCGGCCGGCCCTTCTTCTACTGCCGGTTGGTGTTGCTCAAGGGCGCGGGCAACGCTTCGTTTGACCTCTGCCAGATCAAACGGCTTCACTAAGTAATCAAAAGCGCCCATTTTAACCAGCCCCTTCGCGTACTCTTGATCGCGTATGCCTGAGACAATGATGACGGTAGTCTCTGGCCAGCGCTGTCGGACGTGCCCGAGCAATTCCAATCCGCTCATGCCGGGCATAGAAATGTCTGTGACTACTACATCAAAGCGCACTGAATCCAAAAGCGCTAAGGCGTGTTCAGCCTTTTCCGCCGTGCGACAAGAGTGCTCCTCAGAAAATAGCTCAAAAAGCAACTCGCGTACGATCACATCATCTTCAACAATCAGCACAGAACTCATGGGGAAATCTCCTCCGGCGTTGCGCCTGTTAGTTTTATCCTGAGTAATTGGGTGTGCAGGGGACTAAGCACGCCTCTCGTGTCCTCGATCCCCCAAACGAGGGATCATCCGGCCCTCAGAGAAACAAACTTCGTGCCGCGCCCAATTATTAGCGCCTCTATCAGCTAAACCTCGCAATCAGAAGCCTTGATGAGATAGACCTGGTGCGCTTGGGTTACCTTAATCGCGTAAAGGGAACAAGTGACTGACAAAATGACAGACAAATCGTCAGTCATCGTTATCCTAAGGCGAGTTCGTTCGACCGAACGTTCGTTTCATACTCGCGGAGCTTACGGTAGAGCGTCCGCGTGGAGATGCCAAGAATGGCAGCGGCGCGTTCGCGATTGCTCCCTGCCGTCTCAAACGCGCGCAAGATATGCTGCCGCTCCACTTCGTAGAGCGTCGGTAGCGGCTCACCCGTTTGCGAGCCACGGATTTCCGCTGCCTGTTGCTGTGGTACGAGTAGGGGCAGAAACAGTGTCGCATCTATCAGGTCGTCGGGCGAGAGCGCGGCGGCGCGTTCTAAGCAGTTGCGCAACTCGCGCACGTTGCCCGGCCAAGCGTAGGTTTCCATCCGGCGGCGGGCCCCAGCCGTCAGGTCGAGCGCCGGCCGTTTGAAGCGTCTGCGGTAAATCTCAAGAAAATGGTCAATCAATTCCGGGATGTCTTCCGGGCGTTCGCGCAAAGGCGGGATGTAGAGCGAGACGACGTTGAGCCGATAAAAGAGATCGGCGCGGAAGCGGCCCTCGCGCACCTCTTGTTGCAGATTACGATTGGTGGCGGCGATGACGCGCACGTCCGCCATTTGATCGCGCGTTGAGCCAACGCGGCGAAAGCTCCCGCGTTCGAGGAACTGCAAGAGCTTGACCTGTGCGGGCGGGGGCATTTCGCCGATCTCGTCAAGGAAGAGAGTTGAATTGTCGGCGGCTTCGATGAGGCCACGCTTGAGCGCATTCGCGCCCGTGAACGCGCCTTTCTCGTGCCCGAAGAACTCCGACTCAAACAGCGCTTCGGGCAGCGCGCCGCAGTTAACAACGATGAAAGGCGCGCGTGCGCGCGGGCTTTTGCCGTGGATGAGCCGTGCGAGCACGTCTTTGCCCGTGCCGCTTTCGCCGGTGACGAGGACGATGGAGTCGTGCCGCGCGGCCATCTCAGCTTGCGCGGTGAGCGCCTTCAGGCTGGCACTGCGATGGATGAATTCGGGCGCGCGCTCCTCCGACCGGCGCTCCACCGCAGCGCTTAAGCTAGCGTTACGCCGCACCAACCGCCTTTTCTCGTCCGCCTTACGGATCACCGCATCCATCTTATCGAGCGGCGCAGGCTTCGTGAGGTAGTCATAAGCACCGAGCCGCATCGCCTCAATGCCGGTCGAGAGAGAATCGTCGGCGGTCAGCATGATGACTTCCGGCGCATCCTCCATCTGTCTGATCTGGCGCAGCGCGTCGAGGCCGGACAGTCCGGGCATATTTATGTCGAGCAGTACGACGTCATAATCTCTTTGGCTTAAGGCGTCTAGTGCAGCCCGTCCGTTCCTAGCGGCTGACGCTTCAAAACCCAGCATCGCGAGTTGTTCCGGGACGAGTTCTTGAAATAGCGGCTCGTCATCTGTAACCAATACTTGAATCTTACGGCTCATCGCTAAAAAATTTACTCCTTTAATCATTATTAGGAACGCATACGGAAACGTAAGGCGAGCTAAGAAAGCTCTCTAAATTGTCTGACGGAACTCTGTTATTGACCGGCCGCTTGAGTTAAGGTGTTTGCGGCGAACGATAAATCTCGCACCTTGAATCTGAATCCGTCTATTCAGGTGTCGCGGAAATCAAGTAAAAGCGCGCGGGCAAGAACATGTGGAGATAGGCTGGCTGACGTTGAGGGGCTGTTGCGGCAGGCCAACCTCTTCGATAATTCTACTAAAAAGTCTATTGGGGGGATAGTAAAAAGTTTACACCTCCATGATCTACCTTAATATGTATGCTTGACTGGGCATGTGAGTTTATTGAGATTTATATAAGTTGAGTTACAGGATAGCCTCGCGGGTTTTGTAAATTCCCCTTACTTTTCATGCCTTTCCGGCAATCATGTATCTTTGGTAAAACTTAAGTAAGAAGGGGTAAGTACAGCGCGCGGGGAAAGATATGCAAAATTTCATTCGCACTCTTCTTGGCCGCTTACGCGGTGCCGTTAGCGACCGGCGGCGGGCGGCGCGCTTTGGCGCGCGCCTCTTTTTTAGCATCTCGCTGCTTGAGGAGAAGCCGAGCAACGGCGGTGTTGGGCCGATGCAACCCCTTGTCGGCCACACGCGCGACCTGAGCGAAAGTGGCATCGCACTCATCGTGCCCTCGCTCAGGATCGGTACGGGCTATCTCAATGAGGGAAATGCTACCTTACGGCTCATGCTCGATTTACCGACCCGAAGGCTCGAGATTCATGTCGTCCCCGTGCGCAGTTATCAACTAGGTGAGCATGATAAGGAACAGGGGTATTTCATCGGCGCGAAGATCACGTACATCAGTGACGATGATTTCAGTCGGTACAAGGAGTATTTGCGCAAGCTTGGGTCGCCACATTAATTGGTTGGCCGATAGGGGACGCCGCTAGAGGGGCCTAGGGCAGCCGTCAAGCTGGCAGCGCATCGGCCTGCATCATAGGCATATCTATCACACAGCGACGACGACTTGGCTGCGCGGTTGGCACGTGGGGGCTGCCGCCGTAACACCTCCGCGCGGCGCACGTAAGCCTTGCGTTTGCCAGACGGGCTAGTGACGAAAACCGACCGGCGCGATCTCCATGCGGGAGGCACCGGTCGGTTTTTTTACTTGTGGCGCGAACGGGTGGCGCGCGCTGATCAATTGTCGCCGTTTTGCAGGAAGATTGTGTCGTAGCAACCGCGCAATTTGAAACCGGCGTGGCGATAGAGGTGGTGGGCGTCGGCGTTTCGTTCGTTGACGAGGATGGAGAGCGCTTTCGTCTCTTGCAGCAGAGTGCGGCCGAGTTGGGCCATGCAGCGCAAACCAAAACCCTGTCCACGATCTTGCGGATTCACCCAGATGCCTTCAAGGTAGGTCACCTCTTCAGTCTCGGAGATGATGTCGGCCTTGAAGATGAGCCGCCCATGTTCGACCCAGACCCAGACGCGCCCTTGTTCGATCCGGCGCGCGCAACGTCTGCGAAAACCTTCCGGGTCTCTCTCCAAAGGATTGACGCCGCTCTCTTCATAAGCCAACTCAGCTTGTACTGGCGCGACCAGTTCAAGGTCAGCCTGCGTAGCCAAACGCAGTCCCGGCACGGCTTCGCGCACGGCGACGGGCCAGCGTTGCTCAAACAATAGTTCGCGGCAGACGAGGCGCGCGGGCTGGCCGCCCGTTGCGTATTCGGCCCAGAACTGTTCGACCTTCTCCTGTTCGCCGAGCAGCATGTGTGTGTGTTGGCACGTCTGCGCCACTTGAGCGAAGGCGGTCAGCGCGTCTTCAGTGCGCGTCTCAAATAGAGTTGCGTGCCCGATGAGCGCGACACCTTCGAGTTCGCCTGCTGTGTTGCGGCAACCGTAGAACCTGCCGCGATTCAGCGGACTCTCAAGCCCGTTGTCGCGGATGAAGCCGACCAGTATAACTGTGTGGAGCGGACGGGCGGCTAGGAATTCAAGCACTTCTGTTTCGTCGGTCGCGGTGAGCGGTTGCACGGTCAGAGCACCGTTCGCTTGCCAGCGCGGCTGCGGCAGTGCGGCGGTTTGTGTTAACGAGGTGGCGAGCATGGCGTTTCTCCTCAGCAGGGCGGTAGTGTTGGGGGTTACTTGTGCGTAAGTCATGGCGAGGTACCTCCGTTTCAGTAGCCTAGATAGTCCACACCATTGTCAAACGGTGCGTCCATGCCTGAAGTATTATCGCCATTGGCCGCTGCGGATTGCGCCAGCACGTATGCATCGCCCATCAGGACGCCGTCGCCGATTAAAACGCCATCACCTATCAGCACGCCGTCGCCTATAAGCACGCCGTCGCCTATGAGCACGCCGTCGCCTATGAGCACGCCTGAGTTACAAAAGACCGCGCCCTCACTGATCGTAATGCCGTTGCTGGTGATGATGTTATCGCCCATCAATACGCCGCTCGATAGCATCGTTGAATCGCCTATGAGCACGCCATCGCCCATCAGCACGCCGTCACCCATCAAGACCCCTTGACCGTAGATTTTCTGGTAGTTTGTGATGAGCGCTGTGCCCTGCGCATAATTCTGGTTCAGGATAATGCCGCCCGACCACTTGAAGGTATTGCCCGCGACGGTTGTCTGCTGCGCGGGCAGCGTCTGTGTGGTTAACAACGGCGCACCCAACAGCGTCGTGCTCAACAAGTCGGTGCGCATGAGTTTCGCCAACCGGACCGCGCCTTCGATGTTCAACTCGCCCGCGCCTTGCTCGAACATGTTGTAGCCTGAGAGCGGCTGGGCCGTGTACATCAAGATCATCTTGACCATGTTCGGCGTCAGTTTCGGGTTAAGCTGAAGCAAGAGCGTTGCGGCTCCGGCCACGCAAGGAGCGGCCATCGAAGTGCCGTTGAGGTACATCATCTTACGGTTGTCAACGGGGCTTACGCCGCCGTCCAGCCACGGATTCTGCGCGACTAGCAGATTATTCTCCGCCTCGGCGTAGAGCAGCTTATTGCCGGGCGCGACCAGATCAGGCTTGATCAGGTTATCGTAGTGTTTGACGCCCGCAGCGTCCGTCCACGCGCCACGTGTCGGCCCGCGCGAACTATAAGTTGTGACGCCATCATCGTTGCGCGCATTCGTGCCGAAGGTGTTGGCCGCACCGACCGTAATGGCCGAAGGCTCGTCGCCCGGCGAATGGATCGAGCCATAGACTTTTTGCCCGGCGGAATTCTTGCCGTTATTGCCGGCCGCGACCGTGACGACGACGCCGGCATTAACCAACTGCCGCACGGCCTTGCACACCGGATCGTTCTTGTACGAGTCAACCGCCGGCATCCCTAAGCTCAGATTGGCAACCCGAATGTTGTAGGTCGCGCGATTGGTCAACAGCCAATCAAGTGCGCTCAATACTGCGGACGTGGAGCCTTGCCCTTGCGCGTTCAAGACGCGCAGGTTGATGATGCTGGCGTTGGGCGCGATACCGATGTACGCGCCGTTTGAGATGCGCCCGTTACCGGCGGCAAGGGAGGCGACGTGCGTGCCGTGCCCGTAAGGGTCGTCCGTGCGGTTCTCGCCCGTGTAGTCCTTGCTGAAAACAATGCGCGTCTGATCGTTCGCACCGAGAAAAGACTTATGCGTCGGGTCAATGCCTGAATCCAAGATAGCAACGCCGATCCCGGTGCCGTCGAGCGTAATACTTTTGGTTGACGGCAAACCGAGAGGGGACACGGTGGTAATCGTTTGATTACGCACTGCGTCTGCGCCAGTTGTGGCTGAAACGTGGCCGTTGGCCATCGTCGGCCGGTCAATCGAGACGTACTCGACCTCATCGAAGTCGGCCAACGTCTGCGCCAAGCTCGCGGGCAATTCCACAACCTGCATGTTGAGGTTGCGAAAGCTGGCGCGCACGTGTACGCCGTTGCGATTCAGCAGCGCGTTCAATTGGCCGCTCGGCTTGTTATTCAGTTGCAGAATAACTTTGACCAGTTCATCGCTGGCGCGCGCGTCCAGATCACTGGACAGCTTTTTGGCTCTACCTTGACCGGCTTGACCACCGCCGTTACCTGTCGCTGCTTTGGCAAGATCACTGATCATAATGCCAAAGCAGAGGACAAAGGTAAGAGAGAAGGCAATGAGCCGTGTGGCAAGTGTAAAGCGTTTAGGGGTTTTCATCTTCATCGAACCTCAACGTAACAAGTTTGGGGTTGGAACTGGCATCACGCGAGGTCGCGATGCGTATCCGCAGCAAACACTAGAGCAACATCAATGCCATTCGTGCTCTGAGCTAGACAGTTGCTGAAATGATTAGAGTTAATCTTGGCAGGCAATGTTCGAGGCTGTCCATGCGGCTTCCCTGAGCGGTCAAACTGATGGCTGAGTCATCAGTTTGACGAATAAGTTTCATCTTACGTGAGGTAGCGCGGTAAGCTCTAAACGTGCTCCAGTATTGCTTGGTTGGTGCTCAACGGTCGCAGTCCTTCACAATCCAGCCGCCGCCCAAAACTTCGTCGCCGCGATAGAAGACGGTCGCTTGACCGGGCGTGATGGCGCGTTGCGGTTCGTCGAAGCGGACGCGCACACGCCGGTCTGCGCGCGGCTCAATCGTCGCGGGCGCAGCCTCGTGGCGATAGCGCACGCGCACGTCGGCACGCACGGCCCCTTGTGGATTATCGAAGGCGATCCAGTTGACGCCCGCCGCCATGAACTCTCGACTCAACAACTCATCGCCTTCGCCCACGACCACGCGATTGCGCCGCGCATCAATCTGCACGACGTAGAGCGGGCGTTCGTGCGCGAGCCGCAAACCGCGTCGCTGCCCGACTGTGTAATGATGTATGCCTGTATGCTCGCCCAACACTTCGCCGCGCGTGTTGACAATCTCGCCCGGCGGCGGCGCGCTCTCTTGTCTGTTTTCCGCATCGAGATAGCGATCAATGAAGCCCGCGTAATCGCCGTCGGGCACAAAGCAAATCTCCTGCGACTCGGCCTTGTCGGCGACGGGCAACTCATGTCGCCGTGCCGCCGCACGCGCGTCCGTCTTGGCCAATTCACCGAGCGGAAAGAGTGAGCGCGATAACTGATCCGGAGTCAGTTCCCATAAAAAATATGACTGATCCTTGCGCGCGTCGCGCCCGCGCAGCAAGCGATAGCGGTTCGTCTCTTGATCAAACTCGACGCGCGCGTAGTGGCCCGTCGCCACCTTCTCACAGCCCAAGCTCTGCGCCATTCTGTCAAGCGCCGCGAACTTCAGACGACTATTGCACGCCACACACGGGATCGGCGTCTCGCCCGCCAGATAACTCGCGACGAACGGCTCGACCACATCGCGCTCAAACTCGCGCTCAAGATTCAACACGTAGAACGGAAAGCCCAACTCCGTCGCCACGCGCCGCGCATCGTACACATCATCGAGCGAACAACAACGCGACGGCAGAGGCTCGCCGTGTTCGTCCACGCTCAAGCCCCGTCGTTGATTCCACAACTGCATCGTGAAGCCGACCAGTTTATGCCCGGCCTCCTGCAACAGCGCCGCCGCCGCCGAAGAATCAACGCCGCCGCTCATGGCTACTGCGATCTTCATAGTTCCAAGTTCAATGTTTCAGGTTCAAGGTTTAAGGCGCAGACTTTGAACGTGCAACTTGAAACCTTGAACTTATCCTTCGTTTGCCGCCCTTTCGCGGCGAATGCTAAGATGCCGACACGGATGAAAAATCTGCGCGACAAATAACAGTTAAGGATACCTGAAACGGCGCGAATCGTCAGCCGGCCGGAACAGTCCAAAGTCTCAAGTCCAATGTTCAACGTCAAAGACTGATTTTGGACTTAGGACATTAGACTTTGGACATTGGACTTTAGCCCATGCCCGAACGAGCCATTGAAGAGTTCACCATTGCCGAAGAGCCTTATTACCTCGCGGTCGCACGCGAGGTTGAGTTGTTCGAGGCGGCGCATGCGGCGCGGCTGCCTGTGATGTTGAAGGGGCCGACGGGCTGCGGCAAGACGCGGTTTGTCGAGCACATGGCGTGGCGGCTGGGGCGACCGCTGATCACGGTCGCGTGTCATGAAGATTTATCCGCGACCGATCTGGTCGGGAGATTTTTACTCGAAGGCGAGGAGACGATCTGGCACGACGGGCCACTCACGTCCGCCGTGCGGCACGGCGCGATCTGTTACTTGGACGAAGTGGTCGAAGCGCGCAAGGACACGGTCGTGATCATTCATCCGTTGACGGATGATCGGCGGCGGCTGCCGATTGAGAAGCGCGGCACGATCCTCGACGCGCCGCCCGACTTCATGCTCGTCGTCTCCTATAATCCCGGCTATCAGTCAATCCTCAAAGACCTGAAGCAGTCCACGCGCCAACGCTTCGTCGCGCTTGAGTTCGACTATCCGCCGCCCGAACTCGAAGCCGAGATCGTCGCGCGCGAAGGCGGCGTTGACTTAGGGACGGCGCGCGACCTCGTGCTCATCGGCCAAAAGGTGCGCAACCTGCGCGGGCACGGTCTCGAAGAAGGCGTCTCCACGCGCCTCTTGATCTACGCCGCGCAACTCATCGCACGCGGCATCGCCCCCATCGCCGCCGCCGAAGTCGCCCTCTGCTCACCCATCACCGACGACCGCGATCTGCAACGCAGCATTCGCGAGATCGTCACGACTGTGATTTGATGCTAATCATGCACTCGTTATTCATCATGCTCGAACATAAATCAATCAGGAGAAACCGATGAAACGTAAAGCTTCCGCTGTGTGGCAAGGCGGTCTCAAGGATGGCAAGGGCACGATCTCGACCGATAGCGGCGTGCTCGACAATACGCAATACTCGTTCAGCACGCGCTTTGAAGATGGTGTGGGCACGAACCCCGAAGAGTTGATCGCGGCGGCGCACGCGGGCTGTTTCTCGATGGCGCTCTCAGGTCAACTCGGCAGCGCTGGGCTAACGGCCGAGAGCATCAACACGACGGCGACGGTCACGCTTGAAAAGACCGACGCAGGCTTCACCATCACTAAAGTTCACTTGGACGTGACGGCGCGAATTCCGGGCGCGGAGCAGTCGGCGTTTGAGACGGCGGCGAATAACGCGAAGGCCGGTTGTCCCATTTCGCGTCTGCTGAAGGCCGAGATCACGATGGACGCGCGACTTGAGGCTTGAAGCGTCGAAGGACTAACAAAACATGAGCGATGAACTGGCCAGACATTTTTTGGACGACGCGCTGAAGCTCTTTCGCACCTATAAAGAACTTGGCGAGAAGGCCATCACGCAAGTGAGCGACGAGGAGTTGTTCGTCGCGCTCGACCCTGAGGCGAACAGCATCGCGCTCATCGTCAAACACCTGTGGGGTAACATGCGCTCGCGTTGGACTGATTTTCTGACGACCGACGGCGAGAAGCCTGATCGCCGACGCGATACAGAGTTTGAACTGCACGAGCCTGCAACGCGCGCGACTGTCGAGTGTTGGTGGGCTGAGGGTTGGCAATTGGTCTTCGCTGCGGTCGAGCCACTCAAGCCGGAAGATTTGCTGCGCGCGGTTATGATTCGCGGTATCCCACACACTGTGCTGCAAGCGATCAACCGGCAGACCACGCACTACGCGCATCACATCGGGCAGATCGTCTTTCTGGCGAAGCATCTCAGATCGAGCGAGTGGCAATCGCTCAGCATCCCGCGCGGGGCTTCGGAGAAGTTCAATACGCATCTGCCCGCGCAGCCGGAAACGAAGTAAGACCGATGAACGAGCGTGAACGCGACGAGCATGACAACGCGCCAACGAACAACGCAGATGCGGAAGCAAAAGCGACTGACGTTGAGCAAGCGTCTGATGCTGACGACGCGGCGCGGCCGCTCGATGAAGCTTTGCGCGAACGTCTGCGCGCAACGGCGGGCCAGGGCGAGCGGCGGACGCTGACTGCACTTGCGCGCGAGTTGTCGCAGCTTCCCGCTGATCGCGCACGGGTTGCTTTGGAAGTGAGCGCGGCGTTGGCGGGCGTCGGCTTGCGCGTGAGTCGCGCGTTTTTGCGCGCTGTACCGGCGGCGGCGCGCGTGCTGTCGGCGGACGACTTGCGCGCGTGGGGCGAACTTGGTCGGCGGCTCGCATCGGCCGACGCAGAGACGGGCGTGAGTTTCTTCAACGCGGGCGTCGCCGAGTTGCGTGTTGTGCCGGAAGCAGCGCGCGCGTTACTCTTTCAAATCTGTACGCGGCAATTGACACTCTCCACTGCGGTCGCCATCGAAACTTTCGCGCGCGCGCCCGCCATCGCGCAGACGACGAGCGATGCAGAACTTTTAACTTCCGTCTTCAACGTCACACTTGAGATCGCGCGCCGCTCCGCCACGCACAGCGCAGACTTTCTCAACCAGACGCCGCACGTCTTTGCCCACCTCGCCAAATTTGAGACAGTGCAAACTAAAATCGCACATGCGGCCCTTGCTCTCGCCGCCGCCTTCGCCGTGCGCGCGGGCGGTGTAGCCAGCGACTTATGGGCGACGCTGCCGACGGCAACGGAAAACTTAAGCGCCGATCAAGTGCTCGCGTTGTTTGCGCAAACCGAAG
>QHXQ01000076.1 GCA_003223935.1 Acidobacteriota bacterium | reverse complement strand
GCGCGTAAGGTCTCGGTCTGCTGTTCTAGCTTTGTCAGATCTTGGGCAACGAGCGAGAGGACGCTCAAACAGAGTAGGGCACTGAGCAGGATGATGCGCATGCTTCACTTAATCTCTTTCTAATCTAGATAGTAAGACAAAGGCTCGCTGCTGCTCAATGGCAGAGCGCAGACTAAGAGAAGAAGGGCAGAAACTTTGTTGCTTCGTTGAGCTAGCCTAGCTCAAGGACTCACGGTCTATCGGTCAGTAGCGGGCGCGGGTCGACGGCGCCAGCAGATGTATAGACGCCAAAGTGCAAGTGCGGCGGTGTGCCAATGGCATTGCCCGTCGTGCCGACGTAGCCCAACACCGTCTGAGGCGTAACGTGGTCGCCTACTGCTAAGTTGGGCGCGTAAGCGTCTAGGTGCGCGTAGTAATAACTCCGCCCGCCAGCGCCCATGACCCAGACGGTATGTCCGCCCAGAGTGTTCTCACCAACCCGCACGACATAGCCATCAGTCGCTGAATAGACTGCTGTGCCCCGCTTGGCGAAGATGTCCTGTCCTTCATGCAGCCGACCGCCAGCCCGCGGAGCATGCCACGAGTTGCCGATCTCTCTGACGCGTACGCCTGCCACTGGCACGATCAATTTCTCGTCAGGCTGTCTGGGGTAGAGCAAGGCGAGCTTGACGGGCAGCGTGAGCAGACGAGCGCTGGCACGCACTTGTGCCGGCAGCGGCAGCTGGTCGGCATAAGCCAGTCCGGTCAGAAGGAGGATTGTGCTGAGGCAGAAGGATAACTTTCGCACACTGATTAGATGCTTGGCAGGAGCTTCCAGTCGCCAAGCCTGAATAAACGATCAGGGGCGATGAACAAGTGAGACTCAACGACTGGTCTCAAGCCAGCGCTCGGCGGCTAATTCGATCTCTATTGGTGATTCCAGCAGTTCGACTTCCCGCCACAACCGCATGAAGGCATGGCGTGCCTCTTCTTCAGTGAGGAAGGTGATGAAGTCGAAACGGCGGACATGAATCCGTCTGCGCTCGCCATCAAGCCACAGCGTACAAGCACCACCATAAACTTCGACGGTCACGTCTGCGCCCGCCGGCAATGAGAAGATGTCCGGGCGTTCGTAAGAACGGGTAGTCTCACAGATGACGGGCGCGCCAGAGAAGCGCGGCTTAACAGCACGCGGGTATGTCCACACGCTATTGCGCGCGGCGCAGTTGATCGGCAGTTCTTTTGATTTCATCACGATCATTATATGCTCACGGGAATTAACTCTGGCTAACACTTAATCCTCTAATTATCGAGTCGAATGTCTACTCCGTTCTAGCAGTCCGTCGCCGATTTGTACCCGCGTCCTTAGTATGAGAACTCCGTCACATCCTTGAACCGCTCTTTAATGGAATCGAGCACCTCTGCGCACTTCTTCACGGACCACCGATACCGCCTTTTTACGTTCGCGCCCCGCGCCCTCAGATACTGGTCGAGGATGCCGTTGAAGGTGGTGAGCGGGTCATGTTCCTCTCTGGCGTACTCGTCCAAGACCTCGGGCAGCGTTATCTCCCCAATGTGCGCCAACACGTTCTCAAGGTTTTCGACCGTGAGCAGCGAGAGGGGGCGCACCTGCACCTGCGGTCTGAGCCGGTGCTCTTGCATCTTCTGTTTGAATTGCAGCCTCAGGCGGCGATTCATGAACCCGAGCGTCATCGCAAAGTCTTGCACGACCAGCACCGGATAGACTTTGCGGATGGCTGCGGGGTTAAAGGGATCGACCGGGCGACGCCTTTTAACGCGTTCGGAGAAACAGTCGCGCTCGCCTTCGTCCTCGTTAAATATCATTCCGATGCTTCGCGATAACTGCCTGATCACCTTCTCCATCCCGAACTTCTCGGCGACCCCCATCAGGAGCTTGCTCGCGTCGTCACTATATTTCTCGTTGAGGCTCAAGTAGCCGCCCTTGCGCTCTAGCAGCACCAAGGCGTCGCCGTAGTCGAGCGCCGCGTCCGACACCTCGATTGAGCGGTTTCTCTTCCTGTTGAAGTAAGGATTCTCGTAGAGGCGCTTGGCAAGTGTGGATGGCGGGTATTCATCACGCAGCCTGTCGTTGACGAACTGCTCGAACACCTTGCCCCAGTAACTCTGGAACTTGTCCCGCTCCGGGTCGCCCGCCGGCCACGAATTCAAGATCGTGTGGTAGATACCGGAGGCGAGTTTCTCGATCAGAAATGGAAAGGCGATGCAGGTAAAGCCCCGTGGGTTCTCCGGGATGGCCACGAGCGGATAATCGCGGAAGGTGGTGAAGTCGAACTGCCAAGCGCGGGCGGAGGCAGCGTCCTTCTTTACTCCTTGTATCAGCCTCGGCAGGTCAGCCACGACCCGGCGGAAGAAAATATCCTGCTCCTCCTGTCGGAAGTCCATGAGCGAGAAAATGAGTTCTTTGTCGAAGTTGATGACGCCTGGGTTCGCGTTTATCTCTTCGGGATGTTTTGCTTCCAGCGAGCTGTGTAGCGCAAATACCGCGACATAAAGCCGCAGGTATTGGTGAATCCCAAGCCCAGTTAGGTGCTCGAACCTCTGCGCCAAGGTCTGCCCGTCGGTGAACGCGAACTCGGCGGCGGGCTGGTCGAAGATGCTGAAGTATTCGTCGTTCCGCGCGACGGCCTGATAGACGTCCGGCGGATGAGCTAATTCGATTTGGCAGAGCCACTGCGTCATCAACTCATCATGTATCCGCTCCCGCTCTTCGGTACCTCCTCTGTCTTTGAGCCGCTCCATCTGCTCTTCGGGAAAAAGCAGATCGTTGAGCATGAGACAGGCGTCGCCTAGCACGCGCCGCGCCGCGTCGTCGGTTCTGGGGTCTTTGTCGCCGTCGTCCGTGGTTTCGAGGAGCACCTTCTTCATCAACGCCAGCAGTTGCCAGCGACCGAAGATGGGGCGCGGTGCATCCGAGTCGCGCGCGGCCTTATGAAGCACTTGCGCTCGCAGGTCCGGCCGGACGAGGTTGTGAATGAAGAACCCTTGTAAGTATTTGTACTTTGCGGCGTCCCCCTCGCTAAGAGAGATCATAAAATCCCACATGGCGAGCGAGATAAATGTCGGCCCCGTCTTGAAAGCAGAGATCAGTTCGGTGAACTGCTGATCGGTAGGTCTATGACCGTACAACTCGGAATGGGAAATCGGTATTGCCATAACTCGGAATAATTAATCAACACAGCGCTTGCATAAACTTCCAGCGAAGGCAAATGAGGGAAACTATGCAGCCTCACGCGATCCGGAGCACCTCATTAAGGCATGTAGTATAGCGCCGCGAGCGCCGCAGGCACTTCGTCTCCCACCTTCCGCCCGGTCGTACCGCGTCAAACCGAACTGTGTCCCGTCCGAACTTGCGGTTGATCTCGTCCACTGCCTTCATCAGACGGCGCGAGCGCTCGAACCGCTCGTCGCCAAATAGACGAGTTGTCAGTTCGTCCGCCGGCGTCAAATGATTCAGCATCACGCCCGCCTTCTTATACCTATAGCCGGGGCGGTAGATCCGTTCCAAGGCTTTGCGCGTCCATGCAAGCAACTCCTCGGTCGAGTCGGTCGCGTAGGCCAGCTCGAACGTCACGGAGTTGCTGTACTGCGGGTCGGCGCTGAAGCGGTTGGTCGAGACGAAGATCCTCACCACGCCGGCGGCGAGCCGGGCGCGCCGCCGCCGCTCCGCCGCCTTGGTTGTATACACGGCGACGGCCTCGCGCAACTCTTCAATAAATTCGACGAGCACGCCGAAGGAGCGCGAACAGGTCACCGACTTTCTGGCCTGCGGACACCGCTCCAGCGGCAGACAGCTTATGCCGCGCAGCTCTTCGACGATACGTGCGCCGACAACGATCATGCGCCGGCGCACCCACCGACGATCCGCGTCCCTGAGTTGGCGCGCTGTCGTGATGCCAGCGCCCGCTAAAAGTTTTCCGTAAGCCGGGCCTACGCCCCACACATCTTCGACAGGAGTCTCTTCAAGCACACTTGTCTGATCGGCTTGGTCCGTAAGGTCGAGGACGCCCTGCGCCGCCGCATGTTTCTTCGTGAAGCGCTGCGCCACTTTACTCAGCGTCTTCGTCTGTGAAATGCCCAGCGAGCAGGGCACACCCGTCCATTGATATACTTTCGCCTTGATCTCCAAGCCGTAGTCGCGGAAGGACTGATCGGGATGCGTCTCGAGCCCGAGGAACGCTTCGTCGATGCTGTAGACCTCAACGTCCGGGGTGAACTCGTAGAACGCCTCGACCAATCGTAAACTCAGATCGCCGTAGAGCTGGTAGTTCGAGGAGAAGACCGCCACGTCGTTGGCTTCGACGATGTCCTGCACCTTGAAGAGCGGCGCGCCCATCGTCAGATTCAGTGCACGTGCCTCGCGCGATCTTGAGATGATGCAGCCGTCGTTGTTCGAGAGCACGACGACGGGGCGACCAAGCAGCCCCGGGTCGAATACCCGCTCGCAGCTCACGTAAAACTCGTTGGCGTTAACGATGGCAATAGCCTGCGCCACATGCCCTCCGCTCAGTGCCGGTGGATCGAGTACATCACCTTACCCCACACTTCAAAGCCCAGCCCTTCGGTGACTTGGACGGGCGCATAAGCCGGGTTCTCAGATAAGAGCCAGACGCTCCCGTCCGCTTCAATACACAGGCGCTTGACCATGAACTCCGAGCCGACGCGCGCAATCACCACGTCGCCGTCTTTCGTCTCAGCCATGCGGTCGACAACGAGCAGCGCGCCGGCGTGGATGCGTGGCTCCATTGAGTCGCCCTCGACGCGGACGTAGAAAGTAGCGAGCGGGTGTTTGATCAAGTCGCGGTTGAGGTCAATCCGGCCCTCTATCTCGTCCTGGGCTGGAGAAGGGAAGCCCGCGGGGACACGCCATGCGACGAGCGGGCGCGCCAGTTTCGCGGCGCGGCGCGGCAGATAGATTCCGGCGACTGAATCGCCCATCTCAGTGCTCCAGATTTAGCGCGTGCCAAAGCTGAAACTATGTATAATGCACAAAACGTATTAATGTCTAGACTTTTCTATGCCCGGTTCGGGAGGGGTGAGCCATGTGCGGGAGATTCAGCCAGAGGACGCCAGCGAAGAAGATCGCGCAGAAGTTCGGGGTAGAAGAGGTGCCGCCGCTGCTGGAGCGTTACAACGTCGCGCCGGCGCAGGTGGTCTTGGGAATTCGGGCAGGGGATGGGATGCGCGAGGCCACGTTCTTCAAGTGGGGGCTTGTGCCGCGCTGGGCGAAAGACCCCGCCATCGGCAACAAGCTCATCAACGCGCGCGCGGAGACCGTCACGGAGAAGCCCTCGTTCCGCGAAGCGTTCCTGCGCCAGCGATGTTTCATCCCGGCGGACGGCTTCTTCGAGTGGGCGCGCCAGGGAGACAGGAAGCAGCCCCTCTACTTCCACCTGAGAGATGGGGAGCCTTTCGCGATAGCTGGGTTGTGGGAGCGATGGGAAGGCGACGGCGGGCCGCTGGAGACATGTACGCTGCTCACCACAGAAGCCAACGATCTTATCGCGCCATATCACGATAGGATGCCGGTGATACTAAAGCCGGAGGACTATGACAGGTGGTTAGACGCCGGCGCGCGCCAGGCAGAAATTCTGCGGCCACTACTGCGCCCTTACCCGCAAGAGGAGATGAACGCCTACGCGGTGAGTCCGCTCGTCAACAGTCCCTCAAACGACGGCCCGCGCTGCATAGAGCCGCTTCCTACCAATTAGAACAGTCTGACGGATGGCGTCAGTCGGCGGTTGGAACGAACGATTGTTAGTCCGCTTGATTCGCTACCATTCAATTCTGCCTGTCGGCTCCATGTTAGCAACGAATGTTCGCAGGAACTCAGCCAGCGCCATCAGCGGCGTCAGCAGATACTTTGTAATATCGAACCTCGCCTCGAACGGATAGCGTGACGCCTCGAACAGCCCTTCGTATTTGGCCAGCGTATCGCGGAGAGAGCCTTCGGCTTGGAATGAAGGATCGGCCGCGAAACTGCTTTCCAACAAAGTGCGAACGTCATCTGGAATCTTATCAAGCAACTCTACGAGCCTATGGTTTTTCAACTTAGGCTCCGCGTAAACGCGCGACAGCCCGTCGAAGTCGTCCACCGGAACATGAACCAACTTGGATGACAACGACTTTAGGAACAGCTCGACCACGACGGCTGTAGTATTGAGCAGTGGCAGCAGAATCCCGGAACCCGGCGGCTGCTCATGGAGTAATCGGCGCGCGTCATCGTATTGTTCGGCCGCGTCTCTCACTTGGGGATCGGGAATTTCTCTTCTCCTCTTCCACAATGATTTACTTGATGCCATAAGTTATCTCCATAGCAGCATAACTTTGTGATAGGGCGCAAAGGAATTCCCTCTAATAAGAGTTAGGTTGAGGATTGCTATGAAACATGGGTTCCGTAACTAAGGCTGCTCATCCTCAATACCCAGCATGGAATAAACGTCGGGCACTGGCCTACCGGCTAGAATGTTATTAGCCCTGTCAACGTATAACTGTAAGACCGAGGCATCGACGTGATAGCCCCAGATCTCTGTGCCCTGTGAGAGCGCGATAAGAGACTTGCGCGGCAGCCGTGGCCTACCCGCTAAGAGGTTGTCATAGCCTTTGTACGCCTCATAAGCGATCAGGTCGGCGGCTTGAAGCGGCACGCATTCGTGCTTACCTTTGAAGGCTATGTCGCCGACACGTAGATACGCTTTGACGGCCGAGTATTTACTACAGAGCATGGCATTCATTTCGTCGATGTGCCCCTTAAAATCGTTCACCTCGAAAACGAAATCCACCTCATTCTCGCGTTCATATTGGCGTGTCCATTCGGCTATCAGGTGCATACAGAATCCGAACGCAATTGTGTATTTGTTGCCGACTAACCGCTCGACCTGAGCGCTGATCAATTCCCTGTAGTTCTTCATGTCAATGCTACAGACAATAGAACCAAGCCGTCTTGTGTTGAAGATGTTAATAGCGGACTGCATGAATGCTATCTTGTCGGCGTTCGTCCATCCTTTGAAGTCACCCTTAAAGTTCTCCATCTCCTTCATGTGCGCGTAACGAACCCTTGCTGTTTGGAGCAATGAATTCCATTCGCGCTCAAAACTGTCCCACTCGTTACGGTTGCCGACAACGCCAGCGAGCACAAACACTCTTGCGTCATTGTGCGCACCACTTTCGTCAAAATAAGCATGCAGCGCCATAAACGATAGCCCCACTCGTTGAGCCGTGTAGCACCCGCGTAATCCCTAAGATTATCTTTATAACGGGCTCGCTTTCGATTGGAGGATGCTTATAGGATAAGTCACCCACGAGATGACAGCTAGCATTTTGGGGTAATCATTTATTTGATGCAGACGGTAAATGTCCGACTAGGCAATGTTTCAGTTTGAGCAAGAAGCAAAGATGATCTGTTCATCTTGTGTCAAGTAGCTGATTGCTAAAACAGCGAATTGATATTCAACCTTTCAATATTTTCCCGATAATGAAAATAGGGCTGCCTATAAAACATTGAGATTTAGAAACTTACCGCAACTAATTTAAGAAACGAATTCTAACAAAATACGGCCCGCTAAGTGTTGCCTGTATTCTATTGAAGGGCGGGGGCTTATCTGCTAACTAATTATCTTGCTTATGTGCTCGATAATAACTATGATAGGAAATACAGGTAATAAGGGCGAATCCTTCTTAAAGCAGTGGAGGTGGCTAAATTGAGAGAGATGAATCAGCCTCAGGCGGCGGAACCACGGATGCCTGCCGGCAAGCTTCAAGAACTGGACGTCGAGAAGATCTCCAGCCCTGCGCTTGCGCGCTTGATCGAGGAAGTACGCAACGAAGAAGAACTGACAGCGCACGCCTACAACCGCACGCATAACCGGCATAACCGTTCTCGTTAGGCCGCCCTCTGGCCGGAGCGGGATGTGATAGAGCTCGACACAGTTCTAATCAAGGTCGCAAGTCGCTGCAACATCAATTGTAGTTACTGCTACATCTACAATCTGGGCGACACCGGTTGGGCGAGCATGCCCAACCAGATCTCCGATGAAACGGTTCAGGCCATCGCACGTGCTCTCGGCCAGCTCACCCGCATCCAATGCCGGCCCTTCGCAGTCGTGCTCCACGGCGGGGAGCCACTGCTGCTCGGTGCACAAAGATTGCGGCGTCTGATTCATCTCATTCGCAGCAAGCTCCCACCCGAAACCTCCCTAAGCCTTCAGACCAACGGCATACTGCTCAGCGACGAACTCCTCGACCTATTCTCCGAGACTCGCACCACCGTATCGGTCAGCCTTGACGGCCCGCGGCACGTCCACGACCGCAGCCGGGTCGGGCACACGGGGCAGGGAACTTTCGACAAAGTCCTTCAGGGCATCGAGCGGTTACGCCGTCATCGCGACGCCAATTTCCTCTTTTCCGGTCTGCTGGCGGTCATCGATCCCGAATCCGATCCCGATGTAGTGTATCGGTTCTTTAAGGAGCTTGATCCCCCGAGCGTCGACTTCCTCTACCGAGACGGTAACCATTCACGGCTGCCCGACGGGAAGAGTTCGCTCCAGTCCACCGAATACGGACAATGGCTGGCCAAGCTGTTGGATATCTACCTTGCTGATGCTCACCCGATCCGCATCCGCTTCTTGGACGACCTGATTAAGCTCATGCTTGGCGGGGCGGGGACCAAGGACGGCGTCGGGCTGACTAGCTACGGCTTGCTGATCATCGACACCGACGGCACGATCACGAAAAACGACACGCTGAAGAGCGCCTACGACGGGGCCGACCGTTTCGGGCAGAAGTGGTCGGTGCACACGCACGCCCTATCCGAGGTGCTTAGCGCGCCCGAGTTTGCCGAGTATCACGCGATGCAGCGCCCGACCTCGCAAGTCTGCCTCTCGTGTCCGGAGTTGCGTGTCTGCGGCGGCGGGATGACCCTGCACCGCTGGCGCGACGACAACGGCTTCGACAACCCTTCCGTTTATTGCGCCGATCAAAAACTCCTGATCGGCCACACGCGCAAGTACCTGCCCGTGACTTAACATGAATGTGGTCAGTGATAAATCTCTAGACCTCTCCTCAGTTGAGTCCTTCTCGCAGCCGTTCCCGTACTTCTTCTCCCCAGAAGCTTTTGGCGAGCGTGAGAGTCTGGAGATTCTCGCCTGGCTCGAAACGGACGCGCCTTGGCAGTTAGTACGAGCCGACTTCTACGAGCAGTATGAGTTCAACATCATCGACGCCAGCTTACCTGAGCGCTTGTCTTTCCTTTGGCAGGCGAGTTTCTTAGCAGAACTGAGACTTAGGGTAGAAAGTTTATTCCATGTCGGGTTGAGTCACCGGATCGATCTAACCGGCCACAAACTCGTCCCGGGCCAGCGCATTCGTATTCATAACGATTTCGTCCCCGGGCAGGAGACCCACCGGTTGCTCATCCAACTGAACCGCGGCTGGGCGGAGGAAGACGGCGGCTTCCTCCTTTTCTTCAACAGCGCGGACCCGGCCGACGTACACAAGATTTTTCGGCCCGCTCATAACAGCGTCGTCGGGTTCGCGATCACGCCAGAGTCACACCACGCCGTCTCTACCATTCACGGAGGAGAGCGTTTCACCCTTGTATACTCGTTCTACGGCAAATATGTTGATGCCTGATTTATCTGAACGCATTGGGTGTGCGTTGTTGAATCCGGAGGGCATGCTCTGGCTGCCAAATCTAACTGAGGAACTGGTGTCATCCGGTTGGCAGGATTTAAATCAGAAGTGTGGCTTATCACCTTATAATTACAGTACGGACCGCGTCATAGCATGTAATATTGATGCCCCGTGCAATCGCATAGCGCTTCTCTCCATGCTGCCCAATAATCAGGATGAGAATAAGACAATTAAGATTGACATTCTCAGCGAAGGTTCCGCCAAGCAATACGAGGATGCCGACATCAGATTCTATACCGAAGAGGAGATTAGAGGCAGTAGTGTTTTGAGTTGTGTAAATGACGCTCTCAAAATTATGGATCGGGTTCCGACGCTTGCTGCAACAGTAGTCGCGTTGGCCAGCTCCCTCCATTTAATAAAGGCTAAAAATGATGACTACGATGTGAGTTTCAGTGAACCGGACATCCCCTTCTCGATATTCGTATCAATTCCTCAAGAGAATAACTCTATCAATACACTACGTGTGGCAGAGGCAATCTTGCATGAAGCTATGCACCTTCAGCTTACTCTTATTGAGAAATTTGTGCCCCTTGTTACCAAGACACAACAAAAAATATTTTCACCTTGGCGAGAAGAATTTAGAACTATACAAGGTGTCCTACATGCTTTATATGTTTTTCGAGTCATAGATAAATTTCTAGAATGTTTGCTATCTATTCAAAACCACCCCGTTGAGAAATTAGAATACATTCAACAGAGACGTGACGAAATTGAGGAGCAGGTAAACAAGATTAGGTCTTTGCAAGGTCATTCGGAATTAACAATGATTGGAGCTTGTTTCGTGCAGAAGTTAATACAAAATTGAATATTGCTTCACTTCTAGGTGTGCTATTAGGTTAATTACAAGGAGTATAGTTTACTTCAGCTTATCAATTAGCATACCCAACAAAAGAATGGTTACACCTAGTTCTTCCTTACAAAGCAGCGCTACTGGAGCATTAGGATCTCCCTTCACTCGATTGTCATGAGGCTTCTTAGGATCCCAAAAATCACTGTCATCTGAGACTATAATTCGATCCTTTGTTCCCAAAGCGATTCTAAGGATCAGCTTGTCAATAGTATCTTTCCCGAATCCTAATATTTGGAGGCGTCGGGCGATTGCTAGTCTTGGGTTGCGGGGATTATGGATCAAAATTATTCCGCCTTGTTCTCCCCAGTGGGCCACCAAAACCTTTATGTCGGGCCCGCAAGTCTTCTCCCACTCACTGACTAATCCGAGCGAAGCGTCTAGTGCCAATGTGATTTTTTTAAGTCTTAACGGCTCACCTAATCGATTCTCACGTGCAGATGTGCCCCGCTTGGATTTGTTAAAACGTTTAGGCGGTCGTGTCAAATGCAGCATTGAAACAGAGTCAATAACTGTTTGCACTATTCCTCTCCCTGACTTTTGAGCCGAAGCAAGGCCATAGTGTCCTCATAACGCTCGTCAAAGAAGCCGCCAGGCCATGACGCTCCAAAATCTCCGTTCTCTGTAAGGGGAATTGTTTGCACTCGAGAGCCTCTTGCATTTCTATCAACAAAAAGAATCATCACGTTTTTATGGTTAAGCAGTCCTTGTGCGACTCTTAGACGAGCTCGATTTATCATGTGTACTGAGTGTGTCTCCACCAAGACTTGGCGCTTGCGACTCGTTTCGCATAACAATTCCGCGACTGTTCCTTGGGCTTTGGGATGGAGATGTATTTCCGGTTGTTCAATAAAAATAGGCCCACTACGATTGCTTAGACAGGCAGTAATTACAGGTATCACTTGTGATGCTCCGTATCCAACATCAATTAGATTGGATTTGACTTTAGTCACATTATCTTTAATGTTAATTACGGAATGATAAGGTGTCAGATGTGATGCCGATATATCAGTTGCGATATTTAGCTCTTTAAGAATTTTGTCAAGCTCGCTCCTGCGCCTATGCGGAATATGTTTAGATTGGCGAGATACATCACGCCGATCAACAGCTTCAACCATAGCCGGATATACCCCGTTAAATATCTTCCTAATGGCATTGGGCGATAGTTCATCTGGAGTTGTTCGTAAAAACCAGCGCTGAGGTGCTGCACGTCCAGAGCTTACCCGCTGAGTGCCTTCGGTAAATTCAGTAAAAAAGTCATTGGAACGCATGTAGCTTGCGATCCGACGCAAGGCAGCTTTGCGCCTACTTAATAGGGTACTACGCTTGTCATAAGCTTTTTCTATTACGTGGACCATATCCGCCAAAGGGTATCCTGTGCCAGATATTTTCTTGTCAAGAGCTTGCTCAACCTTCCTTCTTAGGTATTCAAGCTTAAGCTTTGGTGAAGGGGTAGGTTGAAAACTTATAGTAACCTGTTCATTGGAAAAGCTATCTGTAATGCGTATCAGTCTGATATTTCCAACTGGATCGTCTTTAGATGATCGGATGTGGAATTCAAACTTTATAGGTTGTCGACTGGAATGAAGTACGTCGTAACTCCCACTGCTCAAGTCTAGAGATACCTCCACAGCTATGCTGATTGTTAGTGAAGTGTTGTGCCTAAATACTGTATCCTCAAAAGTGCCAAGGTCCACTAATGGGCCAATCCACTTGGGCACCAAAGGGGGCTCATCACTAAGCAAAACATCGCTCTGGATGAGAAGAAGAAGTGCGTCACAGATTGATGATTTCCCAGCGCTATTTGGCCCAACCAGAAAAGTGAGCGGCGCGAGGGGTATCTCCTCCGCTTTCTCAAATCCACGAAAGTTCCCTAAGGAAAGACTTCTGTAGTAAGCCGGTGTGGTTGTCTTCATTGAAGATATTTGTCTAATGTGATCATGTATCACTACCATTCTACATTTTAAGCATTTAGGATTAAAGCTAATTCACCGAAGCAATTCCATAAATGGAAGCAGACCTTCTGGCAGTCTCGACGTGATGTTCGTGGCGGGCATCTGCGCGGCTTACAGGACGCGCCAGCGCACTAAACGTGCCACCTTCAGGTGAAAACCTGATGTTACCTTACCCTAATGGTCTATGCGCTGAAGCGCAGCACTGAACCTAGCGGATATTAGGTCAATGATATTTATTACTAGCGCGCGCGCATTATCTATTATGGGCTGAAGAAATTGTCCGCCCTATTGCAGGTGTGAACAAAAGCGGCCTTATACATAAGGCGCGAATGCGTGAGATGATAAAAGAAAGAGGTAATAATGGGGCGGTATCTTATAAAAGCGCGGTACCATGCCGAAAGAATAGAGTACTACTATAAACATGGCAGATACGCGCAAGGAGAATATCATTACTCCGAACTGTGTAATTTGATCCTTAGATCAGAAAGATCAAAGAAGAAAGTGTTTTAAAATAGCCGTATTGTATTACAATATGACCAGATTCGAGCAGGCCCTAACAGCGCGTTACTGGGAGAGAACTTACAGCAGCACAATTTAGGACACTATCCCGACTCGTAGCTGCAACCGGCCAATGGTGAGCACATCTTGCTCATGCCAATCGCAACGGGAGTCCCCATGAGCAGTCCGAGCGCAAACAATTCCGCCCCTGGCTCTAGAGAACGAGATGCGCCCTCTTCATTACTTGATCTCCTTCGTCGAAGTGCGCTTGAGCAACCCCTACGTCGCGCCTTCACCTATCTCCATGAAGGAGAAACCGAAGCAGCCCATCTGACGGCTGGCGAATTGGATCAGCAGGCTAGGGCGATCGGTGGGCTGCTCCAAAGCCTGAAGGCCAAGGGTGAGCGTGCATTGTTGGTATATCCGGCGGGGCTGGAATTCATTGCCGCTTTTTTTGGATGCATTTACGGTGGAGTGATTGCCGTGCCGATGGCACCGCCCAACCCGGCGCGCCTAGGCCGCACACTACCTAAGTTTCAAGCCGTGGCGAAGGATGCTCAACCATCAGTTGTCCTAACCGTCAGATCGATCTTAGACAAGTTTGAACCGATATTGGCTATGGCCACTGACCTAAAGGCCCTGCGGTGGCTGGCGACGGACGACATCTCCCCGGACCTGTCGGCCGAATGGCAGGAATTCAGCCCGGCCACCAGTTCACTGGCCTACCTTCAGTACACCTCAGGCTCTACCTCTCTGCCGAAAGGCGTCATGGTCAGCCATGAAAATGTCTTTTACGATGCAGCGTGCCTCGAAGCCGATTGGGCACATAACGAGGACAGTGTGATCGTGAACTGGCTGCCGCACTTCCATGACTTCGGCCTCCTCTACGGTAATGTCCAGCCGATTTACAGCTCAGTCCCATGCATTCTGATGTCGCCCATAGCTTTTCTACAGAAGCCGTCGCGCTGGCTTCAGGCTCTCTCTTACTACAAGGGCACGCATTGCGCTGCGCCTAATTTCGCTTACGACTTATGCGTCCGCAAGACGCCGCCCGCACAGCGGGCGGCATTGGATTTGAGCAACTGGCGTGTGGCAGGGAACGGGGGGGAGCCAGTTCGCAAAGACACACTCGAACGCTTCAGTGAAGCCTTCGGCCCCGCCGGCTTCCGCATGAACGCTTTCTGCCCCGGCTGGGGCTTGGCTGAGGGAACCTTAAGAGTGACCGGCACGCGCTACGCCGACCGGCCTGTTTACAAGACAGTCCTAGCCGCTGAGCTTAAACACAGACGAGTCGTAGAGACTGATGAACAGCAGGAGGGCGGACAGACATTTGTTGGGAGTGGTTCGCCCGCGCCCAGCACAGAGGTCGCAATCGTCAACCCTGAAACGCTAACAAGATGCGCCCCTGATGAGGTTGGCGAGATATGGGTCTCGGGGCCGTGCGTCACGCAAGGCTACTGGAATCG
Organism: Acidobacteriota bacterium; assembly: GCA_003223935.1. Taxonomy (GTDB): domain Bacteria; phylum Acidobacteriota; class Blastocatellia; order Pyrinomonadales; family Pyrinomonadaceae; genus QHXQ01. The sequence continues at coordinate 14,107 of QHXQ01000076.1, read as the reverse complement.
GCCGGAAGAGACCGAGCGAACCTTTCAGGCACACTTGGCGGAAATGAAGGAGGGGCCCTTCCTCCGGACAGGGGACTTGGGCTTCTTCAAAGACAACGTGATCTTCATCGCCGGGCGCTGTAAGGACATGATCATCATCCGGGGAACAAACTATTACCCGCAGGACATCGAACTGGCTGCGGAGCGCGGCCACCCGTCCGTCCGGCCCGGTTGTGGCGCGGCCTTTTCCGTCGAAGTCGCAGGGGAGGAGCGGCTAGCGTTGGTTCAGGAGGTGGACGACACGGAGGCCGACATGCATCAAGTAATAGCCGGCATCCGCCGGGCCGTGGCTGAGAGTCAGGACTTGCAGGCGTATGCTGTCGTGCTGATCAAGCCGGGGGGCATCCACAAAACTTCCAGCGGTAAGATTCAGCGGAGCGCCTGTCGGGACGATTTTCTGGCGGGGACGCTAGAGGTGATTGCCGAATGGATGGCCTCCGTAGCTTAGGTGGGCCGGAGACTATCTCAAGTTTATCCGTACCACTACATACAAGAGCCGGCCCACAAGAAGGCCATAATTCAAGCTGCTCCGTACTTTCTTAGCAACTCGTATCCGACGAGTCATGCAAGAAGTAGGAGCTTAATGTTGGCAGGCAGAAAAGGAGTAGCCGATGGAAATCCGCGACATCCAATCGTTTCTCACATACTATGAAAATCTTCGCCGGCGCACGATGAAAGTCGTCGCTTGCATCCCGCCCGAAAAAATTGAATGGGCGTACATGCCCGATAAGTTTACCTTCGGCGACATCCTGCGCCATGTCGCCGCCATTGAGCGTTACATGTATGCTGAGAACGCGCAGTTGAAGCCGAGTCGCTATCCAGGCCATGGTGAAGATTTGGCGGTCGGCTATGACGCCACCCTTCAATTCTTTAACCGCGCCCACGAAGAGTCAATGGCAATTTTCGCCAGCTTGACTGATGCAGACCTGCAGAAGGAGTGTCTCACACCAGCTGACGCTCCTATCCGCGTGTGGAAATGGTTACGCACGCTTGCCGAGCATGAAATACATCACCGCGGGCAACTCTACGTTTATTTAGGGGTACTCGGCATCGCAGGACCGCCGCTCTACGGCCTTACCTCTGAGCAAGTGCTAGAGCGGAGCCTTCCGATTGTCGGCGAGCAACTGGACGCGGATGCTGGCTACCAAGGTATAAGCGCAGGACAGGGTAAAGCGTAATTTTCGTGGCTGCGCGGGATTGGGCTAGAATATTAGTTTCACAGGGGCTACAGGTAGGACGGTATTTGTTGGCGCGGCGCGGGCCGCCGGGATCTTAACCGACAAGTGGCTTCCCACCGCGTTCGTTACCCTGCGACTCCACAACATCAAACCAGCATCTTTTTCGCTCGAAAGGATACGTCGGCAATGATACGAGTCGGTGCACTCCTTCTCGGTGGAAAGCTGACCAGGCAACTTCCACACCGCGCACATACATTTCCCCTAAACTCTCAAGCACTTGCTCGCCCTCGGCTTTCTCTAGACCCAACGAGTTTAGTAGGACGCCGGAATTATCAGCCAGACACTTTACCCCCGCTTCTCCCATGCTCGTGCTTGGCCCCATTTCGAGAAGAATTACTACGTCCAAGCGGTTAAGGCTCTCGAAGGCGGCTCTTGGCCTTACCGCGCCGAGCAGCAGGCTGCGCCAGTATTCTGTGTCCGCGAGAGCTGGTGCATCCATCAGTTCACCAGTCACAGATGAAATCTGGTTGATTTGGGGTGCGAGGTAACGAATGCCAGAGGCAAGCTTCTCGCAAGCATCTAATAAGGGCTCCCTTGCCAGAGGAGGCAAAGTGGATAGTGAGCTTAAAAAGCAGGCACTGCTCTCGTCAGTTTCTAACGGCCGAAGCGCTAGTGCGGCAGGGAAAGCATCATGAGCGTAACCGACGCGCGGGCTTGGCGCGCGCGTTCCTCTTGCCGGCAGCGAGACTTGAGCAGTGGAATGGGGTAACCCTTCAGTTAGTGCTGCGACCTCCCCGATGATCTTCAGCCCAGCCTCTAGTGTTAACGCGCCAGCGACGCACGTCGCGACTATCTCTCCGACGCCGAAACCGAGCACTGCGGTCGGACTGATCCCCCATGAGTTCCATAACGCGGCCAGCGCGTACTGAAATCCGAAGGCGAAGAGCGAGGCGTGTGCGGCGTTTGTCTGCGGCGCGAGCGCGGCGGCTTCTGGGTAGAGAAGAAAATGCAGCGACTGGTTGAAGCTGCGGCCGAGTAGCTCATCACACTGGTCTAGGGCTGCCCGGAATACAGGCTCAGTCTCGTAGAGCTGGCGTCCGAAACCGCAATACTCCGCGCCCTGACCCGTGAAGAGCAGGGCCATCTGCGGCGATTGCCAAGGTTGCGCGTGCGGCGCGCCCGTCTCGCCGAGCGCGTGGCCGGCGGACAGTACGGACAACTGCTGGCGCAGGTGCTTGGTGGATGTGCAACTGAGCGCAATGCGATGCGGGAAGTGCGTGCGGCCACAACTGGCCGTGAAGCAAATGTCGACGAGCGGCGTGTCCTCGCGCCCCACAAGGAAGGCCTCGTAATTTAGCACCATCGCGCGCAGGCTGTCGCGTGTCTTGGCCGAGATGGGCAGAAGTTGTAGCGCGCGCGTACAACCCGACGCGCGCGGAGCCGGTGTGGGAGCCTCCTCGACAATCACGTGTGCATTCGTCCCGCCGATGCCGAACGAGCTAACCCCAGCCAGACGCGGCGCTCCGTTTAACTGCCAAGGATGTGCCTCTGTCGGTACGAACAGCGGGGTATGTGACAGGCGAATGTGTGGATTGAGTTGTTTGAGGTGTAGGTTGGCGGGGATGGTACTGTGCTGAAGTGACAGGACGACCTTTATCAAACCCGCGATCCCGGCCGCGGATTCGGTGTGCCCGACATTGGTTTTAATGGACCCGATAGCGCACAAGTGATCGGCGGGCCGGTTTTCAAGCAGCACTGTCCGCAATGCTCTGGCTTCGATAATGTCACCTAGTCGTGTGCCTGAGCCGTGCGCCTCGACATAGCTCAACTGATGCGAGTGCATACCCGCGTTAGCTAGTGCCTGACGGATGACCGCCTGTTGGGCGGTTGCGCTAGGTGCTGTTAGCCCGTTAGTGCCGCCATCCTGATTCACGGCCGAGCCGCGGATGACGGCCAAGATATTGTCGCCATCTCGGCGCGCATCGGCGAGCCGTTTAAGGACGAGTATGCCGCAGCCTTCGCTCCGCACATAGCCGTTGGCGCTCGCGTCGAAAGCTTTGCAGCGGCCGTCAGGACTCATCAGCCCGCCCTGCGAGAGGATAATCGTCACCTCCGGGGAGAGGATGAGGTTAACGCCGCCGGCCAAGGCCACGTCGGACTCGCCTGTTCTCAGGCTCTGGCAGGCGAGATGCACCGACACCAGCGAGGAAGAGCAGGCCGTGTCAACCACAATACTAGGCCCACGCAGGTTGAGCAGGTAAGAGAGGCGGTTGGCTGTAATGGCAAGGATGGTGCCGGTACTACTGTACGCATCCATGGTGGCGGGGCTACGACACAGCAGGCGGTTATAGTCGAAGTTACTGACGCCGATGAAGACGCCAGTGTTGCTCCCGGCCAGATTGGCCGCCACCACGCCCGCGTATTCCAGTGCCTCCCACGCGACCTCCAGCACTATCCGCTGCTGGGGGTCCATGTAACTGGCCTCGCGCGCTGAGATGCCGAATAGGGCAGCGTCGAACTTATCCACCTGCTCGATAAAACCGCCCCAGCGCGTGCACATCTTCCCCTGAGTCGCTGGCGGCTCGGTGTAGTATTTAGTCACGTCCCACCTGTCAGGCGGAACTTCGGTGATGGCGTCGCCGCCCGCGCGTAGAAGTTGCCAGAGCGCCTCGGGATGATTAGCGCCCGGGAAACGACAGGACATCCCGATAATTGCAATCGGCTCCATCTCTTTGCCCTTCCAACTATCGTCACTGCAAGCGCGCTTCGGCGCGCGCGGGATTAGATTGTTCTAATACGGCTGAGCGTTAGGCGAAAGAGGGCCAAGTAACCGATGTCGAAGCCAACAGTGGATAGCTGAAGGTATCGCTCGTAGCGTGTGAAGCCGTCCTTGCCGACCAAGCGGGTCGCTTCATGGCGGTGCGCCCTGAGCCGTTTAAGCCACTCCTTGCACGTGGCGGCGTAATCCTTATGGTCGTTGCGTAGCGCCTCGATCTCGAAGAGGCCGTCGGAAGCGGCGACAAGGTCGGCGAGGCGGGGTGGGTCTGTTTCGGGAAAGATTTCAGTGGCGAGAAACTGTGTGCCGGCCGTCCGCTGGCCCTCCTCACGCCTGCGGGCACTCCCGTAGGCGAAGGTCTGCAAGGAGAGACGGCCGCCGGGTTTGAGCCAGTCGTGGCAGCGCGCGAAGAAGGCGCGATAGCCCTCAATCCGCTCCGAGTCGGAGGAGTCCAATCTGGCGAAGTGCTCAAACGCTCCTATCGAGATAATCGCGTCATAGTGCGCCTCTGCCTCGTGTTCCGACCAGCTCTCCACGCGCGCCTCGACGTTCGGAACATTTAGTCCAGCTATCCACTCAGCCTGCGCCCGACTCAACGTGAGGCCCACGGCTTTGCCCACTCCGTGCGTCTCGGCTAGGCGGCGCAAGACCCCGCCCCAACCGCAACCCACATCCAACACACGTTCAGCCCCTCTCGCGCCGGCCTGCGCGATGTGGAAATCGATCTTGCGCAGTTGCGCTGTTTCCAGTGTATCGCCAGGCTCCCACATAGCACCCGAATAGCTGAAGGTCGGATCGAGCCAGAGGCGATAGAACTCATTCCCAACATCGTAGTGATATTGAATCGCCTCGGAAGAAGCACCGGGATTATCAACGTTAATGGCCGACATGGTGTTGGACTCCTTTTAAGTGAGTGCGGAGAGGCGACAGAGCAGCTTGCCTGAGCATGCGTAAACGCGCTGCCGGGCACGGGCGTAAGTGCCTTCAGCCTGTAGTCTGTGTCTGGGACTACTCGGTCGCCTTCGCAACGCCGCTTAGGTGGCCGGCTAGCGCTTCGACGCTTGGATAGTCGTAGGGCAGCGTCGGAGAGAGTTCCATGCCGAGCCACTCTTCAAGATTACTTACGAGGTGCACAGCCGCCAGTGAGTCAAGACCGTAACGGTAGAAGGGCGCTTTGATGTCGATCTCTCGTGGACTGATTTCCAGTTCTTGAGCTAGGCGGGCAACTATCCACGCTTGGATTTCCTTCTCCTTGGTGGGACTGATCGGCGCTGCCGCAAGGGGCCGTTCGTTTACGTCTTTGGGATTCAACATAGTCGTTGCTGCTCCGGATATAAGTTGATAGCTGAGGTCAGTCTAATTTCGTCTCAAACGGCGCATCATGGCCTGCGAGGGGGTCTTGACGTCCCATGCCAGATTGAGCCGTTCGAGCGCGCGGACGACCCAACCGCCGATATCTACCTCCCACCAACGCAAGCCCATCATGGCTGAGGACGGGAAAGCATGATGATTATTATGCCACGACTGGCCGAGCGTAGGGATTGCGAGCCAGATGTTGTTGGTGCTTTGATCATTAGATACAAAGGGCCGCGTCCCGAAGGTGTGTGTTACCGAGTTGATGCACCAGTAGAATACGTGATTCATCATGAATATGCGGACGAGGCCGCCCCAGAGAAAGCCCAAGAAGGCCCCCATCCATGTGCGCGTCAGTATGCCGCCGAGAATTGCGGGAATGACGAAGCCGAGCAGCAGCCAATAGAAATACAGCGTGTGGACTTTGAAGACGGCCTTGTCGCGGTAGAGATCATGAGCATATCTGTCCCAGCCGACGGCCCGCGTGCTCTCGGGCACAAACAACCAGCCCATGTGCGCGTGAAACAGCCCGCGCATGAGCCGCTGCGGCCCTTCCCCGTGGAGGTGTGGCGAGTGTGGATCACCCGGCTTGTCGCTGTAGTTATGATGCCGGCGGTGCGTCGCCGCCCACCAGATAACAGGCCCCTGAAAGGCCATCGAGCCTAAGATGGCAAGGGCAACTCGCACCGGCCGTCGGAGATTGAAAGAGCGGTGGGCGAAGTGGCGGTGGAAGCCGACCTCAACCCCGATTAAAATCAGGATGTGCATACCGAGCCACAGCCCGATTTCGACTGCGCCGACTGGGTAGCCGCAGAGGAGCAGGAGCATGGCGACGCCGAACCCTACCGCCGGGGCACACGTCACGACCCAAGCCAAACGCCTGTCTAGCCTCGCCAAGTTGTCCAGTCTGGCGGGGCGGCTCTCTATTAAATCAGGCGAAAGTTCCGATGCAATTTGAACATCCATAGTCTACCTCTATTTAGAAGGAGAGCATTAACTTCGTGCTCGCCCCGGATTACCCGACCGGCAAGGCTTGGCCGTCCTCTGCCACATGATAGTATTGGTCGTCGTCCGCCTGCCCCGCATAGAAGCTGCCGACGACGTCGAGATTCCGATGCAGAAAGTCCGCCTTGCACTTGGCACGCTGAATCTTCCCGCTTGACGTTCGCGGGATGCTCCCGGAACGGAGAAGCACGACGGCGTGAACTCGGAGGTCGTGAGTTTCCGCTACCGCATGGCGGATGTCTGCCACGACTTGCTCTACATTCAAGTTTCTATAGTCCCGTTCGACCTCTTGGACAATCACCAATTTCTCTTTGCCGTTGGATTCTATAGCGAATGCCGCGCCGCAGCGTGGCTTTAACGCTTCATGGCTCCGTTCGACAGTCTGTTCAATATCCTGCGGGTAGTGATTGCATCCCCGTATGATGATAATGTCCTTAAGCCTCCCTTGGACGAAAAGCTCCCCGTCTTCTAAGAACCCGAGATCGCCGGTGCGGAGAAATGGTCCCTCACCCGTATCGCGCACATAAGCCTTAAACGTCTCCTCTGTCTCCTTCGCCCGCCCCCAGTAGCCTTGGCTGACGTTGGGGCCAGCGACCCAGATTTCCCCCACAACGCCTGGCGGACATTCCGCGAATGTTCCGGGATCAGCGATGACAATTTTTTGAGCTAGCTTGCTCGTGCCACAGCCTACCACTTTGGAGGCAATTGCGTTAGCATCCGGCTCGGTGTTCCAACTGTCGCATCCCTTATGAACCACAGGCGCGGCTGTTTTCATGCCGCCGCTGACTAACAGCGTGGCTTCGGCGAGGCCGTAACAGGGGTAGAAGGACTCCCGGCGGAAGCCACACGAGGCAAAGGCATTTGAAAAGTGCTCAATGGTTTGATATCGGACAGGCTCAGCACCGTTGAACGCGAGATCCCAACTGCTCAAGTCGAGGGTCGCGCGCTGTTCGGGCGTGATCTTGTGTACACACAGATCATAAGCAAAATCCGGAGCACCGCTCGTAGTCGCTTGGTAGCGGGTAATCGCCTCAAGCCAGCGGTATGGCTTGAGCAGGAAGGCCATGGGCGACATGAGGATACAGGGAATCCCGACGTACAGAGGTTGCAGCACGTTCCCAATGAGTCCCATATCATGATATAGGGGTAGCCAGCCTAGCACGATTGATGCCTCCGTATGCTCGAAGGCAAGTTTAATCATGCGCTGGTTATATAGGAGATTTCCATGGCTCAGCATGACGCCCTTTGGAACTGCTGTCGAGCCGGACGTGTATTGTAGGAAGGCCAAAGTATCGCTGTTCACCTGTGGGTCACGCCATGCGTCCTGTTGGTCATTGCCGAGCGTGTCAGTTGCTATCAGATGCAAGTGCTCAACTGCTTGCCCGGCTGCTGTGCCGACCTTAGACGACAGTATGGAGGTGGTAGTGAGCGCCAATGTCGCCTGCGTTTCAGACCTGATAGTACGGAGGCGCGCGCCAGATTGATTGTGCCGCGGCGGGTAAATGGGGACAGCAAGTAATCCCGCGTATAAGCACCCGAAAAACGCAGCAATAAATTCCAAGCCCGGGGGGTAGAGTAACAGGACCGGGGTGCCGCTAGTTCCCCGGCGCTGGAGTGCAGTGGCAATGGCCATCGCTCGCTGATCCAACTCTTGATATGTTAGGGATTCAACTTCAGTGCCTTTATCGCTCAGGAAGGTATAGGCGCGTTGAGCGGGAGAGCGTACTGCTCTCCATCGGAGAAGCTCTACCAAAGTGGAAGGCTCAAAGCTTCTTGGCGACTGATTTGAGGAAGACGAATTCACTTTACCTCCTCAATGGTTGCGCTAACGTCTTACGGCCTCAGTCATGATGGTTATAATCAGGCATGAGGCGCGAATTATTAAGGCTGGCAAGCGCAGAAAGCGTTACTTGAATAAGATGTGCAGTAAGACCTCTGTCGAGAATTATAGACTAGGTATTACCGACTTATTAACAATTAGGCGCGATTCTTGAGTAAAAGTCCTACCTGCCCGCCGGAATTGACGCTAGTCCTGTGCAGAATAGTCCTCGATCTAAATAATTGTCAATATGAACCCAATCTGCTACCCTTTCCGCCGACGCGTCTTCCCGTCCGCTTCTGAAACTCAGCTTCACACGAACCAGAGTCTTTCGGCTATCTTCTAACAGAGACTTCCGTACACCTGACATGAATTTATTTAACTTAGGGCTGCCAACCGTATCGGACTAACAACTCAGCATTTATTGAAAGGTAAAATGATTAAGTTGGCGCAAGAAGAGCAGAAGCTAAACACGCAGGAGGCTCGGTTGTATGGGTGCTAGCAAGGTGTTCATTAGCTATAGCCACGCTGATGGGGCCCATGCCAAGCGCATTCTAGTACATCTAGATCCGCTGAAACGCGATGGGACGATTAGCTCTTGGTACGACCGTTGTATCCTGCCGGGCCAAGACTGGCGCAGTATTATCGAGGCGGAGATGTCGGACGCCGACATGGCGCTCTTCCTCATCACCCCGCATTTCTTGGCCTCGGAATTTTGCCAAGATGTCGAAGTGCCATATATGTTGCTCAAGTATGAGCGAGAGGGTATTGTTATCATCCCTATCATAGTCGATCACTGTGACTGGGGTAACGTTGCTTGGCTCAGCCGAATTAATGTCCTCCCAGCGGACGGTAAGCCGGTGCGCGCCCATCGTCCGCAGAGCAAAGCTTGGACTCAAATCTGCCAAGATTTACGTAAGCTTGCACATCTCAGCCTGCAAAAGAGAGCGCCGCAGGCCGCGCTTGCTAACACTTATGCTGCGAAAAAGGTGCCGGTTTCTCTCTCATTGGATCATCTTCTGGAAGAACTGCCCGGTGGCACTGACGAACTGTTCGGCCGCGAAGAAGATTTGCGCTTTCTCGATAATGTGCTCCAGAGCGATACCATTAGTGCCGTAGCTTTAGTCGCATTCGGCGGCGTCGGTAAGTCAGCTCTCGTTCGCTATTGGTTGTCCCACAATGCGCGCGCTTTGAATATCCGGTTTATCGGCTGTTCCTTCTACAGTCAGGGTACACGCGAGCACGCAGGCACTTCTGATCAGTTTTTAGTCAACACCTTGCGCACCTTAGGGGATCCCGAACCGAACCGGGGGCCGCTCTGGATGAGAGGGCAGCGACTGGCAGAATTAATTGCAGCCGAGCCGACGATTCTGGTGCTTGATGGACTTGAGCCGTTGCAGTTCGGACCCGGCGCTGAAGGCCGGGAAGGCCAGTTGAAGGACACTGGGATACGCGAATTATTAGCTAGCTTGATAAAAAAGCCGGGCCGCTCTCTTTGTATCGTCACCAGCCGCTTACACCTGACTGATGCGTCTCTTCACTCATTACACCTTGTCCAGAGGTCATTGGATATATTGCCAGCGGAGGCGGCGCGGGAGCTTTTAAGTTACAGAGGCGTTCATGGCAGCGACGCGGAGTTAGATGTTATTGCAAGATATTTAGGCCGGCATGCGCTAGCTCTTGTTTTAGCGGCCGAATATCTATACACCTTTAAAGAAGGGCGCGCCAGCGACATCCATAGCAACATTCCGCTAATTAATGAACAAATAAAAGCCGGCCGTCATGCCAAGTCCGTTATGGCCGCCTATGAGTTCGCCCTCCGCCAAGACGGAAACTTACTTGATAGTGAGCTTCTCCATATCCTAGGCCTATTTGATCGACCGGTACTATGGGATTGGTTCAATGCCCTTCGTTGCCCACCAGCGATTCCGGGAGTAACGGAAGCACTTGTCCGCGCTCCTGAGCAGGAGGTTTGGGAGGCTATTAGCCGGCTGCGTCAATGGGGATTAATGGACTACTCCGGGTTAAGTCGTGAGGTTTATTTGGATTCTCACCCGCTGGTCAGGGAGTATTTCGGCGCGCGCCTCCAGATGCATAACGAGGCCGGATGGCGTAAGGCGCATGAGCGCCTGTACGAGTATCTCGCTCAAGCTAGCAAAGAATTTCCCGACACGCTTAATGAAATGACGCCGCTCTTGGTAGCAGTGGTGCACGGATGCAAGGCCGGCCGTCACCGGGATGTTCTGCACTCCATCTATCTTCCCCGCGTTATGCGTGGCGAGCAATACTACGCCTTGCATAAACTCGGGGCACTAGGCTCCCTACTGTCAGTACTAATCCACTTTTTTGAATCCGGCAATTGGGGCCACCCGCTCTCTCTTGGCGGCGCAGAGGTTCAAGGGCTTAGCGACACCGATCAGATCACCGTCTTGACACACGCGGGGATGTGTCTGACGGCTGCTAGGGGATATGCCGCTTCGGAAGTGGAGCAGTGCTACACCAAGGCGCGGGATTTATGTCTGAACGTAGGCGAGACGCGTGACTTGTTCATCGCGCTCTTCGGTCTATGGCGATACCATCTTGTCCGGGGGGAGGGGCAAAAAACCAAAGAATTGGCCGCACGGCTTTATGCCCTTAGCAAGAGCCTAAATGACCCCAGCACTTTCACGGCGGCTGAGCGAGTCATGTCTTCTTCTCTTTACTATCAAGGCGAGAACGCCTTTGCGGCAGAGCATGGCCAAAAAGGTGTTGGCCTTCGTCAGCCCGAGGCAATGCTCAGTAACGCTCTCTTATTCCTCAACGAGCCAAGCATCAGTTGCCTTGGGTACTGGGCAATGGCTTTGTGGCACTTAGGCGATCCGGATCAAGCGCGAAAGAAGATTCAAGAGGCAGTACTGCTCTCGCAGCAGCTTTCGCATGCACATACGCTGGCGATCTCTCTACTTTTCAGTGCGATGCTGGCCCAGTTTTGCCGCGACGCATGGAAGACCCAAGAGAAAGCTGCAGACTTAATCAGGTTGTGTGTCCAAGAAGGGTTTTCGCTTTGGCAAATTGCAGGTGAGGCTCTCGTCGGCTGGGCTTTAGTAAGGATTGGACATGAAGAAACAGGCATCGAACAACTCGAAAGCAGTTTGGTCAGTTGGGAGAAGGCGGGGGCCAAGCTTTTTCGGGGGTATTGGCTTTCTATGCTGGCTGAAAGTTATAGGCAGGTGGGGCGCACTGACGAAGGCATTCGCGCGTTGGATGAAGGATTACAGTTAGCTAAAATGAACGGTGAAGGCTGGTGGGAAGCGGACCTCTATCGTCTTAAAGGTGAATTATTGCTAAAGCTGGGCCAAGAGGGAGAGACTCAAGCCGAATCACACTTCTTCAAGGCACAGGAAATCGCACGACAACAAGGGGCAATCTCACTTGAACTCCGCGCAGCGATCAGTTGCAGTAAACTCTGGCACAAGTTAGGAAGAAAGCAAGAGGCGCGAGCACTCTTAGCGGAAGTTTACGAAAAATTCACCAGCGGTCATGATACCGGCGACTTAGTAGAAGCGCGAACCCTCCTCAGTGCATTGTCAGCATAGCAGGATTTAACCAGCACTGTTATGTGAATCAGAAGTTGAGATGACAGGCAAACAAGCCCATGAGTAGAATTTTCTTACCATGGAAAATCAACTCATTGAACTGTATTTGCTTGCCTGTCACGTTTACGATACCCGCTCAGAAACTTGTTTTCAACGTCTGAGCAATAATGCGCGGCCTGAGTTCACCGACCAAGAGTTAATAGCCATCTACCTGTTCGGGCACTTCAACGATTTGTTTGAGAAGAAAGCGATTCATCGGCTGATTGATAAGTATTGGCGGCATTACTTTCCTCAATTGCCGGCGTATCAAACTTTCGGCGCACGCCTGAATCTTTTGGCGCAGAGCTTTCAAACCATCGGCGGCTATTTGAACGAGCTTCTGGCAGAGCGCCGCACGCCTGAGATTGACCACATCATTGATAGCGTGCCCGTGATGCTGGCACGCGGCGGTCATGCTTACACGGCCAGAGTCGCCCGCGACGTTTCCAATGTCGGCTATTGCGCCAGCAAAAAGATGTACTTTCATGGTGTGCGCCTTCACGCCATCGCCCAGCGTCGTTTCGGGGCCATGCCGCTGCCCACACAGATCTGGCTCAGAGAAGGCAGTTGTCATGATTTACAGAGCGTCAGAGAGCAAGCTATCGCGCTGCCCGGCTCGGCACTGATCGGAGACCGTGCTTTCCCTGACCCGACTTTTCAACAGATGCTTGAAGCGCAGCGAACAACTCTTTATGCGCCAAGAAAGAAGCCGAAAGGCAAAGAATTGAGCAAGACTGAAAAGTATTACAACCGGTTGGTGAGCCGCTTGCGCCAACCGATTGAAAGTTTCTTCCAGTGGCTGATTGACAAAACCGACATTCAAAGAGCCGGAAGGGTTCGTTCAACCGAAGGCTTGATGGTTCACTGCTGGGGAAAACTAACTTTCGCTGCTTACTTGTTAGTTTTCAACCCCTGATTCACATATCTATGTACACATACGCAATGGCGTGCGCTCGAACTATGTGCGTATTTGGTCGGCGGGCGGCAGGCAGCTAGTCGCGCCGGTCGGGCGCAAGCCGGGCGAGCCTGAACAACTCTTACGCGAGTTGTACATGCGCGCGCCTTGGGCTGAGGTCGGCTATACGCGCGAGTTGGAACAACAGTGGCGGAAGCAGCGTGCGGAGTTTCTCCAGCGCGTGGAAGCGCGCAGAGCGCAGTATGGAATCAACTGAAAAAAGGCAGTAGGCAGTAGGCAGTTCAGGATAAGGGGAAGGCCGTTGGTTGATTCTATGCTTGTTAGGTTACGACAAGCGCATTCAACCAACGGCCTTTTGTTCGCCTTCACTGCTTACTGCCTTCTGCCTTCCGCCTACTTGTTGTAAGATGTATCCACAGCAATCTCCTTAGTGAATCGGTTGTCGAACGAGCAAGGGGCAGAGGACATGCTTTACTCCAATCTATTATTTGTCGCGGGTCTCATTCTGATCGGCTTAGGCATCTTGAGTGCATTTCAAGTTACGGGTGAGTGGGTACTCTACTTGCTCGTCTTCTGCGGCGGCATAGGTTTTTTCTTAATTGTCTGGAGTAAGACGAAAGCTTTGCCGCCGGGCCGTTGAAGCTGTCTGCCATGCGCAAATAGTTTCTGACAAAGACGCACGACTCGGATAATTTGCCGCGCGCTCAACCAACAAGGGACTAATAAGAGGTTACTGTCAACAAGGTCAAGACTACGGATAAGGCGTTACAGAAGTGGGATGAATATGTTAAAGGCTGATTGGTAGGTAGATGGGGCGCGGACGAGGACGGCCAATAGGTGTCCGCCTTAAGTTATCCATCATAGGGCGGCGGAGCAGGTAAAGACATTCGCCGCCTCGCTAGTCAATCCATTCAATTCTATCTGCTCGTATCAGAGGCGAAAGGAGCATCATGGCTGACGAGAAAAAAGAGAATGGCCCCAAGGTGGAAGATTTGCCGCCGGCAGAGAAAGAGCTAACGGCTGAGGAACAGCGACAGATCAAAGGCGGCATCACGACCAGCACGTCCACTTCCCCTTTCCTTACTGAGGACATACTGAAGGGGCAACGCCTTTATCAAAACCCCGTTGAGCCGTCCGGCTCGAAGGAATAGTCCATGAATAAAATTAAATTTGGCTTGGTGAGCCTGTTGGCTCTCCTATTCGTCGCTACCCTCTTACCTGCTCGGCACACAGCGCTTGCTCAAGGCAAAGGTGTTAAGGGCGACCCGCACGGGCTGACGCTTTGTCCCTTGCAGTTCGAGGCGACGGTGCATCAAGGCCCTAACGCGGAGAAGTTCTCCCTGACCGGCGTCCTCGACTTAAAAGCCGAGGGCACCAACGGCGCGCTCGACGGTGCGCTAGTGCTCG
>QHXQ01000075.1 GCA_003223935.1 Acidobacteriota bacterium | reverse complement strand
CTTATTACTGCTTTATGGATAGCACGCGCATCTTGCTCATTCGGCACGGTCAATCGCAAGGCAACGCCGAGCAGCGTTTCGGCGGGCACACGGCGACGCCTTTGTCGGAGCTTGGGCGCAGACAGGCTGAAGCGACGGCGCGTGCGCTTGCGGTTGAAGGCGTGACGGCGATCTATGCGAGTGACCTGCGGCGCGCGGTCGAGACGGCCGAACCTCTGGCGCGCGAGACGGGGCTTGCGATCAAACAGACGAGCGCGTTCCGTGAGCGCAGCGTCGGGCAGATGGAAGGCTTGACGTTCGAGGAAGCGGCCCAAAAATACCCGGAAGAATACGCCGCGCTCCTGCGCAGCGACTTCGAGCATGTTCTCTTGGGCGGTGAAAGTTACCGACACTTGCTCGAACGATCAGCCTGCGCACTCGATGAAGTGATCAACGAAAATCGCGGCGGCTCAATCGCCGTCTTCACGCACGCAGGCACAGCCTGCATTCTCGCCTTGCACCTGCTCGGCGCGCTCGATGCACAGACCTTGCGTCCCGTCTGGCTCAGGACGGCGAACTGCGGCATCAATCGCTTCGACTTGCGGCACGACGGCTTTCTTCGTGTTCTTGCCTTAAACGACACGTGCCACCTCGCCACACTTTAATTGCGGGTTGCGGAATGCGGATTGCGGATTGAGAAAGCAGTCGTCTTTATTAATCCGCGTTCCCGTAGGGCTTTGTTTGTCGGCTGAACCGCGTTAAAGTATGCGCCATTATGCTAAGTCACACTGCTCAAATTGCACGTCGCCTATTCGCTTCGCCCTTGCAGTCAATCGTGTTGCTGGTCACGACCGCGCTCGCTTGTGCGCTGTCGGTCGCAGCGCAACCCAAACCGCAGGCGCAACAGACAGCGCCGGATCGCGGCATACGCAGAGAGGTGAGCGCGCAGGATGCTGAGCGCGCGATCAGCTTGGTGCAGACCTTGCCGGGTCAGACCAAGCGATTCGCGCTCATCATTGGCGTTGACCAGTACAGCGATCCGCAGGTGGCCGGACTTGGCGGCGCAGCCA
>QHXQ01000074.1 GCA_003223935.1 Acidobacteriota bacterium | reverse complement strand
CTCACGAAAAATTACATGCGCGGTTTCGACTTCGACGTGCGCAACCGCGAAGTGCAAGCCTTCGCCACCATCTACGCGACCGAGATCGGCCGCCGCGCCTACGAGTTGAAGGAACAGCGTCACGGTTATTTCACGCTGGCTCTGGTCGAAGCTCTGCGCGGGCAAGCGGCGAATGCTAAAGGCGAGGTGACGCTCGCGAGTCTGGTCAAATACCTGCAAGACAACGTGCCGCGTCGCGTCCTGCTCGATCTCGGTCAGGGGCGAGTGCAACGCCCGTTCGCTGTGGTCGAAGGCTA
>QHXQ01000073.1 GCA_003223935.1 Acidobacteriota bacterium | reverse complement strand
AGCAAACAGTGTTCGCCACCAAAGGTACTTGGAAGCAGGCCGGCAATCACATTCGCATCGTCCTCGGCAACTCTTACTCGGTTTGGGAGGGCACGCTTGATGATGATTTGATGAAGGGCACGGGCAGCAACCAAGAAGGCGAGAAGTGGGAATGGACGCTGCTGAAAAAGCAGTGACAAAGGACGAGTGCCGAGCAAGCAGAAAGGCCGGAGTCAAAGCTCCGGCCTTTTGCTTTTCCAGCTTGTCACTCGTTACTGCTCTTAACTATTCGCCGCGATCACCTCTTCGGCTTCGCGGTCGAGCGGCGAGACCGCTTGCAGTTCGTCTTCGCCTTCGAGTTGGCGCAGGCGATGGACTGAGCCGCGCTTCGGGGCGCGGCGGGCAACCGGGAATATAGACGTCCACGGGGATCGTGCGATCCACGCCCTGCATCGTCGAGTAGGAATCGAACGGCCCGCCGGTCGAAGCGCACGCGCCCATCGCAATCACCCACTTCGGCTCCGGCATCTGATCGTAGATGCGCCGGATCACCGGCCCCATCTTCAACGTGACCGTGCCCGCAACGATGATCAGATCGCTCTGGCGTGGGCTTGGGCGGAACACGCCTGCACCGAAGCGATCTATGTCGAAGCGCCCCGCGCCCGTCGCGATCATCTCAATCGCGCAGCACGCCAAGCCAAACGTCATCGGCCACAGCGCAGACTTACGCGCCCAGTTGATCGCATCCTTCACCGGCTTCGCCTCCATCACCGGCGCAGCCACATTTTTGCGCAGCGCATTAAAGAGCGCATCAACCGTCGTCAGGACTATTCCTTCTTGATGTTCCGCCATAAGTTAGTTTTCAGTTTTCAGTTTTCGGTTTTCGGTTTTCAGTGGTCAGTGCGAAATTGAAGACCGAAAACTATGTTCAGGCCCACTCTAAAGCGCCTTTGCGCCAAGCGTAGTAGTAGCCGAGGACGAGGATGCCGAGGAAGACGAACATCTCAAGGAGCGCGAATTTGGTGAACGTGAAATCGTCGCCCATGAAGATGATGGCCCAAGGGAGCAGAAAGATCGTCTCCACGTCGAAGATCAAGAATAGCATCGCGACGATGTAGTAGCGCACGGTGAAACGGTCGTGCGCTTCGGTCTCAGGGTCTATGCCGCACTCGTAGGGGCGCATCTTCTCTTTCTGATAGATGTTGGGCCGAAGCAGCCGGCCCAAGACAATCGGCAGCACAGGGAAGATGATCGCAAAGACGAAAAAGATCATGACGGGCCAGTAGGCCGTCAAAGGACTGCCCGCGCCATTGGCGTTTGACGCGGCGACCGGCGCGGCATTGGTCGGTAGTGCTTGGAGCAACAGGCTCAGCATGTGTTTCGTTGGTGCGGTATTTGCGACACGGTCGGGATCAACTAACAAGCGCAATATAAGCATGCGCTTTCAGTCGTGTCAATCTGAGTATGAAACTCAGGCTTGTTTGGCCTCTTCGTGCGTGTGCCCGACGAGCAGCGTGATGGCGTGACCGATGACGGGGCGGATGACGGCGAAGCATTCGCGCACGGCCTTTGGCGCACCCGGCAGATTAATAATCAACGTGCCTGCGCGCACGCCGCACAGCCCACGCGAAAGCATCGCCGTCGGCGTCTGGCGCAAAGTCTCCGCGCGCATCGCTTCGGCAAAGCCGGGCGCTTCTCGTTCGATCACTGCGCGCGTCGCTTCGGGCGTGTTGTCGCGGGGGCTGAGGCCCGTCCCGCCCGTCGTCACGATCAAGTTCACGTCCGCGCGTTCGGCGTAAGCGCGCAGCAGATGAGTCAACGGCGCAAGATCATCGTTCACGACTTCACGCGCAACGATCTTCGCGCCTGCCTCTGCCAATAACTCAACGAGCGCCGCGCCCGACGCATCATCGCGCTCGCCCGCCGCGCACGCATCGCTCACAGTGATGACCACCGCGTTGATCTGTACTGCCATCAATCTCTCACTGAGCACTCATGCGTTGAGCGGCGACACGACCGCTCATGAAACCCACAGCCCCATCTGATCAATGATCTCCCAAGCGCCGGCCCGCTTTTCGAGCAAGACGTATCTACCTGAGCCGCACAGACCGCCGCAAGTGTTCACCACGTAAACGAAGGCTTGCGTGTGCGCTTGATTGAAGCCGACGTTTGAGAAACTGATTAAGCCGTGCGCGGCGGGATAGCGTGCATAGAAGTTGCGCCAAAAATCGCCTAAACCTGTAAATTCGCGCGAGCCTAGTTTGTTCAGTTCACTGGCCTCAACGAGCACGTACCTGCCTTTGAGATCAAAAAGCCATTTCAGTTGCTGCTCGTGTTTGGTCTGTGCCAAATAATCATTGAGCGTGTCCGGCTGTGCAGCCTGCATTGCTTTCTGGACTGTAGGAATGAAAGGCTCGCTCTGACCCATCTGCTGCGCGATTGTCGGATCTTCACAAGCTGGACAGCCGCCGTTTATCTGTCGCTCAATTACAAGGAGCCGCGCGCCGTCGCGTACAAACATGGTATTGAGCACTGCGCTGTAAACAGCATATGTATCTGCGGTCGAGTCCGACAGCGCGACATCTGCGGGCGCGTCGAGCGTGGGCGTTGGCATGAGCCGGTCAATCACTGCGCCGGTTAGTTGCGAACCGAGATCGGTGAGCCAGACACCGGCGAGACCGACGATGAAGGTAAGCAAAGCGACGGCGAGACGTGTGCGTGTGATCATGGAACGACTCCTTTCGCGCGGGCGTTAAAGCCGAGACTTCGCGTGCTTAGACGCGCGCCCACGCGGCTCTGTTCCAATTTTAACGGCGCAAGCGACTGGCGAATGCCGCGCGTTAAGTTCAAGCCGCGCTCAACGCCGCAGGCGCGCGTGCTCTTTCAACCAGCAGCGATCCATGACGACGAGCAGGCCGGCATCGAGCGCGCGTTGTGCTGCCGCCTTGTCGATCACGCCCTCTTGCAGCCAGACCGCACGAGCGCCCACGCGGATCGCTTCATCAACGGCCGCACCCGCATGATCGGAACGGCGAAACACGTCAACCAGATCAACCTGCAACGGCACGTCCGCGAGCGCCGGATAAGCCTTCTCTTCAAGCACGACCGTCTCGTTCGGGTTGACCGGAATCACGCGATAGCCCGCGCGCTGCATGTAACGCGCCACGCCATTTGACGGCCGCATCGGGTTCGACGACAGCCCAACGACGGCGATGGTCTTGCACTCATCGAGAATCTGCCTGATCGTCTGCGAGGAGTTGATGTCCACTTGTGAACCTCCGTGAAAAGTCCAAAGTTCCATGTCCAAAGTCTAAGGTCTAAAGACAAAAGCCGCATTGGACTTCGGACTTTGGACTTTGGACTTTGGACTATCGTGCAACTCTTGCAGCGTGACGGGGTGCGTCTGCGTCTCGGCTTGGGCGATGATCGCGTCAACGAGCGCCTGCGCGCCGGTCATGGTCGTCACACAAGGGACGTTGTGCTGCAAGGCGGCGCGGCGGATCGCTTGTTCGTCGTAGTGCGATGCACGACCCAAGGGCGTGTTGATGATGAGCGCGATCTCGCCCTGCTTGATGTGATCCACGATGTTCGGCCGCCCCTCGTTGACCTTGAAGACCGTCTCAACTTCGAGGCCGACTTCGCGCAGACGCGCGGCCGTGTTGACTGTGGCCATCAATGTAAAGCCGAGGCGGGCGAGGCGGCGCGCGAGCACGACCGCTTGTCCTTTGTCCGAATCATTCACGCTGATAAAGGCCGTGCCGCTCGCTGGCAGACGCAGGCCCGCACCCAACATCGCTTTGGCGTAAGCCTCGCCGAAGGATTCGCCGACGCCCATCACTTCACCGGTCGAGTGCATCTCAGGCCCGAGGATCGGATCGACGCCCGGAAACTTCACGAACGGAAAGACCGGCGACTTGACGAAGAAACGCGCCACCGTCAGATCATCCGGCAGGTTGAAATCTTTTAAGGGCCTCACGCCCGCCATCACGAGCGCCGCGATGCGCGCGAGCGGCACGCCCGTCGCCTTTGACACGAACGGCACAGTGCGCGAGGCACGCGGATTCACTTCGAGCACATAGACGCGATCATCTTTGATCGCAAACTGAATGTTGATGAGACCTTTCACCTTGAGCGCGCGGGCGAGGATGCGCGTGTAGTGGCGCATCGTCTCGATGTGTTCTTCGGCGATGCGGACGGCCGGCAGCACGCACGAAGAGTCGCCCGAATGTATGCCGGCCTCTTCGATGTGCTCTTGTATGCCTGCGATGACCGTCGCGGTCTCATCGGCGAGCGCGTCAACATCAAACTCGGCCGCGCGCTCTAAGAACTTATCAATCAACACGGGTCGTTCGGGCGAAGCCTCGACGGCCGTGCGCATGTATTCGTCCAAAGATTTTTCATCATAGACAATCGCCATCGCGCGCCCGCCGAGCACGTAAGACGGCCGCACGAGCACCGGATAGCCTATGCGCGCGGCTTCGCGGATCGCTTCGGGGCTTGAGGTGGCTGTGCCGTTCTCAGGTTGGGGGACGCCGAGTTCATTGAGGAGTGCGCCGAAGCGTTTGCGATCTTCGGCGAGATCAATCGAGTCGGGCGATGTGCCGATGATGGGCGCGCCCGCATCGTCGAGACGCATCGCTAAGTTGAGCGGTGTCTGCCCGCCGAACTGGACGATGATGCCTTCGGGTCGCTCCGTGTCCACGATGTTCATCACGTCCTCGAAGGTGAGCGGCTCGAAGTAGAGCCGATCCGAAGTGTCGTAGTCGGTCGAGACGGTCTCAGGGTTGCAGTTGACCATGATCGTCTCGAAGCCCGCATCGCGCAGCGCGAATGAAGCGTGACAACAGCAGTAATCAAACTCAATGCCCTGCCCGATGCGGTTCGGCCCCGATCCGAGGATCATGATCTTCCGACGGTCTGTCGGCGCAACCTCATCCTCTTCTTCATAGGTTGAATAGAGATAAGGCGTGTAGGATTCAAACTCCGCGCCGCACGTGTCCACACGCTTATAGACGGGCACGAGGCCGAGCCGCTTACGATGGGCGCGAACTTCATCCTCTGTTCTTTTTGTCAGATACGCGACGCGGCGATCAGATAAGCCGACCTCTTTCGCCTCAAGCAGCGCAGCCGGTTCGATCTCTTCAAGCGTGCGCCCTTCGATGCGGTCTTGTACGTGCATCACGTCTTGCAACTGCGCGAGAAACCACGGATCGATCCCTGAGAGACGATAAATCTCTTCAATCGGGACGCCGTGCTGCAACGCATATGTGATGTAAGAAAAACGCTGCGAGTTCGGGCGCGCGAGTTTGCGCTGCAACTCGTCTGCGGGCACGTTGGCGAGGCGCAAGGGCTTCACGGCTTCGAGCGAACGCAACCCCTTGAACAGCGCCTCCTTGAACGTGCGCCCAATCGCCATCACTTCGCCGACCGACTTCATTTGCGTGCCGAGCACGTCTTCGGCATCGCGGAATTTTTCAAAGTTCCACTTGGGAATCTTCGCCACGACGTAATCAATCGTCGGCTCGAAACTCGCCGGGGTCTTCTGTGTGATGTCGTTCGGGATTTCGTCGAGCGTGTAACCGACCGCAAGCTTCGCCGCGATCTTCGCAATCGGAAAGCCGGTCGCTTTTGAAGCCAAAGCGGACGAGCGCGACACGCGCGGGTTCATCTCGATGACGCGAATGTCGCCGTTGCGCGGGTTGACGGCGAACTGTATGTTTGAGCCGCCCGTCTCGACGCCGACCTTGCGAATGATTGTGATCGACATGTCGCGGAGTTTCTGATACTCCACATCGGTCAAGGTCTGTGCGGGCGCGACCGTGATCGAATCGCCCGTATGCACGCCCATCGGATCGAAGTTCTCAATCGAGCAGATGATGACCACGTTGTCGTGCAGGTCGCGCATCACCTCAAGCTCAAACTCTTTCCAGCCGAGGATTGATTCTTCGATCAAGACTTCGTGGATGGGCGAAGCGGCGAGACCGTTGCGCACGATCTCTTCGTACTCTTCCGGGTTGAAGGCAATCCCGCCGCCCGTGCCGCCGAGTGTGAACGATGGGCGTATGATCGCAGGGTAGTCGGTCTCTTCGACGATCTGTTCGGCTTCGGCCCAAGAGCGCGCGAAGCCGCCGCGCGGCATCGGCAGGCCCGCCTCGTCCATCGCTTGCTTAAAGAGTTGCCGGTCTTCTGCGATCTTCACCGCCTCGCGCTTTGCGCCAATCAGTTCGACGCCGCACTCATCGAGCACGCCCGCATCCGCGAGCGCGATTGACAGATTGAGCGCGGTCTGCCCGCCGACTGTCGGCAACAAAGCATCGGGCTTTTCTCTACGGATGATCGCGGCGACCGATTCAAGCGTGAGCGGTTCGATGTATGTGCGGTCGGCCATCTCCGGGTCGGTCATGATCGTCGCCGGGTTCGAGTTGACGAGCACGACCTCATAGCCTTCCTGCTTGAGCGCCTTGCACGCCTGCGTGCCCGAATAATCGAACTCGCACGCCTGTCCGATGACGATGGGGCCCGAGCCGATGATCAGTATTTTGCTTATGTCCGTCCGTTTGGGCATTAGATTTTTGCGTTAGTGAATAACAATTTGTTCGGTCGCGCGATTATACACAATGCGCCGGACAGAAGGCACGAAGCCGTGATGCAGAGACAAATGGCGCTAGGAACAAGTGTGATAAACTGCGCCCCAACTTAATCCGGGTCAATTCACCAAGGGCACTCGTAGCTGCACTATGGGAGGAGCACATGATTGACTTGCGGAAGATGCTTGAAAAAATCAAAGCGCTATGGAAGTGCTTGTGGCATTGGAAGTGGGCTGAAAGATTCAAAGTGCTACTTGAGATCGTAGCTATCGTTATAGCGGCTGGCTGGACAATATATCTCTACAGAGAAAATCGGAAAGCTTCGCGCATAACCGCGTTTGACTTGAATGGGAACCTGACGTGGGCCCCCCACTCTAAGGACACGTGCGAAGCCGACTTCAAGGTCGAGATTCATAATGTCGGCAATAGCACGGTGAAGATCAGTCGCGTAAGTCTAAGCGCATGGTCGCTTAATAATTCCTATGAGTTGCCGCCGAACGAAACTGTGCGGCCGCTCGAGCCTCTGAACATGCGTGTAGCGCCAGCGTTGATGCAGCAAGATACTGATCGACTGCTCGGCAGGTATGCGCCGGGCGAAGAAAACCAGAACGATTTCTCGCTCGTCGTCAGACGTTCTCGGGGGAAGCTGATACTCTTTGAAGCTGACTTCTGGCAAGAGAGTGATATTGGCAACGCCGACCCGTCGTGGCGCGCATGGCAATGGGATTGGGTCTGCGGCGAAGCCCTTAGCGCGGCAGAGGCTAAACCAAAGTAATCAACGCGCCTATAAGGACGAGGCGCGCACTCGTCAGAAGGAATCCCACACCCGTCAGGACAATCTACGCGCCCGTAGTAACGAACTACGCCATCGTCAACACAATTCCCGCACCCGTCATAATGATCTACACGCCCGTAGCAATGATCTACGCGCCCGTAGTAATGATCTACGCGCCTGTAGTAATGATCTACAAGCCCGTAATATTTATCTATGTGCTCGTAATAATGATCTATGCGCCTGTAATAATGATCTATACAGGCGTAATAATGTTTTCTACACCCGTCAGAATCATTGTTACAGCCATCAGAGCTAACAATGCAGCCGTAATATAGCGGTTTGCGATTGAATGTAGCCGCTTCGGCAGGGCAGCCAAGTCAGTACCGCCTGCGGTAGCGAGCGGGTCGTCAACATAAAGACCCGCCCGCTACCGCAGGCGGTACTGACACCAGCTACACTCAATTGCAATTCGCTATAGATACTTCCGCACCAGTCAGGACGATCCTATCGGTCATAATGAACAAGGCCGCACGTCCTTAAGCCACCGACACGCATCTTCAACGTATCGGCACAGCCATTTTTGTTAAATTGTACGCCGCTTGAGCCTTCTTAACGTCGTGCGGCGGCAACTAGAGGTTTCTTGAGTACAGGCGCGGGCGGCTGCGTCTGTTGCTGCTTTTGATCTCGCGCGGTGGTGTTTGTATTCGACGCGGATTGGTAGATGTAGCTGTCGCGTGCGCGCACGGCCAAGTCTGGGCGTGAGACGCGGACGCGGATGTGGCGGCGCTCGCCTGCGCGGCCCTGTTGCTTCGGATAGTAGCCGAGGCTGTATTGTCGGCGTAGTTCTTCCGCAATGTGACTGAAGACTTGATCCAGATCGCGCAGGTCGCGGCTCGCTTCGTAGTAACGCCCGCCGGTCACGTCCGCGAGGTCGTGCAAGTAATGCTTGCCGCGTTCATACTCGGCGCGACTCGAACCGCCGCCGCTTGAGCCGCCAATGGGCACAGGCAGAGGCAGGCGGCCAAATATGCCGGGCAGGCGCACGCCCGAATTGGGCCTGCCGATGTCGCTTGCGGGGTCGTAGGTGTCGTAGCGGATTGAATAGATGAGCGCATCGAGTTCTTCGGCCATCTGGACTGTGTTCTCGTAGGTCGTCTTATGGCTGCTGCGTGCGTCCACGCCATCTGTGAAGAGGACGACCGCCTTGCGCCCGTTGATGCGCTTGAGATGCTTCGTCATTACTGTGGCCATTGCTTCGTAGAGGTGTGTGCTCAGGCCGCGACCTGTGTCGTTGATCGCCTTACGAATCTTCTGCCGGTCGCTCGTCGGCTCGCACTCGACAGTGAAACCGCCCGCGAACGAGACGACCGATACTTGATCTTCGGGGCGCAACTGATCGACGAAGGCGTTGGCGGCCGTCTTAATCCGTCCCAGCTTACGCCAGACGGAACTGCTCGTGTCGAGCATGAGCACGACGGTGAAAGGTTTGTCGCTTGCCGCGAAGTAAGCGACCTCTTGCTCAACGCCGTCCTCGTAGATGTGGAAATCTTCCTTTGCCAGATCAGGAATGTAGCGCCCATCGCGATCCGTTATGCTCACAGGGATTGCGACCAGCGTGGTCTGGACGCGCACCACTTCTGCTTCGTCCACCTCGATGCGCGTCTGCTCCTGCGGCGTCAGCGTCGGCGCAGGCTCGACGCGGCGGGCGCGCGTCTGCGCGCGGCTCAGGTTTGCGTTAGTGGCAAGCAGACAGACGCACGCGAGTGCACTGACGGTTCGACTCAACATATTTGCCCCCAGACGGACTGAAGCGTTGACTATCGCGAGGCAGTGCTTTGTCTGCTAAGACGCCGGGCGCACGCAAAACGTTTCCGCCATTTATTGATCAGATGGGCGGGCCGGCAAGACAGAACGCCGCTCACCTTGCCGCCGGATACTATTGCAGAGGCCAACCGCCGCGTCGCTCGATCTTCTGATCGATCTCTGTCATCAGGCGGATGGTTACGGCGAGGGCGGCGATGGTGCGCAGGTAGTGACGCTGTTCGTCGTAGGTGAGCGTGCGCCCTTTGCGGTCTTTGAGCCACTTGTGGGCGACCTGATAGCCGCCGACGTGGAAGTTCCAGACTTCGCTGGAGATTCTCTACTTGAGTTAAGTAGGGTCAAATGGATAGACTCGCAACATGAGCGACATACTAACCTTTCTCTGGGCAGTCGCAAACAACTGGGCTGGGTATTCAACGGGTGGCCTCGTGGTGGCGAGCATTGCCCTTTGGTTCGTTTGGAGGGACAAGCCCATGCCTAGAAAACTAGCACTGTGGCTGGCTCTCCTCTTTTTGCTCATGGCTTTCTATAAAGCTTGGCATGATCAATACATAGAAAATGAAGTTGGTCGGTCGGCGGGATCGCTTGCGTTTGTATTACTTAGCGGAGAATTAAATCAACACGGTGATTTAGCCGATCCGCAACTCCAGATCAACTTTAAGAACCTGCAACCGCGCTTGCTCAAGTATCATGTGGATAGCCTTAACCTAACAATAGAATCTCATCGCATGGATCAGATTTTCATCAATCGCGGCGGCTATATTTACGCGGGGCAAGACGGCATCTATAGATTGCAGTACATAAAGGACGTGCCACTAACAAGCGAACCATTAAAGGGCATCTTGGATTACAGCATTACATATAACATCGTCGGCAGCAAAGTAGACCATCACACAAGGAAAAAGATTTCTTTTGAGCTTTACTTTTCCCCGCCTTTAGGCGGTAAGTTTTCAACGTTGGATGAATATGAAGATTGAGCCTCTAGACGGCCTCTTCCCTAATCAATTTCTTGTATTCAAGGTCTGATGAATTAATGAGGCGCAACAAAGTATCACAGAAAAAAAATAAGGGTTATAACAGAGCGTGGGCGTTTGCGCAGATTTCACTCGTAAACCGCTATATATCAGCGTAAATCTTCACAATATCAATGCAAAATCTGCCAATATCAGCCCGAAAGATTGGCGTAGCAAGCTGAAACTTGCCAATATCACGCTGAAAGATAGCAATATCAGCGCGGGAGACGACAATATCAGGGGGGAAGATGGCTATAGCGGCGGGGGAGAGAGCTATAGCAGGGCGGGAGATTGCTGTAGCAGGCTGAAAGTTGAGCGTAGCGGCGGGGGAGTTGGCTATAGCAGAGGGGAAGTTAGCGCATTTGTTCTTGTGGCTATCGTTCGCTGTTAGCGCGTTGATACAGTGTTAGGTAAGATGTCGCGCCATGGCTGCAAAGAGAAGCGTGCCTATCTGGTTGTTTCCCGTCGCTTATCTCGTCCACGTGACGGAAGAGTTTTTCGGCGGCGCGGGGCTGTCGCTTGCGCCGCATCGCATGGAAGGGTTCAACCTGACGCCCTTGGAGTTTATCTTGATCAACTGCGTGGGGGCGTCGTTGCTGTTGTTCGGTCTCGTGTACGCACAACGGCGCGGCTTCCCGCATCTGTTGATGATCATTCTCAGCACGATCTTTCTCGTGAACGGTCTGCTGCACCTCATCAACAGTCTGCGCATGGGCGCATACACGCCGGGTCTCATCACTAGCCCGCTCGTCTTCGTGCCGCTCGGCGCGTTGACGCTCTACCGTCTCTGGGGCGACATGTCGCGCGTGCGCTACGGCTGCGGGGTCGCGCTCGGCGCAGGCATACACTTGGCCATCTCGCTGCTCGCACACAACGGACGAACTTTATTTGGTTGATCGTTGAATTTATTGCAGCGCGGCTGGACTTAGGGCTGCTGCGTGTCGAAGCGGCGGCGATAGTCTTCGCCGTCGAGTTGGACGGTCTTGCACATCTCATAGAGGCGTGAACGCAGCCGCACGCCGATGCGGTCTTCGAGCGTTTCGTCCGATGGAGCGCGGCGAGCATCGAGATAGTTGGTGGTGAAGATAGTCAATTTCTTGTCGTTGTAGCGCGTGCCGATGATCTGCATCATCGTGTCTTTAACCCAATCGGTCGGCTTCGACGCGCCGAGTTCGTCCAAGACTAACACCTCAGCTTGATAGACCGGCGCAAGCACTTTCAATTCCGATGTCTTAGAGATCGTGCTGTAGGAATCTTGTATCTCTTTCAGGAGCGCGCCGAATTCATAGAAGAGACAAGTGACGCCCTTCTCGATCAGCCCGCGCAGGATCGCCACAGACAAGTGCGTCTTGCCCACGCCGACCGGCCCGATCAAGAGCAGCCCTTGATCAACGGCCGGATAATCGCGCACCAACCGGAAGGCGTAGTTGAAAGCTTTGAGTTGCGAGCCGTTGCCTTGCGCCGGAAAGAAGTTTTGCAGCGAGCAGGGTTCTTTGCGCGCGCCAAAAGGTTCGAGATAACGACGCGGGATGTGCGCGGCGGTGAGCAGATTCGCTTGATTGTGCGGCTCACGACAACGACAACGACGCGCGCCACGCCCCGCGACGATCTCCATGCCGCTGCCGTAGCAATAGGGACAAGCGGCGGGCGCTTCGTCGGTAGTTTGCGCGCGGTCGAAGGGCAGCGCGGGCGTCTCATCGCCGCGCTTATCGGGCACGGCACGCAAAGGCGGCAGCTTTTTGGCGTTGTCGGACGACATCCTGCTTGGACTTTACAGCTTATTGAGTCTGACTGCTCGCGGACGGCAACAGGTAAGACCGAAGAACTCTCAAGACCACTCGAACTTTCATTCGCCCCAAAGGGCGCGGCGGATTATAGCATCCGAAGCGTAGATTGCAAGAGCTTGCTTGCAGTGCCCTGCACTGCTTGCGCGGATCACCGTCGGCCGCTCGTTTCAAGGCGTGCCGTTCGCGCTCTTATTCAACCGCTCGACGCCCTTTTTGACCAAGCGACTCAACTCGATAATGTCGCGCAGATCGCGCCCGGCCCGATTAGCGTGCTGCACGGCGACGACGCTCGTGTCTTTGAACTGTGGATTGTTGATAAAACTCATGATCAGATTGTCGAGCCTGAGCAGCGTGGCTTTGACTTCCTTTTCGTCCGTCGGCATGACCAGCTCTGCGCGATTCTCCTTTTCGCCGCCTTCTTTGATCTGCAACAAGCCGAGATTCTCTTTCAAACGCACGGCCCGTTTATTGATCTCGCCGACCGAACGCGCGATCAGTTTGTAGTCGAGCGCAGGCGTCGTCACCACCTGCTTCATCATCTCGTTATTGACGAGTTGCATCTGCTTGAAGTCTTCCTGAATCTGCGGCAGGACGGAGCGTACCTGTTCTGCTTTCTCCTCCGGCGGGGCTTCACCGGCGTGATAGAGCGCATACTCGCGGTCTTGCATATCGCGCTGTTTGATCTTTTGGGCCGCGGCCGGCGAGACGTTGCCGGACTGTGCTTGTAGTATGCACGGCCACAACATGAGACAACCAAACACGCTCAGACGAACGAGCATGCGCGCGTAACAAGACTGTTGGCGACGATTCATGGCGGGCCTCCTTCAGAGCGTCGTTGCCGGCCATCATAATCCTTGTGCGGCACGGCGCACAAGATTTTCTCTGCGGTGTCAGACAGATTGCGGCGCGCCCGTGCGCAACGACTCGCGGATGCGAAACGTGGCGCGCGTCGTCGCGATCAAATCCGCCAGCGCGATGGGCGCAGGCAGATTAGCCCGCACCATCGCGCACAGCGCGCGCACTTCATCAGCCTGCCCCTTGTCCTGTGCGCGTAGCTTGATCTGTTCCTCGCGCCCGTTGCGATAGAGCGCAGCACGGCGGAAGTCTTCGATTACAAACGAGCGGCCGGAGCCAAAGATTTCGATGCGCTCTTTGGTGAGTGCCGCGTCGCCTTCGGCGAGATAAGCAATCGTGCCGTTTGAACCATCATTGAAGCGCAGCGTGATCATGCATGAATCGTCGGCAACGATCTCTCGATTGCGCCCCGTTATGCTCTCGGCGAAGACGCGCGTTGCTTGCGCGCCCGTCAGGAACTGCATCAGGTCAATGAAGTGGCAGACTTCGCCGATGATGCGCCCGCCGCCCGTGCGTTCGTCCTGAATCCAATGGTCGCGCGCGATGCGGCCGGCGTTGACGCGATAGACGATTGAGAGCGGCGCGTTCGCGTCCGCAAAAAACTCTTTCGCCCGTCGCGCAAGCGGCGCGAAGCGACGATTGAAGCCGACGAACAGTTGCGCGTCTGTCTGCGTCGCCGCCGCGCACACGTCGTCTAGTTCTTCGTCCGTCAACGCGAGCGGTTTTTCGACGAACACGTGCCGGCCCTTGCGCAAGGCCGCGGCCGCCAACTGCGCGTGTGTGTCGTGGCGCGTGGCGATGACGACGAGATTGACGGACGGGTCGCTGATCACTTCGTCGGCTTGCGCGCCGCAATAACTGAAACCATACTTCGCGCCCACGTCGCGCGCAGAGATGCCGGACGCGCTGGCAATCGCTTGAAACTCCGCGCCGGTCGCCTGCAATTGCGGCAACAAAAACTTGCGCGCGTAGCTGCCCGCGCCAATCAACCCGACGCGCACCACATCAGCGCGCGCCTGCGTCGTATCTGTGCGCTGGTCGCTTGGGCGCAACTCGATGCGCGGCTCAAGCGGGCGCTCGTGCGGGTATTCGAGCAGCACGCCGAGATGCGCTTCATTGTTCGCGCCTGCGATCAATTCATAAGCGCGCGCGCCCTGTTCAATCGGAAAGCGATGCGTGATGAGCTGTGCGACGCGGACGCTGCCCGTAGCCAACGCATCGAGAAAGGCTTCGATGTTGCGCGCCTCAGTCCAGCGCACGTAGGCAAACGGATAATCGTGCCCGCGCTCTTCGTACTCTGCATCGTAACGACCGGGGCCGTAAGACATCGAAACATGCAGCGTCAACTCGCGCTCGTAGTAAAGCTCGCGCGGCACGTCCATGCCGACCAGGCCGACCGCGACGACACGCCCCTTCAGACGCGAGACGCGCCCCGCCAATTCAATCGGTTGATTCGAGCGCGTCGCCGCCGTGATGACCACCGCATCTGCGCCGCGCCCGCGCGTCCATGCTTCGATGCGGCGCGCCACATCTTCATCGGGCGCGCAAGCTGCGTCCGCGCCGTGCATACAAGCTAAGGCCACGCGGCTCGCGTCCAAGTCAACGCCGAAGACGCGGCAACCGTGCGCTTTGAGTAGTTGCACTGTGAGTTGGCCCAAGAGACCGAGACCGATGACGACGCACGCTTCGCCCAATGTCGGGGCTGCGAGCCGCACGCCTTGCAAAGCGATCGCGCCGAGCGTGCCGAACGCGCCCGCCTCGAAGCCGACGCCAACGGGCAGCGGCACACACAAATTCTGCGGCACTGACAACAACTCCGCGTGCGCTGCAAAGGGATGACCGGCACAAGCCACGCGGTCGCCGACACGAAGGCCCATCACCTCTGCGCCCACGCCGACGACTAGCCCTGCGGCGCTGTAACCGAGCGGCGCATCCGCGTCTAATTTTGCGCGCACGGCGTGGTAAGTGCTGACGACGCCCTCGCGCTTTGCCTTCTCGACGACCTGTCGCACGAGGTCGGGCCGTGCGCGCGCCTTGCTCAACAGACTCTTGCGCCCCAACTCAACCTTCAGGCGTTCAGTGCCCGCGCTGATGAGCGACGCGACGGCGCGCACGAGCACGCGCCCGCGTTGCAACACGGGCGCAGGCACATCCACAACCGTCACCGCGCCGGTCTTCATATTTTGCAGTACCTGTTTCATGCAGGCAGACGACGCGCGCCGATCAAAATCGCGCGTTTGTATGTTGCACTTTAATAGACATTGACTAGGAGGTCGAGCAGCAGGGCTAAAACCGTGAGCGCGGCGAGCGACAGCAGGACGATGTGCGGCCAACTCAGGACGTAGCGGCGGCAGGCCCGGCAGCGCGTGCCGAACCGGCGTAGAGGTCTCTGGCAATATGGGCACTTAGCCATCGAGGAGCTTTGCCGGGGACTCAAGGGCGGACTTGCGCCCTTAGCATGCCACGATTGGAAACAACTGATCAAGCGCGCCGGATGCAACGGCCGCGCCGCGCCGACGGTTATGCTATATTGCCCTCGCGTCCGTTCAATCAATCCAAGGCTCAGATGCTATTGGCGCGTCCAGCAGCGATGCGCGCAAAGGGCACGCTGCGCTTAGTACGCCATGAATTTTCTAGTCGGACTCTTGAACAAGTTGGGCCTGCGGCGCGAACCGCCGCGCCGTGCGCCTTTGCGCGTGCTCTTATTAGACGATGATGAGTCGCGGCACGAATGGTTCGAGCGTCGCTTTGCGGGCGACGAACTGGACATCGCGGTCGAACCAAATGCCGCCATCGAACTACTCGACGCGCGCGCCTACGACGCGATCTTTCTCGATCACGATCTGCTGCCCGAGCACTACAACAGCGCGGTCGCACCCGCAGACGATGAGCGCACCGGCTACGCTGTCGCCGCGTGGCTCGCCGCCCGCGCCGACGCGCAGATGGGCGCGACCATCATCGTCCACACGCGCAACGCCGACGGCGCGCTCAAGATGGTGCAGGCGATGCGCGCCGCCGGCCGCCGCGCCGAGTATGTGCCGTGGCCGCGCCTGCCGGAGCAGATCAGAAATTACTGGCAGCGCTGACGCCGACAGTTCCCACGCGCTATGCTACACTCGTGGCCCGACAAAGTTCCAACTACGAACGAGCACATTCGCTCAAATTTTCTTTCGGTGAAGGGATCAGCACAATGAAGCAGACGAGCCGGGCGCTCTTGCTTGGACTGTTTGTTTATCTTGCTTGTGGGCGCGCATTCGCGCAGAGCGTCGAACAGGCGCAAGCATTGATGGCGCGACCGCAAGTTACGGCCGCATTTGCGTCGGTGGAGCAAGACCGCGACAAAATCCTGCACGAGTGGAGCGCGATCACGGAGATCAACGCGCCTTCGGGGCACGAACGCGAGCGCGCCGCTTACATCGAAAAACTGCTGCGCGATTACAAGTTGACGAAAATCTACTCCGACACAGCCGGCAATCTCGTCGCCGTGCGCAAAGGCACGGGCGGCGGCCCTACAGTCGTCTTCGACGCGCACATGGACACGGTCTTTCAGCCCGGTCTGAAGATCAAGACCACGATCCGCGATGGGCGCATCTACGCGCCCGGCATCGGCGACGACACGCGCAACATCGAAGCACTCTTAGCCACCATGCGCGCGCTCGACGCCGCACGGATCAAGACGCGCGGCGATCTCCTGTTCGTCTTCACGGTCGAAGAGGAGACGACCATGCGCGGCGTGAAGGCATTCCTCGACGAGAACAAAGCTAAGATCGATCATTACGTCGCGCTCGACGGCGGCTATGAATCGTTCACCTATGGCGGCATCGGCATCAACTGGTATCGCCAACACTTTATCGGCCCCGGCGGGCACACGCGCTCCGCCACGCCGCCCTACTCCGCCACGCTCCCGCTCGCCCGCGCCATCGCGCGCATCTACGAACTGCCCGTGCCGCGCGACCCGCCTTCAAACTTGAACATCGGCATGCTCGGCGGCTCTGAGGTCGTCAACGCGAAAGCGTCGGACGCTTGGTTCACGGTTGACTTGCGCTCGACGAGCAACGAAGTGATCGCCGATCTGGACAAGAAGATCGCGGCGATTCTGAAAGAGGAAGCGGACCGCGCCGGCATGACGGTTAAGACGGAGATCATTTCATCGTCGCCATCGGCACAGTTGCCCGGTCACCGCGATTCGTTCCTCGTGCGCACCGCCTTGGCCGTGCATCAGGCGATGGGCTTCAACGTCCCGCCGAGCGTCACCGGCTCGAATAATTCGAGCGCGGCACTGCTGGCCGGCATCTCTTCGATCTCGACCGGCGCAGGCCCCTGCGACGACGCTCACGCCGTCACAGAGAACTGCGAGATCGAACCGCTCTACAAAGGCATCAAGAAAGTTTTGCTGTTGGAACTGGCGCTCGCGCAGTTGGACGAATAGGTCAGTACCGCCTGCGGTAGCGGGCGGGTCATAGTCGCACCAATCACCCTCAATCGTAACCCTACCCGCCCGCTACCGCAGGCGGTACTGACTTATGCTCCTGTTGCTTGGGCTTGATCTCGCCGCGCAGCACGCCCTCGGTCTTGTCCAGTTGTTCGGTCGCAAAAGTGATCTCGGAGTTGACTTCGCCGCCGATGAGGACGGCCGCGCCGGTCAGATAGAACCAGAGCATGAGGATGATGACCGCGCCGAGCGAGCCGTAGGTGGCGCTGTAGGAGTTGAAGAAGTGCAGGTAGAGGCGGAAGGCAAAGGAGACGAGCAGCCAGAGCAGGACGGCGACGACTGAACCGGGCGTGATCCAGTACCAGCGCCGCTCTTTCAAGTCGGGCGCGACGTAGTAGATCAAAGCGAACGCGAACAGGACGAAGACGAGCACGAGCGGCCACTGTATGATCTGCCAAGTGAGCTTGAAGAAACTGCCGAACGCGAGATGCGCGGCGATGGCATTGGCGATGTGCCCGCCGAAGAGTACGAGCACGAGCGCCGAGAGGATCAGAATAGAGAGCGCGATGGTCAGCCCGATTGCGATTAGACGCACCTTCCACCAAGGTCTCGTCTCCTTAACTTCATAAGCCACGTTGAGCGCATCGCTGATCGCGCCCATCCCGTTCGACGCCGCCCACAGCGCCGCCAGCAACCCGAAAGAGAGTTTGCCGCCGCCCGATGACCGGCTCACTTCGTCAACCGTCGCGTTGATCAGAGCGCTCGCCTGCACGGGCACGACCGCAGCGAGATAGCGGAGCAGTTCGGCGCGCAACTCTGTGCCGGCTTGTGCGAAGTAACCGAGCAGAGAGGTTAAGAAGAGGAGCAGCGGAAAGAGTGCGAGCAGAAAATAATAGGAGAGTTGTGCAGCGCGGCCGAAGATGTCGTCGTCCTGAATCTCGCCCCCGACGCGCCTGCCGAGTTGCTTCAAGCTCAACCCGCCCAGTCGCCACAACGACGCCATGCCATCACCTCCTTGTTCGCTTTAACAGTTCAAGGTTCAAGGTCACAGGTTCAAAGTCTTGCTTAACTTTGAACCTGCAACTTTGAACCTTGAACTTGCCCTTACTTGACCATCGTGCCCGTGCGACTCCAGCGTGTGTTGTTGATGAAATCCAAGAAGAGGTTCGACGAGGGCGCGCTTTCGTCGTAAGACCAATAGACGAACATCGCGCGCCCGATGATCAGGTTGCGCGGCACGAAGCCCCAGAAGCGGCTATCCCAACTGTTGTCGCGGTTGTCGCCCATGACAAAGTAACTGTTGGCTGGGACGGTGACGACGTTGTTGTTCTTGAAGGTTGGATAATAGTCGTTGTCTTCGTTCAAGCCCTGACCCGCCGCGCGCCGCGTCCGCGCGCTCCAATAGACCGTGTAAGGCCCTTCGCCTTGCGGCGGCGGCTCGTTTTCGAGCGTCAGTGGCGCGTCTTGCTCGTGCTCTTCCGTGCGTGGATTGTCCTGTCCGTTTTCGGCCGTGACGAGATGCTCCGCGAGTTGTTGGCCGTTGACGACGACGCGCGTGCCTTTGATCTCGATCTTATCGCCGGGCAGGCCGATGACGCGCTTGACGTAGTTGGTAATAAACGGCGTGTTGTTTGGATCGTGCTGCTGCGAGACGGGCACGCCGGAGTTTTGATCGCCGGGATATTTGAAGACGATGATGTCGCCGCGTCGTATCTCGCGTTGCGGCAGAAACGGCAGGTGCGGCCC
The DNA here is from genome assembly GCA_003223935.1 of Acidobacteriota bacterium. GTDB lineage: Bacteria > Acidobacteriota > Blastocatellia > Pyrinomonadales > Pyrinomonadaceae > QHXQ01. The sequence continues at coordinate 24,972 of QHXQ01000073.1, read as the reverse complement.
CGGCGCGAAGATGAACTTGTTGACGAGCAGGTGATCGCCGATCAGGATCGTATTCTGCATCGAGCCGGTTGGGACTTTCACGGCCTGCACGACGAACGTCATGCCGAAGAGCGCCATGATGGCCGTGACGACCAGCGACTCGAAATACTCGCGCCAGACCGAGCGCGGCGGCCCCGGCGGCTTCGGCGCGTCCTCTTCCGCTTTCTTATCCGCCGTCCTGCGCGCCGCTTTCGCGCCGTTCGGTGAACCCTCGTCCAACGTCGGCTCTTCAATCACGCTTGCACTGGAATTATTGCCCATGTTGTTGGCATCGTAGAGAACACGCCGCACGCTGGTCAAGTCGGAAAAGACAGTAGGCAGCGAGTTAAAAGTTGTTCGTCTTATCCGGTGCTTAATAGTTATGCCTGACGGTTAGCTCTGTTGGCCAATTCTTAATCGGCGGCTTGCTGCTCGCCGCTCGTTGCCTGCGGTTCAATGCTATCTGCTGCTTGCCTACTGGCCGCTGCTTCCGGTTCACTGTCTTCTGCCTTCTGCCTACTGCCTTCTAATTCTTCCAGCGCGCGACAAGCGGCATCCATCTCTGCGCTCTTGATCGTGTGCCCTGTGCCGCGCGTGTTGCGCTCGCCCCAGTTGACTTCGACGTGAAAGACGCGGCTGTGCGGCGGCCCTTCGGTTTCGACGACTGTGTAGGTCGGCGTCATGCGGCAGAGCGCCTGCACGCGCTCTTGCAAGAGTGTCTTGTGATCGGCAGCCGCCGCCGATTCGGGACTCGCCGCATCAAGCTCGCTGGCAAGCGCGCGGCGGACGAAGGCGGCGGCGGCCTCATAACCGCCGTCGAGATAGACTGCGGCGAGCACGGCCTCGAACACGTCTGCGAGCAGCGCACGTTTGCGCCGCCCGCCAGTCTTCTCTTCGCCGCGCCCGACGCGCAGGTGTTCGCCAAGTTCGAGCAGCTTCGCCATGCGCGCCAGCGTCGTCGTGCTGACGAGCCGGTGCTTCATGCGCGAGAGATCGCCTTCGGTTAAGTCAGGATTCGCGTCGAACAGGTAATGCGCGACGACGAGGCCGAGCACGGAGTCGCCGACGAACTCAAGCGCTTCGTTGTGCAAACGCCGCGCCTGCTCCTCCTCGCCCGGCTTGACCTGTTCGTGCGCCCAAGAGCGATGCGTGACGGCGCGCTCAAGCCAAGCGCGCTCGCGGAACGTGTAGCCGAGCGCCGCTTCGAGCGCGGACAGGTCGGGAACTGTGGTGTCAGCTTCTGCCACTTCGGCCGCGATTGTAACAGAGGGCGATAAGGGCGCGAGAAAAGTTTTGCTGTGCGCGTTAGGGCGTGGTCGTCTCAGGTAGCGGCTTATTGACGACGTTCGTGATCAGATCGTTTAAGCCGTCGGTCGCGCCGTCGTGGCGCGACTTGTAGAGTTCGGTCAACTCTTGCAGCCAACGCGAGCGCGCGGCGTTGTACTGTGGAACGTCTTTGCTGAGCGCGACGGCGCGCGCGTAGGCGTCAATGATGCGGTCGAGCACGGGATAGATTTTGGCGAGCGCGGCTTGGCTCTCAGGCGTCGCCTCTTTGCCGGCGTAGCGTTCGGCGAAATCGCGCGCCAACGGTTCGTATTCGCTCTTGGCATAAGCGGCGGCGAGGCGCGCGTAAACGTCGGGCGTCTGTTTGACTGCGCTGTCAGAGAGCGCAGCTTTGCGCAGGTATGTGATCGCATCGGCGGGCGCATCCTTTAAGATGAGATCGCCGATGACGAAATCGAGATAGCCGAGCGCGTCGGCTGAGTTGCGGAACGGCTGCCAGTCCGTCACCTTCGGATTGGCTTCGAGCAAGCCGACAGCTTTGCGTGCGAGCGCGAGCGCGGCCGCTTTGGCCGCTTCGTCGCCCGCGCCGGCGGCGAGATATGCGGCTGAGGCGAGGTCAATGATCGCCTTTAAGTTCTCCGGCTCATCTGCGAGCACTTCACGCCCGGCCGCATAAGCCTCGCTATATTTTTTGTCCTTGTAGAGCAACTGCTGAAAGCGAGCTTTGCGCGCGGCTCGCTCGTAAGCTTCGACCCAAGGGCGCACGTATGCCGCGTACTCATCGTTCGGATACTTCGCCAGATACTCTTTGCCCGCTTCGTAAGCCGTGTGTTGATGCTCTCTCATGTTCGCGCGCCAGCGTTCATATAACTCGGCCTGCGCCTGCGTGGGCTGCGGCGGCTGAGCGGGCGACGCGGACTGCGCGCACAAGTTGAGCGAACAGATTAATAGTGCGACGAACAACAAGCCGAGTGACCGGCTCAAGCGGCGACTTGTATGCGTTAGGGTTGGCAAGTTGGTAATGGGGGACGACATCGGATGGCGTTCGTCGGCGGTCGGATTCTGTACCTTACGCAAACGCCGGACGCATCGGCTCAACGAGCGATACATCCGGCGTGCGTGCATGCGACAAGATGCTTGGCTTAAAGCTTAACCGTGATGCCGCTTCGCTACGGGCGGCTTCTTCACCGGCGGCTGTTGCGTCGGCTTCGTCGTGGTCGGCGTAGTAGTCGGCGCGGTTGTGGCCGGCGTCGTGGTCGGCGGCTTCGTGCCGCTCGCGCCGTCGCCGCTGGTCGTCGTGCCGGTCGCTGGCGTGGCCGGCGGTGTGGTCACTGGCGTCGTGATCAGCAATGGCGTAGTCGTGACCGATGCCAGCATATCCTTCAATCCTGCGTCTGAGCCATCATGCCGTGACTTATAAAGCTCGGTTAGCGTCGCCATGTACGACGTCTTATCCTTCTGCTGCTCCGGCTTCGTGCTATAGGCGACGGCGCGCGCATAAGCATCAATGATGCGATCAATAGTCAGGTTGATGTTCGCTAACAACACCTTACTTTCGTCGGTCTCCGTAGTGAAGGTCTTGTACCGATCAAGCTGCTTCTGATACTCATCCTCGTAAGCCTTGGCCAACAGATAGTAGGTCGTTGGCTCCTGCTTGGCGGGCGTGTTCGACTGCGCCACTGCGATCAAGTGCTTGGTCGCTTCCGGCGCATTATTTGTTTTCACATTGACCGCGCCGAGCACGTACTCCATCCAGCCCCGCGCTTCATCCTTGTTATTGCTGAAGAAGTAATTATCGGCCGTCTTGCCTGAGTCGAGCAGTTGCAGTGCCTTCTGTGCCAAGTTGATGGCATCTGCACTCAGCGCCGAATTCTTGGCCACAACTCCTTGGTAAGCAGCCCAAGCCCCGGTGATTGCCGTTTTCACGTCGTCCGGGTTTTTTGTCAGAATATCTTTAGCGGCTGCGACCGCATCAGGATAATTATGCTGCGTGTAAGCCGTACTCAGCTTATTCTGGAGAGCAATGTCGCCCGCCGCCTTATCGTAGGCGTCAATGAACTTTTGTACGGCCTTTGAATACTGGTCGTCGCAGCTGCCATATTTTTGTATGTACTGGCCGGCGATGTCGCGGGCCTGCTTCTGTGCAGCGGCATCAGTCTGCTTTCTCAGGTTGTAATAATCGGTGTACATCTTCGCGCGGGCGTCCTCTGTGCAGATGCTCTGCGCGGCAGGCGTGGCAGAGGTGTCTTGCGCGAAGGCTGGCAACGCGAACGCGGCCGCGAGCGCCACCAGACTGAGGAGTCGTATCATCATCTTCATTGTGGGTAATCCCTCCAAGCGATCTTCGTCGGCTAAAAATTTTCTTGGGGCGCGCGGCGCGGCCCTTGCAGCGTCGCGTGTCTTTCAGATGCGTGGGCGGGGCGCGTAGTTGTCGCTCAAACGTGCGAACGTCGAACCGTTTGCAGTCATTCCGCCGGGGGCATTCTACTCGAATTGGCTTATGGCTTTTCCGGGTGCTTCGACCACGCGATGCGCCCGTGATACTGCAACAGCCGACCGAACAGTGTCAAGCGTTAAACGCACACTCATTCGCACCTTTTCTCACACGCTTGAAACGGACTAAAGACACCGCGCCGCGCGCTTTTGTTCCCGGGAAACAAGAGCGCGCGGCGCGGTGGTGAGCGATGCAGTTTCTGTGCAACTCGCGTTGTCGCCTCTCAAGCAACGCGCGTTGCAATCTCAGTACAACTTTATTGCGGTTCGTTTGGATTCACGCGACGCGGGCGCGTGTCCATCGTCTGCGCCTGCTTCTTCATGGATGTGCCGCCGGCCGGCGTCGGCGCGGGCTTAGCGTTTGTCGGGCGCGGCGACGCGCTCGCCGGATTCGGATTGATGGCCTTAAGCGCGGGCTTGACGTTCGTCGTCGCGCCGTTGTCCACATCCGTCGGTGCGGCGTTTGTGCCCGCCTCTTCCTGCTCGGCCGCCTTCTCTTCGGCGTCCTCTTCGCTGACGTTCGCGACGGCCGACGGATCAACCTTCGGGCGCGGCGCGAGGATGTCGGGCGTCAATTTGTAGGGCGCTTTGTCGCCGCGTTTGCCGAAGCGATAGGCGAGCGTCTTGTAGATTTGGCCGGCGATGGCGACCGTCGCGTGCTGGCGCGCATCCGGCCCCATGCCGACGACGGCGATAGCGAGTTGCGGGTCTTCAACCGGCGCGTAAGAGGTGAACAGACCGACCCAGCCGCCTTGCCCGATGCACGTGCCGGTCTTGCCTGCGATGGTCTCTGAAGGATCGTAGGCGCGTTTCCCCGTGCCATAGTTGACTGCGCCGACCATGCCCGGCAGCATGCGCCGCAGATACTCTTGCGGGATGCTGAGTTGGCGGCGCACCTCCGCGTGGAAGTGCAAGTTCTCTTCGGGCGTGCGCGGTAGGTGCGGCGTCAGCAGCGTGCCGCCGTTGGCGATTGTTGAGACGAGCGTGGCGAGTTGGATGGGCGTGACCTCAAAGTCGTCGCCGTGCGAACCCATGTGGTTGACCGCGTAGCCCTGTTTGAAGAGCGGCACGCGCCCCTGATACTCGTTCGCATGATTGATGCCTGTGCGCTCGCCGTAGCCCAACTGGCGCGCGTAAGAGATCATGTGCTCAAAGCCGACATGGCCGCTGACGTTCTGGAAGTAGCCGTTGTTTGAGAACGCGAGCGCGTCGGTCAGGTCGAGCCGGTTGTTGTTCAGCGAGACGAGCGAAGCTTCCTGCAAAGGATCGATCACATGCTCGCTCAAGCCCGCGAGACCTGTCACCAACTTGATCGTTGAGCAAGGCTTGAAGCCGCGCCTGACGGCCCATTCCTGATTGACGATGGAATAGACGCGCCCCGACTTTGGATCCATCACGACGACCGTCGCGATGTGATTGCCGAGCGCGTTGACGGCCGCGCGGCGCACTTCTAAATCTTCGCCCGTCGTGTCGTCCTTGGCGATGTTCGACGCCACTTCGTTCCTTAGCGCCTGCTCAATCGCGCGCGCGCGCGCAATCGCCGCGAGGCGCGCAAGCTCTGCACGGCGGCGCGCTTCAGCCTCGCGCCGCGCCTGCAACAGACGCTCGCGGCGCGAAAGCTTTCGTCCACCACGCCGGTCGGCGCGCGCTTCTTCGCGTTCGCGTCTGCGACGCTCGGCGCGCGTCTCATGCGCCGGAGCTTTCTGGCGCGCCGCACGGCCGCGCCCTCTGTCTGCGACTTCGCGCCCCTTGCGTCCGCGTTTCTCGGCGCGGGCCGGCGCGGCTACCCTACCTCTGTGTCTGGAGGCGTAAGCGTTGATTGATAGGCTGAAGCAAAGGACGAAAAGAAGGAGTGTCGGGACGATACGGGTTCGCGTCATTGATTGACCTCTCTTGATAAAGCAAGGGGAAAGAGGCGCGCGCCACTGACGTTTTCGGCGCGCACAACTGTCCAGACTCGAAATTTCAAACGACGCTCGAAGTCGAGTGCAACAACATTCACCCCCAAGCGCATAAAACAAACCGGCGGCGAGTCGGCGGCAAGCTGCACGTACAGTTTCCCCGACTCGTAGTTCAAACAAACTTTTCTGTCGTATTTAGGAGAGACAAGCCCCCACAGTCTCCGGGGGGTTTGCGCAGGAGACGTTTGCGACTATAACATCTGAATTCGTCGAGGGCAACAATTAACTTTAACTGCCGACAAGCGCCGCGTTGATGGCTTTCGACTTAACGCGCGGCGCGGGAGAGGCGCGGACACATCGCAATGCCGTCGCTCAATCTGTTCAATAGCTTTCGCGTCCGGCTGCTCTTGGTGCTGGCGCTCCTGCTCGTCGCCACCCTCGGCGTGCAGTTCGCTTTGAATCGCCGAGCCGACCAACGCGTTGCCCGCCGGATCACAGATCAAGAGCAGGCGCTTGCCACCGCCTTCTCGCTCGCCGTGCAAAGCTTCTCCACCACAGCGCGCTTGAAAGACCTCGACAAAAATGTTCATTTCTTTGAGCGCGAGAAGCAGGCCGGGCGCATCACGAATGTGCTGATCGTGCAAGACGACGGCGACGTGCCCGGTGGCGGAATTGATCCCGAAGACCTCATTGACGACAGTCTCGACACGAGATACAACCCGGAGCAGATGGACGACGGCACGATTCGCTACGTCAAATTATCGGAAGTGCCGCTGCCGCGCATCGTCAATGCGACGCAGGCCAATCTCAGCCAGCCCATCGCGGGCGAACCGCTCGCCTTCGTCATTCCGGCGCAGACCGACAAGGGGCGCTACAACATCATCATCGTGCTCGGCTCAGCCCGCGCACAAAACCGCGTTGCGCTTTGGCAATCGGCGCGCACGCTCCTGCCGACGCTTGCCGTGCTACTCGTCGCCACGCTCTTCACAATCTTTCTCGTCTGGCGTTTCACGCGCCCGATTCAAGATTTGTCGCAGGCGGCGCGGCGTGTCGCGGCCGGCGATTTCGATTTTCGCGTGCCCGCCGCCCGCCGCTCCGACGAGATGGGCGCGCTCGCCCGCGTCTTCAACGAGATGATCACGCGCCTTGGGCGCCTGCGCGAACTCGAAGCGCAACTCCATCAGGCGGAACGCTCGGCCGTTGTCGGCCGGCTCGCCTCCGCCATCGCACATGAGGTGCGCAACCCGCTCAACTACATCAACCTCACGCTCGATCATCTGCGCTCGGCGCTTGCGCCGACCGAACCTGATAAGCGCGCACTTGTTGATCGTTTGACCGATCAACTCAAAGCTGAGGTCCAACGCATCAACGTGCGCATCTCGGAGTTTTTAAGCTACTCGCGCCCGGCACGCCTTAATCTGCGCCCGCTCGATCTGCGTGCGACTGTCAACGATGCGCTGCGGCTGGTCGAAGCGGAAACCGCCGAGCGCAATATCGAGACGCACGTCGAGCAACAAGGCGACATCCCTGCGGTCGTCGGTGACCCGGAATCTTTACGTTCGCTCTTCACAAACCTTATCATTAACGGCGTGCAAGCAATCGAGGGCAACGGCGCGGGTGGGCGGCTGACTGTCACGCTGGCCAACGAAGAACCGGGTCGTGTTCGGGTCTGTATCACGGACACGGGGCGCGGCATCGCCGCCGAAGACATTTCGCAAGTCTTCGAGCCATATTTTTCAACCAAAGACACGGGCACTGGTCTTGGTCTCGCCATCGCCAAAAAAGCGGTTGACGATCACGGCGGCACGATCACCGTCATCAGCAAACAGGGCACAGGCACGACGTTTACGATCACATTACCAACAGGAAATGATGAAGGCGGAATGCAGAATGATGAATGACAGACACTTCGTTTTTAATTCATCATTCATCATTCCGCCTTCATCATTCGGAGACACATGGCACGCAAAAGCATACTCGTAGTTGACGACGAGCGCGGGCAGCGAGAAATCTTGGAGATGATCCTGTCGGGCGAGGGCTACGACATCACGACGGCTGCGTCGGGCGAAGCGGCGCTCAGGCTGGCGCGGGAGCGGCGCTTCGATCTTGCGCTGACCGATCTGAAGATGACGGGCATGGACGGCATCGAGTTGCTGCAAAAGCTGCTCGCGCACGATTCTTCAATCATCGTCATCCTCTTGACCGCACACGGCTCGATTGACTCGGCCAAAGAAGCTCTGCGGCGCGGCGCGTTTGACTATCTCGAAAAACCTTACGACCGCGACACACTGCTGGCGACGATTCGCCGCGCGCTCCAACGCCTCGACGCGCTTGACACGGAGATCATCTCCGCCTCGCCTGAGATGGAGACGGTCAAGAAGATGATCTTGAAAGTCGCGCGCTCAACCTCGACCGTCTTGATTCGCGGCGAGTCCGGCACAGGCAAAGAGTTGATCGCGCGCGCCATTCATAATCAAAGCCCGCGCGCGACCGAGATGTTTCAAGCCGTCAACTGCGCTGCGATCAACGAGAACCTACTTGAATCGGAACTCTTCGGTCACGAGAAGGGATCGTTCACCGGCGCGCACGCCGAGAAGAAGGGGCTGTTTGAAGTCGCAGACAAAGGTACGCTCTTCCTCGACGAGATCGGTGAACTGGACATCTCGATGCAGGCGAAGTTGCTGCGCGCTTTGCAGGAGCGCGAGATTCGGCGCGTCGGCGGCACGCGCCCGATTAAGATTGACGTGCGCGTCGTCGCTGCGACCAATCGCGATTTGCGCGCGATGGTCGCCGACGGTCGCTTCCGCGATGATCTCTACTATCGCATCAACGTCCTCTCGATTGACGTGCCCCCTTTGCGCGAACGACGCGAAGACATTCCCGTGTTGATTGATTATTTTCTCAAGAAGCACACGCGCAACACCTCGCGCCTGATTCGCGGTCTCACGCCCGACGCGCGCGCCGTCATGCTCGACTACGCTTGGCCCGGCAACGTGCGCCAACTCGAATCGGCCATCGAGCGCGCGATCCTGCTCGCCGAAAATGATCTGATCTCGGTTGAGGATTTGCCGCTCGAAGTGCGGCAAGAGGCGCGGCCTGCAACCGAAGGCGCGTTCAAACTGCCGGCCGAAGGCATCTCGTTCGAGGAGTTCGAGCGCAACCTGATCCTGCAAGCGATGGAGCGCACCGACTACAACATCACCAAGGCGGCCAAGCTGCTCGGTCTGACGTTTCGTACGCTGCAATACCGGCTCGAAAAGTTCGGCATCAGACGCCCCGACCGCAAGCACGCGACGGATGAGCATGATGAAGAAGAAGAGTAAGGAGCAAACTTTGCGCCGACAAACGTTCATGTTCCTTTACTGCGCCTTGCTGCTGTGCGCCTGCGCCGGCTCAAATTCTTCAACGCAACCTGCGTCAAGCGAAGCGATTAACACAACCGCGACAAACGACACCACACCCGCCGTCAAGCCGACGCCCGCGCAGATCGTGCGCGCGAGCGCCGACGCCTTGACGATCAAGGCCGGCGGCACGACAGACGCGAGCGTGCGCTTGCAGATCGCAGACGGTTATCACATCAACGCCAACCCGGCGAGTTTCTCTTATCTGATTGCGACGGAGCTTCAGGTCGCACCGGCGCACGGCTTGAACGCAGGCAAGCCCGTGTACCCCGCGTCCGTGTCGAAGAAGTTTCAGTTCGCGCCGCAGCCGCTTGCGGTCTATGAGCATGAGGCATTGATCAAGTTGCCTGTGCGCGCCGCCGCCGATGCGCCAAAGGGCACAGCCAGTCTGCCGGCGCAAGTGCGCGTGCAGGCGTGCGACGAGGAGAAGTGTTTTCCGCCGACGACCGTTAAGACCGACATCCCCGTCACGATCAATTAAGCATGTTGCGCGAGCCAGACACAGATAATGCGACCGCGCGCGCCGATGTCGCACAAGCCAACGACGCGAGTGCTGCATCTAAGCTCGCGCCGCCGGTGAACACTTACACGCTGTTTGGCGTAAAGCGCCTGTGGAGTCTTGTGGCGGGCTTGTGTTTGCTCTGCGCGGTCGTGCTCGGTTGGCGCAATCATTTGGACGCCACGTTCGTCGCGGCCACGCTCGGCGTCGTCGCATGGTTTCTCGATCAGCGCAACCTGCTGCGCGCGCGCAGCATCGAAGCCGACGCCACAGAGGCAGAGAGTGAAGAGATTGATGATGAGCAATAAAAGTTATCTCGCACGCAGAGCGCGCTTGGGCGCGGTCGCGTTAATGTTCGCGTTCGCCTGTTCTTTGCTCGTGTTCGTCGCACCGGCGCGCGCGGCGTCTGATGAGAGCGACGTGCGCGGCGCAATCGAGAGCGCGTTCGCGCAGTTGCGCACGGGCAATTACGATGCGTTGTACGACGTGCTGCCGTCAGCTTCGCAGCGTCGCCTATCGCGCGAGCGTTTCACACGCGCGCTTGAGCGGACGAAGAATATGTATGAGCTAGAGCGTCTGGAGATCGGCGCGGTGCATGTGGCGGGCGATCTGGCGATGGCGGATTCTGTAGTTTACGGGCGCGCGCGTGCGCCATTTGAAGGCGAAGGCAAGATCGTCGTGCGGCAATATCTCGTGCGCGAAGCTGGCCGTTGGCGCGTCACCACAGGCGACCGCGCCGCCATCAGTCCCCTGCTCACCGCCAACCCCGCGTTTGCCAAACGCTATCCGCCGACGCAGCCGCGTCTTTACGTCAAACGCGACGGCCGTTGGGTGGACATCAGGACAATGTTCAAAGACGCGCGCCAGCAAGCGACGAAGCGGAGCGGCTGACTTGCAAGAGAGACACAGACAAGAAAAGAGCGGGCCAATGAAGCCCGCTCTTTTCGTTTCCTCAATTGCAATCGGGGCGATAGGATTTGAACCTCTGATCTCAAGAACGGTTTGGGTAATGCTCAATCTGGTGACAGTTTGAGCACAGTACAGCGCACTTCTCGATCTCTCGCTTTATCGTTTGGATTGATACCCCACGGCGCAGCATATCTGCTACGTTGAAGCCCTTCTGGCTATGATCAGTATGATGGAACTCTATAGCGAATTGCAATTGAGTGTAACTGGTGTCAGAACCGCCTGCGGTAGCGGGCGGGTCGTCAACATAAAGACCCGCCCGCTACCGCAGGCGGTTCTGACTTGGCTGCCCTGCCGAAGCGGCTACATTCAATCGCAAACCGCTATAAAGCTCGGAAGTCCGCAAACCTGCAACGCTCGCAAGCTAACCTCTTCTTATAATCATCAAGCCATTGCCTGATGTTTTTGCGCCGCGCATTTTTGCCAGCCTGCTTGCAGCTTTGGCATTGGAGGCGGCGATAAATTTTGCCCGCGATGATCTTGCAAACTCCGAAAGATTCATTGGGCTGCTCCAATCCACAATATCTACAAATCTTCATAACCTGCCAAGATCGAAACTAAGAATATTCAACGTACCAGCAAAAAAGAAGCAGTGGATTGACCAATCCACTGCTTCTTTACATCATAATGGTCGGGGCGGAAAGATTTGAACTTTCGACCTCTCGGTCCCGAACCGAGCGCTCTACCAGGCTGAGCCACGCCCCGATAAGTTCGGATAGTCATTCTAAGTGGCGCAACGTGGACTGTCAAACAAGCACGTCTATTAGTAATGATCTGATTTGCGGATCGGCGGAAGAGTACCGGCGGACGCCGACCCTGCCTAATGCAGCAGATGGTCGAACTCTGTTTTAATGATCTGGTAGCATTCGCAAGCGAACTCTTCCAACCCTTGCTTGTCCTTGATGGTGATGTGCCCGCGATGATATGTAATCAGCCCTTCGGTTTGCAGGATGCTGGCGGCTTCCGTTACGCCCGCACGCCGCACGCCGAGCATCGTGGCGATGAACTCATGCGTGAGCGGCAAGTCAGCGTACACGCAACGGTCGTAGCTCATCAGCAGCCAGCGCGCCAAGCGTTCGCCGATGCCATGCACTCTGTTGCACGCGGCTACTTGTGAAGTCATCAGCAAGAGCGATTGCGTGTAGCGCAGCAGCAAGTCATGGAGCGCGCCGCCGCGCTTGAACTCGCGCTTAATCGTTTGCGCGCTCATGCGTAGCGCGCCGTCCTGAATCTGCACTATCGCTTCATACGGCGACTCATCAACGCCGAGCAAGCAGGAAAGTCCGACCATCCCTTCAAAGCCGATGATGCCTACTTCGACGTTCGCGCCGTCAGACATTTGTGAGACTAAGGACACCATCGAGTTCGTCGGGAAATAGACGTGCTTGATAGGCTCACCAGCTTGATAGAGAGTTTGCCCTTGAGGCAGATTGACAGGCTCCAGATGCGGCGCAATGCGTTCGTAATCTTCGGGCGACAGGGTAGCGAGAATGTGGTTTTCAGTCGGCTGGCGTAGTGCATTGCTCATCGGGGGCATCTCCCTGAGTGACGGTCGCGTGTGGTGAACACAGCAGACGGCACAAGGAGAAGGCTCTGTAGGCTCATCCCGATGTCGAGTGTTGAATTCTCAAAAGAACTGGCTCAAACAGTACGAAGGGATTATACCACCCCAAGCTCAAACTAGGAACTCACCCGGCTGTTGCGCCACGAATTATCCGCTAAGCACGTTCACTCGAAGCCGCTTCGGTTGCCGTCGCCTCTTTATCGGCGCGCGCATGCTTGAGGTGACGCCAGACCCACCATGCTGCGCCCGCGAGGATGATGAGACCGATCAGGAAGTCGAAGCGATGAAACCAAGCCTTGAGCGCTTCGTTCTTGTCCCACTGTGCGCCGAGCACCTGCCCGACGTAAGCCAAGCCCAGACACCAAGGGAGCGAGCCGAGAAACGTATAGAGGATAAAGCGCGGCACACGCATGCGCGCCACGCCCGCCGGAAACGCGATGAACGTGCGCACGACCGGCAGCAGACGGCTCGCAAACACAATCACCTCGCCATAGCGCGCAAACCAACGATCAGCCAGATCGAGATCGTGGCGCGAGATCAAAACGTACTTGCCATACTTCTCGATCAGAGGCCGCCCGCCATACATGCCCACCCAGTAAGCTACCATCGAGCCGACCACACAACCGACAGCGCCCGCCACCGCCACGAGCCACAGGTTGAACCGGCCCGTATGCACCAGATAACCCGAAAACGGCATGATCACTTCCGACGGCAGAGGGATGCATGCCGACTCGATGGCCATCAACAACACGACACCCGTGTAGCCAAGCTTTGAAATTACCGCCACAATAAAACCGGAGAGGATTTCGATGAGTCTGCCAATCAAATGATCTGCTCCAATTGAGAAGGAGGCTGCGCGCCGATGCGTAGCCTCAAGTTGTTAAAGCTCACACCTACCACTCGTCAATTCAACCCGAACCCATGCGCTAATCGGCCCGAGGGTTGAATCGTCACTCAGCAAGCTATCGCTCTTAGAGTAACTATGTTGGTAATGTATCTTATCTCGCCGTCGTCTGCCACTTGCCTTTCAAGCATCACAAGGCTTGTGCCACTTTGCCGGGCGAGTGGAAATGAACATGGCTAAAACGCTCATCTTTGGTTATCCAGAGCCGCACGTTCGGTACACAGAGAGGCGTGCCGCCTACGTGGTCGTCATCAACGATGGTCAAGTTGCGCTGGTCAAGGGCCAACAGAAATATTTTCTGCCGGGTGGCGGCTCGTTGCCGGGCGAAGCGCCTGACGCTACGGTTGCACGTGAGGTGTCTGAGGAATTAGCACGCACTGTGCGACTAATTCGCAGGCTCGGTGAAGCTGTTCAGTACTTCTACGCCGCGACAGACGAACAGCATTACAAAATGCGCGCGACGTTCTTCGCGGGCGAATTCATGGATAAGTTGGGACATGATGGCGAGAATGAACTACATTGGTTGCCGTTAACTGAGGCTGAGCAGGCTTGCTTCCACGCATGCCATGCTTGGGCAATTCGTCAGTCTTGCGCTCCAACCTCTGACCTCTAACCCTTGCCTCACGTCTGCCAGCCGTAGCGCCCGATGAGCGGGACGAAGACGCATGCGCCGTGTTCCTCCTGCTCGTAGCCTGCTTCCGTGCGACAGACGCGAATGAGGCGCTGCGCTTCGCGCGATGAGCCGATGGGGATGACGAGCCGGCCGCCGATCTTTAATTGCGCGAGGAGCGGCTGCGGGATGTCCGGGCCGCCTGCGGCTGTGAGGATCGCGTCGTAGGGGGCGTGCGCTTCCCAGCCGAGCGTGCCGTCGAAGGCTTTGATGGTCGCGTTGTAGATGTTCAACTCGCGTATGCGCGCCTGCGCGTCGCGCGCTAGTTCGCCGATGCGCTCAATCGCATAGACCTGCGCCGCGAGTCGTGCGAGCACAGCCGTCTGATAGCCTGAGCCTGCGCCGATCTCAAGCACGCGGCTTCGGTCGTCCAACTCCAACAACTCCGTCATACGCGCGACGATATAAGGCTGCGAGATGGTTTGATTGCCGGAGATGGGCAGCGCGTGATCGCCGTAGGCACGTTCACGCAGAGCTTCGGGCACGAAGAAGTGGCGCGGCACTTCGCGCATGACGCGCAACACGCGCTCGTCGCGGATGCTGTAATGCGCGCGCAGGCGTTCGATCATCGCCGCGCGTCGCCCGCTAAACTCTGAAGCCGGCCCCTGTGGTAGTTGTGATGCGGAACGCAAAAGGAAGTAGTCCCCTTGTCTTGTATGATGCGCAGTTCAAGCGCGCTCGACCGGCTCGTCTTCAACAGCACAGACCGGCGCGGGCGTTGCGTCGTCCGTGTTCCACTCGGCGAGCGCCGCGAGTTCTTGATAGTTCGTCATGTCGCTGCGCATCGGCGTGACGGAGACGAGGCCGTGCCGCACGGCATAAAAATCCGTGTCCTCTTCGCACTCGCCCTCGAAGTATTCTTCACCGATCCAGTAGTAAGCTTTGCCGCGCGGGTCTATGTGCTCGCTGATGATCGGGCGCGCGTTCTTCACGCCCTGTCGGGTGACGCGCACACCTTTGATCGCGCCCGGCGGCAGATTGATATTCAAGAGCGCCCCTTCAGGTAAGCCCTCTTTGATCACACGGCGCACGACTTGGGCCGCGAACGCGGCCGCATGCGTGAAGTCGAAACGCTCGCGCGTCACTAAACTAAAAGCCAAACCCGGCACGCCGAAGATCGTCGCTTCGAGCGCGCCGGCGACCGTGCCCGAATAGGTCGCATCATCACCCAAGTTGCCGCCATGATTGATGCCTGAGACGCAGATGTGCGGGCGCGCTTCCGCCGGGAGAATCTTGTGCAGCGCCAATGTCACACAATCGGTCGGCGTACCGTCAACCGTCCAGTGCCGTTCGTCAATTTGGCGGATGCGCAAAGGGCGCGCCAGCGTCAGACTGTGCGATGCGCCGCTCATCTCCGAGGCGGGCGCGACCACATAGACGTCGCCCACTGCCTTCAATGCCGCTTCGACTTGCGTGAGACCGTCGGAATGTATGCCGTCGTCGTTCGTTAACAGAATCCGAATCATAGAAAAGACCAACCGTTCATCATTACACCTTAACGCCTTGAATTATTCAAGCAGCGCCGCTGTTCAACTTCGCATACGGCTGCGAGCTAACCCAATCTTTCATTCAGCCATTGCGCAAAAGTTGACCAATCAACGCGCCGGAAGCCGCGTTTGCCCGAAGCGCGCCGCCAACCGAACGAGCCGTGCCCGATCTCTATCTCGCCCAGCTTCTCGCCCTCAGCGAAAATCTCCAACTCAATGCCGCTCCCCGCCTTCGATAACTCAAGCACCTGTACCTTAACTTTCACCTCATGCTTCTTGTCCTGCACCATCTCGCTTCTCTCCTTGCACAAAGATGAACCGATGTATGCGCGCGCACTTGGTTATGTTACGTGCTAATGGGACAAAGCGAAAGCCCCGCGCCGTCTGCAACGCGCGGGGCTTTCGCTTGTCACGAACGACGGTGCCCGGTTTAAGCTGAAGCAGATGTCGTCGTCTCGTTCTTCGCGCGGCCCAAGCTTTTGATCTGCACCGGCTTGTTCTGCTCCACTTCGCTCGCGCCGAGTTTCTGCTTGAGCACCATCTCTTGGTAGAGCTTGCGCATCATCACGGCCTCTTCGTGCGCCGTCTTCGGCCCAGCCATCTCCGGCCTGTGCGGGCGCTGCAAGTCGGTCTCGTTCAGATTGAGGCTGACCGCCGACTTGTAGTCGAGCGCAACCTCTTTGCCGCGCGCGAAGATTTCGTGTCGCCCGTGCTCCTGATACCACTTGGCGACGGTCGCGTTCTGGTGCATCTGCTCAATGATATTGCGCCAGCCGATGCCCGTGTTATAAGCGCAGAAACTGATCTCGCCTTCCTGTGTGCCGTAAGGGATGATGCACATCTCTGTGCGGCGGAAGTCGTAGTTGAACAGGTCTTGAAACCACATGCCCGCGATGAAGAGGAAGTTCCAACGATCCGCGCGGCGCGCTTCAATGTCACGCTTCGAGCGTTTGCCGTCCACGCGCCCGTAATTCTTGCCCGTCAGACCAAACGACTTGTCGAACTTCTTGAACAACTCGTAGAGCGAGAAGTGCGTCGGCGCGCTGTAAGAGTTGTAATGCTTCAAGAGCGCCAAGCCCATCATGACGTTCGACGCCCACTTACCGCGCCCCGCGTCCGTGATCCGTTGCATGTCGCGAACTAAGCCCGGAATGTTCAGGAACTCCGGCACGGGTCGCATCTCTTTCGTCTCTTTGTCAATCATCACGGCCGTGCCCACGCCGCAGTTCGGATGGCAGCCGCAAGAGACTTGACCCCATTCGGCGTCGGGGCCGTGCGCGAGGTCTGCGAAGTCCGCGAACGCGCCCATCAGCGAGAGCGGGAACCAATCGCGCGTCGGCTCGGTGATGCCGACTTGATCTTTCACGTCGCGCGCCAGATGCGACAAGGTGTAGCGCTGCGCCATGCGCCGATCATCCGTGATCTCCTCATCACGACCCGTGAACGAGACGGGCTGGAACGAGATGAACGCGATCTTCTTCGGGTTCTCCAAAGCGAAGCGTATGACCGAGCCGACCTGATCATTGTTGATGTTGTTGACCAGCGTCGTCACCAGCACGATCTCGACGCCCGCCTCGTGCAGGTTGTCAATCGCGCGCAGCTTCACGTCGAACAGATTTCCGACTTGCCGGTGACTATTCGCATCGTTGCCGATACCGTCGAACTGTAGGTAAGCGTAACGCAGGCCCGCCTCGGCCGCCGCGCGGCAGAACTCTTTCGACTTGGCAAACTCGATGCCGTTCGTCGCGCACTGCACGGAGTTGTAACCGACCTTGCGCGAATAGCGGATCGAGTCGAGGAAGTGCGGCGAGATGGTCGGCTCACCGCCCGAAAACTGCACAGACATCTGCCGGCGCGGTTTGATCGAGATGGCTTTGTCGAGAATGTCTTTGATTTCGTCGAATGACAACTCGTGGACGAAGCCGACCTGATTCGCGTCCATGAAGCAAGGATCGCACATCATGTTGCAGCGGTTTGTCAGGTCAATCGTCAAGACCGACCCGCGCCCGTACTTGATCGTGCTAGACCCGTGATTGTGCAACTTCTCGTCGTTGTGCGCTTGAATGTCGCGACCGGGGAACATCGCTTCGATGTGCTTCAAGAACTTCGAGTCAATCGCCATGATGTCCTCGAAATGGCCGTGGACGGGGCAATCCTTGACCATCCAGATTTGCCCGTCGCGCTCGATGATCGTCGCCTTGATCTCGCCCACCTTCTCGTTGACCAACTCGGTCGGATCGATCACAGGCGCGCTCAAAATCCGTTGCCGCGCTTCGATGACGCACTTCGGACAGAGGCTGTCAGTCGTGCGCGGAAAACCGAGCGGCGGCTTCGACTTCTGCCAAGACTTCAGCATCGGCTTATCAGACCACTTCGGCGTAAACGATTTGCCCGGCCGGTACTGGTTGAAAAATTGGATCGTATTGAACAGTCCACCGGCGACGAGGGCCACGCCCCGCTCGACGTGCTTAATTGGCTTCTTCATCTTTTTTCTTCTCCACAGAATCCTGTTTGCTAGAACTAGACCGCAGGGCAAACCTGCGCCTCAAAGTATCCGTTCGCATGCAGTCGGAGACTTCAACGAGGCGTTAATTGCACTAGCTGTCAATTCAAATCCTACCCGTGGGCTTGCTCTTAAAACGACCAGAGGGATGATCGGTCGAAGTACATGTGCAATGACCGTGCCATCTCATGAGCAAAAACCTAAGTGAGAAAATAATAAGACTTATTCCTAAATCGACGTTACTGACAGCATCTCGCAGACGACTCGTCTGCGCGTCACATGAACCCGCGCACGCCCTCACCGCCGCATGTGAGTCCGACTGACCCGTATGCACGCACTATCCCTGATCCGGTATCGCCTTTTGACACCCGCGCGACTCTAACCGTGCGCCGAACCCGCATTTTTATTGATGATCTGAAAGACTTCGTTGAAGAGCGCGCCGTTGGTTGAGATTGCGTTGCCGCCGCGAATCGTGCGTTGCCCCCTCCAGTCTGTGAACGTGCCGCCCGCCTCTTCGACGATGGGCAGAAGCGGCGCGCAGTCCCAGACGTTCATCACGGGATCGAGCATGCACTCGGCTCGGCCCGTCGCCACTAACACATGCCCGTAGCAATCGCCCCAAGTGCGCCGCGCACCAAAGCGACGCTGCAACTCATCTGCCGCCGCGCCGAAGCCGTAACGCTCGCACGTGCCGAAGTCGGTCGCCAACAGCAGCGCCTCAGCCATCGAGTCGGTCGCGGAGACGCGCGCCAACTCGCCGTTCCAGTAGCAGCCCTGCCCGCGCGCAGCTTTGATCAACTCACCCAACGCTGGAAGGTGCACCACGCCGACCGACGGCTCATCCGCGATCTCTAACCCGATCAGCACGCCGTAGAACGGGACGCCATGCACGAACGAATATGTGCCGTCAATCGGGTCAATGATCCAACGACGATCAGTTGTGCCGGCCTGCTCGCCCTCTTCTTCACCGATGATGGCGTCGTCGGGAAAGCGTCGTCCGATCTCCGCGCGCAAAAACTTTTCTGCCTCACGATCTGCCGCCGTCACAAATGAGCCGTCGGCTTTGCGCTCGGCCTCAAGCGTTCGCCGAAAATAACGCAGCGTGATCTCGCCCGCGCCGCGCGCCAACTGGGCCGCAAACGCCATCAACTCGCGCAACGCCGCTCCGTCCGTCAACAGCGCGCGCGCTTCCACGCTCTCGCTCATTCCGTTTTCCTCAGCCGCTCATTCGGCTGGCCGCTGCGTTGTACTAACTCTGCGCTGATCTCTTCGAGCGTCACGCCACGCTCGACGCACAGCACGAGCAGATGATAGAGCAGATCGGACGCTTCGGCGACGAGCGCGCCTGCGTCACCGTTCTTCGCCGCGATGATCGTCTCGGCCGTCTCCTCGCCAAGTTTCTTCAAAATCTTGTCCAGCCCTTGATTGAACAGATAAGTCGTGTAAGAGCCTTCGGGCCGTTCTTGTCTGCGTCGTTCAATCAGCGCGTAAAGCTGTCGCAGTTGTAAGCCCAGCTCAGGCGCGCGTGGCTCGCTCGTTTCAGCATACGTGTTTGGCTCGCCTGCTTGTGCTCGGCCTAACTCGGCGTCAAGCTCTTGATGAAAACAGGTGCGCGCGCCCGTGTGACAGGCCGGCCCGCGCGGCTCAACCGAGACGAGCAGCGCGTCCGCATCGCAATCGGCGCGCACGCTAGCGACACGTTGCGTGTGGCCCGAAGTCGCGCCCTTGTGCCATAGTTCAGCGCGCGAGCGCGACCAGAACCACGTCTCGCCTTCGGCGAGCGTGCGTTGCAGACTCTCCGCGTTCATGTAAGCGAGCATCAACACCTCGCCCGTCCGCGCATCCTGCACCACCGTCGGCGCTAGGCCCCGCTCGTCAAACTTAATCTCACTCAAAGAAACTTTCATTGCAGTCGCTTTCGATTAACAGACCTATCACCGCACCACAACGCCGCGCGAACGCAGGTAATCTTTCACTTCGCTGATCTTGTAATGCCCGAAATGGAAGAGCGAAGCCGCAAGCACGGCGCTCGCGCCGCCCGTCGTCAGCGCGTCATAAAAATGTTCGAGCGTGCCTGCGCCGCCCGACGCGATGACGGGGATGCGCACAGCATCGCTCACGGCGCGCGTCAGCGCCAGATCATAACCGTCGCGCGTGCCGTCTCTGTCCATACTCGTCAGCAGAATCTCGCCCGCGCCCAACTGTTCGGCGCGTGCAGCCCATTCAAGCGCGTCCCAACCGACGTTATTCCGCCCGCCGTGCGTGTAAACTTCCCAGCCCGCTTTCGGATCGCCCGCGCACCTGCGCCGCGCATCAATCGCCACGACGATGCACTGACTGCCGAACGTCTCCGCGCCCGCGCGGATCAGTTCAGGTTCTTTAATCGCCGCCGTGTTGAGCGAGACTTTGTCTGCGCCCGCGCGCAAGATGGCGCGAATGTCTTCGACCGAGTTCAATCCGCCGCCGACCGTGAACGGAATGAAGACCTGATCGGCGACGCGCCGCACAAGCTCGGCGACGATGGCGCGCTTGTCTGACGACGCGGTGATGTCGAGGAACGTTAACTCGTCCGCGCCTTCCGTATCGTAACGCTTCGCCTGCTCGACCGGATCGCCCGCGTCTGTCAAAGAGACGAACTTGATCCCTTTGACCACGCGCCCGCGATCAATGTCGAGACAAGGGATGATCCGTTTAGCTAACATGACGCGCGTCGTTTTGATCTATCAATTTGTATTGTTCTCAAAATCGGCGGTCGCGAAGTTTTTCAGCAGGCGCAAGCCCGCTGCCTGACTCTTCTCCGGGTGAAATTGCACGCCGCAGACGTTCGCGCGCCCGACGACGGAAGCGTAACTCAAACCATAATCGGTCTCGCCCAACACCGCCTCGCGTTCGGTAGCAGCGCAATAATATGAATGAACGAAGTAGAAGAACGCGCCGTCACTGATGCCGGCAAAAAGAGGATGTTTAGGCCGGCGCTGGCGCACGTTGTTCCAGCCGACCTGCGGCACGTGCAACGCGCCATCGAAACGGCGCACGCGCCCGCCGAGCAGTTTCAGACCTTCTGTCTCGCCAAACTCTTCTGATGCCGCAAACAACATCTGCATCCCGACGCACACGCCCAAGAGCGGCACGCCCGCCGCCACGCGCTCGCGCACGAGTTCATCAAAGCCGCGCTCTTGCAACCCGTTCATGCACGCGCGGAACGCGCCGACGCCCGGCAACACAAGCCTGTCCGCGTCGCGCAGCACACGCTCGTCGCTGCTCACAACGGCTGCGCAATCCATCGCCGCGAACGCCTTCTCGACCGAACGCAGATTGCCCACGCCGTAATCAATGATCGCTACTTGCGACACGAACCTCACACAGTTCCCTTCCGCATTCGACCAACTATAAAACTCCCTTTGTGCTCAACACGCCGACCACGCGCGGGTCGCGTTCGCACGCTTGGCGCAGCGCACGCGCCGTCGCTTTGAACGTGCCTTCGAGGATGTGGTGCGTGTTGCGCCCGCGCAAGGCGTCTAGGTGCAGGTTGCAGCGTGCGGCTTCGGCGAACGAACGCCAGAAGTGCTCGGCCAGTTCGACCGAGAAATTGCCGATCATCTGGCGTCGCGTCTCGACCGCATAGACGAGATAGAAGCGCCCCGACAGATCAACGACCGCGCGACACAGCGCCTCGTCCATCGGCACAAGCGCCGCGCCGTAACGCGCGATGCCTTGCTTCGCGCCGAGCGCCTGCATGAACGCTTGCCCCAAAGTGATCGCGATGTCTTCGACCGAGTGATGATCGTCAATCTCAAGATCGCCGCGACACTCGATCTCAAGATCAAACAAGCCATGCCGCGCGAACAACTCAAGCATGTGATCGAGAAACGCGATGCCCGACGAGATGCGCGCCTGTCCCGTGCCGTCGAGCGCGAGCGTGACGCGCACGTCAGTCTCTTTCGTCTTGCGTTGCACCTCGGCCGTGCGCGTTTGGGTCTGAACTTGTGTGCTCATAAGTTTTGATCTCAAATTTGAGATTTGAAATTTCAAATCATTCCTCTGCCGCGAAAATCTCCCGCAGCGCCGCGATGAGCGCGTCGTTCTCTGCTGGTGTGCCGACGTTGAAGCGAAAATAGTCTTTGAGCATCGGATAGCTGCTCACGTCGCGGACGAGGATACCGCGCGCGAGCAACTCTTTGAAGACGCGGCGTGGTTCAATCTCCGTGCGCACGATCATGAAGTTCGCTTGCGACGGCACGGGCGCAAGTCCCGCGATGCTTTGCAACTCGGTAAACAGACGTTCGCGCTCGGCGATGAGTTGCGCGCCGAGTGGGCGCAACTCCGCGTCGTACATTTCGACGGCTACTTCGGCGGCGGTCTGCGACATCGCGTTGAGGTTATAGGGCAGCACAGCTTTACCGATCTCGCGCGCGAGTTCCGGCGCGGCGAGCAAGTAGCCGACGCGCAGCGCCGCGAGCGCCAACGCCTTCGAGAAGGTGCGAAAGACGACGAGATTCTTGTGCGCCGCGAGCAGCGGCACAACCGTGCGACCGGAAAACTCGAAGTACGCTTCGTCAATCACGACCAGCCCGCGCGTCGTCTCAAGCAGTTGAACGAGATCGCTATCTGCCAGACGATAGCCTGTCGGATTGTTCGGCGAGCAGATGATGACGACATCGGGCGCGTGCGCGGCGACTGCCCGGAGGATTGCTGGCACGTCGTAAGTTAGATCAGCCGCATGCGGGACGCTGATGATCTCACCGCCGAGCACGGTCGTTACTTGCCGGTAGAGCGCGAACGTCGGCTCGGAGATCAAGACACGCTTGCCCGGCTCGATAGTCGTCATCAGTGTCGCTTGGATCAACTCGTTCGAGCCATTGCCCGCGATCACGCCGTCCGCCGTCCAGCCCGCAAACTGAGCGAGCTTCTCATGCAGCGACACGGGCACGAAGTCCGGGTAACGCGCCCAAGCGCGCGCCTGCAAACGCCGCTCGGTTTCCTGTTTGAGTCGCGTCGGCAGATCGAACGGATTCTCGTTCTGATTGATCTTGATCGGCGCACGATCCGGCGCAAGCGTGTAAGCCTGTAACGCGCGCACGCGCGGTTTGATGATGGTTAACGGATCAAACATAGTCATAAGCTATTAGCAATCAGCTTTCAGTTTTCAGCGATCTTCAGCTTTAGCTGAATGCTGAAAGCTGATTGCTGAGCGCTCAGTTCTGATCATCGCTGAGTGCGCGTGCGCATCCAACCCTTCGGCGCGGGCGAGCGCGGCGATCTGCGGGGCGGCGCGTTCGATGTCGGCGCGCGTGTAGTGGAGCAGCGTCGTGTGGCGCAAAAAATCTTGGACGCTGAGCGCGGACGAGAAGCGCGCCGCGCCGCCTGTGGGCAACACATGATTCGGGCCGGCGAAATAATCGCCGACGGCTTCGGGCGTGTGCGCGCCGAAGAAGATCGCGCCCGCGTGCCGCACGTTGGCTGCGATCTCATCATCGTTTTGCGTGACGAGTTCGAGATGCTCCGGCGCTAGTTCGTTGACGAGCGCGCAAGCCGCGTCGAGATTATCAACGACGAATGCCGCACCGAAGTCCGCGAGTGATCTTTCAATGATCGCGCGACGCGGCAATGTCTCTGCTTGTCGTGCAACTTCGCGTGCGACTTCGTGGGCCAACTGCTCGCTCGTTGTAATGAGCACAGCCGAAGCATCCTCGCCATGCTCGGCTTGTGCGAGTAGATCGGCGGCGATGTAATCGGCGCGCGCCGTCTCATCTGCGGCGATCACGACTTCGCTCGGGCCGGCAATCGAATCAATGCCGACGACGCCGAAGACCAGACGCTTCGCCGCCGCAACGTAGCGATTGCCGGGGCCCGTGATCTTATCAACGCGCGGAATCGTTTCTGTGCCATAGGCGAGCGCGGCGACGGCTTGCGCGCCGCCCACTTGATAAATCTCCGTGACGCCGAGTTCGACCAGCGCGGCGGCGACGGCGGGCGTCGTGGCGAGCGTGCGCGGTGGCGTCGTGACGACGATGCGCTCGACACCTGCGACCTGCGCGGGCACGACGTTCATTACAACCGAAGAAGGATAGCTCGCCGTGCCGCCGGGCACGTACAGACCCGCGCGCTCAACCGGCGTGAAGCGTTGCCCGACGAGCGAGCCGTTGTCCGTCTCGATCTGCCAAGCTGCGCGCTGTTCGTGTTCATGAAAGAGACGTATATTCCTGATCGCTGCGCGCAGAGCTTCGAGCACATCTTCAGCAACATGCGCAGCCGACGTGCGCAACGTCTGTTCGTCAACGCGCAACTCTGTGGGCGCAAGCTGCACGCCGTCAAAGCGCGCGCTGTATTCAACGAGCGCCGCGTCGCCGCGTCGGCGCACGTCTTCGATGATCGCGGCGACGTTCGTCATCAACTCCGCGTTCAATGTAACGCTGCGCCCCTTGATGCGCGCCAACGCCGCATCGCGCCGCACACGCTCGCTGCTTTTGATAATCTCGATCAACGCTCGCACCTCTTCATGCGTCTGTGACCGCCCCGACACCAACTGCCTGTCTCAGGGCCTCGATCAATTCTCCAACCGCCGTAGCTTTCAATTGATAACTCGCGCGATTGACGACCAGCCGGCCGGTTGATTCTGTGATCGTCTCGACGACGACGAGGCCATTCTCCGCGAGTGTCCGGCCCGTCTCGACCAGATCGACGATGCAGTCTGCCAGTCCTAGCACCGGCGCGAGTTCGACCGAACCGGACAGTTCGATGATCTCCACCGGCACACCGCGCGCGCCGAAATGCGCCGCCGCAATACGCGGATACTTGGTCGCTACGCGCAGCATGCCCACCTCATGCCCCGTCGCGTCCGCACGCGCCGCAACCGCGATGCAACAACGATTGATGCCGAGGTCGAGCGGCTGCAACACGTCCGCTTCTGTTTCGAGCAGCACATCACGGCCGACCACGCCGCAGTCCGCAATCCCATGTTCGACATAAACCGGCACGTCCGCCGGTTTGACAAACACGAAGCGATAGCGCCCGCGCTCATCTTCAACGGCCAGACGCCGCGACGCCAACGCCTCATCGCTCACACTCACGCCCGCACACGCCAGCACGTGTAGAGCCTCGTCCTGCATCCGCCCTTTCGCCAGCGCGATGGTCAAAGGCAGTGCTGTGTGCTGTGTGCTGTGTGCTGAGTTGCTCGTTCTATCCGCCTTTATATCTTGCTCCATTGCTATCATTCAATGTCTACCACTCAGTCCTCAGTGCTCAGCGCATATCACTTGAGTTCGATCCGCTCACCGTTCGT